>JANMTS010000156.1:0-36830 GCA_031390755.1 Holophagales bacterium
GTGCGAATGGAAGCGCGGCAGTCTTCAGCTCGTCTCATGCCCCCTCCCGCAATGAACCAGGAGAGGGCCGCTCCGCGGCCCTCCGGAGACTTGACTCAACGTGGCCTTCTCATGGAAGGGGGCCAGGGGGTGAGGACTCCACGCCGCGATGCTGGCCTTTACACCCTCCCAGCGAAGCCAACGCTATAGGAGTTGCTGTTGGCGGATACGCCGCGAGCCGCAGAGACGGCTGGTGTTCCGCGCAAGGAACAACAAGAAGGAATGATGAGCGATACGCCCGACTCCCCTCTCTACGCCCCCCACTTCGCCGACGGCCGTTTCTTCAGCCCGTGGGGCCGGTTCGACACCCGGCTTCTCGACGTCTTGAAGTGGAAGCTTCGGGGCCGGGGGCCGTACGACCGGAAGTCTCCGCTGCGCATCCCGGTGGTGGCGAACGACGGCGCCTATCTAAAGGAAGGGGGCCAGCCGGCTTCGGTCACCTGGGTCGGGCATTCCACGTTCGCGGTTCAGGACGAGGGGGATGTCTTCCTGACCGATCCGCACTGGGGAGCCCGCGCGCTGGTGCCGCGTCGGCTGAGCCCTCCGGGCATCCCCCTGGCCTCGATCCCCGAGACTGCCTTCGCCGTCCTCTCCCACAATCACTATGACCATCTGGATTCCTGGACGGTCCGGCATCTCCCGCGGTCCATCCCCTGGTTCGTCCCGCTCGGGCTCGGGGCGTGGATGCGGTCCCATGGACCCGCCGAGAACGTCGAGGTCACGGAGCTCGACTGGTGGCAGAGCGTCCGGCATGGACGGTGGACGCTCACCTGCCTGCCGGCCCAGCACTGGTCCAACCGGATCGGCATGCCCCGGCATTCGACGCTCTGGTGCTCGTGGATGCTCGACAACGGGGTCCGGCGGTACTACTTCGGGGGCGATTCGGGCGCGTTCCCGGGTTTCGCGGAGATCGGGCGGAGGTTCGACCCCCTCTCGAAGCCGATCGACGTGGCGCTCCTGCCGATCGGGGCGTACGAGCCGCGCTGGTTCATGAAATACCAGCACATGGACCCCCGCGAGGCCCTCCAGGCCTTCCGCGAGCTTGGCGCCCGCCACATGATTCCGATGCATTGGGGGGCCTTCGACCTCACGGACGAGCCGGCGGATCTGGCGCCGCGCGTCCTGAAGCAGATCCTGGAGGAAGAAGGCGGGGAAGCCGAACGGGAGCGCGTCCACATTCTCGCCGTCGGGGAGCGCTGGCTGGCCTGACTCCCGGAACCCCTATGCTAGAGTGTGGCTCGCCCCTGACAAGGCAGCAGCAAGCGGGGCCGACGAACCATGAGATCTTCCGCCCAGCCGATCCCCCGGTCGTCCAAAGGCGGCACGCGGGAGGAACCGCGCGCCGTTCGACGGCCCGTGCAGCTCGATCTGTTCGGCGCTTCACCTGCCGAAAAGGTAGAGAAGCCGGCCGTGGAGGTCGTCGAAACCGTCGCACGGCCCCGGCTGGTCCCCAGCCCGGACGCTCCCCGCCTGGAGCTGCTCCGGCGGCTCAACCGCCACTCCGCGGGACGCCTCCGATCCCTCACCCTGACGGACAACCGCCGGACCATCCTGAGCGTGCGCAAGGCTCCGGACCGCTCCCGGCTGGAGCTGCGCATCCACCGTTCGTTTCTCGACGCCCCCGAGGACGTGGTGCGCGCCGTGGCCGAGTTCCTGGAGAGCAAGAAGGGGAGCGAGCGCGCCCGCCTGGCGCTGGGCGTGATCCGCGAGCACTTCGCGCTCCATCGCGGCGGCACGGCCCGCCGCAAGGCGGTGCTGCGGCCCGAGGGCTCGTCCCTCGATCTGCGGCGGGTCGTGGACGACCTCAACCAGCGCTATTTCGAGGGCCGGCTCGACGTGGAGGTCACCTGGGGCAAGGCCACCGGCGGCGCCGCCGCCGGCCACCGCTGCCGCCGCGGGCACACGGCCAGCCTCCAGCTCGGCAGCTACTCCTATGAGGAGCGGCTGATCCGCATCCATCGCGTCCTCGACGCGCCGGACATCCCTCTCTATGTGATCGAGGCGGTCGTGCATCACGAGCTGCTCCACGCCGACATGCCTCCCGAGCTGCACAACGGGCGCCGCTACTTCCACACGCCCGAGTTCCGCCGCCGAGAGCGCTTCTACCGCAACCTGGAACGGGCCAACGCCTGGATCCACGACCATCTCTCCGAGCTGCTCCGCGCCCGCCGCGGCGGCGTCCAGGCTCCCCGTCGGCCCCGCCGCGCCTGACTGCCGCAACTAATCAGGAGCCCGGCCGTACTGTCTCTCATTCGTGGAGGGATTCGCTGGATGTCGTCTTTTCAAACCCGTGCCTGCCTGAGCCTCTTGCTGCCGCTGCTCTCCGTTCCCTGTCTGGCCGCGCACGCGCCGACCGAGCCCTTCGAGACGGTGGTGACCGGGGGCCGCTCGAAGCCCCACTACCGGATTCCGCGCGCGGAGACCCCGATCAAGATCGACGGCGTGCTCGACGAGGAGGCCTGGCAGAAGGGCCTCGTCCTCGACGTGAACAACGAGACCGATCCCGGGAAGAACGTGCCCGCGCCGGTGACCACGATCTCGTACATGACGTACGACGACGATCATTTCTTCATCGCCTTCCGCGCGAACGACCCGGATCCCTCGGCCATCCGCGCCCATCTCGCAGACCGCGACACGCCGTTCCGGGACGACTTCGTCGGCATCATGGTCGACACGTTCAACGACGAGCGCAACGGCTACGAGTTCTTCGTGAACCCGCTCGGGGTCCAGATGGATCTCTCCCTGAACGAGGTCTCCTCGGAAAACGAGGAGGACGAGGCCTGGGATGCCATCTGGCGCTCCGCCGGCAAGATCGACGAGCAGGGCTACGTGGTGGAGATCGCCATCCCGTTCAGCTCGCTGCGGTTCCAGCGCTCCGACGGCGAGCAGACCTGGGGCCTGACCCCGTTCCGGTCGTATCCGCGCAGCCGGCGCCATCAGATCCTCGGCATCAAGACCGACCCCGACGACGGCTGCCTGCTCTGCCAGGTTCCGAAGGTCACCGGCTTCGCGGGTGCCACGCCGGGCCGCAACATCGAGATCACGCCGACCGTCACCGCCCACCGCACGGACGTGCGGACGACCTTTCCCGAAGGCCCGCTCGAATCGGGCGATCCCGACTACGATCCGGGCCTGACCGCGCGCTGGGGGATCACGCCCAACCTGACGCTCACCGGCACCGTGAACCCGGACTTCTCGCAGGTGGAAGCCGACGCCGCCCAGCTGGAGGAGAACACCCAGTTCGCCCTGTTCTTCCCGGAGAAGCGCCCGTTCTTCCTGGAGGGCGCCGACTACTTCGAGACCTACATGAACGTGGTCCACACCCGCACGGTGGCGGACCCGTCCTGGGGCTTGAAGCTGACCGGCAAGGAAGGCAAGAACGGCATCGGCGTCTTCGTGGCCGAGGACGAAGTGACGAACCTCCTCCTTCCGGGAAGCCAGCAGTCCCGGACCACCCGGCTCGATGTCCAGACCCGGGACGCGGTGATGCGCTATCGGCGCGACCTGAGCGACACGATGGACCTGGGCGGGGTGGTCACCCACCGCGAGGGCGACGGCTACCGCAACAGCGTGGCCGGAGTCGACGGCCTGTGGCGGCCGAACGCGACGGAGCGGGTGCGCGTGCAGTATCTGCAATCGAGCACCGAGTACCCCGGAGCCTTCGCCGCGGAGAACCGCCAGCCGCTCGGCGGCTTCGACGGCGACGCCTTCCGCGCCGGCTACTCCCACGACACCCAGGACTGGAACTGGTACGGGCGCTATGAGAAGGTCGACCCGGGGTTCCGCGCGGACCTCGGCTTCATCCCTCAGGTGGGCTACGACACGCAGCTCGCCGGGCTGGAGCGCCGCTGGACCGGGGGCAAGGACGACTGGTGGACCCGCATCTTCACCGGCATCGACTGGAACCGCAGCGAGCAGCCGGACGGCACGCTTCTGGAGGACGAGGTGGAGGCCTGGACGGGCGTCAACGGCCCGCTGCAGTCGTTCTACTTTCTGGACATCGGGCATCGGAAGCGCACCTGGAAGGGCGTGCCGTTCGACGGCAGCTTCATCTTCGCCCAGATGGAGATGCGGCCGACGGGCAGCCTCTATCTCGCTCTGAATGGAAGTTTTTCGGAGACGGTCGACCTCGCGAACGTCCGCGACGCTGACAAGATCGAGGTGAACCCCAGCGTGACCTGGAGCCCCGGCCGGCGCCTTCAGCTGGGCCTGGACCACGACTTCCAGCGGCTGGACGTGAAGGAAGGTCGGCTCCTGGAGGCGAACCTGACGCAGCTCCGGACGGTCTACCAGATCAACATCCGGACCTTCGTGCGCGCGATCTTCCAGTACGAGCAGATCGAGCGGGATCCGGATCTGTTCCTGGAGAAGGTGTTGAAGCGGGACGAGCAGCTCTTCTCGCAGCTGCTGTTCTCCTACAAGCTCAACCCGCAGACGGTGCTGTTCCTCGGGTACTCGGACAACGCGTTCGGGTCCACCACGCTGGAGGAGCGGACGATCGATCTGACACGGTACGACCGGACGCTGTTCTTCAAGATCGGCTACGCGTTCGTGCTTTGAGGGGGTTGATCCCATCCGGATTGATCCCTTCCCCCCTCTCCCTGGCCCTCTCCCCCAGAGATGGGGGAGAGGGAACCCCCACCCAGGAGGGGGTTGATCCCCTTCTCCGGGAGCCTCCTTCGTGGTTCTACTCGGTCTTGAGCGCCACCACCGGCTCGACCCTCGTGGCCCGTTCCGCCGGGACGAGGTTGGCGACGAGCGCGATGCTCCCGAGCACGGCGGCGACGGCCGCGAAGGTCAGGGGGTCCCTGGTTCCGATGCCGTACAGGAAGCCCTGCAGAACCTGCGTCGCCAGCAGGGCCAGGCCGAGGCCGACGGCCAGGCCGACCAGGGTCAGGGTCATGCCCTCGCGAACGACGAGCGCCAGCACGTCCCCCCGGCGCGCGCCGAGCGACATGCGGATTCCCATCTCGCGCGTGCGGCGCGCCACGGAGGCGGCGACCACTCCATAGAGGCCGATGCCGGCGAGCAGCAGTCCCAGCAGGCCGAACACTGCGAGGAGCCCCGCGCCCAGGCGCGCCGGGAACAGCATCACCGAGAGATGCTCGGACATCGTCGCGCGATCGAAGATGGGCAGGTTCGGGTCGATCGCGTCGAGCTCGCGCCGGATCCGCTCCTCCAGGGCCTTCTCGTTGCCATCCGTGGCCGCGACGAGGGTCATGAAGGAGGAGTATTGCTGGAGGCTGTTGGGATAGAGGAACGGCCGCGGCGACTCGCCGAGGGTCCGGTATTTTCCGTCCCGGACCACCCCCACGACGGTCATCCACTCTCCGTCTTCTCCGAAGCGCAGCCGTTTTCCGAGCGGATCCTGGCCGGGCCAGTACTGACGCGCCGCGGTCTGGTTGACGACGGCGACCTGCGGCATGCCGGGGCGGTCGGTCTCCGCGAAGTCGCGCCCGGCCACGAGCGGAATGCCCATCGTGCTGAAGTATCCGGGCCTCGCCCGGCTACGATCGACCGACAGCTCCTCCCCCTTGCGCGGCTTGGGCCGGCCTTCGATCTCGATGCTCGAGATGTTGACGTTCAGGCCCAGGGGCAAGTGCTCGATCATGCTGGCCGACTTGACGCCGGGAAGGGTACGGACCCGCTCCAGGAGGCCGTCGTAGAAGGCCCGGCCCCGCGTCTCGTCATAGGCGCTGCCCAGCTCCAGGGCGAACTGCACGGTCACGCCCTTGCGCAGACCGAAGCCCGGATCGATCGACTGCGCGTTCCCCAGGCTGCGCAGAAACAGCCCGGCGCCGACGAGCAGCAGCGCCGAGGTCGCGACCTGCGCCACGACCAGAAGATTGCGCAGGCCGAGCTTGCGGTGGCGCCGCAGCAGGCCCACCTCTTCGTCCTTGAGGGCGGTGACGACCTCGGGCCGCGTGGATTGGAGGGCCGGCGCGAGGCCGCAGATGAGCCCAGTGAGCAGCGCAACGCCCAGGGTGAACGCGAGGATGCGGCCGTCGAGCGGCACGTCGAGGTTGATGGGGATGGGGAGCGGCGGCTTGAAGGCCACGATCAGGCGCGCGGTCCAGACCGCGATCACGAGCCCGGCGGCTCCGCCCATGAGCGCGAGCAGGACGCTCTCCGTCAGGAGCTGGCGGATGAGCCGGCCGCGGCTGGCGCCGAGAGCGAGGCGCACGGCGATCTCGCGGCGGCGCTGCGACGCGCGGACCAGGAGCAGGTTGGCGATGTTGGAGCAGGCGATCAGCAGCACCAGGCCGACGATGCCCATGAGCAGCCCCGCGACGCCGAAGATGGGGCCGTCGATGCCGGGGTTGAGCACCACCTCGCGGGTGGGGACCAGCGTCGTCGTGAGCCCCTCGTCCTCCACCGGATAGGCCTTGCGCAGGCGGCCGGTCAACGCGGTCATCTGGGACTGCGCCTCCTCGATCGTGATTCCCGGAGCGAGCCGCGCCTTGGCGAACAGTGAGCGCGAACCGCGTTCCGTGAGGCTGTTGAGGCTGGCCATGGCCGCGCCGACGTGCATGGGAACCCAGAAGTCCGACACGAGGCCAGGGAAGCTCCCCTTGAAGATCTCGGGCGCCACGCCGATCACGGTCAGGAACTGGCCGTTGAGCTTGATCGCCTTGCCCACGATCTTCGGATCGGCCTCGAAGCGCTCGGTCCAGCAGCGATGCCCGAGGACGACCACAGGGTGGGTTCCCAGGGTCACATCCTCCTCAGGCCGGAAGCCGCGCCCGATCGTCGGCTCGATGCCATACATCCGGAAGAGGTTGCCGGTCACCTGCTCGCCGAAGAGAAGCTCGGTCTTCTTGCCGTCGTCGAAGGTGGCGAGCGTGATGTTGATGGCCGCGAATTCCGTGAACACCTTGTTCCACTGCCGCGCGTCGACATAGTCCGGGTACGACCACGTCGCATACTGGTACTCGCCTTCCCTGCCGGAGAAAACGTCGACAAGCTCCTCAGGCCGGACGGCCGGCAGCTCGCGGAAGAGAATCGCGTTGACGAGGCTGAAGATCGAGCTGTTCGCCCCGATCCCGAGAGCCAGGGACAGGACGGCAAAAAGGGTCAAGCCCGGCTTGCGGGCCATCTGGCGAAAGGCAAAACGAAGATCCTGAACAAAATCGTGCATGGGGAAGGCCCCTCCTCAGTCCAAGACGACGGAGGGGGTGAAAATGTTCCGGGGGGCGAATTCAAGCCCAACGAAAACGCCCGGCGCTTCCACCGGGCGTTCGAACCTGCCGAGGTGATGGGTGCGGCTTACGCCTTGACCGCCGTCTTCGCGGAGCCGAACGCCTTGGCCTTGATGTAGTCGCGGTTCATGCGGGCGATGAAGTCGATCGAGATCCCCTTCGGGCAGACGGCTTCGCACTCGGCGAAGTTCGAGCAGTAGCCGAAGCCTTCCTGCTCCATCGCCTCGACCATCGAGAGCGCCCGGTCGTATCGCTCCGCCTGACCCTGGGGAAGCAGGTTCAGGTGGCCGACCTTCGCTGACGTGAAGAGCTGCGCCGCGCCGTTCGGGCACTGCGCCACGCAGGCGCCGCAGCCGATGCACTGCGCCGCGTCGAAGGCCTGGTCGGCGATCGGCTTGGGCACGGGCGTCAGGTTCGCCTCGGGCGCGCTGCCCGTGGAGACCGTGATGAAGCCGCCGGCCTGGATGATGCGGTCGAAGGAGCCGCGGTCGACCATCAGATCCTTCACGATCGGGAACGCCCGGGAGCGCCAGGGCTCCAGGTGAAGCTCGTCGCCGGTCTTGAAGTGGCGCATGTGGAGCTGGCAGACCGTGGTCGCCGGCTGCGGACCGTGCGCCTCGCCGTTGATCATGAAGCCGCAGGAGCCGCAGATGCCTTCGCGGCAGTCGTGGTCGAAGGCCACCGGCTCGTCTCCGCGGGTCACGAGCTGCTCGTTCAGGACGTCCAGCATCTCCAGGAAGGAGCTGTGCTCGTTGACGCCCTTCACCTCGTACTTGACCATCTTTCCGGGAGCCGACGGCCCCGTCTGGCGCCAGATGTGGAGGATGAGATCCATTACTTGTAGCTCCTCTGGGACGGCTTCACGGCGTCGAATTCGAGCGGTTCCTTGTGAAGATTGGGAGCGCTGCCGCCGCCGGTCCACTCCCACGCGGCGACGTAGGAAAACTCTTCGTCGTTGCGCAGGGCTTCGCCGTCCGGCGTCTGGTGCTCTTCGCGCAGGTGGCCGCCGCAGGACTCCTCGCGGTCCAGGGCGTCGCGGCACATCAGCTCGGCCAGCTCGAAGTAGTCGGACACGCGGCCCGCCTTCTCGATCTCCTGGTTCACGCCGTCCGCGCCGCCGACGAGCTTGAGATCCTTCCAGAACTCCTGCTGCAGCTCCGGGATGAGCTGGAGAGCTTTCTGCAGGCCGCCGGCGGTGCGGGCGATGCCGCAGTAATCCCAGACGATCCGGCCGAGCTGGCGGTGGAAGCTGTCCGCGGTCCGCTTGCCGTTGATCGCGAGCATCATGGAGACGCGGTCGCGGACATCGGCCTCGGTGGCCCGGAAGGCCGGCGTGTCGTCGGAGACCGGCTTGTTGAGGGACGGCGCCAGGTAGTCGCCGATCGTGTAGGGGATGACGAAGTAGCCGTCCGCCAGGCCCTGCATGAGCGCGCTCGCGCCGAGCCGGTTGGCGCCGTGATCGGAGAAGTTGGCCTCGCCGAGCACGAAGAGGCCCGGGATGTTGCTCATGAGGTCGTAGTCCACCCAGAGGCCGCCCATGGTGTAGTGCGGGGCCGGGTAGATGCGCATGGGCACCGCGTACGGGTTTTCGCCGGTGATCTTGTCGTACATCTCGAACAGGTTGCCGTAGCGCTCCGCGATGGTGGCGCGTCCGAGCCGGCGGATCGAGTCGGAGAAGTCGAGATAGACGCCGTTCTTCTGCGGTCCGACGCCGAGCCCTTCGTCCACCACGGTCTTGGCGTTGCGCGCCGCGACGTCGCGGGGGACGAGGTTGCCGAAGGCCGGATACTTGCGCTCCAGGTAGTAGTCGCGCTCGCCTTCCGGGATCTGGTCGGGCGAGCGGGTGTCCCCCGCCTTCTTCGGCACCCAGATGCGGCCGTCGTTGCGCAGCGATTCGCTCATCAGGGTGAGCTTCGACTGGTAGTCGCCCGAGGCCGGAATGCAGGTCGGATGGATCTGCGTGAAGCACGGATTCGCGAACAGGGCGCCGCGGCGGTGCGCGCGCCAGGCCGCGGTCACGTTCGAGCCCTTGGCGTTGGTCGACAGGTAGTAGACGTTGCTGTAGCCGCCGGTCGCGAGGACCACGGCGTGGCCGGCGTGGCGCTCCAGCTTGCCGGTGACCAGGTCGCGCGTGATGATGCCGACCGCGCGGCCGTCCTCGACCACGAGGTCGAGCATCTCGGTGCGCGGAAACATCTTGACCGTGCCGGCGCCGATCTGCCGCTCGAGGGCCTGATAGGCGCCGAGGAGGAGCTGCTGCCCGGTCTGGCCGCGGGCGTAGAACGTGCGGGCCACCTGGGCGCCGCCGAAGGAGCGGTTGTCGAGCAGGCCGCCGTACTCGCGGGCGAACGGAACGCCCTGCGCCACGCACTGGTCGATGATGTTGACCGACAGCTCGGCGAGGCGGTGGACGTTGGCCTCGCGGGCGCGGAAGTCACCGCCCTTCACGGTGTCGTAGAACAGCCGGAAGATGCTGTCGCCGTCGTTGTGGTAGTTCTTCGCGGCGTTGATGCCGCCCTGGGCGGCGATCGAGTGGGCACGGCGCGGCGTGTCCTGGAAGCAGAAGCACTTCACGTTATAGCCGAGCTCGCCGAAGCTCGCCGCGGCAGCGCCTCCCGCGAGACCGGAGCCGACCACCAGGATGGTGAACTTGCGCTTGTTGGCGGGGTTCACCAGCTTGAGATGGTCGCGGTGATCCAGCCACTTCGTCTCCAGGGGACCGGATGGGACCTTGGCGTCGAGCTTCATGGCCGGAGTCTCCTACTTCCCTACAAAGCCGAACAGCACGGCCAGGGGGAACGAAATGTTGCCAAGGGTGATGATCCAGGCGAAGCCGTGGGCGAACCAGCTGCGCCACGCGTTGAAGCGCGGGTGGTTCCAGCCCAGGGACTGAAAGAGGCTCCACACCCCGTGGTACAGGTGGAGGCCCAGGGCCAGGTTGGCCAGGATGTAGAACAGGGCCACGTACCAGACTCTGAAGCTAGCCACCATGTTCTCGAAGGGCCGTCCTTCCGTGAAGGCCGGGTTCACCGAGCCGACCGTGAGGTCGAGGAGGTGGAAGATGATGAACAGGACCAGAATCACGCCGCCCCAGCGCATCGTCCGCGACGCGTAGGTGGTGTGGTTCTTCTCCTTGTATTCGTAGCGCGCGGGCCGGGCGGCCTTCGCCATCCGGGTCAGGCTCCAGGCGGCCCAGATGTGGAAGACCACGCTCGCCAGGAGCACGATCCGGGCGATCCAGAGCACGCCGTAGGCCGGGATGGCCGGCTCCCCCACATGGCGGAGGAACTCGCCGTACTCGGCGAGATGGTCGGCGCCCAGGTACATCTTCAGGTTGCCGAGCATGTGAACGAGAACGAAGCCGAAGAGGATGATGCCCGTGACGGCCATCACCGCTTTCCTGCCGACTGCCGATCGTGTGAGGTCCGAGAACCAGGACATGCTTTCCCCTTACATGGATGCTGGGACGAGGCCTATCCTACGACAACCCGAATGCGATTGTGAAATCCGTCACAAGGAAGGGTTGATCCCACTCCCCCTCTCCCCGGCCCTCTCCCCCGTGCCGGGGGAGAGGGAGCTTAAGGGGGGACTCATGCCGGAGCGCGGCGGCGCCTCCGGCGCTTGGGACGGGGACGGGCTTCCGCGTCTCCCGCTCCGACCGCTCCGGATATCCCGCCGGCCTTGACGGGCGGCCTGCGGCGCGCAGCGGCGTCCCACTCGGCGAGCGCCTCGGCGCCTCCCCCGGTCGCCTCGACCAGGATCTCGAACAGCAGGCGGGCGTCGTCGAACGCGGGCCTCCGGGTGAACCGGATGCGCTCCGGCAGGGTCCACTTCGGCTCGCACAGGCGCTGGAAACCGATGAGGGCCTGGATGATCTGCTGGGACTTCAGGTTCGAAACGGTGAACCGGGCCAGGAACGCCTGAGCCTCCTCCTGGACCAGGACTTCGATGGCGGACCGGGTCATGGGCCGCCTGTCGCGGGCCTCGATGTCGTCGCGGCGGAGCAGCACCTTGGGCAGGAGCAGCGCCGCGAGCAGGCCGGTGTCCGAGAGCTGCCGGCCGCTGCTCACCATGCGGTCGATGACCGGCAGCATCTGCCCGAAGTCTCCCAGGCCGCGCGCTCCGGCGACCAGCATGGAGTTGACCTCCGGCAGGATGATCTCCAGGAGGCCGAGCTCGAGCATCCACTGCACGGCCGCGCCGGCGTGGCCGCAGCGCAGGAGCTGGGCGATCTCCTCCGTGACCCGGGCCGGCGACGCCTTGTCCAGATCCTTGCGGTGCCGGAAGATGCCCTCCTGGGTCCCGGTCTCGATGCCGAACCCGAGGCGCGCCGCGAACTCGCAGGCCCGCAGCATGCGCACCGGGTCTTCCCGGAAGCGCTTGTCGGGATCTCCGATGACCCGGATCAGGCCGCGTTCGAGATCCTCGATGCCGCCTACGTAATCGATGACCGAGTAGTCGGCGATGTTGTAGAACAGGGCGTTGACCGTGAAGTCGCGCCGGAACGCGTCCTGCTCCGGCGTGCCGTAGGTGTTGTCGCTCGTGATGAGCAATTCCCCGGGCTCGCTGCGCTGCTCTTCAGGGTCCGGGTCGCGGCGGAAGGTCGAAACCTCGACGATCTCGCCGTCATGAAAGTACACGTGAACCAGTCGGAAGCGCCGGCCGATGATTCGAGAGTTGCTGAACAACCGTCGAATCTCGTTCGGTTTGGCATCCGTGGCAATGTCAAAATCCTTGGGCCGCCGTCCCAGCATCAGATCCCGGACGCTCCCTCCGACGAGGCACGCCCTGTACCCGGCGTTGTTCAGCCGGTAGAGAACCTTGACGGCGTTGACGGAGATGTCTCTGCGGGAGATCGGATGCTCGGATCGGGGAACGACCCGAGGCTCCACCTCGATATCTACACTCACGGGACCCATTATATGAGGGGCGGTGCGTCGAAAAGCCATGGCGGAGGAAAAAAGAGGGGCCGAGGCGGGCGGAGGGCTGGGAAACCCGCCCCGGCACCGGAGGGAGAGGAGGTCGTGTCTCTTGTCTTGTCAACGGTGGGAGCCGCTGGTGTTCGTCCTGGCTGGCTTGCCCGCGGCTCCCGGTTTCCTACCATTCCACGATGCGTGCCAGGGTCTCGCCTCGGAGCAAGGTCGTTGATTCCACGAGATTTAGGGGCAGCAGTGCCGAGGAGTGGGCATCCAGGCGATTCGCCCTCGTCTCCAGGCGAGGACGCTGGCGTGATCTGAAGTGGGCGCCCCGCAGGCTGGCAGGCTGCGTGCTACAGTTTCAGCAAGAAGGCTTCACCCGCCGTGCCGCCGACGGCAGCGGCGACTACGAGGGCTCCTCATGCGACACCGTTCTTTCTCGCTTGCTGCGATCGTCACCGTCGCCACCGTTTGCGCTCTTCTTCTCCCCGGAAAGTCCGCCGCGCTCACCCCGCCCCAAGGGCCGCTGAGGTGCGTGGGCGGCTTCGCTGGTCCCTATCCCTGCCATGCGGTCGATCAGGCGAGCCAGGTTCGTCTCGCCGATCTCGGCGGCCCGTCCGAGGTGGCGGGAGACGTCCTCGGGTGGCACCACGAGGCGAGCGGCCGGGAGCTCGCCGTGCTCGATCTGCGGACCAAGGTCTCCTTCATCGAGGTGACGAACCCCGAAAGCCCCAGGGTGATCGGAGACTACGGGACCGGCCTCATCGTGGGCGGCAAGGCCATCTACCAGAACCACCTGTATGTGATGACGCTTCAGGGGGGCGAAGGGGTGCTGGAGATCGTCGACCTGACGAATCTGCTCAACGCCTCCGGACCGTCCACCCACTTCGCGGCCGACGCCACCTACCCTCTGCGCGCCTATGGCCTCTTCACCATCAACCAGGACACCGGCCATGCTCACCTGCTCATCGGAAGTCAGACGCAGGCGGCCCAGGCCGTGGCGCTCGATCTGACCGACGATCCCGAGAGCCCGGAGGAGCTTTACGCCTGGACGCCGGGCGGGCCCTACCCGCGCAATTTCGAATGCGTCCTCTATCATGGGCCGGACACCCGGTTTCAAGGCCACGAGATCTGCGCCGGTGCCGCAGGACGGCGGTCGATGGTGATCTGGGACATGACCGGCAAGGTCAAGCTCTCGCAGACGTTCTACAAGCGCTACAACAGTCCCTGGAAGGTGGCGTTCACGGAGGACCACCGCTACGTTCTGCTCGCGGACTCCCACGACGAGTACAACCCCGGCTTCAACACCCGGACGTTCCTCTTCGACATCACCAATCTGACCGCGCCCGTACAGTTCGCGAGCTACGACGGCCCGACGCGGGGCCGCGACCTGCACCTCGAGGTCCGGGGCCGCTATGCCTATCTGGCCAACGCCTCGGCGGGGGTGCGCATCCTGGACTTGCGCCAGATCGCGAAGGGCCGGCCGCGCGAGGCCGGCTCGTTCGACGTGGAGCCCCAGGTCTCCGGAGCCAGCTGGTTCGGAGCGTACAGCCTCGACGTGCTGCCGAGCGGGACCGTGATCGTGGCGAGCGTGCGCCAGGGTCTCTACGTGCTCAAGCCGCGGCTCCAGCCGTAACCACCCGAGCCCAAGACCGGATGTCCTCCCGAGGGGACGCGCACCTCGCCTAGACTAGGCGGGTGCCGTCTCCACAGCCCTCTCCCCCATCCCTGGCCCTGGAAGCCGTCGGCGTCTCGAAGACGTACGGCGACGGCACCACCGCGCTCGACGGCGTGAGCCTGACGGTCGCGGGCGGCGAGACGATCGCCCTGGTCGGCGAGAGCGGCAGCGGCAAGACCACCCTGCTGCGCCTGTTCAACCGGATGGTCGAGCCCTCCGCCGGCGAGGTCCGGGTCGAAGGCCGGCCGGTCTCCGGGCTCGATCCGATCGTCCTCCGGAGAGGAATCGGCTACGTGCCTCAGGATGGCGGCCTCCTCCCCCACTGGCGGATCGACCGGAACGTGGAGATGGTTCCCCAGCTTCTGGGATGGGACGCCGCCCGCCGGAAGAGCCGAACGAAAGAGATGCTGGAGCTGGTCGGGCTGTCCGTGGAGACGCACGGACCCCGCTTTCCGGCCGAGCTGTCCGGCGGCCAGCGGCAGCGGGTCGCCCTGGCCCGCGCGCTGGCCGCGGACCCGCCGGTCGTCCTGCTCGACGAGCCGTTCGGAGCGCTGGACGTCCTCACCCGGCGGGATCTTCACGGCAAGTTCCTGGAGCTGAAGCAGATCCTCGGCAAGACGCTGGTCCTGGTGACGCACGACCTGGCCGAGGCGTTCCGGCTGGCCGACCGCATCGCGGTGATGCAGGCTGGAAAGATT
This sequence comes from Holophagales bacterium, assembly GCA_031390755.1. Classification (GTDB taxonomy): domain Bacteria; phylum Acidobacteriota; class Thermoanaerobaculia; order Multivoradales; family UBA5704; genus DATMER01. The sequence goes on from JANMTS010000156.1 coordinate 14,531, forward strand.
CTCCAGCTCGGGCCGCCGGAGGAGTTGGCGGCGCGGCCGGCCCACCCTTACGTCAAGGCTCTGCTGGAGGCGCGGGATGCGTAGGCTCGCGCTGGTTGTCCTGATCCTTCTGGTCGCCGGTCCGGCAGCGGCCAAGGAAACCGGCCAGAAATCTGGGCGGGTTGTGATCGGCTCGAAGAACTTCGAGGAGAGCCGGCTGCTCGGCGAGATCTTCGCGCAGCTTCTGGAGAGCCGGACCGATCTGGCAGTCGAGCGCCGCCTCGGGCTCGCCGGCACGCAAGTCTGCTTCGAGGCCCTGAAGACAGGGGCCCTGGACGTCTATCCCGAGTACACCGGCACCGGCCTGGTCTCGATCCTGGGAGAGGAACCGGAGGAGGGGGCCTCCGGAACGTTGAACCGCGTCCGCCGCGAGTTCCTGTCGCGCTGGGATCTCTGGTGGATCTCGCCGCTCGGCTTCGAGAACTCGTTCGAGGTGGCCGTCCCCCAGGAGTTGGCCGAGCGCGAGCACCTCAAGACGATCTCGGATCTCGCGCGCATCTCGTCCCGCCTGCGCGGCGGCTTCGGCCACGAGTTCGTGGGCCGGGAGGACGGTCTTCTCGGCCTCGAACGGATCTACGGCCTCCGCTTCGGCTCGGTCGTGCCGCTCCAGCACGCCCTCAAGTACCAGGCGGCCGGCGCGCGGGAGGTCGACGCGGTGGACGTCTACACTACCGACGCCCGTCTGCTCCTCTACAAGCTGGTGGTGCTGGACGACGACAAGGGCTTCTTTCCACCCTACGAGGCCGCCGCCCTGGTTCGCGGCGAAACGCTCCGGAAGCATCCGGAAGTCGGCGCCGTCCTCGGGCTCCTCGCCGGCTCGTTCGACGAGGACCGGATGCGCGCCCTGAATCTCCGCCTCCAGGAAGGGAAGGAAGACGAGGCCGTGGTCGCCCGCGATGCGCTGCGCGAGCTTGGTCTCCTCAAGGGTGTCCAGGGCTCCGAATCCTCCGAGACTCAAGCCGCTCCATCGACGCCCGGCCTTTCCCACTACCTCTGGGACGAGCGCGACGCCCTGCTCCGGCGGACGCTGGAGCATCTCGGCATCTCGGCCGTGGCGCTCCTCGCGGGAATCCTGGTCGCCGTCCCGCTCGGGCTCGCGCTCGAACGGAGCCGGAAAGGCGCGGAGACCATAATCCGCCTCCTGGGCACCACGCAGACGGTGCCGTCCCTGGCGCTCCTGGCCTTCTTCATTCCCTTCCTGGGAGTGGGCCGGGTGCCGGCGATCGTGGCCCTGTGGATCTACTCGCTCTATCCGATCGTCCGCAACACCTATACCGGGGTCCGGGACGCCGACCCTCGGGCCGTCGAGGCGGCCACCGCCCTGGGCATGACGCCGCGGCAGGTGCTGGCGCAGGTCCGGCTGCCCCTGGCCGCGCCGATCCTATTGGCGGGAATCCGGACGGCCGCCGTGCTTACCGTAGGAACCGCCACCCTGGCCGCCTTCATTGGCGCCGGAGGCCTCGGCGAGCCGATCGTGACCGGCCTGCAGCTCGCGAGCTCCGCGATGATCCTCTCCGGCGCGATCCCCGCGGCGGTTCTGGCGCTGGTGGTCGATGCTTTGCTGGGATGGGTGGAGCGGGCGCTGCGGCCGCGGGGGTTGGAATCGAGGAAGTGATCAGTACGGCTTGCGGGCCAGCGATCCGAGCATGGGCTCGAAGTGCTTCAGGTTCCGGGTGTAGAGCGGCAGATCCAGCCGGCGCGCCGCGGCGGCGATCACACAATCCATGACATCCACAGAGTGGCTCAACCGGCTGTTCGGCCAGCCAGTCCCGGGACGGCGAGTACGAAGCGAAGGAGGTCGACGAGGACGGCCGTGTCGAGAAGACCGGTCACTACGAGCGCTGCTCGCGGCGCCTGCGCCGCTGCTCCTGAAGCCAGGCCTCCGAGTCCCCGATTCCCTGGTCCTCCCAGCCACCGAGCAGACCCGCTTTGACGATCTCGGCTCCGGTTAGAGGCTCGACATTCAGGGCCGACTCGATGTTCTTCGGAAGCCAACCGCCGGGCTCGCCCATCTCCGTAATCCGTCCAGTCGTCGTCATGCGGCCTCCTCGGAGATCTTACCCCCCGAACGTATCTCCCGCCACCCTCAGGCAGCCGATTGCCATGGTCCCAAATTGGGACTAGAATCCGCAGATGCGTGTTATCGCGCTCTCGACGCTCAAGGCTTTCTGGGAAACGAATCCGAGCTGCGCGGACGCAAGGGAGCCTGTCCTTGCCTGGTACCGGCATACGGTCAAGGCCAACTGGGCGTCACCGACCGATGTGAAAGCCGACTTCGGTCAGGCGAGCATCCTCAGAGACGGTCGGGTAGTGTTCAACATCGCGGGAAACAAATACCGGCTGGTCGTCTGGATCAATTACGGCTATCGGGTGATATACATTCGCTTCCTCGGGACCCACTCTCAATACGACCAGATCGATGCACAGAAGGTGTGACGGACCGACCTGAAGGAGAATGCTCATGGACATCAAGCCAATCAGGACGGAAGACGACTATCGAGCGACCCTCCACGAGATCGAAGCGCTGATGAGCGCGGCGCTTGGCTCGCCCGAGGGTGAGCGACTCGATGTCCTGGTCACACTGGTCACGGCCTACGAACAGCAGCACTTCCCCTTGGATCTGCCCGACCCGGTGGAGGCCATCAAGTTCGTGATGGATCAGCGAGGCCTCACGGCGAAAGATCTCGAGCCGATGATCGGCCGCTCCAACCGCGTCTACGAGATCCTCAGCCACAGACGGCCGCTAACCCTCAAGATGATCTGGAAGCTGCACAAGGAGCTCGGCATTCCGGCGGAATGCTTGATCAAGCAACCCGGAGAAAGCCGAGCCGCATGAGCGATCCGGAGACAGCGTAGCAAGGACATAAAGGACGGCCAGATCCCGCCCAGTGGCCCTTGGATGCGATTCAGCGGTCTCTCGCGGCCGTGGACCGCGAGAGCGCTGCTCTGGTCGCCTGATTCGGGTGCCGGGTCTTTACCCGAACGTCTCCCGCCACCCGCGGCTCTGCTTCAGCAGCTCCAGAGCCCGCTCCAGGCGCGCCTGGTTTTCCGGCCGGACCAGCCAGGTGCTCCTGCCGGACGGGTGCGGCAGCGGGATGACATCGAACTTCAGATCGCCACGGCTCCCTTCAAACGCCTGGCCGACCCGGTCGGAGAGCGGCGCGGGCTCGGGGACGAATTTGGTGATGGCGTGCTGGCCGACGGCGATGATCGTCTTCGGGCGGACGATCCGGATCTCTTCCTCCAGCCACGGCGCGCAGTTGGCGATCTCGTCGGGGGCCGGCGGCCGATCGCCTCCCTGGGGGGCGCGGCCCGGAAAGCAGCGGATGGCCGAGGCGATCCAGACCCGGCGGCGGAACTCCTCCTCCGGCGCTCCCAGCCGGGCAAACCACGCGAACAGACGGGAGCCGGCGGTGAAGGCGAACGGCCTGCCGAGATCGCGTTCCTTGGGACCGGGGGCCTGACCGACGAGGACGATCCGCGGCCAGACTTCAGGCCTTGCGGCGACGGGTGGCGGCTCGACCCGTGGACAGAGACGGCAGGCGCGGAGCTGAAGAATGTGCGGGTCGAGGCGTTCCCAACCCGCACTCTCGGTTGACGTCACTGGGGCTACGCCGGGGCTCCGGCGGCCGGAGGAGCGGGCGCCGCGGGAGGCGCCGGCAGAACCTCGACCGCCGGCTCCCACCAGGATTCCGTCGGATCGAACGCCTCGCCCTCGTGCGCGCACGTTGAGGAGACGTGGTCCTTCCCGTACATCGGCTTGCCACGATGTTTCGCCCGGTGCAGGGGATAGATGCTCCCGCATCCGTGGCAGAACTGGCCGGTGATCCGGCCTCTCCGCTCCGCGGGGATCTGGCTCCGGGGAGCCGCCTCGGGAATCCGGTAGACCATCGGGGGCTCCTTTACCGCGCCGCGAGCAGCTCGGTGCGCGAGAAGAAGAAGGACAGCTCGTTCGCCGCGTTCTCGGCCGAGTCGCTGCCGTGGATCGCGTTGCGCTCGATCGAGGTGCCGAACAGCGCGCGCACCGTTCCCGGCGCCGCCTTCGCCACGTCCGTGGCGCCCATCACTTCCCGCAGGAAGCTGACGGCGTCGCCGTCCTTCTCCAGCGCGAGCGGCATGACCGGGCCGCTGGTCATGAACTCGACCAGACTGCCGTAGAACGGACGCTCCTTGTGGACCTCATAGAACGCCTTCGCCTGCGTCTCCGTCAGGCGGAGCATCCTGACTCCGCGGAGCGTGAAGCCAACCTCTTGCAGCTTGGCAAGAACATTTCCAGCATTCCCGGCCTCGACGGCGTCGGGCTTGATGATTGCGAGGGTCATGGCCATAGACAGTCTCTCTCTCCTTGAATGCGTGCTGCTCAAATCTCAACCGAAGGCCCTTCGAGGACCTCCAGATCACTGTTCGGTCCTTCGACGTAGAACGCCGTGCCAACGATCTCCACCTCGCCGCCCGGCCCCAGCAGGACCGCCGACTCGGGAGGAATGCCCAGGCCCCACCGCACTCCGGTCTGCTCCAGGAGCTTGCGCAGCCGGTGGTCGTGGCCGGGATCGAAGTTCGGCTCGATCACTCCGTTCGGAAGCCAGCCGAAGCCGGGGACGACCTTGCCCGGGGCGATGCTCCGGGACACCTGACCGGCAGCCTGAGCCGCGGCGGCGATCGCCACCACCACGCCGCCCGTCTGAATCTTCTTCGTGAGGGCGTCGGCGGCCGGCGTGCCGAGGATGGCGTCGAGGAGATGATCCGCGACGCCGCCCCCCAGGTAGACCGCCGGCACCGCCGCGATGCGCTCCGAGTTGCGCCCGCGCCTGCCGTCCCGGCCGCGGTAGATGGGGATGACCTCCATCTCCCGCACCAGGTCTTCCTTCAGGTACTCGGCGAAGTGCCGGGCGTAGTCGTCCGAGCCGCTGGCGGCCGGAATGAAGCCGATGGGGCCGGGACCGGCTTTCGCCAGCCAGGCCTCGTCGGCGTCGAACGTCTCGGCGAAGCTGAACTCGCCGCCTCCGAGGAGCGCGAGCCAGCCTTCGCCGGGGATCCGCTCGATCCCGGTCTCTGCGGGCATCTGCTACTTCCCCAGCGCCTTCACCAGGGTTTCGGCCAGCTTGGCCGGCGACTCGATGACGTGAATGCCGGCGGCCTTCATGGCCTCCATCTTCTCGTCCGCGGTCCCCTTGCCTCCGGCGACGATCGCACCGGCGTGGCCCATGCGGCGTCCCGGCGGCGCGGTGCGGCCGGCGATGAAGCCGACGACCGGCTTCTTCATGTTGGCCTTCACCCAGGCGGCGGCTTCCTCTTCGGCGCTGCCGCCGATCTCGCCGATCATGATGACGCCCTCGGTGTCCGGATCCGCGGCGAACTGCTCCAGCACGTCGATGAAGTTCGTGCCGTTGATCGGATCGCCGCCGATGCCCACGCAGGTGGACTGGCCGAGACCGAGGTTGGTGAGCTGCCAGACCGCTTCGTAGGTCAGCGTGCCCGAGCGGCTGACGACGCCGATCGAGCCCTGCTTGTGGATGTGGCCCGGCATGATGCCGATCTTCGCCATACCCGGCGAGATGACGCCCGGGCAATTCGGACCGATCAGGCGCGTGGGATGATCCCGGAGAAACGCTTTCGCGGTGAGCATGTCGGCCACCGGGATGCCTTCCGTGATGCAGACGACCAGCTCGATCTCGGCCGCGGCGGCTTCCATGATCGCGTCCGCGGCGAACGGCGGCGGCACGAAGATCATTGAGGCATTGGCGCCGGTGGCTTCGCGGGCCTCCGCCACCGAGTCATAGACCGGAATGCCTTCCACCGTCTCCCCGCCCTTGCCGGGCGTGACGCCGGCCACCACCTTCGTGCCGTAGTCGCGGCAGCCGAGGGCATGGAACGTGCCCTCCTTGCCCGTGATGCCCTGCACCAGCAGGCGCGTGTCGTTGTCGACCCAGACGGACATGACTACGCACCTCCCTTGGCCGCGGCCACTGATTTCTCGGCGGCATCCGCCATCTGCTCGGCCACGATGAACTGGAACGGAGCCTCGCGCAGGATGCGGCGGCCCTCCTCGACGTTGGTGCCTTCCAGGCGGACGATCACCGGGATCTTGACGTCGCCCAGCTCCTCGATCGCTCCCACGACGCCGCGGGCGATGCGGTCGGTGCGGGCAATGCCGCCGAAGATGTTGATCATCACGGCGCGCACGGACGGATCGGAGATCAGCAGCCGGAACGCATTCTTCACCGCCTCCTGGCTCGCTCCACCCCCGACGTCCAGGAAGTTGGCGGGCTCGCCGCCGTAGAGCTTGATGATGTCCATCGTCGCCATGGCGAGGCCGGCGCCGTTGACCATGCAGGCGATGTTGCCGTCGAGCTTGATGTAGTTCAGATTGAACTTGGAGGCCTCGACCTCCATCGGGTTCTCCTCGGCGAGGTCGCGCATCTCCACGATGTCCTTGTGGCGATAGAGCGCGTTGTCGTCGAAGCTGATCTTGGCGTCGAGCGCCATCACGTCGCCGTCGCCGGTGATCATCAGCGGGTTGATCTCGGCGAGCGCGGCGTCGGTGTCCAGATACGCCTTGACCAGCGCGGTGATCAGCTTCGCGGCCTTGGCCGCCGTCGCCCCCTTGAGCCCGAGGCCGCGCGCCACGGCGCGGGCCTGGAACGGCTGGATGCCCAGGTTGTGGTCGATCCAGGAGCGGTGGATCGCGTCCGGATTGCTGGCCGCGACCTCCTCGATGTCCATGCCGCCGGCCGAGGACGCCATGACCACGTGCTGGCCCCTGGCGCGGTCGAGCGTGATCGAGAGGTACAGCTCCTGGGCGATGTCGGCGGTCTCCTCGATGAGAACCTTGCGCACGAGCTGCCCTTCGGGGCCGGTCTGGTGGGTGATGAGCTGCATCCCGAGGATCTGGCCCGCGACGGCGCGGGCCTCGTCGGGCGACTTGGCGAGCTTGACGCCGCCGCCCTTGCCCCGGCCGCCGGCGTGGATCTGGGCCTTGACGACGCACCGGCCGCCGAGCTCTTCGCAGATGCGCGCGGCTTCGTCGGCGTCGTCGGTCACCCGGCCGCGCGGGGTGGCGACCCCATACCGGCGCAGGATTTCCTTGGCCTGGTACTCATGGATCTTCAAGACAATCTCCTCCGGAAGAAAAGTTCCTGGGGGAACGGATTCGAGTCGGGACCCTCCTGGGAGGAGGGTTGAAGGGCCCGAGGACGTGCCTGGGCTGCGGGAAGCATACCAGAGGCCGGCATACCAGAGGCCGGCCCGGGAACCCGAAGGGGGCTCCGGCGGCTTTCAAGAGGATGATGATATCGTTCGACGCATCGCACGCTTCCGCACGCTTCCGGAGGACGATCCCGATGACCACCCTTCGGTTCAAGGTCGCCAGCGAGGCCTCCGAGCTGGACCAGATCCACCGGCTCAACCACGCGACCTTCGTCGACGAGATCCCGCTCCACCCGAGGCCGGTCAACGGCTCGGCCGGCCAGCTCATCGACCGCTTCCACGATCAGAACACCTACTTCGTGGCGCTCTACGGCGACCGCGTGATCGGCATGATCGCCCTGCGCGGCCAGCGGCCCTTCTCGCTCGACTCCAAGCTCGACGACCTCGACGCCTACCTGCCCGCGGGCCGGACCGTCTGCGAGGTCCGACTCCTGGCCGTCGAGCCCGGCCACCGCCGCGGCCCCGTCTTCCGGGGTCTGCTCCGCGCGCTCATCGACCATGGCGCCGGCCAGGGCTACGACCTCGCCGTCATCTCCGGCACCGTCCGCCAGCTCAAGCTCTACAGCCATCTCGGCTTTCAGCCGTTCGGACCGCTGGTCGGCCCGGCCGACGCCCGGTTTCAGCCGATGTTCGCGACGCTCGAGAGCATCCAGGAGCGCGGGAAGGCGCTCGATCTGAGCCACGCTCGCCAAACTCGCCGGGTTCGCCTGCTGCCCGGACCGGTGCCGCTCCATCGCGATGTGAGCAAGGCGCTCGCCCTGCCACCCGTCTCCCACCGGGGGCCAGACTTCCTCGCGACCTTCCGGCGGATCAAGAGCCGGCTCTGCGAGCTCACCGGCGCGAAGCGGGTGGCGCTCCTGTTCGGCAGCGGCACCCTGGCGAACGACGCCATCGCCGCGCGCATCGGGGTGGACGGCGGCTCCGGCCTCATCCTCTCGAACGGCGAGTTCGGCGAGCGGCTGGCCGACCATGCCCGCCGCTTCCAGCTGCCGCACACCGTCCTGCGGACCGACTGGGGCGAGGTGTTCGACTATGCGGCCATCGAGAACCGGCTCGCCGAGTCGGGCTGCGACTGGCTCTGGGCCGTCCACTGCGAGACGTCGACTGGAATCCTCAACGATGTCGAGGCCCTCAAGGCGATCTGCCGGCGGCGCGGCGTGCGGCTTCACCTCGACTGCATCAGCTCGCTCGCGACCGTGCCGCTGGATCTCTCCGGCGTCCATCTCGCCTCGGGCGCCAGCGGCAAGGGGCTCGGCTCGTTCGCGGGCGTCTCGATGGTCTTCCACCAGGACCCGATCGCCCCGGCGCCGTCCAGCATCCCCCGGTATCTGGATCTCGGCTGCTACGAGCAGGACGGCGTGCCCTACACCTTTTCGTCGAACCTCGTGAACGCCCTGGCCGCGGCGCTCGACCGCTTCCGTCTCGACGAGCGCCATCTCCGGACCGTGGAGCTTTCCGGCTGGCTCCGTGCCGCCCTCCGGGAGCGCGGCCTGCGCATCGTGGCCCCGGACGAGCACGCCTCGCCGGCCGTAACCACGATCGAGCTTCCTCCCGGCCGCTCGGAGCACGTGGGCGGCGAGCTCGAACGCCGCGGCTTCGAGCTGAGCTATCTCAGCGGCTATCTGATCGACCGGAGCTGGATCCAGGTCTGCCTCATGGGCGAGTGCTCGCGGGAGGATCTGGAGCCGCTGCCGGACCTCCTCGCGGAGCTCACCGGGCTAGAGGTTGCCCGACAAGAATGATGCCGACCGGCGTAGGGGCAACCCTTGTGGTTGCCCTCCTCGTATTTGCTCCCGCACCCCAGAGGGCGGCCACAAGAGCCGCCCCTACAGCAAGACCCTGTCGTTGCAAGCCTGGCCCCCCCTCACGGCCCTACCCTCGAAGGAGGCGTTTCATGTTGACTGCTCTTCTCGCCGCCGCGCTGCTGACCGCCCAGGCCCCGGCGCCCGCCGCTCCGCCGGCCAGCGATCCCCATGCCGGCCACGGCCATTCCGCCCCGGCTGCCGCCCCGACCCCCGCGGAGACCGCTCCCGAGCCCACGCCCGTGCCGCGTACGGACCGACTGCCGGCCTCCGATCCCAACGCCGAAGCGGCGCTCAAGTCGTCGCCCCGGCACGGCGAGTACGTGGAGATCAAGCTGCCTCCGGGCTCGGCCGCCTCGACGATGACCTCCTGGGTCGTCTACCCCGAGCGCAAGGACAAGGCCGGCGTCGTGATCGTGATCTATGACATCCGCGGTCTCGGCACCTGGATCCGCGCCGTCGCCGACCAGCTCGCCAAGGACGGCTTCATCGCCATCGTCCCGGACCTGATCGACGGCTTCGGCCCGAACGGCGGCGGCACCGATACCGCTGCCAGCGAGGACGATGTGGTCAAGCTCGTCCGCGCCATGACGCCCGAGGACACGCTCATCCGGCTCAACGCCGCCCGGGACTACGCGAAGACGATCCCCGCCGCCAACGGCAAGACCGCCAGCCTCGGCTTCTGCTGGGGAGGCTCGGCCAGCTTCAGCTACGCCACGGCGCAGCCGGGCCTGAACGCCGCCGTCGTCTTCTACGGCACCTCGCCCGAAGCTCCCGCCCTGGCCGGCATCAAGGCCCCGGTGCTGGGCCTCTACGGCAGCGACGACGCCCGCGTGAACGTCACCATCCCTCCCGCCGAAGCCGAGATGAAGAAGCTCGGGAAGACCTACGAGGTCCACACCTACGAAGGCGCCGGCCACGGCTTCCTCCGCTCCCAGGAAGGCCGCGAAGGAGCCAACTACAAGGCGACCCAGCAGGCCTGGCCGCGGGTGGTGGGGTTCTTGGGGGAGCATTTGAAGTAGGAGTCTGACTGCAACAAGAGCGTGGAAGGACTCAACGGGCAAAGCACAATCAGTGCATCCTGGAGTCCTTCTACGCCTCCTGCCGCCCCCGAGAGATATCTTCGCTGGTGTATTTTTGATATCCTGGAGGCCGGGAGGTAGGAATCCATGAGCACTCGAAAGACCAGCGTCGAGATCAATGAGGACTTGCTGACATCCGTTCAGCGCATTCTCTCAACAGCCACTCTCAAGGACACCATCGAGCGGGCCTTCCAGGAGATTGTGAGGGCGGAGGCGCGGCGCGAAGAGGTGGAGGCGCTGTCAATCCTGCGCGGCATGGATTTGCTCGATGAAGAGGTGATGGCCGGGGCCTGGCGCAGGTGAGGGCACGGTACCTCATCGACAAAAGTGCCCTGGCCAGGATGTCTCTGGAGCCCGTCCAGCGGAGACTGGCGCCCATCATCGAGTCTGCCGAGGCCGCGACCTGCGCGATGATCGACCTCGAAATCCTCTACAGCGCGCGCAACCATGCCGACCATGAGCGCATCCGGATGCGCAGGGCTCTCGCCTATCACTCGATTCCGGTCACCGACCTGGTTCTTCGCCGAGCGATCGAGGTCCAAGGCGAGCTTGCCCGCAGCGGCCACCATCGGGTGCCGATCCCCGACCTCGTGATCGCGGCAACCGCAGAGGCAGCGGGCCTGATCCTTCTCCACTACGACCGCGACTACGACTTAATCGCAGAGGTCACGCGGCAGCCAGCAGAATGGGTCGTCGAGCGCGGTTCGGTATAAAGCCCCAACCCTGCCGTCATCGCCGCGCTGGCCGCGGCTTCCTCCGCTGACACGCCTCGAATGAGCAGGCCGGTTCACTGCGGCTGAGGCAAGCGACATGTTTCAGCAACTCCAGAGTCTCGCGCAGACCTGGCACCTCGTCGATCCGGCGGTCGTGATCGTGATCTACGACATCCACGGCCTCGGCCCCTGGATCCGCGGCGCCGCCGACCAGCTCGCCAAGGACGGCTTCATCGCCATCGTCCCCGACCTGATCAACGGCTTGGGCCCCAACGGCGGCGGCACCGACTCCGTGGCCGTCCACGACGACGTAGTCAAGCTCGTCCGCGCCATGAAGCCCGAAGACACCCTCGCCCGGCTCAACGCCGCCCGGGACTACGCCAGGACACTCCCAGCCGCGAACGGCAAGACCGCCAGCCTCGGCTTCTGTTGGGGAGGCTCGGCCAGCTTCAACTACGCTACGGCCCAGCCGAACCTGAACGCCGCCGTCGTCTTCTACGGCTCCTCCCCGGAAGCCGCCGACCTGGCCAAGATCAAGGCCCCGGTCCTGGGTCTCTACGGCAGCGACGACGCCCGAGTGAACGCCACCGTCCCCCCCGCCGAAGCCGAGATGAAGAAGCTCGGGAAGACCTACGAGGTCCACACCTTCGAAGGCGCCGGCCACGGCTTCCTCCGCACCCAGGAAGGCCGCGACGGAGCCAACTACAAGGCGACCCAGCAGGCCTGGCCGCGGGTGGCGGGGTTCCTGGGGGAGTACTTGAAGTAGGGGTACTCCACGATCTCGGCAAGTACAGCGATCTCTTCACCGACCGTCCATTCGATCTCCTCAAGAGAATCGGGGACGCCTTAGGGAGTCAGGAGCCCAGCCACATCGGCATAGGCCGCGAGACCCTCTCGCTCCAAGTTGGCGAGATACCGCTCGGCCGTCGAGCGAACGGGTACGATTTCCAGCGTTTCGGCGTTCTCGATCTTTCCGAGCTCCAGCCGCAGGAAAGTGCTCGGAGATTGCTTGCGCTGATCGGCAGGACTTCCTTCCTCCGACAGGCTCACGACGACAAACTTGTGATGCTGCTCCTTGGATCGGCTGGCGACAAGGTCGCAGATCACCTTGACCAGCAACTCGTCTCTCAGGCCGTGCCCCACGATGTGCCAGACGATGTTGCGTGAATCACCGGCCAGGTGCCTAAGATAGGATCGCGCGGCCAGATAGAGCGGCGCGAAACTCTGGATACGCGAGAGAAAAGTCTTGTCCTCCGCAGCGATCGCCATAGTGAGAACATGGGCGGAGTCGCCATGGAGTTTGAACAGCAAGCGCTCGCGCGCCGACCATTTTCGCTGGTCGTAAAGGATCTCTCGGTCGAGGCCCTCGGCCTCCTCTCGAGTTTCAATCAAACGCCAGTCAGGCCGTTGCAGGCGCTCGATGGCGCGGTCGGCAAAGCGTGTGTAGTTCGTCGAGAGCCAAGCCCCCCACGGGAGACGAGCTGCTGCGAGCCCCTGGCTAAGATACCCCCAGTCGTAGAGCGCAAGCTGCTTGCGAAAGCTCTCGCGAAGCTGAGTCTCTCTGCGGACGATTTTCAGAGGGTCGGCCCCATACCGGCTCCGTTCCGTGGCGAGCATCACGTCCCAATAGCGGTCGAGATCCCAGTTTGTTGCCGGCTCCTCCAGTTCTTTCTGCAGGCATTGCGGCATCGGATATCCGCCTTTCTTCGGGGTCACCACCTCGCAGTTTGCAAACGATTCCATAATACAGCCCATGAGAAGGTCCGACGTCGAGGGCATGCCGACACGCTGGGTGCTCGCGGAATCCCGTAACTCGAACCCTGCGCCGGTCACCAAAACGTGGATTTCCTGCAAGGGGGGCTTTTCCCGCTCCGCCTCGGGATTCCAGCGAGCGAACCGTTGGAACGTCATCGGCGTCTTGGCGTGGATCAGCTTGCCCTGGATCGTCCCATGCTTGTAAGAGCTGATCAGCCAGACTTGATCCTGAGACCGTTCCCGGCCGAGCTCCGCGAGCACGTCCTGCAGGACGTAGACCTGGGCAACCTTACCCAGCACGTCGCTCTCTCCATCGCCGTCATCCGCGGGTCCGCGGACGTCGACCAGAAAGTGACACGGTGCATCGCTAGGGATCCTCTTGAGCACACCGGAGAGATCCTCTCGCCAATTCGTGTCCGTGGCGGCGACCCACCAGACGGCGACATCGCCGGCCGGCGTCTCAAGCGGCACGGGGATTCCTCGCAACCAGAACCGAGCGCGGGCGGCCTTCTCCGACACTTCGGCAACCCCAAAGCCCGGCACGTTTCCAATCTCCCGCCAGACGTAGAATGCAACGGCCGGTTTGTCGTCGACGACGACAATGTTCTTGACCGGGCTCGCCTGTCTTGACAGGACCGATATATCTTGGCCTCGATTCTCCGGATGAGCCAGAGGGCGGCCGGGTGGCACCTTCAGGTGGAGATAGCACCACCCCTTGGCCGGCAGCTCGGGGTCTCGGTGAAGCTTGATGCTGAGCGTCCAGCCGACCATCGCCGCGGCCAAGCAGCTCAGATAGAGCCCTGCGCCGGTGGACGCGACGGTAGCTTTCGGATTCGGTCGGCAGGGCTGCTGGAGATTGAGCTTCTTGACCTGTTTCCTCAGCCGCTTCCAAGAGTCCTCGTTGGCCTTACCCTCCACGGGAAATTTGAGAGTGAAAGCGCGCCGACCGGGGTTCCAACTCACGTTCGGACGTTCCGCATCGTCCGTGGCCTTGCCGAAGCCGGAATGCTCCTGATGATTTTGATCCAACTCCCGCAGGACTAGGGCAAGGAGCTCGTGTTCCTGATGCTCAAGCTTTGGCCCATCCTCGGGGTTGACAGTGGAGCGCCATGAACCCGGTTCGTCGGACACTAGCTCCTGGATGCTCTCGAAAAGCCCGCCGCTTCTTGGCTCCCGGCTTGCGGGATCGAGCACTTTGGCGAGAGAGCGCAGATTCTTGGGTAGGCTGAGCGCGCGTCGAGCCCGGCGCACGAGGAGCGCACTGAATTCGCTTTCCGTAGACCGAGATCGTTCTTCACGAACGGTCTCCGGCACGCTCGCTTCTCGGGACGGCTGGCCCTCATCCCCTTCAAAGACCAAGGGATCGAGGTTGCGGGCGATCTCCCGCAGCTCCAGCACGTGTAGATCCAGATCCTCCAAAAGATGATGGCCGAGGAGTCCTACAACGAGGTTCTTCTGCACCGCGGCGCCCAGCGCAAAGCCCTCCGCAGCCTGTCGCAACTGCAGCAATGCCTGATCGAAGAGTTTGTACTGTGGCTGAAAGATCCGGGCCTCCTGATATCTCCGGACGAGCTTGCTTCGCCAGCTCTCCGCCCATTTCGCTAGGTGGCTGCTGAACAGCACGACCTCGGGCCGGATCTTCGCCTTGGACTGTTGAAGAGGGAGCTGGTAACCCGTCAGCAGATCTTCGAGGGCGTCCGTCCAGAAGGCCAAGGAGTGTTTATAAAGACCAGCCGAGTTGCGGAAGCTCGCCCTCAACTGATCGAGGATCGGCTTCAGGCCCTCACGCGTCAGGTTGAGCTCCCGCGCATCGGTCGATAAATCCCTCTCCAACTCCATCAAGAAGGTCAGGATCTCGTAGACCTCGGCAAGCTCTCTAAGATCCCTATGGATACCGGCACAGGGTTGATGGATCCATGAGGGCTTTTCCTCGCCGACCGACTTCTCGAACATTTCGATCGGGTTTAGATTCTCCAGATTCGGACGCAGAAGGATCTCGCCTACCAGGCGCCGGAGCCCCGGCAGGAACGTCACGCCGAACGAATCTTCGAGGATCGAGAACTGGCTTTCGATCCGCGCAAAGAGATCCTCTTTCGACAGGGGATCGAGAATCAGCCGGGCCTCGGTGAGCCGGTTCGCGATGCGGACCGCGCCCTCCGGACACGCGCTAAGACAGAGGGCGAAGGTGCGGGAGTACTCGTGGAGCAGCGCGTCGCTCAGGCTCGGATTGGCCCTGAAAGCCTGCGCCGCACCGTAGACGAGCTGGCGGAAATAGCCCTCGAAGTACGGCCACGGAATGGCGGTCAGACCGCTTTGCTCTTTGTCGCGAACGCCCGAAAGCCGGCTGCACAGGCGCAGGAGAGAATGGTTGGCGGCCCGCAGAGATTCAAGGCTCACCAGAATGTCCCCTTTGAAGACGAGTTGCCGTACTCCCTCGATCCGCTTGCCGACAATCTCGAACCAGGGCGACTTCTTTCCCGACTCCTCTGAGTCTTTTCCTTGCTCGACCACCCGCTCAATCAGGCGCAGGAACGTGTCGCCGTCCACCAGATTCTTCGCTACCGTACAGCGCACCCGTGTTTCCTGATCCGCGCCGGTCCAGAGCTGAAGGGAGGACTCGATGGCCCGGAAAACCTCGAAGTAGAGATCCCGGGTGGCCTCCGGGGCCTTCTCCGAATCCGGGTCGCAAATCCAGTAATTGACCCGCTTCAGAGCGAGAAGGCAGACCTCCTGAAAAAGATCGACGTCGCCCCACCGCCAAGCCCCATGGAGGAGCTGCCGGAGCCCCTCGGCAATCCGCCCGGCCTGCACCGAGGGTTTTTCCCAGGCCTCCCGGACGTCACATAGCGGCCGTAGCAGCCGCGGGTACCACCAACGGTCGGTCTCCAGGAGCTTCTTGACGACGAGACGGTTTTGCTCGCGCTCGCCAGGATCCCGCTCGGTCTCGCCGAAGTCCGGATCGAGGAGCCATCGCACCAGGATGAGAGGGAGGAGCCGAGAACCACGGTAGGCCGCTTCCACGACCCTCAGATACTCCGGCCTCCCCTCTCCATCCAGCCGGGCAATGTCCCATAGCCGCGAGAGGTGGGCACGGAAAAGATCACGGCGCTCGCGGGTGTAGCGAGGATAGTGGAGGGAAATCACGCGCAGCTCACCGCTGTCGGACGCGGTCACCAAGTAACGCCAAGTGCCCTCCTCCGAGGTGTCCCAGCCCCGAGGCTCCACCGTAGAAGCCGCGAAGCAGGCCATGCCTGTGTGCGAACGGAGCCGCCGGATGCCAGGGAACGGGAAACGCCGGGGCCGCCTCCCTTCACCCCCGAGGTCGTCCGCCCGCATACTGTCGCGGTCGTCGATGGCGGCCAGCATGCCGTTGTGGGCGACCGCCAGCGCGAGGCTGAATCTCCCCTTGCCTCGACCATAAGGCTGGACGTCGATGAAGCAGATCGCCTCCTTCTCCACCGTTGCCCACAGAGTGGCGAAACGGGCTTCATTCTCCTTCTTCCAGGACAGTTCCTGAAAGCAGACGACGGTGCCGTCCTGAGCACCAGCGAAGACCCTCAGCTTTTTGCCGAGACGGCGGCAGGCCAACGCCGTGACACGGGCGGCGAGGCGGCCCACCTGGCCTCGGCATGTCAGCCGCCATTCCCGGTCCGGTCCTGTCTCCTCGATCGAGACCTGCCAGATCTCTCCGTTCTCGCAGCCAGCCAAAAGACCCGGCGGCCGGCCCGTCCGCTCGATCTTCGCCAGACTCCAGACCCTGTTCTGCGACGAGCTTTCGGCAACCAGGTCTTTCTGATCCTTCGTGCTGGAACCGGGTTTGTCGATCGGAGGAGGCATCAGCTCGCACTCCATACCCAACCGAAGCCGCTTCCCTGCGGCGGTGGAGGCAATTTCGATCAGAACGACCTTGGCCCTGCCGCGGATTCCCCGCAGCCCGACCGCGAGGTGTCCGGAGCCCAGGTCGAGAAAGCGGAAGACGGATTCACCTCTCTCCAGGCCCGCGCCCTCGAGAGTCGACGGCAGGTCCCACTGGACGTCCTCGGGAGAATGGCGGGACAGCCGCCCGCGCCACAGCCTCAGCTCGTCCTTCAGGTTCGTCTCCTCCCTGGAGCGGGTCACCGTGGCCGTCAGGAGATAGAAGACGTCCTCATCTTTCGTGGACTCGCTCTCCGCCGAGAAGAGCAACACGTCGCGGCTGTAGCCATACTGGCCGGCCTCGCCTCCCTTGTCCCGAGCGGGCTCCGGAGGGCTCAGAGGAGTCTCGTGCCACCGAGCCTCGCTCACCGTGCCGCCCGCGATGAGCTTGAGCTCGATCCCGCCACGGCGCCACGAGACCGCCACCACCGTGCCCGCCCCGACCCCGAGTGTAGAGAGAGCCCAGGCGTGATGCCCCTGGCCTTGATGAGAGCGGTCTTCGAGCACCACGCTGTACGAACGGCGAAAGAGTAGGCTCGAATACGTCAATTCGTCGATCCAGGAACTCCGCTGGCCCCGCCGGTCCTTGAGGATCTTCAAGGGTACAACCAGGTTCTGCCGGACTTCGTTGACCTCGCCGTAGAGCCCCCACTTGCGGGCGAGCCGGATGGCCTCTTCAATCGCCGGCAGGAGTCTTGCTCGATGGATGGCCAGAGGCGGCTCGGCGAACGCTGCGGTCAGCCCACGCAGGAAACGGAGAATACCCAGGAAACACTCCTCCCGAGGCGACGGCTGCCGGTTGACCACGCCGATCAGGCAGAGGTTCCAGAGCTTGACAGCCGCCAGAAGATGCTGCCAGGGCTCCTTGCCGTCCTTCTGCTCCGCGGATAATTTCAACAGCGCTTCGGCGGCGTGCGTCACCGGCGCGCTCAGGAATTCGAGCAATCTCTCCTGCTTCTTCTCGTCGGAGGCCAGCACCTCGAAGACCTCCGCGAGCACGGCGTACGGCGGTAGATTGCCCGTCGCCATGGCCTTGCCACCAAGCCCCGCCGACCGCCGAAGGAAATCCTTCAGCCCCTTCAGCACCTCCTTCGGCTCCCGGGCGGGCCCCTGCAACAGCCTGAAAACGTCCTCTTCCTCGGCGGGGCCCTCCGAGGTCTCGGAAAAACAATGTATCCGGACGCGATCGTTCCTACTCGCTTGCGCCAGCCAGATCGCGTCCCCGTTCACCCAGCTCAGCGCGATCATCACCTGCGAGTTGGTCTGTACGAGACCTGAGCTGCTGAAGCCGAGCGCCCAATCGCGGAAATCGATCGTTCGGGTCAGCGGCCCGTTTTCGAACAGATAGCTATCACCCCTGCGATTCGTCAGCCACATGTAGGCTCTGTTTCCGCACTCCACATAGGTCGCGGACATGTAGAACATCCCCGCGCTCGGCAAAGGGAGCCGTAGGGGCCGGCGGGAGCGGCGTTTGCCCCGCCGGAGATCCAGAGCATAGACGCCGGTATCGGTGCTAAGGATCAGCCCCCGCACATCCTTGAATCTGCCCTTGGGGGGGCCGACATAGGCGATGTCGTTGAGAAAAGCCGGCGCGACGTCTCGCGAGTCCCACGCGGCTTCGGGGAGCGGCGACACGAGGACAGAGGCCGCTTCCCAGCGGCAGATCCGGCAACTCTGATCGAGAAGAAGGATCTCTCCAGAGTTACCGATCTCCGCGGCCAACCGGATGCCGCCGACGTTTCTGCCCTCCGTGTCGATGCGCCGCGCCTCGAGAACAGCGCGGCGAAGCACCTCGGGATCCGGGTCCTCACTCTCGAGATCGGCAACGAAGGTGCCGGCCTCGCGAAACGAGAAGATCAGCCGCCGCCGCTCCAAGAGCCACGTCGCGTAGCGCAACGACTCCTTGCCGGACCCGGTCCGGCGGGCCTCGCGCGGAAACCCAAGGTTTACCCTGGGTATGTCTTCACCACGGGCACTTGGTGGCTGATTCCACTGGACGGCCTCAAGAGTACCGTCGTTGCGCCCCAGGAGTAGCCAATCCGGGCCCCAGTTTCGAATCACGCGCACGCCGCCAGCGGCGGGTGCTCCTCGCCCCCCCGCGAAGGGAAGCCTCCGCACCTCGAATCGGGCGGAATCGGCTTCCCCATGCCGTCGGCTGAGGACGGTGACCGAGCCGTCCTTGGCTCCAACGAAGAGGACATCCGCGAGTTCCTCATGCTCCGCAAGCGAGCGCCGCAGGATGCGGGGTGCATAGCCGCACGGGTACTCCTGCGGTGAGTAGACCAGATGACGCATCGACTCCTCCCAGGGAAATTGACCGGGAACGAACGCACAAGCTCAATCTTGACTGAGCCCGAATGCCATTCTATTTCGGACTGCCTGCCTCTTGGTATGATCTGGTCGGATTTCGTTGGAAGAGGCTAGTCGTCCTGCCTCTGCAGCGAAACCATTCGAGTCCGAGTTCTCGTTTTTCAGGAGGGAGTGGCAGACCCTTCGCCGCTGGCGGCCCGATGGCGTGTGTAAACAGCCGGGATATAAGGAGCCCACCTTCCCTTACCCGTTTGCCTCGGCCCTCAGGCCTCCCGCAGTCAAGGGCAAGGTTCAGGAAGTGAAACTTGCCTATCTTGGGCGCCTGCTGATGGAGAGCTACAATGGCTTGGTGGTTAACCGAAGCGCAAGGTCGCTAAGACGCGAGGCAACGTTGGACATGCTGAGATCGAATTCCAAATAGGCTCGCCAGCCGATCCTCAGCCTTTGTCTAAGACCGCGACGGCGCCAGTTGACGAGGCGCGGCTCGGCGGGCCTCCCCCACGACTCGGCAAATACAGCGACTCTTCATCGACCGCCTAAACGGAGGGCACGCTCTCGATCCCAGCACCCGCGAGGGGTCTCACAAGGGAAAACGCTCTCTCTTGACGGGGAATGGTGTAGCTTAGGCTCTGCGACTCCCCTCTGGGGCGATCCTACCCCCGCTGGCGGCGAGTCCTGCAAGCAGGAGTTGAAATGGCTACCACTAACGTCGTCAACTTGGACGCCTTGATTCCGCGGGAGGATATGGGCACTGCCACGGAAACCGTAGGATCTAAGCAGGACAGGATCGATATACACCATCTCCTGCATAGTAGCTTCTTCGTAGGGGCATTGCGCAAACCAGACTTTCAACGCGAAACGGCCCGCTGGACACCGGAGAAAGTAGTCGATCTCGTCAGGGCCTTCGTTGACGGTGATCTCATTCCCGCCGTGATCTTGTGGCAGCGAGGGAGCAACATCTTTGTCATAGATGGCGCTCATCGGTTGAGCGCGCTAATCGCCTGGGTTAATGACGATTATGGGGATCGCTTCCGCTCCCGGGAATATTTTGGAGGCAGAGTTCCAGACGAACAAGTAACAATCGCCGAACGAACACGCAAACTAATGAACGCACAGATCGGCCCCTATGGTCAGTACGCAGGTAGCAAGGGCGCGCCACTGACTATGGGTGATGATATGCAGCGGCGCATGGGGAACTTGGCTGCTAATGCAATTGTCGCGCAGTGGGTTAACGCGGTAAATGAAAAGGCAGCCGAAGACTCATTCTTCAAGATTAATCAAGCCGCAACTCCTATTGACCCGACGGAGCGCCGAATACTTAAGTCACGCGATGCTCCCAACGCCATTGCCGCACGCGCCATAGTTCGTGGCGGCACTGGTCACAAATATTGGAAGGACTACTCGGGCGCCGCCAAGCTCGTTATTGAGACGCTCTCAAAGGAGATATTTTCGGCTCTCTATGAGCCACCTCTGGAAGAGCCGCTCAAGACGCTTGATCTTCCAGTGGCGGGGCATGGATACAACGCGCTTGCATTCATCTTTGATCTGGTAAATTGGGCAAATAATGTGCCTGAACCAAATAGGGCCAAGGATTTTGATACCTTGCCCAAAGACGAAGATGGCTCTACGACAATTCGTTATCTCGAAAGCGTTAGAGATATAGTTCGCTTGATGACTGGGCAGCACCCGGGATCGATAGGGGTTCATCCAGTTGTCTACTTTTACACGCGGGGCGGCGAATTTCAGCCGACGGCCTTCCTTGCGACCGCCCAATTGCTTAAAGAACTCGAGGCGGGCAAAGTGCTCAAACGATTCACAAAGGCTCGTAAGGAGTTCGAGGAATTTCTCGTGGCGCATAAAGAGTTCATAACTTTAATCACGAAAAGGACTGGGGGCGGACAGAAGAGTCTAAATCGAATGGTTAGATACCTGCAATTTGTCCTCGACTGCGTTAAGGAGGGGAAATCGGATTCTGCGATAGCTGAGGCGCTCCATAAAAGTGAAGAATTTGGCTTTCTGTACAGCGAGCGGCCTACCGCACGCAGGCTAGACACTGGAGGTTCGGGTGCTTTTAGTCGGCGGACTAAATCCGCATCCTTCCTGGATGCTGCGATCGCGTCTTGGATCGAAGGCCTAGCTCGTGCGGGCTCGTCGTCAGTGCCCCCTGACAACAGCAGGTAGGACGGCTCTCCTTGAAGCGCTTTGGGTCGGCCCCCCGTGACGGGCAAAGCCTTGCAGGGGGAGCTCGAAATGGCTATTCTAGCTAAATGAAAACGGCTACTCTCACCGAGACGAAGAACCACCTCAGCTCGCTCATCGATCAGGTCCGGCACGGCGAGACCATCCTGATCCTGGATCGCGGGCGCGCCGTGGCTCGACTGGCTTCGGTCCTGGCCGAGGAGAGCGCTGCTCCGGAAGGCCGAGTGGAGCGATTGGAGCGGCAGGGCCTGCTGCATCGGGCTCAGGTGGCAAAGGGGCCCGATCTCTTTCTGCAGCCACGCCCGGTGGCTCGCGACGGCGCCAGCGTGCTGCAGACGCTGCTGGACGAGCGGAGCAGCGGCCGGTGAGATTCTGGGACAGCTCGGCCCTGGTGCCGCTCCTGGTCGGTGAGGAGACCAGCGAGCCTCTGGAGGCTTTGTTCAAGGATGAAGAGAGCGTCGCCGTGTGGTGGGGCACCGAGGTGGAATGCGCCTCGGCGGTCGCGAGGCTCGAGCGGATGGGCAGGCTCACCCCGGCGGAGACGAGCGACGTGTTCCAGCAGCTTCAGAGGCTGGCCCAGGTCTGGCACCTTGTCGATCCGGTGGAGACGGTAAGGGTTTCCGCGAAGCGCTTTCTCCGCGTCCATGACATTCGTGCCGCGGACGCCCTGCAACTCGCTGCGGCCTTCCTGGCCGCCGAAGGCCGGCCGGCAAGCCTTGAGGTCGTCTGCCTGGACGATCGGCTCGTCACCGCAGCTCGGCGGGAAGGCTTCCAGGTCATCGACCGCGCTTCCCTGACCGGCCGGTAAAGGTCAACGTCCTGCCGCGAAGACTACTGCTGAATCGGTCCCCTGAATTCAGAGCTTCAGGCCCGGAGAGAGGCCCGACGGCGAATCCCGCCCGGTCTCTCCACTCCAGCCGGATCTCGCAGTGACGTTACCTGGCCTCCAGGTAGCCTTACCTCATGGCGAGGCGGCCCAACGGTCTCCGGGGCAACTCACCTCGCGGCCGAGGAAACCCGCCTCGCGGCGAGGGGAGCTGACCGTCTCGCCTGGTCTCCTTCCGGAACGCCGGGTGACTTTGCTCAAGGCGAGGCAATCTCCCCCAGCCCCTGGGTGACCTGGCGCTGAGGCGAGGGCAACTTCCGTGATCGGAAGCGAGCTTGCCTCGTGACCGGGTGAGGTAGCGCACCATGGAGTGAACCAGCCGCGCAACGCGGTAACGTTGCCCAGCCTCAAGGAAGCCCACACGGTGGCGAGGTGACGGCACCCGGCGCCCGG
>JANMTS010000173.1:0-108369 GCA_031390755.1 Holophagales bacterium
CTCTGGCAGCGGCCGTCCGGCGTCGACCCCGGGAAGGTGGCCTTCCTCCAGTCCACCTCGCGCTCGACGTCCCTCCCGCAGGGGGTGGTGGTCAGCCACGGCCACCTGCTGGCGAACGAGGAGATGATCCGCCGGTCCTGCCGTCACGACGAGCGATCGGACTTCGTGAGCTGGCTCCCCATGTACCACGACATGGGGCTGATCGGGAGCGTGCTCCAGCCTCTCTATCTCGGCTCCTCGTGCGTCCTGATGGCCCCGGTGGCCTTCCTCCAGAGGCCGATGCGGTGGCTGCGGGCGATCTCCCGCTACCGCGCCCACACCAGCGGCGCGCCGAACTTCGCCTACGACCTGTGCGTGCGCAAGAGCACGCCCGAGGAGCGCGCCGGGCTCGACCTGAGCTCATGGCGGATCGCCTTCAACGGCGCGGAGCCGGTGCGCCGCGACACCCTGGAGCTCTTCGCCGAGGCCTTCGCGCCGGCCGGCTTCCGCCCGGCGACGTTCTTCCCCTGCTACGGCCTGGCCGAGGCGACCCTGATCGTCTCCGGCGTCCGCCGGGAGGGTCCCCCACGGACGCTGACCGTCGACGGCCGGGAGCTGGACGGCCACCGGGTCGCGGAGGCCGCCGAGGGGGAGACCGGAGCACGGTCGCTGGTGAGCTGCGGCCCGACGATCCTCGACGAGGAGGTGGCGATCGTCCGTGCCGAGAGCCGCCGGCGGTGCGCGCCCGGCGAGGTGGGAGAGATCTGGGTGTCGGGCGATCACGTGGCGCGGGGCTACTGGGAGCTGCCGGAGGTCTCGGAGGCGGTGTTCGGCGCCCGCATCGAAGGGGAAGGCGAACGGACGTATCTCCAGACCGGCGACCTCGGCTTCTTTGCCGCGGGCGAGCTGTACGTCACCGGGCGCATCAAGGACCTGGTGATCCTGCGCGGCGTGAACCACTACCCCCAGGATCTGGAGCTGACCGTGGAGCGCCAGCATCCGGCGCTGCGGTCCGGCTGCGCCGCCGCCTTCGCGGTGGAGGCCGGAGGCGAGGAGCGGCTGGCGGTGGTCCAGGAGGTGGACATCCGCAAGCTCGGGGACACCACGGACTGGCAGGAGATCCTGCGCTCGATCCTGCGCGCCCTCGCCGAGGAGCACGAGGTGCAGCCCTGCGCCGTGGTCCTCACCCGCCCGGGGGTGGTCCCGAAGACCTCCAGCGGCAAGGTGCAGCGCTTCGCCTGCCGGCAGATGTTCCTGACGGGGATCGCCCAGACGGTCGCGGAGGTGCGCTTCGACCTCGGCCCCGGTTCGACCGCCGCGGAACCCGCCGCCGACCTGGACCTGGCCGGCTGGCTCGCCTCGCGGATCGCCCGGCGCCTTGGGGTCGATCCTGGCGAGATCCGGGCCGACGAGCCCCTGGGCCGCTTCGGCCTGGACTCCCTGGCCGCCATCGAGCTGGCGCACGATCTGGAGACCCGCCTCGGGCTCTCCCTGTCGCTGCCGGACCTGCTGGAGAGCACCCTGGCCGATCTCGCCGGCCTGGCCCCGGGCGCGGCCGGCGCCGAGGAGCCGGATGCCGGGACGGTGATGCCGCTCTCCCGCGGCCAGAAGGCCCTGTGGTTCCTCTCCCGCGAGGAGCCGGAGAGCCCGGCGCGGAACATCGTCGGCGCCGCCCGCATCCGCTCCGAAATCGATGCCGGAGCGCTGCGGCGGGCGTTTCAGACCCTCGTGGACCGCCACCCTGCCCTGCGCACGTTATTCGCGGTCCGCGACGGCGAGCCGGAGCCGCGGATCCTGGAGCGCTCGGAGGTCGATTTCCAGGTCTGGGATGCGGCGCGCCTGGAGGAGGAGGCGTTCCGGCCCTTCGACCTGGAGGCCGGACCGCTGCTGCGGGTCCGCCTCGCCGGGACCGGCGACGGCTCGGGGATCCTGCTCGTGGCCCTGCACCACGTGATCGCGGACTTCTGGTCCATGGCCGTGCTGCTGGACGAGCTGCGCGCCCTGCTGTCCTCCCGGGAGCTCCCGGCCGTCGCCGACGGCTACGCGGGCTGGGTCCGTGACCAGGAGCGGCTCCTGGCCGGGCCGCGAGGGGAGGCCCTGGAGCGCTACTGGCTCGACCGGCTGGCGGGCGCGCCGGCCGCGCTCGACCTCATCCCGGACCGCCCCCGACGCGAGCGGCGGTCGGGTCTCGGCGCCGCGCGGCACTTCCAGGTCGACGGCGCCACCACGGCCCGTCTCCGGGAGCTGGGCGGGCGGTCCGGCGCCACGCTCTTCACCACGCTCCTCGCGGCCTGGCAGACTCTGCTCCTGCGCGTCACCGGGCAGGAGGACGTGGTCGTGGGCGCCCCCTGGGCCGGCCGGAGCCGCGTCGGCGTCGCGGGCGTGGTGGGCTACTTCGTCAACCCGCTGGCGCTGCGCGGCGACCTGTCCGGCGATCCGTCCTTCTCGGAGGTCCTGGAGAGGGTGCGCGGCACGGTCCTGGGGGCCTTCGAGCACGCGGACCTCCCCTTCCCCCTGCTGGTGGAGAGGCTGGGGCCGGAGCGGCTCCCCGGCCGCACGCCGTTCCTGGAGGTCACCTTCGCCTTCCAGAAGCCGCCCTCGACGGCGGACCCGGCCCTCGCGGCCTTCGCGCTGGGCCGGTCCGGGCACACCCTGAATCTCGGCGGGCTGGTCCTCGAATCCCTGGACCGGCCGCGGCGCCCGCTGCCGTTCGAGCTGTCGCTGCTGATCGGGGAGCTGGACGGCGGCCTGGCCGGCGCACTGGAGTACGACCCGGACCTGTTCGACGCCGCCACCGTGGACCGCCTGGGAGAGGGCTTGCGGAGCCTCCTGGAGACGGCGGCCGCGGACTCCGGAGTCCGGATCTGGGACCTGCCGCTCACGGCTGGCGGAGAGCGGCTGCAGGCCCTGGCGGAGCCGCCCCTGCCGCCGGGCCCGATGGTCCACGAGAGGTTCGAGCGCCGGGCGGCCGAGGCTCCGGAGGCCGTGGCGCTGGTCTCCTCCGCCGCCACGGTCACCTACGGCGAGCTGGACCGCCGGGCGGACCTCCTGGCGCGGCGCCTGCGAATGCTGGGCGTGACGGCGGAGACGCCGGTGGCACTGCTCTGCGACCGTTCGGTCGAGATGGTCGTGGGAGCCCTGGCCGTGCTCAAGGCCGGCGGAGCGTACGTCCCCCTGGATCCGGCCACGCCGCCCTCCCGGCTCTCCTGGCTCCTGGAGGACACCGGCGCCCCGGTGCTCCTGACCCGCGGCTCCCTGGCCGCGGACCTGCCGCCTCACGGTGCGCGGACGGTCCTGCTCGAAGAAGAGACCGCCAAGGATCTCCCGGTCTTCGACGCGCCGCACGGCGGACCCGACCGGATCGCCTACATCATCTACACGTCAGGCTCGACGGGCCGGCCCAAGGGCGTGGCGGTCCCCCACGCCGGGCTGAGCAACCTGGTGCGGTGGCACGAGGAGGCGTTCGCGGTGACCCCCGCCGACCGGGCGAGCCACCTGGCCGGGCTGGGCTTCGACGCGGCGGTCTGGGAGCTGTGGCCGTACCTCGCCGTCGGCGCCACGGTCTGCCTGGCCCCCGAGGAGGTCCGGGGATCGGCGGAGGCGCTGTGGCGCTGGCTGGCGGCCGAGGGGATCACCGTGGCCTTCCTGCCCACCCCGCTGGCCGAGGCCGTGCTGGCCCTGGACTCCCGCCCCGCGGCGCGCCTGCGCCTCCTCCTCGCCGGCGGCGACCGCCTGCGCACGCGGCCCCGGCCCGGCGAAGGCTTCCGTCTGGTCAACAACTACGGGCCCACCGAGAGCACGGTGGTGACCACGTCGGGAGAGGTCTCCCCTGCTCCGGTCCCCGGCCTGCCTGCCATCGGCCGGCCGATCGCGGGCCTCCGGGTGCGCCTGTTCCAGCGATGGAGCCCGGTGCCTGTCGGTCTGCCGGGAGAGCTGTGCGTGGCCGGAGCCGGCCTCGCCCGGGGCTACCTGGGCCGGCCGGATCTCACGGCCGAGCGGTTCGTGCCCGATCCCTTCGCCGCGGAGCCCGGCGGCCGGATGTACCGCACCGGAGACCTCTGCCGGCAGCGACCGGACGGCGAGCTCGAGTTCCTCGGCCGGATCGACAGCCAGATCAAGCTGCGCGGCTTCCGCATCGAGCCCGGCGAGATCGAGGCAGCGCTCAAGCGCCACCCCGCGGTCTCCGAGGCCGCCGTGGCCATGCGCGACGGGATCCTGACCGCCTGGGCGGCCTCCGACGCGGCCGTCGGCGAGCTGCGGCGCTTCCTGGACGCCGAGCTGCCCGGCCACATGGTGCCGGCCGTGTTCGTGGTCCTCCCCGAGCTGCCGCTTTCGCCCAGCGGCAAGATCGACCGGCGGTCGCTGCCGGCCCCCGGGCTCCCGGAGGAGGACGGCACGCCCCGCACGCCGGCCGAGGAGCTGGTGGCCGGGGTCTGGGCGCAGGCCCTGGACCTGCCGCGGGTCGGCGTCCGGGACGACCTCTTCGCCCTCGGCGGCCACTCGCTCCTGGCGGCGAGGATCGCCTCGCGGATCGGCGAGCTCTTCGGCGTGGACCTGCCCGTGCGCGCCCTGTTCGAGGAGCCCACGGTGGAGGCCCTGGCCCGGCGCCTCGACCAGGCCCGGGGGACCACCCCCTCCACCCTGCGACCGGTGGACCGGTCGCGCCCCCTGCGGCCATCCTTCGCACAGGAACGCCTCTGGTTCCTGGAGCAGGTGCGGCCCGACACACCCCTCTACAGCATCCCGGCGGTGCTGACGCTGCGCGGCGGCCTGCGGGAGACGGCGCTGCGGACCGCCCTCGCCGAGGTGGAGCGGCGCCACGAGGCCCTGCGCACCACCTTCGCCGCGGACGGCGGACAGCCGGTGCTCGTAGTCCATCCCTCTTTCCATCCCGCGAGGGGGGGCCTGTCCCTGCCGGTGGTGGACCTCTCCGGTCTCCCCGACGCCGATGGGGAGGCCGGGAGGCTCGAACAGGAGGAGGCGCGGCGGCCCTTCGACCTGGAAACGGGTCCGCTGGCGCGCGCCACGCTGCTGCGGATCGCGCCGGACGAGCGCCGGGTGCTCCTGACCCTGCACCACATCGTGGCGGACGGCTGGTCCACGGACGTGCTCCTGCGGGAGGTGGCGGCGCTCTACCGGGCTTGCCTGGAAAATCGTCCCTCTCCGCTCCCGGAGCTGTGCTTCCAGGTCGCTGACGTGGCCGCCCGGCAGCGCGAGGAGCTGTCCTCCGCGGCTCTGGCCGAACCGTTGGGCTGGTGGCGCGAGAGGCTGGCCGGGATGCCGGCGGCCCTCGACCTGCCGCTCGACCGTCCGCGGCCGGCGGTGCAGGGCACCCGCGGCGCCACGGTCCGGCACACGCTGCCCGCCGGTCTCCGGCAGGAGCTCGCCGGCCTGGGCCGGCGCTCTGGCGCCACACTGTTCATGGTCCTCCTCGCCGGATTCGAGGCGCTCCTCTCCCGCGTCTCGGGCCAGGACCGGATGGTGGTGGGCTCGCCGGTGGCGGGTCGCGACCGGCCGGAGACCGAAGGTCTGATCGGCTTCTTCGTCAACACCCTGGCTCTGCCGGGCGACGTCTCCGGCGATCCCGCGGTGGAGACGCTCCTCGGCCGCGTGCGGGAGATCGCGCTGGGTGCCTACTCCCGCCAGGAGGTCCCGTTCGAGCGGCTGGTCGAGGAGCTGCGGCCCGAGCGCAGCCTGGCGCTCGCCCCGCTGTTCCAGGTCGTTCTCGCCCTCCAGGGACGGACGGCGCCGGTCGAGCTGCCAGGGGTGGAGACGGAGATCCGGGAGAGCGATTCGGGCACCGCCAAGTTCGACCTCACGGTGAGCTTCCGCAGCCTCCGCAGCCTCCGCAGCCTCCGCGATACTGACGAGGGGCTCGCCGGCTCCTGGGAGCTGGCTCTCGACCTGTTCGACCGCACCACGGTGGCGCGCCTGGCGCGGCAGCTCGAGACGCTTCTCATCGGCATGACCGCCGGCTCCGGGCTCCGGGTCTCCGAGCTGCCGATCCTCTCCGAGGCCGAGCGCCACCAGCTCGCCGCGGAGTGGAACGACGCGGCCACGGACTTCCTCCGCGACCGGACCGTGCACGGGCTGGCCGCGGAACAGGCCCGGCGAACGCCGGACTCGCGGGTCGACTACGGCGAGGAGAGCCTGACCTTCCTGGAGCTCGACCGCGAGGCCAACCGCCTGGCGCACCACCTGCGCTCCCTGGGCGTGGAGCGCGGCGCGCCGGTCGCCCTGTTCCTGGAGCCCTCGCTGCGCTTCGTCCTCGGGAGCCTGGCGATCCTCAAGGCCGGCGGCGCCTACGTGCCCCTGGACGGCGCCTACCCGCGCGAGCGGCTGGCCTTCATGCTCGCCGACGTCGGGGCCCCGCTCCTGCTCACCGAGGAGCGGCTTCTCGAACGTCTCCCGGCCAGCGGCGCCCGGATTCTGCGCCTCGACGACCGCGCGGCCTGGGCCGGCGAGAGGGACGACGACCCGGACGCCGGGACCACGGCCGACGACCTGGCCTATGTGATCTACACCTCGGGCTCGACCGGCGTGCCCAAGGGCGTGGCCGTGCCGCACCGGGCGATCGTCCGCCTGGTGCGTGACACGAACTACATGGCGCTGGGGCCGGACGACGTGGTCGCCCAGGTCTCCAACACCTCCTTCGACGCCGCGACGTTCGAGCTCTGGGGGGCGCTGCTCACCGGCGCGCGCCTCACCGGCATCCCCAGGGACATCCTGCTCTCGCCGCGGCGCTTCGCCGACGAGCTGCGGGCCACGGGCGCGACCGCGATGTTCCTCACCTCGGCCCTGTTCAACCAGGTCTGCCAGGAGGTGCCGGACGCCTTCGCCACCATGCCGCTCCTCATGGTCGGCGGCGAGGCCCTGGACCCGGCGCGCATCCGTCAGGCCCTGGCGGCCGGGCGGCCGGGGCGCCTGCTCAACGGCTACGGCCCCACGGAGAGCACCACCTTCGCCGCCTGGCACCCGGTCCAGGAGGTGCCGGAGGGCGCCTCGTCGATCCCCATCGGCCGCCCCCTGGCCAACACGCGCCTGCACGTGCTCGACCGCGACCTGCGGCCGGTGCCCGTCGGCGTCCCGGGCGAGCTGTTCCTGGGCGGCGACGGCCTGGCCCGGGGGTACATCCGCCGGCCGGCGCTGACTGCCGAGCGCTTCGTGCCCGATCCGCTC
The DNA here is from genome assembly GCA_031390755.1 of Holophagales bacterium. Classification (GTDB taxonomy): domain Bacteria; phylum Acidobacteriota; class Thermoanaerobaculia; order Multivoradales; family UBA5704; genus DATMER01. The sequence continues at coordinate 7,159 of JANMTS010000173.1, forward strand.
GCCGGCGACCGGGGAGAGGCCGGCGAGCGCCTCTACCGCACCGGCGACCTGGCGCGGGTCCTGCCGGACGGCACCGTGGACTATCTGGGCCGACTGGACGGCCAGGTCAAGCTGCGGGGCTTCCGCATCGAGCTGGGGGAGATCGAGGCCGCGCTGACCGGCCATCCGGGGGTGCGCGAGGCCGCGGTGGTCGTCCCCGTCGAGGGTGAGAAGCGGCTGGTGGCCTATGTGGCCGCAGAGGAAGGGGCCGACCTCGCGGCCGCCGCCCTGCGCGAGGCCCTCGCCCGCCGGCTGCCGGAGCCCATGCTCCCCTCCGCCCTGGTCTTCCTGGACCACCTGCCCCTGACCCCGAACGGCAAGGTGGACCGCAAGGCGCTGGCGCGGCTGGCGCCGGTCGCGGAGATCCGGGATGAGGAGGACGCGCAGCCGCGCACGCCCGTCGAGGAGCTGCTGGCGGGCCTCTGGGCGCAGATGCTCGGGGTCCCCCGCGTGGGTGTCCATGACGATTTCTTCGAGCTGGGTGGGCACTCCCTGCTGGCCACCCGCCTGGTGTCGCGGGTGCGCGAGATCCTGGGCGTCGAGCTGCCCGTGCGGCAGGTCTTCGAGTCGCCCACGGTGGCGGCCCTCGCCGCGCGCATCGGATCGGCGGCGTCCCCGACATTCGCCGGCACCTCCGGCGGCTCGATCCCGCGGCTGTCGCCGGACGCCGCACGACCGCTCTCGTTCGGCCAGCAGCGCCTCTGGTTCCTCGACCAGCTCGAGCCCGGGAGCGCCTTCTACAACCTGCCGGCGGCCCTGCGGCTGCGCGGCCGGCTGGACCTGGCCGCCCTGACCGCCCTGGAGACCGCCCTGGGCGAGATCGTGCGGCGCCACGAGGTTCTGCGCACGGTCTACCCCGCGAAGGACGGCAAGCCTTCGCCGGTCGTGCTGCCCTTCGCCGGCCTGGCGCTGCCCAGGGTGGACCTGACCGCCGTCGCCGGGGAAGACCGCAGCGCCGAGCTGGCGCGCCTCGCCGACGATGACGCCCGCCGGCCTTTCGCGCTCGCCCGGGGGCCGCTGCTGCGGAGCTGCCTGGTGCGCCTCGGCGAGGACGACCACGCCCTGCTCCTGAACCTCCACCACATCGCCGGCGACGGCTGGTCCGTGGGGCTCTTCGCCCGCGAGCTCGGCGAGCTCTACGGCGCCTTCGTCCAGGGGCTCCCCTCGCCGCTGCCGGAGCCGCCGATCCAGTACGAGGACTTCGCGGCCTGGCAGCGGGAGCGGCTGTCCGGCGAGGCGCTGGCGGAGCAGGTCGCCTGGTGGCGCGAACGCCTCGCGGGGGTACCGCCGCTGGAGCTGCCCACGGACCGGCCGCGGCCGGCGGAACCGAGCCACCGCGGAGCCACCGAGCGGTTGGCGATCCCGCCGGAGCTGACCCGGTCCCTGGCCGCGCTGGGGGCGCGCGAGGGCGCCACCCTGTTCATGACCCTCCTGGCCGGCTTCGGCGCCGTGCTCGGCCGCTACGCCGGCCAGGAGCTGTTCGCGGTCGGCTCCCCCATCTCCGGCCGCGGCCGGGGGGAGACCGAGGGGCTGATCGGCTTCTTCGTGAACACCCTGGTCCTGCGCTGCGACCTGTCGGGCGATCCCACGGTGCGGGAGCTCGTCGCCCGCGTACGCGAGACCTGCCTCGGCGCGTACGCTCACCAGGAGACCCCTTTCGAGCGTCTGGTCGAAGAGCTGCGGCCGGAGCGCGACCTGAGCCGCCCGCCCCTCTTCCAGGTGATGCTCGGCGTGCAGCCGGAGGAGGCGCCCGGCGCGCTGCCCGGCCTGGAAGCCGAATGGATCGAGAGCGACGGCGGGACGGCGCGCTTCGACCTCACCCTCTCCCTGACCCGCTCCGGCGAGGCCCTCGCCGGCCTCGCCGAGCTCGCCACGGACCTCTTCGATCCCGCGACGGTGAGGGGCCTCCTTCGACACCTGCGGGTGCTCCTGGAAGCCGCGTCCGCGGACGCCGGCCGGCGCGCGTCCGAGCTCCCCCTCATGGAGGAGGCGGAGCGGCGCCAGGTCCTGGTGGACTGGAACCGCACCGCGCGGCCGTTCCCCGCCGGGGAGACCCTGTACAGCCTCTTCGCCGCCCAGGCGGAGCGCACGCCGGAGTCCGTGGCCCTGGTGGCGGGAGAGGAGCGCCTGACCTACGGCGAGCTCCGGCGCCGGGCCGAGGCGCTGGCGGCCCGGCTCCGGCCGCTCGGCGTGGGGCCGGAGGTGCGGGCGGGGATCTGCGCCCGCCGCTCGGCGGAGCTGGTGGCGGGCATCCTCGGCGTGCTTGCCGCCGGCGGCGCCTACGTCCCGCTGGACCCCGACTACCCCGCGGCCCGGCTGGCCTTCTTCCTGGAGGACTCCGCCGCGCCGGTGCTCCTCACCCAGTCCTCCCTGGTCGAGACGCTGCCCCCGTATTCCGGACGCCTGCTCCTGCTGGACCATCCGGAGGAGTCCCGGCCCGGGACGGTCCCGGAGGCCCCGGCGAGCCCGCCGAGCCCGGACTCTGCGGCCTACGTGATCTACACCTCGGGGTCCACCGGCCGGCCGAAGGGAGTGGAGATCGAGCATCGCAGCGCCGTGGCCCTGGTGCGCTGGGCGCTGGAGACCTTCCCGCCCGAATCGCTCGCGGGGGTTCTGTTCTCCACCTCGGTCTGCTTCGACCTGTCGATCTTCGAGCTCTTCGTGCCGCTGAGCCGCGGCGGCAGCGTGGTGCTGGCGGCGAACGCCCTGGATCTGCCGGAGCTGGCCGCGGCCGGCGAGGTCACGCTGATCAACACCGTGCCGTCCGCCATCACCGAGCTGCTCCGCGTCGGCGCCGTGCCGCCGTCGGCCCGGGTGGTGAACCTGGCGGGCGAGCCGCTGCGCGCCGGCCTGGTCGAAGCGCTGGAGCGCCTCGGCACCGGGATGACTGTCTACAACCTCTACGGGCCCACCGAGGACACCACCTACTCCACCTGGGCGCGGGTCACGGCGGGCGGTCCGGGCTGGACGCCGCCGATCGGCCGGCCGATCGCCAACACCCGCGCCTACCTGGTCGACCGCCGGCTGCAGCCGGTGCCGGCGGGCGTGCCCGGGGAGTTGCTCCTCGCCGGCGACGGCCTCGCCCGCGGCTATCTCGGTCGGCCCGACGTCACGGCCGAGCGCTTCATCCCGGACCCGTTCGCCGATGCGCCGGGAGAGCGCCTGTACCGCACCGGCGACCTCTGCCGCCTGCGCCCGGACGGCCAGCTCCACTTCCTTGGGCGCCTGGACCACCAGGTCAAGATCCGCGGCTTCCGCATCGAGCCCGGGGAGATCGAGGCCGCCCTGGCGGCGCAGCCCGGCGTGCGCGAGGCGGCGGTGCTGGTGGTGCAGGATCCCGCGACCGGCCCGCGCCTGGTGGCTTTTGCGGAGGGCACGCCGGCGCCCGCGGCCGAGCTGCGCCGGGCTCTGGAGCAGCGCCTGCCCTCCTACATGATCCCGTCGGCCTTCGTGCCCCTCGACGCCTTCCCGCGCACGCCGAACGGCAAGGTGGACCGCAAGGCCCTGCCCGTCCCCGGAGCCCCGCGCAGCGAGCGGCTCTACGTCGCCCCGCGCACGCCGGCGGAGGAGACCCTGGCCGGGATCTGGCGGGCGGTCCTGGGCGTGGAGCAGATCGGCGTTCACGACGACTTCTTCCAGCTCGGCGGCCATTCCCTGCTCGGCACGCAGGTGATCTCGCGCATCCGGGACGCCTTCGGCATCCCGGACCTCCCCCTCCGGGCCCTGTTCCAGAGCCCCACGGTGGCGGACCTCGCCCTCCTGATCACCCAGCAGCAGGCGGACGCCGCCGACAGCAATGAGATGGACGAGCTCCTCACGGAGCTGGAGAACCTGTCCCCGGCCGAGCTCGCCCGGTGGCTCCAGGACGAGACGCAAGGAGAATCATGAGCGAATCGCAGGCACCCACGAGCGAGATCGGACGCAGGATCGCGAATCTCACCCCGGAGCAGCGGCTGATCCTCGAACGGCGGCTGAGCCGCGCCCAGACCCGCCAGGAGCGGCCCGCCGCCGCCATCCCGCGGCGGGAGGAGAGCGGCCCCGCGCCGCTGTCCTTCTCCCAGGAGCGGCTCTGGTTCCTGGAGCAGCTCCATCCCGGCACCGGCCTCTACGCCATGCCCGTGGCCGTGCGCCTGACCGGGCCGCTCTCACCCGACGCCCTGAAGCGGAGCCTGGCGGAGATCGTCCGCCGGCACGAGGCGCTGCGCACGACGTTCCACGCCTGGCGGGGCGAGCCGCGGCAGGAGGTGGCGCCGCCCGGTCCGCCGGAGGTGACCTGGATCGACCTGCGGCTGATCGACCCGGAGCTGCGCGAGGCCGAGGCGCGGGCGCGCATGGAGGAGGAGGCGTACCGGCCCTTCCGCCTGGAGACCGGGCCGCTGCTGCGCACCACGGTTCTGCGGCTGGCCGCGGAGGAGCACCTCCTGCTGCTGGTGCTCCACCACATCGTGGCCGACGGCTGGAGCCTCGGCGTGCTGGTACGGGAGCTGGCCTTCTTCTACGGCGGTTTCGCGGCCGGCGGGGCACCGCGCCTCCCCGAGCTGCCGATCCAGGTGGCGGACTTCGCCGCGTGGCAGCGCCGCTGGCTCGCCGGTGCGGAGCTGGAGGAGCGGATCGGCTACTGGCGGCGTCAGCTCGCCGGCGCCCCCACGACCCTGGAGCTCCCCGCGGACCGGGCGCGGCCGGCCGCGCCCACGTTCGCCGGCGCGAGCCGGCCGTTCCGTCTCGACGGCGGCCTCGCGGGGAGCCTGGCGGCCCTGGCCCGCGAACGCGGGGCCACCCTCTACATGGTCCTCCTCGCCGCCTTCGACGTCCTGCTCTGGCGCTACACCGGGCAGGAGGACCTCCTGGTGGCCTCGCCGGTGGCGAACCGCAACCGCACCGAGGTCGAGGCGCTCATCGGCTTCTTCACCAACACCCTGGTCCTCCGCGCCCGGCTCGACGGCGGCCTCTCCTTCGCCGAGCTGCTGGACCGGGTACGGACCACGTCCCTCGACGCCCAGGCCCACCAGGACCTCCCCTTCGAGCGCCTGGTCGAGGAGCTGCAGCCGGAGCGCAGCCTGGTCCACAGCCCGCTGGTCCAGGTGATGCTCGCCCTGCAGAACGCGCCTCTCCCTCCCATGGCGATGGGCGGCCTGGAGCTGCAACCGGTCGAGCTGCCGAGCCGCACCGCCAAGTTCGACCTGCTCCTCGAGCTGCACCCGGACGGCGACGCCCTGGCCGGCAACGTCGAGCACAGCGCCGAGCTCTTCGACGGCTCGACCCTCGAACGCTGGATCGGCACGTTCGCGCGCCTCCTCGAAGGGGCGGCCGCCGCGCCCGACACCCGCCTGGAGGATCTGCCGGTCCTCGATGCCGCCCAGACCCAGCAGCTCCTTCTGGAGTGGAACGGCGCTCCGGGGGCCGAGCCCCGCGCCGTGCTGGAACGCTTCGCGGAGCAGGTGGAGCGCACGCCCGACGCCGCCGCGCTGCTGGACTGGAACGGCGACCGCCTCTGCTACCGCGAGCTCGACAGGCGGAGCGCCCGCCTGGCCCGGTTCCTCCGCGGCCGGGGCGTCGGCCTGGAGACGCCCGTCGGCATCCTGATGGAGCGCTCCCTGGAGACGGTGGTCGCCGTGCTGGCCGTCCTGCGCGCCGGCGGCGCCTACCTGCCGCTCGATCCGAGCTATCCCGACGACCGGCTGGCCTTCATGGTCCGGGACGCCCGGGCGGCGGCCCTCCTGACCCAGGAGCTGCTCGCGCACCGGGTTCCTGACGTGCCGGAGACGATCCTGCTGGACCGGGGCTTCGAGCTGCCGGAGGAGACTTCCGGGGAGGCGCTCGCCGTGCCGCCGCCGGACGCCCTGGCCTACCTGATCTACACCTCCGGCTCCACCGGCCGGCCCAAGGGCGTGGCCATGCGGCACGGTCCGCTGTCGAACCTGCTCGAATGGCAGCTCGCCGACCTGCCCGGCGCCGCGCGCACGCTCCAGTTCACGCCGCTCAGCTTCGACGTCTCGTTCCAGGAGATCTTCTCGACCTTGATCTCCGGCGGCACCCTGGTGCTGGTGCCGGACGAGCTGCGCCGGGACCCCGACGCGCTGTGGCGGTACCTGGGGGACCAGCGGGTGGAGCGCCTGTTCCTGCCCTTCGTGGCCCTGCAGCAGCTCGCCGCCGCCGCCGCGCGCGACCTGACTTCCGCCGGCATGGCCCTGAAGGAGATCGTCACCGCGGGCGAGCAGCTCCAGGTCACCCCCCTGGTCGCGGCCCTCCTGGAGCGCCTCGGAGGGCGGCTGGACAACCAGTACGGCCCCACCGAGACGCACGTGGTGACCTTCCACACCCTGACCGGCGACCCCTCGGAGTGGCCGGCGCTGCCGCCCATCGGCCGTCCGATCGCGCGCGGCGAAGCGCTTGTCCTCGACCGGTCCCTGCGGCCGGTGCCGGCGGGCGGTGTCGGCGAGGTCTACCTGGGCGGCGCCACCCTGGCCCGCGGCTACCACGGCCGGGGCGACCTGACCGCCGAGCGCTTCCTCCCCCACCCCTTCGCCAGGACGGCAGGAGATCGCATCTACCGCACCGGCGACCTCGCCCGGCAGCTCTCCGACGGCAGCCTGCAGTTCCTGGGGCGCCGCGACCACGAGGTCAAGATCCGCGGCTTCCGCGTCGACCTCGGGGAGGTCGAGGCCGTGCTCCTCTCCCATCCGCGGGTGGCGCGCGCGGCCGTGGCCCTGCGCGAGGGCGCGGCCGGAGACCGCCGGCTCGTCGCCTGGATCGTTCCCGGCGGGCCGACCGAGGGGACCGCCGGGATCGCCGGGAACGCCGGGACCGTCGACGACGTGCGGAGCTTCCTGCGCGGGCGCCTCCCGGACTACATGGTCCCCCGCGCGATGGTCGTGCTCGACTCCCTGCCGCTCACGCCGAGCGGCAAGGTGGACCGCCGGTCCCTCGCAGTGCCCGACCTGGAGGAGGAGGGCGCCGAGACCCGGAGCGCCGGCTTCGCCAGCCCGGCCGAGGAGCTCCTGGCCGGCATCTGGTCCGAGGTTCTGGGCCGGCCCGTGGCCGGCTCCGGGAGCCACTTCTTCGAGCTCGGCGGCCACTCGCTCCTCGCCACCCAGGTGACCTCCCGGATTCGGGATGTCTTCCAGGCGGCCCTGCCCGTGCGCGACCTGTTCGCGCATCCGACGCTCTCGGCCCTGGCGCGGCGGATCGAGGCCGCCCGCACCGGCAGCTCCGCCGGCTCCGTCGGCTCCGTCGGCGATATTCCGCCGGTCCGGCCCGTTCCGCGCGACCGCGACCTCCCCCTCTCCTTCGGCCAGGAACGGTTGTGGTTCCTGGAGCAGCTCCATCCCGGCAGCCCCCTGTACCACCTGCCCGCCGCCCTGGAGGTCCGCGGCCGGTTGCGGCCGGAAGTCCTGGCCGGCAGCCTGACCGCCCTGGTGGGGCGCCACGAGTCCCTGCGCACCACCTTCCACTCCACCGGCGGCCGGCCGGTGCAGGTGGTCGAGCCGCCGTTCGACGTCGCCCTGCCGGTCGTGGATCTCGGCGGCCTGGACGCGACGCGGCAGGCCGAGGAGAGCCGGCGCCGGGCTGCCGAGGAGGTCCGGCGCCCCTTCGACCTGGAGCGCGGGCCGCTCTTCCGCGCCGGGCTGGTGCGCCTGAGCCCCGAGAGCCACCTGCTGCTTCTCTGCTTCCACCACATGGTGGCCGACGGCTGGTCCATGGGACCCCTGGTCCGCGACCTCGCCCTGGGCTGCGCGGCGCTCGCCGAAGGCCGGTCCCCCTGCCCACCGGAGCTGCCGGTGCAGGTGCCCGACTTCGCCGCCTGGCAGCGCGAGCAGCTCGCCGGCGAGGTTCTGGAGGAGGAGCTGCGCTACTGGCGGCGCCAGCTCGCCGGCGCGCCGCCGGTGCTGGAGATCCCCACCGACCGGCCGCGCCCGGCGGTCCCCGGCTTCCGCGGCGCCAACCACCGCTTCGCCCTGCCGGCGGAGCTCGCCGGGCGCCTGGGCGCCGTGGCGCGCCGGCAGGGGGCCACTCTTTTCATGACCCTGGCCTCGGGCCTCGCCACCCTCCTAGGCCGCCTCGCTGGCGAGGAGGATCTGACCCTGGGCTCGCCCATCGCCAACCGCCAGCGGCCGGAGCTCGAAGGGCTGATCGGCCTGCTGATGAACATGCTCGCCCTGCGCGTCGACCTCGGCGGCGACCCGCCGTTCTCCGGCCTGCTCTCCCGCGTCCGCGCCGTGACCCTCGGGGCGTACGATCACCAGGACCTGCCGTTCGAGAAGCTGGTGGAGGAGGTGGTCGAGCAGCGCAGCCTGGAGGTCTCGCCGGTCTTCCAGGTGCTCCTCGCCCTGCAGAACGCCCCCCGGGCGGCGCTCGACCTGCCCGGCCTCCAGGTCGTGCCGCGGGCGGTCGAGACCGGCACCGCGAAGTTCGACCTGAGCTTCTATCTGGAGGACGACGGCGCCGGCGGCCTGGACGGGATCCTGGAGCACAGCCTGGAGCTGTTCGACCGCACCACCGCGGCGCGCCTGGCGCGCCAGCTCCGCACCCTCCTGACCGCCGCCGCCGCGGAGCCCGACCGCGCGCTCGCCTCGCTCCCCCTGCTGGACGGGGCGGAGCGCCACCAGCTCCTGGTCGAGGGCAACGACACCGCGATGCCGCTGCCTCCCGCGGCATCCATCCACGCCCTGTTCGACGCCCAGACCGCCCGCACGCCGGACGCCGAGGCCCTGGTCTGCGGCGATCTCGTCCTCACCTACCGCGAGCTGGCCCGGCGGGCCGCCGGCCTGGCCCGCCACCTGCGCGCGCGCGGCGTGGGTCCGGACCGGCGGGTGGGGCTCCTGCTCGGCCGCTCGGAGGATCTGGTGACCGCCATGCTGGCGGTGCTCGCGGCGGGCGGCGCCTACCTGCCGCTCGACCCCGCCTACCCCGCCGACCGCCTGGCGTTCATGGCGGGAGATGCCGGCCTGACGCTCCTGCTCACCGAGGCGCCGTTCGCCGGCCTCCTCGCCGGCGTGGTGCCCGAGGAGCTGACCCTGCGCCTCGACGCCGGCCGCGAGCTCCTGTTCCAGGATTCCGGACCGCTGCGGGACGACGTCCGTCCGGAGAACCTGGCCTACGTCATCTACACCTCCGGCTCCACGGGCCGGCCCAAGGGCGTGCTGGTGACCCACGGCACGGCGCTCAACTTCTTCGCCGGCATGGACGAGGTGCTCGGCGCCGGCCCACGGCCCGGCGACACCTGGCTGGCCGTGACCAGCGTCTCGTTCGACATCTCGGTCCTGGAGCTGCTCTGGACCCTGTGCCGCGGCTTCCGCGTGGCGGTGCAGGCGCCGCCGCGGGCCGCGGCCCGGACCGGGACGCCGGCCGCGCTCGACTTCAGCCTCTTCTACTTCGCCAGCGAGAGCGCGGGCGCGGGGAGCGGGCGCGACCGCTACCGGCTTCTCCTTGAAGGGGCGCGCTTCGCGGACCGCCACGGCTTCTCGGCCGTGTGGACGCCGGAGCGCCACTTCCACTCCTTCGGCGGCCTCTACCCCAACCCGGCGGTGGCGGGCGCAGCCCTGGCGGTGGCCACGGAGCGGATCGGCATCCGGGCGGGTAGCGTGGTGCTGCCCCTCCAGAACCCGCTGCGGGTGGCCGAGGAGTGGTCCGTGGTGGACAACCTTTCGAACGGCCGGGTCGGGGTCTCCTTCGCCTCGGGCTGGCACGCCGACGACTTCGTGCTCGCCCCGGACCGCTACCAGGACCGGCGCGACATCCTGTTCCGCGACCTGGAGCTGGTGCGGCGGCTGTGGCGCGGCGCCAAGGTCGCCCTGCCGAACGGCGCCGGCCGGCCGGCGGAGGTCGGCATCCACCCGCCGCCGGTCCAGGACGAGCTGCCTTTCTGGATCACCGCGGGCGGCAGCCCCGAGACCTTCCGCCTGGCGGGCGAGGCCGGCGGCTACCTCCTGACCCACCTCCTGGGCCAGACGGTCGGCGAGCTCGCCGAGAAGGTCGCGGTCTACCGCGAGGCCCGCCGCCGCGCCGGGCACGCGGGGCCGGGGCGCGTCAGTCTGATGGTCCACACCTTCGTCGGCGACGACCCGGCGCGGGTGCGCGACACGGTCTGGGGTCCCTTCCGGGCCTACCTCGCCAGCTCGGTCGACCTGCTGGCCAACCTCGGCCGCAGCCTGGGCCTGGATGTCCGCTCCCAGGGCTTCACCCCGGAGGACATGGAGGCCCTGCTCGACCATGCCTGCGAGCGCTACTTCCACGAGGGCGCGCTCTTCGGCACGCCGGAGAGCTGCCTGGAGAACGTGGACCGCTTCCTCGCCGCCGACGTGGACGAGCTGGCCTGCCTGATCGACTTCGGCATCCCCGCCGACGAGGTGCTGGCTTCCCTGGAGAGGCTCGACGAGCTGCGGCAGCGCGGCCAGGCGCGGGCCGAAGCCGCTGCCCTTCAGGCGACCGGTTCCGAGCCGGTGCCGGTGCCGGTCCTGGTGCGGCGGCACGCCGTCACCCACCTCCAGTGCACGCCCTCCATGGCCCGGATGCTGGCCGCCACCCCCGACGGTCGCGAGGCCCTCGGCGCCCTGCGCACCCTCCTGGTCGGCGGCGAGGCACTGCCGGAGCCCCTCGCCCAGGAGCTGCTGGAGGCCGTGCCCGGGCGCGTGCTCAACATGTACGGCCCCACCGAGACCACGGTCTGGTCCACCTGCCAGCCGGTGGACGGCGGACCGGTGACCGTCGGCAGGCCGATCGCCAACACCGAGGTCCACGTCCTCGGTCCGGACCTGGAGCGCATGCCGATCGGCATCCCCGGCGAGGTCTACCTCGGTGGCCTGGGCGTGACCCGCGGCTATCACCGGAGGCCGGACCTCACCGCCGAGCGCTTCGTTCCGGACCCGTTCGACCGGCGGACCGGCGGCCGGCTCTACCGCACCGGCGACCGGGCGCGCACCCGGCCGGACGGCACCCTGGAGTTCCTCGGACGCCTCGACCATCAGGTCAAGATCCGCGGCTACCGCATCGAGCCTGGCGAGATCGAGACCGCCCTCGCCGGCCACCCGTCGGTGCGCGAGGCCGTGGTCGTCGCCCGCCAGGACGACGGCGCGGAGCCGCAGCTCGTGGCCTACGTCGTGCCGGCCGGAGCGCCGGCCCTGGAACCCCGGCTCTCCCCCGAGGAGCGCCTCGCCGGCCTCCCCTCCTACCGCTGGCCGAACGGCATGGTCGTCTCCCACCTCAGCGACTTCCAGGCCGCCCAGCTCTACGAGGAGGTCTTCCGCGACCGGCTCTACCTGCGCTACGGCGTGACCCTGCACGACGGCGACTGCGTCTTCGACGTGGGCGCCAACATCGGCACCTTCACCCTCTTCGCCCACACCCGGGCGCGCGACCTGAAGGTTTTCGCCTTCGAGCCGATCCCGCCCACCTTCCAGGCGCTCAAGGCCAACGCCGAGCTCTACGGCCTCGAAGCCCGGATCTTCAACTGCGGCGTCTCCCGGCGCCCCGAGGTGGCGGACTTCACCTTCTACCCCGAGATGGCGGGCCTCTCCAGCCGCTACTCCGACGCCGAAAAGGACCGGCGGATGACGCGGGCGATCATCCAGGACGGCCTCAAGGACAACGGACTGGGAGCCACGGAGATCGAGGAGTGGCTCGACGACCGCTTTCGCAGCGAGACCCACCGTTGCGAGCTTCGCCCCCTGTCCGCCGTCATTGCCGAGCACGGCGTCGAGCGCATCGACCTCCTGAAGGTCGATGTCGAGCGGGCCGAGCTCGACGTCCTGGCCGGCCTCTCGGACGAGGACTGGCCCCGCATCCGCCAGGTCGTCCTGGAGGTGGACGGCCGTGCCAACCTGCGCGAGGTGAAGGCCATCCTCGCAGCCCGCGGCTTCCAGGTGGCGGTGGACGACCTCGTCGTCGTGAAGGGCGAGGGAGACGACGACGTCGCCGTTTACATGGTCTACGCCCGCAGAGAAGGCCTCGACCTCGCGGCGGTCCAGCCGGAGCCGGTGCCAAGCGCGGGCGAGCTCGCCTCCGTTCTGCGCGGCCACTTGATGAAGGGCCTTCCCAACTACATGATGCCGGCCGCCTTCGTGACTCTGGACCGCTTTCCATTCACTCCGAACGGCAAGGTCGACCGCCGCGCCCTGCCTGCCCCGGGCGGTCGCAGCTCGCGCGTACAGGGTGCCTACCAGGCGCCGGAGACCCAGATCGAGAAAGGCCTCGCAGACATCTGGAAAGAGGTTCTGCGCGTCGAAAGTGTAGGACTGGCCGATAACTTCTTCGAGCTTGGAGGCAACTCCCTGATGGTCGTCCAGATGCGCAGCGCCATCCGAGAGCGCCTTGGAATCGACATCTCCCTCGTCGAGCTGTTCCGCAGCCCCAATATTGCCCTCCTCGCCAGATCCTTGGAAGCAGGCCAGGGACCAGCGCCCAAGGCGACGTTCGACGAGGTGCGAAGCCGAACCGATCAGCAGAAGGCGGCACGCGACCGGCGGCGGGAGGTTGCCCAGAAGACCAGGGGTCTGAGATAAGCCTGCCCTGGCGAACCAAGCGACCAGCCGAGCGCCTGGGTTGCCCCGCACCTCGTCGCGGGGGCTGCGCCGCCGGATTTGTAAAGACCATCTTTACGAATCTCCCCGGCGTTGCAACCAGGATCTCGTTTGGTTCGTAGAGCTTACGCCAGATCCTGCAAACTCCTGGTTTGGAGGTCTTGCCTTCCCGCGGGCAATCTGCTCTCCGCAAGACGGCTCCGTGCGCCGGCACCAATTCCGGTGCCCCGGCACCGAGCCCGGAGAATGAAATGCCGAACGGAAGATCGTATTCGGAGATCCTGGGGGATCTGCAGCGTCTGCTCACGGCGGTCACCGCCAACGCCGGAGACCTTCAGCATCTGGAGGGGAGCCGTACCAGCTTCGAGGGCCTGGTCTCTCAGGCCCAGTTGCTCTCCCAGGAGCAGGCGGCCTTGATGGCCAGCAAGCAGGAGAAGACCTCCGCGCTCAAGATCGTGATGACGGAGGGACAGCGGCTCGCCACTGTGCTGCGTTTCGCCGTCAGGCAGCACTACGGCATCTCGGCGGAGAAGCTCACCGAGTTCGGGATGCAGCCGTTCCGCGGCCGGCTCCGGAAGGTCAAGGAGCCGGAGGCTCCGCCTCCCGTCGAGGTCATTCCCGCCGATCCCGCCTCCGCCAAGCCCTCTCTCTGATCCCATCCGCCCGGGGCGTGCTCTGCACGCCCCGCCCCCTTTTTGCCCTGACCCTGCGAGCCGGGATCGTTACCTCGCCCCGGGGGAAGAGCACCTTGCGATCAAGCCGGCTTCTCCGGCTGTAGGTAGACCTCCCCGACCTTCCAGCCAGGTTCCCGCGCCGCGAGGTGAGACTCCGCGGTCGACGGGTGCCGCCCCCTCTCCACGCGGGCGCCTTCTCCAGGACCGAGCAACGTTACCTTGTCGTGAGGGAGAGATCCCCGGCGGTCGTGGACGTCCCCCAACTGCGAGGTAGCCTCGCAGAACGTCGAGGCGGGCTCGCCGAAGATCGAGGTGACCTTGCTGGAGATCGAGGTGACCTTGCTGGAGAACGAGGTGAGGTCGCTGGAGGGCGAGGCCGGCTCGCTGGAGATCCGGGACGCTTCCCTCACCGCAGCGCCGGGCCACCCCGCGGCGGGGGAAGATCGCGTCGCCCCGGGGCACCGTCACCTGGAGGCCCCGCGACGTTACCCGGCGACCGCTCGGGGATCTTCCCCACGAGATGAGCTTACCCGGCCACGAAGTGAGCTTCTCCAGAGTCAGGTGAGTCGACTCGCTCCCGAGGTAAGGTTGCTGGCGACCCGATTTTCCCCCGACGATTCCGGCCGGGGAGCCCCGGGCGCCCAGGAAAGAGCCGCCGTCACGGGGCGCCCGTCCCTCCATCCTGATCCGGCAGGGAGAGCTGCCCCGCGGGGTCGTCCGCGGCCAGCGACAGCTGACCCGTGTCGGCGTCGGCGAGGGACAGCTGTCCGGCCTCCGCGTCCGCGAGCGACAGCTGCCCCGGCGTGGCTCCCGATGCGCCCTGGAGGCGGGCCTGGATCTCGGCCACCGCCTGGCGGGTGGCCGTGCGCAGCTCCGGAGCGCGTCCGAAGCCCTCGTCCGCCTCCTTCAAGGGGAGGACGGCCGCCGCCGAGCCGAGCCGGCCCAGCGCGTTCGCCGCGGCCACCCGGATGTCCAGGCTCTCCCTCAGGAGAGCCTCGATCAGGGCCGGCTCGGAAGCGGGGCTGCCGGCCTCGCCCAGGGCCGTGGCCGCCGCCGCGGCAAGCTCTCCCTGCTCGCGCGTCATCACCTTGGTGAGGGCCTTGACGGCGTCGGCGGCCGTGACCGCATCGGCCGATGCGCCGGCCCCCCACCGGCCCAACGCCTCCAGGCACGCGCGGGCCGTCCGGACCCGGCGCTTGCGCAGCGCGCCGGCCAGGATGGTTCTGGTCTTCTCGAAGGTCAGAGCCGGTTCCAGCAGGGCGACCGCCTGCGCGCTGCAGTCGTCGTCGGCCAGACCTTCCGCAAGATCCTGGAGGATGGGACGGCCCTCCTCGCCCATCTCCCGGGCCGCCCGCAGCCGGGTCCGGGGGCTCGGATCGGAGCCCGCGAGGCGCAGGGCCTCGACGGTCCGCGGGTCGCCGGGAAATTCACGGATCAGGACCAGCAGGCAGTTGAGCCGGACGCCGGGCTCCCGGTCGTCCCGAGCGTTCTCGGCCAGGCGCTCCGCGACATCCGGCTTCTCGGCGAAGCGGCGGGCGATGATCAGGAACACGGCCAGCATGCGCCGCAGTTGAGGGTCTCTGAGTGTGGCCCGGATCTCTCCGCCCTGGATCGTGACCTGGCATTCGGCGTTCACGGCCATCAGCAGGGCCCGCACCCGGTCGTCCAGCAGTGTGGCGATCAGACGCGTGGGACCTTCGATGGAAAAGGTGGCGTCGAACGTCTCGTCGCCGATCTCGATCTCGCGCGCCGAGGGTCTGGACGTCTCGCGCCAGAGCCTCACTCCGGCGATTCCCGGCAGTGCCGGAAGCGAGACGATGACCCTGGCGAGACTCTCCTCCTGATTCACGTCCTCGATCGTGACGCCGATCGGATCGTTCTTCGCCTTCAGGCGGATCTGCATCGCCATGGAGCTGGTCTCGTGCTCCAGATGCAGGCCGCAGAGCCGGATGTCGTTACGCCAGCTCTTCAGGCGCTGATGGTTCTTGTAGCTGAGGTTCCAGAGCAGGAGCGCGCCGAACAGCGACGGGATGGCGAACACTTCCCACATGGTTCAGGCCTCCAGAGCTCCCGGCCGGCTCAGACCAGCCGCACGACCGGCTCCTCGCGCATCAGATCCTTCTGCGTGAGGAGATCCCGGACGGTCGCCAGCAGCCAGCGCTCGGCGCTCACCCCGAACGCGATCTCGAGGCGGGGCCGGCGGTCGCGCGGCGAGTGCGGCGGCTCCAGATAGCCGAGCGTGGGGCTCGCCGCGTTGAGGGGAACGACGATCCGGGACTCTCCAGCCGTCCCTCCGGCCTTGTGGACGTCCCCGGCGGCGTCCCAGACGAAGCGGCGCTCGCCCGGCCCCCCTGTCGCGCCTGATGGAGCTCCCTCCTCGCCCGAGATCTCGCAGATCAGCAGCTTGAACAGGCTCTCGGGCTCGCCGAGCGCGCACGTCGGCACGAGCTGACGTTTCCACAGCTCGGGCGAGGTGGGAAATCGCGTCCCGCGGGGCACGATCACCGTGTGCTGGGCCTCTCCCGTCTTCGGATCGTGGGTGACGAACGCGTAGTCGTGGACGATGAAGTCCAGCGCGTTCATCCGGTCACCGGCGAAGCAGGCGGCGCCATGGACCACCGCCTCGAACGGCTGCCAGGCGCGCACGCGGCGGCGCTCGAAGCGCTCCTCGAACCAGGAAAAGAAGCCGGGCAGCAGCGTCGAGCCGCCCACGAGCAGCACGTCCTCCACGTCGTTCAAGGCCATGCCGGCCTGCTCCAGCACCTCGTCCACCGAGATCTCCAGGCTGCGGTAGAACCCGTTCTCGTCGAGGATCTGCCGCAGCCGGGCGCGGTCGAGCCTGGCGTGTCCGGTCCCCGGCCGGCCACCGGAGAGCGCGGTCCTGCCGCCCGGGCTCATCAGGAACGCCGCCTCGTCCTGAAAGTAGACGGCCTCCTTCACCCGGCACGCCTCGGCGAGCATCAGCCGCCGCCACAGCCGGGAGACCTCGTCGTCGCCGGCCGTGAGGTCGTGGCCCATCTGCCGGCAGAGATCCTGGAGCACCCAGCCGTCGACGGCGTTGCCCCCGAGGGGCCGCCCGCGCTTCGCGAGCACCGTCGCCTGGCCGCTGACCGCACCCTGCGGCGAAAGGCGCGCGAGCACCACGTGCATGGTGCCGCCGCCCACGTCCACGACCAGCACGGTCCGCGCATGGCTGAGGCTGATCCCGTACCCGAGCGCCGCCGCCACCGGCTCGTCGATGAAGCGGACCCGGTCCACCCCCACCTGCCGGAGCCGCTGCTGAACCTCCGCACGGTAGATCTCGAACGCCGTCACCGGCGACGTGACCACCAGGTCGCGCACCCGCTGCCCGGTCGCCCTCTTCACCTCGCGCAGCAGCTCGCGCAGAAACGCCTGGGCCGCATCGCGGGCGCTGAGGCTCTCCCGGCCAAGCCGCGCCAGGGGCCGCAGCGGCTCGGTGCTCAGACCGGGCTTGAACGTGGGGACGAACGACGGCAGCGCCGCGCCCTCGTTGCGCTCCAGAGCCGGCCGGCCGATGAGCGCCTGCCGTCCAAGAAAGAACCGGCGCGCCAAAGGAGGCCAGCTCCCGAGCCGATCGATCAGCCCGGGGTTTTCGAGGAAGTGAACCGCCGAAGGCACCAGCCGAGGCGCTTCGAGAGGGTCGTCGGACTCGGCCTTCCGGCAGACCGCCGGCAGCTCGATGAGACGCGGCCGGCCGAGGGAATCGTCCCAGACCGCCACGCCGGAGTTCGTCGTCCCCAGATCCAGCGCCCAGCCGGCACCGCGGGAACCAGGATAGTTGGCCATTCGCGGGTCATTATATCGACCCCGCGTCTTCTTCAGGACCGGTTCAGAAGCGAGGAGACGCTCTCATCCGCACCGCGGCGCCAGGTCACATACCCCTCGCCGTCGTAGGCCCCTAGGAACAACTCGCACGTGTTGTCGGCCATTCGTTGAAGAGTCCTCAGGGACAAGTCTCCGCCCGCGACCAACTCCATCTGCGTGTCGGCCAGCGAGGTCAAGGCGCCCACAAAAATGAAGAGCGACTGGGCTGTCTTGACAGCCTGCTTGACGACCGTTGCCGGTTGCGGCCCTATCAGCCAATGATAGACCTCTTCTTTGTAGTACCCCGTCGGTACTCCAGGCTGCGCCAGCCATGGATCGCCGCGGCTGGCGTTTGCATCTTCAAGGAAGCAGACCCTTTCGGGGGTTGAAAGGTGCTCCGAAATCAGCTTCGTCAAGTCATCGATCGTGCTGGGTACCGGCACGAGCGTGGCCCCGGGAATCTTCCTCCACTCCTCCGGCGGAGGAGTAGGAAGCTTGCCGCCCGTAGCAAAACGTATTAACTCCTCCGGAGGGACGTTGTCCGGGAGTCGAGTCGTCACCTCTCCGCTGGCGATTGGGAGCCGCCCGAGAGCTTCTCTCGCAAAGGTTCCACCATCGCTCAGCTCCGCGAGCACGTAGTCCACCCCTTCGTCGCCCAACAGGAACGTCCTCAGATTGGACATCGCTCGTCGCTCATCACTTCCGCTGGAAGAAGGAAAGCCAGGAGCGGCGGGGTTTCTTCCGCTGGATTGCGAAGAGCAAGTGATCTCCATCACGCCTGATCTCGGTCTCTGGCCCGGAGAGCCCCCAGATGAAACCGCGGCCGACGCTTCCCTTCCGGAGGTCTGCGATCACGAAGTCATCGCCGAGTCCCTCCGCGAAAGCGCGTAGCGTAACGTCTTCCGCAACAAGTGCTTCCGACCTCTCCACGATGAAGGGGTTCCGCGACCAGACCTCGGTGACGTACGAATCGGCAAGCTCCTCGACATTGCCCACATCGAACACCTGACCAAGGAACGTCGAGAGATCAGGCGCCTGGACGATGACCACAGGTGGGTCATGATCCATGAATAGTACCGGCCCCAACGAGCCGCTGCTGCCCACGTCAACGACCCAGAAATTTCCGCAACCGTCGGCCAGAATGGGGATTCCTCTTGGAACAACCTCCTCGAGCTCGAACATCTGATCGCCCGTGAAGTCGACGCGGATCGTGTCTCCGAGCGTGAAGCCAGAGGTAAATCCCGCCAGATCCAGGATGTCAGGCGGAAGCGGCACACGGCAGCGCTTCTCCAAGACTGCCAGTTGCTCTGGCGTCATGGGAGGCTCCACGATGACCGTACGTCCAGCCACCCGGGCGCGGTCGATCTGCACAAATAGGGCTTGGACGGGGCTCACTGTCTTGATTGGCTAGCTCTGGCAATCACGTTCGATGTGGCCCCGCCGCCAAATCACATATCCCTCGCCATCATAGGCCCCGACGAACAACTTGCATGTGTTGTCGGCCAATCTCTGGAGGGCCTCCAGGGACAAATCTCCGCTTTCGACCAACTCAACGCCCGTGCCGGTCAGCGAGGTCAAGGCGCCAATAAAAATGAAGGACGACCGAGCCGTCTTAACGGCCTCCTTGATTGCCGCCTCCGGCTGCGGCCCTGCCAACCAATGATAGACCTCATCCTCGTAGTACCCGGTCGGTACACCAGGCTGCGCCAGCCATGGATCGCCGCGGCTCGCGTTTGCGTTCTCAAGAAAGCAGACCCTTTCGGGGGTTGAAAGGTGCGCCGAAATGAGCTTCGTCAAGTCATCGATCGTGCTGGGTACCGGCACAAGCGTGGCCCCGGGAATCTTCATCCACTCCTCCGGCGGAGGAGTAGGAAGCTTGCCGCCCGTAGCAAAACGTATTAACTCCTCCGGAGAGACGTTGTCCGGGAGTCGGGTCGTCACCTCTCCGCTGGCGAGGGGGAGCCGCCCGAGCGCTTCTCTCGCGAAGGTTCCACCGCAGCCCAACTCCGCGAGCAGGTAGTTCACTCCTTCGTCGCCCAACTGGAACGTCTTCAGTTCAGGACGCCCTCAACAAACACCGTAGTAAGGAATGCGCCCAAGCAACCCGACGCGACGAAGCAGATCGCCATAACTCCGTATGCTACTGGCATGACTTTTCGCCAAGGCAGCGTCGGCTCCATCCCGTGCAGGAAAGCAGTTGAGACGCGGTATCCAATGCGCCAGACTATCCACACGGCAGCTATGGCAATCAGCAACCCAAATATGATAGCCAGGGAGAACTCGCCACCCTCTAGGTGCTTCACCCGCGCTATCCCTATGGCCCCTCCCAGGGCTCCAGAGCCTGAAGTGAGTGCATTCAAACCACACAACTGCGCCAAGTCGTTACGGCCAGATGGATTTGAGTGCTTGGGGTCGGAAGTCATCATTGGCACCCACAGGGGCTTGCTAAGGTCGTCGATGCGCCTCCGCCTCCGAATCCAGCAGACGCTCCCCCACTGCCAGAGTTGGGGCCCGTACCTAACCACTCCCAAACAGTGCCTAACTCCGCTTTGTAGTTTTGAAAAGCATCATTGTATCTGATCGGGCCGCTATCAACTCTGTTGATGCCTCTCGCCAGGGCTCTGCCCCCAGACAAGCCTGCCACCAACCCACCCGCGAACGACCCAGCATTGTAAGCAACCTCATCCCAGTTGCGATCGGCAACCGCAATAGTTGTATCGACCGTCAGCATGCTGCCCCCGACGATCGCTAAGGCTCCCAGCCCGAGGGTAACGGCCGCCACAGGAGCACCAAGCGCCACCGCTCCAACTGCCAGCGCTCCCACGGCCAGGGCTCCAACCGCCCCCATTGCCGCGCCTGTGGCGAAGCACTTTGCGGCCGATCCCCAACTCAGACCCGAGGGATCGACTCGATTGACTGGATCTCCCATCACGTAGGCATACAGATCCGCATCTCCACCATGGAAGCCAAGCGGATCCTTGGCCGTCCACCGTCCCGTGTGCGGATCATAGTCTCTGGCGCCGAACCGGACGAGCCCTGTATGGGAATCATACAGGCCACCCGCGAAGCCGAAGGGCTGGAAGCGAGGGTTCGTGTCGAGGATCACGTTGCCGAACTCGTCGTAGTCCATTCTCTGTGCGATTTCTCCCGTCACCGTGTCGACAACCAGCCTTGGGCTCCCCAGATGGTCAGCGAGGATCCGGTACGTCCGGCCGCCCTTCACCATATAGTCGGGAACGTTGCTGCGGGTTCCATACACGAAGCGTGCGACGATTTGGCCTGAGCCGTCCAACTCGGCGGCTGGCTTGAGTTGATCCCGGTAGAGGAAGCCCTGCACCAGAACGCCGTTCACCTTCTTGCCGATCCTTCGGCTACGACCGTCGACGACGTAGTCGATCTGAATTCCGGTGGGCAACTCCACTCGAAGAAGGTTGCCGAGCTCGTCGTAGTCATAGGTCATCGTCTCGCCGGACTGAGCCTTGCTGGCGAGATCACCTTTGCCGGTGTAGGTGTAGTTTGTGTCACCGTAGCCCAGCAGCCGATCCTGGTCGTCATAGGTGCCCGACGCCGACCCAAGCGATCCGGCGTAGGACTGGCGATTGCCGTTGGCGCCGTACGTGTATTCGGCGAACAACACTCCGTCCTTTTCCACCTTCACCAGCCGACCCACAAGGTCATAGGCGTAAGTAAAGGCGCTTGTGACACCTCCAACCGTTTCCAACTTTTCAACAATCCGGCCGAGCTTGTCCCGCGTGTAGCCGACTTGCCAGAGCGCAGTGCCCTCGAACGCCGCGGATTCTCCGGCCGGCTCGGCGAAGTCATTGTACGCTGTCGTGGTGATCACCGACCCGAGGGCCGTAGCCGCCACCAGGCCATTGGTTTGATCCCGGGTGACCGCGAGGCTACCGGCAGCGGTGAGCAGCCCGTCTCCGTCGTACGAGAAGGCCACTGCATTCCCGCCGTTGACCCGCTCCTCGAGGACATAGAAGGAGTTGTCGTAGGTTCTTTGGACCGACCCGTTGACCTCCCCGCTCCAAGCGTTCGACGTCAAGAGGTGACCGTCGTAGCCATGCGTGAGGCGGTTGCCTTCAGGAGTTGTCACCGTCAGAGGATCAAAGGTGCCGTGGCGGTAGGTGATCGAGGTGGTCCCGCGATCAGTGACGACGCCGGTCGGCCTGCCGCCTCGGTCATAGTTGATGCCAATGCTTCGGCCGCCGGGCTGCTGGATCTCGCTGAGCCTACGGTCGGCGTCAAACGCATAGGAGGTGATCGCCGCAGATCCGGCGAGCGGAGGTGCATACGTGCTCGTCAGGTCCACCGGCGTGTGCTCGAAGGAATGCACTGGGCGGCCCGGCGGAGACAGAGCCACCGTATTGCCGTTGGCATCATAAGCGAGATTGATCTGACTTCCATCCGGCCGCACCAACGACGTGACCCGGCCAAGTTGATCGTAGTCCATGCTTTCGATGCGACCGACAGGATCGGTGATGCTGCTGAGACGCCCGTCAGGCCTGTACGTAAAGGTAACCTTGCGCTCGTCAGGCCCAGTGCCTTGCCGAACCTCGCTCAACCTGCCTTTCGAGTCGTAGTTCCAGAAGGCGGGCACGAACCCGGGCACCGTCATGAGTGTGATTCGGCCGAATTGATCGAACTGAGCGCTCGCGCGCCTTCCCTCCGGCGTCTGCCAGGTGGAAGTGCGCGTAGCCCCGTCGTAACTTGACGTATAGATCGCATCGTTGACGACGGCGCTCGAATCCTTGCTCACAATCGAGAACGGATCGTCCGGATCGGAAAGCTCGACTCCCTGCTGGACCTGCACGGTCGAGATCAGGCCTGAGGGAGTGCGGACTTGCAGGGTCTTCGGCCGAGGCCGCGCCGCACCCCAGGCCGCATCCGGACCACGTTGAAGAGTGACAACCTGTCCTCCGGGCCGGTTGGAGAATCGCAACCCGGAATTGTAGACAAGGTCGACCGTTTCGATGGTCTCCCCCAACCCGGCCGTCTCGCGTTGCCTCAGGGTCTGGGCCGTCGTGCTCGTGCTCACCCGCCGCTCCGTGCGCCGGCCCATGGCCGTCTCGGTGGTGACGGTGTAGTTCTGAGGGCTCGTGCCGCCGCCGCGGGTGAGGGTCTTGAAGCCTCCGGCGGGGTCGTCGTTGCGGATCAGGCGGCCCAGGAGGTCGTAGCTGTATTCGTGCGGATTGCCGCGCGGATCGATGCGGCTCGTCAGGAGGCCTTGATCGTAGGTGAAGCTGTTGACACGGAGATCGCCCGGATCGGCGGCGGAGGCCAGGTAGCCCTGCTCGTCCAGCTCCAGCTCTGTGCGCTGACCGAACGGCGCCACGATCGCCAGCGGCTTGCCGGTGGCGTCCCTCTCGATCCGCGTCACGTTGCCGTAGGCGTCCTCGACCTCGGAGAGCAGGCCTTCCCCACCGTCCCCGGTATAGCGGAAGGCGAGCAGCTCGGCGCCGGTCAGGGCGTGGAGCGTGCGCAGGTGCCGGCCCGCGGGATCGAAGACGAAGACCTCGTCGCCGTCACCGCGCAGGAGGATCTCTTCGTTGGTGAAGCCGGGCAGATCGGTTCCGAACGAGCCGACGTGCTGGTTGTAATAGTCCGCGACGAGGAGCGTTCCGTTCGGCGCAAGGGCGACGCCGAGCGGACGGCCGAGGGCCATTCCCAAGGCCGAGGTGCCGTCGGGAGCGAGGCTGCCGAAGCTGAAGTCGCCGGTGCCGGCGAACGTCGAGATGATCCCGTCCGGCGAGACGTGGCGGATGCGCGCATTGTCCGCCTCGGCGATGTAGAAGCCTCCGTCCGGAGCGAACGCCAGGGCGGCGGGACCGAAGAGCTGCGCCTCGCCGGCCGGGCCGCCGTCGCCGGAATAGCCGCTCTCGCCCGTGCCGGCGACCGTCCGGATGACACCGTCGCGTCCCACCCGCCGCACGCGGTCGTGGCCGTAGTCGGCGATGTAGAGCGATCCGTCGGGCGCGACCGTGATTCCGGCCGGGAAGTACAGGCCGGCCTGGACGGCCGGCAGGCCGTCGCCGACACCGTCCTCGGGGAAACCGTCCCCGGCGACAAGGTTGAGATAGCCGTCGAGGCCGACGAAGTAGACGACGCTCCTCTGCTCGTCCGTGATGTACAGCCCGCCGTCACGGTCGACGGCGAGGCTCGTGGGCTGGTACAACCTCGTCTCGGTCGCCCGGCACAGCTCTCCGGAATAGCAGGGATAGATCTCCTGCGCTCGGATGGACCGGATCTCCCCGGATGCCGTGAGGTGCTCTCCGCCGGATTGGCGGCCTTCACAGAGACCCGCGGCCGTAGTGATCGTGCCGTTGCGCTCGATCCTGCGCACGCAGCGGTTGCCGGTGTCGGCGATATAGAGCCGGCCGTCCGGCGCCAGAACCACGCCGCGCGGCTGGGTCAGGCGGGCCTGGAGAGCCGGACCGCCGTCGCCGCAGTGGTCGGCCGGAGGCGGCGGCTCTTCCTCGTCTCCTCCGCCGTCGTCTTCCTCACAGATGCCGCCGGTGCCGG
This sequence comes from Holophagales bacterium, assembly GCA_031390755.1. Lineage (GTDB taxonomy): Bacteria > Acidobacteriota > Thermoanaerobaculia > Multivoradales > UBA5704 > DATMER01. Next base: position 30,740 of record JANMTS010000173.1, read on the forward strand.
CCACGGTGGTGATCCCGCCGGACGGCGAGATGCGACGTACGACGTGGTTGTCGGTGTCGGCGACGTAGACGCTGCCGTCCGCGGCGACGGCGACGCCGCTCGGGTACGACAGCTCGGCGCGCCGGGCGGGGCCGCCGTCGCCGGAATAGCCGGGGTTGCCGGTGCCGGCGCGGTTGATGAGGAAGCGGCCGAGCGGATCGGCGCTACGGCGTTCGCCATAGCCGGTGTAGAGGGCGTGCCGGGTGGGATCGTAGAGATGATGGACGGACAGGCTCCAGCCGCCGAGGCCGAGCTCTCGCCAGTCCAGGTTGCCCATGTTCCTAACCAGGCTCCGGCCGCTGCTCACGAAGGTGCGGTCGAGCACGATGTCCGAACCGGAACGCCCGATTGCGAGGGGGACGCCGTCGGGGAAACGCGAAAAGCTCTGATCGAAGGTGCCCGGCGCGTAGTACCTCGACGGATAGACGTATCGGGTTCTCACCGAAACGGACTGGGAACCCTGAATGGGCCGGCCGTAGACATCCTTGCCATTCCAATTGACCTTCGCGACGAGGTTCGGCGCAGGCGCGTAGGACGCCGAGTAGATCGTCTGGCCGGCGACCGTGACCTCGACGTCGATGCGCTTGAGCGAGGGTGGCACGGTGTCGCCGCTGACCTGCAGCTTCTGGAACCGCGGCGCGCCGCGGCCGGTCACGCGCTCGCTGCTGTAGTGGAGCCGCCAGGCCGAGCCGTCAAGCAGGACATCGTCGCGCAGGATCTGGCTCTGGCACTCGATGATCGAGCCCTTCTCGCATTCGTTGTCGTCCTCGTCGTCCGAGTCGTCGTCAGGATCGTCGTGTGGATCGTCGCTATCGTCGTCGTCCGGACCGTCCGGGTCGGGCGGCGGCGTGGCGTCGTCCGGGGGACCATACGGCCAGTTGTAGTCCCAGGGAGTCAGGTGAGGAATCGGCACGCGCCAGAGGCTCTGACCCGGTGCATAGAGTTGCGCTACGGCCTCGCGCTCCTCCGGTGTCACCCCGAGCCCGGCCAGTAACTCGGGATCGGCCGGCTGGCCGCTGCCGTCGACGTCGAGATCCGCCAGGCCAGCGGCCACGCCCAGCACCTGGACGATCCGGCCGTTCCCGGACGGCACCCAGCCGGCGAGCTCCCGGTCGTAGTAGCCGGTCGGCACCGCCCCTCCCACGGGGAAGTCGAGGAAGTTCTCCAGGTAGTGGACGGCGGGCTGCGACAGCTCGACGCGGACCGCTCCCGCGGCCACGGCTTCGTCGGCGGACAGCTCGACGGCGTAGGTGTAGCCGGTGTTCGGCGGCAGCGGCGCCGGCATGGCCGTCAGGCCTTCGGGGCCGACGCTGTACTCGGTGGAGCGCATGGACAGCGCCGCCAGCGGCTGGACCGAGCCGTCCGGCAGCACCATGGAGGCGGTCGTGCCGGGCTGGAAGAGCAGCGTCGAGCGCCGGGTTCCGGCGTCGTCCGTCACGGTGCCGCCGCGCGCCACCTGCGCATCCGGCTGGCCGCCGAGGACGGTGGTCACGGTTTCGTCATACGGCACGAGCGCGACGTCGTCGACCCGCGCGTAGTCGCGCACCGGCGCCAGCACGGGGCGTTGCGCCGGAAGATGGCCGGCCTTGCGGAAGTCGAGCACCAGCGGACCGCCGCCGTTGACCGCGAGGTCGAAACGTCCGTCGGCGCGGCTGAGCGTGCCGCCAAGCTCGGGATGATCGTGGACCGCGACCGTCACGCCCGGCAGCGCGCTCCCCTGCCGGTCGAGCACCCGGCCGCGCAGCACCGCGACGCGGCGCGGATCGATCGTCCCCGGAGCCACCCCGGTCTGGATCGGGCTCGCGCCCGTGTACAGGAAGGCGGTCGCGGCGAACACGTCGGTCGCCACGGTCCGGTCGAGCGGCGGCGCGACCGTGGCCGGGTCCGGAGGCAGCTGCGGCTCCGGCGGGCTCGTGTCGATCGTGAAGTGGACCGCGGCGGGCGCCGAGACGTTGCCCGCGGCGTCGGCGACCGTGGCCGTGAGGACGACCGGCCCGTCTGCCAGCGGGTCGAACGGCGCGCAGGCCGCGGCAGCAGGACCGAACGTGCAGGCGAGCGCGACCGGGCTGCCGCCGATCCTCGCGGCGAGCGACTCGTGTACGACGCCGCTCCCCGCGTCGGACCAGGCGAACGCGATCGACGGCGTGGCGTCGTCGATCGTCGAGCCTTCGGCCGGCGAGGTGATCGCGAGGCTCGGCGGAGTCAGGTCGACGGGCTCGCCGCCGTCGAACACGAGCACCAGCCGCGGCGCCTTGCCGGCCGTGCCTTCCTTCGACGTGTATTCGACCAGGCCGTTCTGGCCCTCGTCCCGCTTCTTGACGAGCCAGCCCTGGTGCGCCTGGCCGGCCAGCTGGCTCAGCACGTCCGCGGTGACGTCGAATCCCACCCAGCCCGTGAGGCTGTTGGTCTGCAGGACCGAAGCGCTCGCCGTGCCGGCGAACGTGCCGCCGTTCCAACCCGTGGCGCAGTCGTCGTTCTGGTTGCCTGGGACCGTGTCGACGGCGCAGCTCCAGGTGGCGCCCGGCTCGGACCAGTCCGCGGTGAGCCGATGGGCGTCGATCGTCCTGCCGGTGCCCCAGTTGCCGCCGTTGGTCTCCACGAACAGCTCCAGCGTGGCGGAGTGAAGATCGTCCACCGCGTCCTCCAGGCCGGAGAGGTCGAAGCGTGCCAGCGCGCGGTTCTTGCCGCTCGAACGGATGCGCAGCAGGCTCTCCCCGCCCTGGTTCTGGTTCGCCGAGCCGTTGCGCACGTAGGTGTCCGCGGCCACCGGCAGCGTCACCCGGTGCTCGCCGTCGCCGAGCAGGAGATCGAACGGAAAGCTCGCCGTGGCGGCGTGGCCGCCCGCGTCCGCGATCCCGGCCGACACCGTGTGAGGGCCTTCCGTGAGCGCCGGCCACGGGCAGACCGCACCGGACGAGCAGACCGAGCAGGTGGCGGTCACGTCGACGCCGTCGAGCCTCACCACCAGCGAGCCGGGATCGATCGCCGAGCCCGCGTCAAAGAAGCTCAGCGCGATCGGCGCCGCGGGTTGATTGATCAGGAACCTTTCGGAAGGGGAATCGATCCGGAGCACCGGCGGCGCGCCGTCGGGCGTCGCCGACGCCACCTCCAGCACCAGCCGCGGCTCTTCGCCGCAGACCTCGCGGGAAGCGTAGTCCACCAGCCCGTTCTGGCCTTCCTGCGTCTTCTTGAGCAGCCAGCCGAGGTGGGGCCCTCCCCCGGCGACGGCGGCGATGTCCGTGGTCACGTCGAACGCGATCCGGCCCGCCGAGGCGTTCGTGTGCAGCACGCTGGCCGTGGCCGTCGCCGCGAAGCCTCCGCCGTCCCAGCCCCCCAAGGAGGCTGCGCAGTCCCGTTGGGAATTGGACGGCGCCGCGTCCGCCGGGCAGTCCCACGTTACCCCGGCTTCGGTCCAGTCGGTGGTCAACCGGTGGGCGTCGACCGTCCGGCCGTCCCCCCAGTTGCCGCCATTGCTCGCGATCTGCATCTCCAACCGGGCCGAGACCAGCGTGCCGCCGGCCAGGGCCGCCGCGATCTGGGCCGGATCGAAGCGGACGAGCGCCCGGTTCGGTCCCGACGAGCGGATCCGCAGGAAGCTCTCGCCGCCCAGGTTCTGGTTCGGTGTTCCCTGCTTGAGATAGGAGTCGGACGTTGCGTAGACAGTGACGGTGCGCAGGGCGGTATTGAGCGCCGGGAGCGCCGGGAGCGCCGGGACGTTCGAAGGCCGGGCCGTGGCGGCCCCTGCCCTTTCCTTCGCCGGTGCCGGACGCTCCGGAGGCGGCCGGTTGCCTTGGACGCCCCGCGCGATCGCAAGATCCCGGACCGGTCCGCCGGGGAAGGGCCGCACGGTCCGGACGGCGCCGGAGCGGTCGACCTGCACGAGCGAACGGCTGCCACCGATCCATACGGAGCCGTCGATCGGGTCGGCGGCCAGGGCCTCGATGATCTCGGCGGCCGGAAGCGGGATCGCCGCAGCAGACAGACGCCCCCTCGCGTCGAGCCGGGTCAGATCCCGCGCCGTGGCCAGCCAGGCTCCTCCCTGGCCGTCGGGCTCAATGAGCCGGAGGTCTGAGGCGGCGGCCTCGACATCCATCGTTCCGTCGGCCCGATAGCGCCGGACCAGATTCGGCCAGGCGATCCAGAGCGCGCCGCTGGCGGAATCCACGGCAAGACCGACCGGGGAAGCCTTGGTATTCAAAGCACGCGAGGAAACCTTTTGCAACGTGAGAGCATCGAGCGCGGACAAGCTTCCTCCGCTCACGATCCAGAGAAGATCCTGAGACGGACTCAAGGCCAGAGCCTGGATGGGAGCAGGAAACGTCTGTTCGCGCAGGCGCTGCCCGCCGGCGCCCACGGCGAGGAGGCGGCTTCCCGATGCGATCCACAATGAGTGGTCCGCGGGGCGCAAAACAGCCTGGGGCAAGGCGCCGGGCGCGCCCGGCAAGGGTGAACGGAACAGCTCGAGACCGCCAGAATCGAAGGCTGAGACCGTGGTGGACGTGAGAATCCACACTCGTCCTGCGGCCTTGTCCGCAAGAATGCGTTCGGCGCCGGAGGCCTGGATGAGCACAGGCTCTCCCCCATCGCTCAAGGAGAGGCCGGCGATGCCTCGCGGCGAGGCCACCCACAACGAATCCTGATCGAGGAGATCGGCCTCGCGCCCGAGGCCTGCGGTCAAAGCCGCCCCGCTGACAGCCAGGGCGAGGAGAGAGAGAAACCCGAAACGACTCCAGCGCATCACGCCGTCCTCCTTCCAGATCCAATTCCAGTACCTTTCCTACGGCGACGGAACGCTGAAGTTGCACCGCGTCGGGCCTATCGGCACCGCCTCTCGGTCGTGCCGCTCCCCTACTCCACGCTCCCCATGGCCTGCACGATGCCCTTCATGGCTTCGGGGAGGATGACCCGCCAGTTTCCGTCGACACGCTTGAGGCTGATCACCTCCACCTTGCTCAGATTGATCCCTACCATTCCCACGCTGGTTCGGCACACGACATGGACGACATCCCCCTCCGGGACCGAACCGATCGGGACCATGGTCGCCGAGCCCATCCCTTCGGCCACCCTCGGATCCAAGTTGATGAACCCGCCCAGTAAGGCGGCGAAGAACTCGGCCGGCGAGAGCTTCCTGAGCGCGGCGAGATCAGGGACATCGCCGAAAATGCGGAGGATCTCCTTCTGCTCCTCCTGACTGATCCCTTCAACAAGCGGAAGAAAGTTGCTCCGCAGCCACTCCAGGCCTTCCGGGTCGAGGGTTTCAGCCGCCTTCAAATACTGGCCGCTCGTCAGCGCGCCGAGGTAGATCTGAATCACGGCTTCGGGCGAAGCGGCGACCGGGGCGGCGACGGCCGGCTCGCTTGCCTCCACCCGGCTGCTCAGCACCAGGGCCAGGATAAGGACACCGGGGACGATCCATTTTCTTTGGCGATGCATTGATGTCTCCGAGAAAGGGTCAGATCCGCATTCGACTTCAGCCCCACCGCCTGAAGCCTTCGACTCCTTCCAGCATTGATCCCCCGGTGGATTCCGTTTCATGCGACGGTTGGCCATTCGCGGGGGGCAAAAAATCGGGGAGGTCCCCCGTTCACGGAAGCACCCCTGGTCTTCAGAAGCCTGCACAGGTCTAACGCCTGCGCACACCTCCGGCCGTTTCCGCTCCCTCCCCGGCAAGCGGGCCTCCTGGGTCGGGATGACGGTGGCCTTGGACTCGGCGGCCGCCATTCCTCCAAATTGTCAATGAACCTTCTCCCCGGAATGCCTTCTCCGCGAGGAGAGGCGCACTCTACACGATCTGCGCGGCCCGTCAAGGACCAAAAAGTCCATATCCTGGACGACTTCCGCCAGCATCGTCCGGAATGTGTAGAAAACCCACATTCTGGCTCTTGACTCCCACGGATTCTTGAGTATCGTAGCGGCGGTCGACGGCGTAATTCGCCGTTCAAGCCGCGGTTTCTTCCGCCGCAACCTCGTTTGCCGCTGCTGCGATCTTGTTTGCCGCAGCGGCAATCACGGTTGCGGCAGCGGCAACCCCGTTTGCCGCTGGTGAGACCCGTGGTTGGGGGCGGGAAATCTCGTTTGCCGCTGCCGCTCACGAGGTTGCCGCAGCGGATTCCCTGGTTGCGGCAGCGGCAAACAGGAGTGCGGCAGCGGCAAACGAGGTTGCGGCCCGGAATTCACGGTTGCGGCAGCGGCAAACGAGGCTGCGCCAGCCGCTCAAACGGGATTTCGCAGGGGGCCGGGGGGCCGGGCAGAGGGCGGCGGGTGGCCGCCGAGGGGTTCATTGACAATTTGGAGGGAGGGCGGCTGCCGAGTCCAAGGCCACCGCCATTCCGAACCCAGGAGGTCCGCTTGCCGGGGAGGGAGCGGAACAGGCCGGAGGTGTGCGAAGCCGATGGGCGTCGCGCAGGCTCGGGGAACGTGGGTGCCTCCGAAGCGGGTAGTAGACCTCCCCGACTTTTTCTCTGGCGGGCGTCGGCAGCCGCCTTGCAGCTTCACCGGCGAGGGACAGCGCTACGCCGTCAGCCGCCAGGGTCTGCACGTTCAACGCCTTCCCGCCCCCCCGGCCGAGGCGTCAGCTCGAGATAGCCTCTACGGAAAGACCTCCACCGCCACGACACACCGGGGCGGTATCTCGACGGTTTCCGCCTTGTTGCTCGCCAGGGCCGCGACCGGGCTCGCCTCCTCCCGCGGTGGTGTGCCGACGAACTTATGAATGGTGCGTCTCCAACTCGCTCGCGATCCAAGGCCTCGAACGCAGCGGAACGTCACCGAGGCCGTGTCATTGCCGACGTTGGCGAAGGCGTACAGATTCCGGGTCTCCTGTGCCGTCGTCTTCTGCCAGACCATGTGCTGAATCCTGTCCGTCGTGAGCCTGACGGCGGACCGGCCGTCGGCGTCGGTTCCCCTGGAGATCCGGTCCTCGATGCCGGCCGCGCCGCCCAGCCGGTTGCGCAGGTCCGGCGCGTCGTCGAACTTGCGCCAGGCGATCCACCACGCCGAGACCGCCGTGTTGCCGGTGAGGATCTGACCCGGTCCGATCATGGCGCCGCCACGGCGCAGGTAGTCAGCGAACCGCATCTGGAACTGCGCCGCGTGCAGGGCCATTTCGATCGCCGGCTCGTTGAACTCGTACGGTTTCTCGATCCAGCAGGCCGGCAGCAGAATGCGCTCCCCCCAGACCGCGGCCATGCCGAACCGGAAGATCCGCGCCTTGAGATTGATGACGTCCTGGAGACAGCGGCTGTAGCGGTAGTTGGCCGGGTTTGCCGGCGCCAGATACTCGGGAGCCAGGCCCAGGCTCGCCACGGAGTAGTGCTGGTCGCAGTAGGTCTTGGCCATCTGCCGCCATGACGCAAAGTCGGGAATCGCGGTGTCAAGCGAGGGACTGAGCATTGCGCCGGGCAAGGCCGGCGCCCCGATGCGGTTTTCCAGATATCCCGCATGGCTGAGGGTGTCGTCCTGAAGCAGGTTCATCTTCGAGGTGATCTGCTGCGAATAGACGTACTGGAAGACCGGCACCGTGCGGGGAGACAGATCGTCGCCGGGATCGGCGGTGCCCTGCCGAAGCTCCAGCGAACGGCTGTCTCCGGCAAAGGCGCGAATCGCGGAGCCGAAGTGTTCGTAGTAGTCCTCGAAGAACGGGACGAGCGGCTCGGGGCAGATGTGCTCGTAGGTGAGGGCGAAGGATGGATTGAGTCGGCGGCCTCGTTCCAGGGCGCCGCGCAGGATCTCGGCGAGCCGCCGGACGTGCCAGGCTCCCCATCCGATCACATTGTCGTAGCCGGTGCCTGTCCCGTGCGCATGGCTCCGGTCGTAGCAGTAGTGCTGGGCCGGATGGGTCTTCATGAGCTCGATCAGGCGAAAGCCATGGTCGAGCAGACCATTCTTGCTGCCCGATCGGGTATCCAGCAGCCACTCGTCGAGGTACAGCCCCGCCACGGGAGGCGACGGGCAGACCAACCTCTGCTGGAGGTCGTAGAAGGCGCCGAGGATTCCCTCCCTCACGGGTTCGTCGCCGAGATCCGTGCGGCGACCCTGATTCCACAGCTGATCGGCCTGCGGGAAGGCCGCCCGATTCAGCAGGAACTGGCGGCCCGCGGTGGCGACCCGGCTGCCCAGCGTCTGGACGACAGACGTCGGGAAAGGCTGGGCAATGACGTCCACGACCGTCGCGCCCTGGCGCCGAACATGACCTCCGAAGCGCTTGCGGTTGAAGTTCGGATTGAGCGGATCGGTCGTCGCCAGGGGAACGATCCTCCGGTCGGCGGCCTGGAGCCAGGCCATGGCCGCCGCATGCTTGCCCTTGGCACCGGTCACATCGCAGAGGGGAGGCAGGCCGCCCAGGAAGCGATAGAAGCCGCCCATCTCGAATCCCCAGATCTGCGCTTCGAGCCGCACCTGCGCCTGAGGCTGAAAGAGGCCGCGCAGCCGCACCAGCAGGGCGGGAAGCGACTCGTTCGGATTGCCCGGAACGTCGGGCTTGCCGAACGCATCGGTGCGACCCGGGACGAGGATCGGATGCTTTTCCAAAGCCTTTGCGAGAGCCGGATCGCCGGTGGGCTCCGAGGCGCTGTCGAGCCCGTAGTTCTCGACGATCGTCCAGGGGCTCATGTTGTCCACCGGCGCCGTCGCCTGGCTCCGGTCCACCTCGCGCCGGAAGAGGGTCGAGGTCCGGGTGCGCACCCAGTCGCGGTAGAGATCCGCCACGTCGGTCCAGTCCACGGCGGCGTTCGCGTACCGACCGTCCTGATGAAAGGCGCGAAGACGCCAGGTCATGCTCGCGCCTCCGAACCCCAGAGTATCCCCCTGCGACAGGACGTATTTCGGAGCCCGGACGAACTTGCCGCCCTTCAGGTGGATGGGATTGACGAGATCGAACCCGACCTCGGCCGTCTGGCTCGACGGCGGGTTGACGAAGACATCCTTGCGATGGCCGTTCTCGTCGGTGCCGGCGAAGACGACTCCCTGGGCATAACGGACGTTGGCGGCCGTCTTCCCGGTCTCATAGACCCCCAGGAACTGAAGGCTGGCGAGATGCCGGGGCGCGAGCACGCCTGGAGCCGGAACGCGGACAGCGGCCGCGCGCAGCAGCTCCACCCTGCCGTCCGGGTCCAGGAAGAGACAGTCCGGGGCCAGCTGGAATGGAACGCGGGGACACTCCAGGTGCATCTCCCAGACTCTCCCCGGCACGGTCTGGTCGACGATCTCGGCCGGATAGTCGAAATCGAGATCGAGGTCGATCCAGCCCTTGTCCGCTGCCGCCGTTCCGGCGCGGACGATGAGCGTGACGCGGATGGGGCTGAACGTGGCCGAGCCCCGCAGGAGCTGTCCCGACACCGCCGAGTAGGTGATCTTGAGCTGTCCGGAGGTTTCCACCACGGGCGGGTCCGAGGCCAGCGCGCCGCGAAGCCGGTATTCGACGACGGGCCAGGGCTGCTGCTGCTCCGGAGGGAGATCCGGCCGAAGCTCGTGGAAGCGGATGGCGAAGAGGCCCGCCGTCTCCGGGAGCGTCACGGCGATCGGCACGGTGTGCAGCGCCGTCGTCTGTCCGTCCTTGACGACCTCGATCTTGGTGAACGTGCCACGGCGCGTGTCGAGGGTGATGCGGGTGAACTGCCCTTCGACGGACGCGGACCGGAGAGTCTTCAAAGCCATGCGCGGTCGTCCTTTCCGAATCTGCGGCGCTCAGGAAGGCGGAACCACCGTGTATTCAAAATAAAGCTCGGTGGTCGCGTCCATGAACTCCTTCGAGGGACGGATGGCCGGTGCGCCGTCGATGGGGGCGAGCGTGGAATCGGCGTCCTTCGGCACCGCGCCTTCGTCGTTGCGGACGATGCGGCCCCGGGTGCGGATGGCAAGCTCCTTGACGAGCGAGCGCAGCGGCATCTCGCCGTAGTGCGCCCGCTCGCGTGCCACGTGCTCGTCCACGGGGAGGAAGGCGACCAGCTCGGACGAGCCGTCGGCGCGGCCCATCAGCTCCAGGCCCTGCTGGCGCAACGTGGCGTTGTGGCTGCCGTGGTGGCCGACCTTGTAGAGGACGGTCCGGCGCAGGAGATCCTCGGCCGTAATCTTGCGGTCGGTGCGCTCGCCGCGGTCGCTGCGGTCGCCGGCCGTCCAGACCATCTCCTTGCCCAGCTCGTTCTTGCCGATCGTCACCTTGCCGAACCAGGAACGCCAGTTCCCCACCTGGGCGTCGCCAGGGAACAGCAGAACCTTGCCTTCGCCGGGAGGGCCGACCTCGATCGCCAGCGCGAGGCTCGTGTTGTTGGTGGCGTTGTCGAGCTGGAGGGCGAACTCCCCCGCCGCCTCCAGCCAGTCGCCGTCGATCCGGCGCCAGTCTTCGGTTTTGTCGAAGTATTTGGCGAAGTCCGAGGGCGCGTCCTTCTTCTCTACCTTTTCGCGCTCCGCTATTTCGCGCTCCACCGTTTCGCGCTCGATCCGGAAGGCCTCGTCGAACGGCAGGCTGATGCGCCTCGCCTCCTTGAGATCCTCCAGCGTCGGCACGTCGTTCGAGCGGCTGGGCATGACGCCGCAGGCGGCAAAGAACGAGGTCTCGATGGCCGCGGCCATGGCCTTCGGGTAGACCTCCTCGCCGGTGGGGTCGGACCGCTTGATCAGGACGGAGTCCTCGGGCGGGCCGAGCACATAGACGCGGGCTCCTGGCACTCCTTCGAGCTCGACCGGGCTGCCTCCGGGCTCCAGGAAGCGCGTCCGATCCTTGCCGGACTTGTCCTTGCCGTAGGTGTCGCGCAGCCAGGTCATCGCGGCTTCGGTCTTCACGCTCTTCTTCGCTCCGAAGAGCGCGGCTCCGGCCGCTCCGAGGCCGGGGGCGGGAGCCTCCTCTTCTGAAGGCCCGCCGAAGAAGTCGAGAACCTTGCCGACCAGGTCGGCCGTAGCTTTCTGGGCGGCGAGCCCCTGCATCCGCGCGACGGCCTGGTTGAGAGCGACGCGTGCGGCCTTGCGCCCCTCGTGCAGGTCACGGGCGAGAGGAATGCTCAGGTTTTCGGTCCAGGCCAGCCAGAGCGCTCCGAGATCGATGCCCTCGCCGAAGATCGCCTGGGCCTGCGAAGGGTGGAACGCCGAGCAGTGATCCCAGTGCTCGTGGGTGACGACCAGGACGTCGAGCCGGCCGCCGGTCGAGACCTTGATGTCCTCGACGATCCGCCGGATGCGCGTCGTGTTGTCCGGCTCGGGCGTTCCGGTGTAGACGCCGCAGTCGATCATCAGATAGAACGCGTCGCCTTTCGAACCGCCGCTTTTCGGAAAAGCCATCAGAAAGCAGTCGCCCAGGCCGGTCCGGTACATGCGGACCTTGACGCCTTCCTTCGGGGCGGTCATGCGCTTCGGGGCGGTCGTCTTCTTCGCGCCTGGCTCCTTCGCGGCAGCCTTCTTCCCGGTCGTCTTGGGGCTCATCCTGGGCTCCTCTCCACTACGAGCGATGCAGCAGGGCGAACGGCTCGCGGACGGGCGACCGCGAGTCTGCCGGCGAATAGGTGGCGCGCAGGGACGGCCCATGGCTCGACGCAAAGGCGCGCTGGCGGGCCAGCCGGCTTTCGCTGGTGATGCTCTTGAGCACGCAATACCGGACGTTCCCGGTCTCGCCGTCGATCAGGAGCGTGCAGCCGCCGCGGAAACGGAAATCCGCCTTGAAGTCGTCCCAGAAACGGGGCGAGTCAGGAGGCAGCTTGTCGGCCTCGGCTTGGCGCTCCGCGCTGAGATAGCCGCGGCGGCGCTGCACCAGCTCGACGACCAGGTCGAGCTTGGTGCCGCCGTCCTGCATGGGACGGCGGGCCGTGCGGACCGAGTGGACCTCCAGCGAGGGGAGCTTGTCGCGGCCGCGGTAGATCGTCGGGAGCGCGTCCGCTCCCAGGGCCAGACCGAGCGCCTTGAGATCCTCCGGCCTGTCGGCCAGGTTCTGCTTGATCCACAACCACGCCGCCTTCTTGTACTGGTCGTTGAGCCGCGCGATGTGCTCGCGCTTCCCGACCGCCTGCCACTCCAGGGTCAGGCGCCGGCCGTCGGCCTTCGTGTCTTCGAGCATGTTGCCCAGCAGCTCGTGCAGGAGGCCGTAGAAGCTCGGGCGCGACTGCCGCTGCCAGCGCAGTGCGTCGGAGGCCAGGGTGCGCACGTCGCGCGGGTAGATGCCCCGGCGGCGGAAGGCCTCGATCACCGCGATCCGGTAGCCCATGGGGTCGTCGGGGACCACGTCCCAGTCCGCCGTCACCAGGGCGCGGAGATACTCCCCGAACGTGATGTCCACCGGCGGGCAGTAGTCCAGCGCCCGGATCGACATGAGGAGGATGTGGCTCGCGGTCTTGGTCGCCTCCCCCGCCAGGCGGTTGACAAGGTCCGGATGCAGGTTTCCCTGCGGCAGCACGCCGGTGCCGCCGGTCGCGATGCGCAGCAGGTCGGCGATCCGCGAGCGGTAGATCGACAGGAAGGCGTCGAACATCGCCGCCACCAGGATGGCGCCGCGGTCGTGAGGCTCCAGAGTCACTCCGTAGGCCTCCGGATCGGGAACCTGCGCCTCCCACTTCCCCGTTTTCGGATTCACCTGGCCGATGGCATCGCGCAGGGCGCCGCGGTTGCCGATCGCCTGACCGAACTGATGGGCCAGCTCGCCCAGCAGGTTCTGGCTCGCGAGATCGCCGCGCGTCTTGGCGATCTGGTGCCGGAGCGCCTCGGGCTGGGTGAAGTGCTGGAACAGCGCCACGATGTCGGCGAACGCCTCGTGGAAGGCGAGCACGTCCGGATTGGTCGGCTCCGCGAAGTAGCGATGCAGGCCGTCGAGCAGGGCGTGCGTAATCTCATGAGCGATCACGTCGTGCGAGAGGCAGGTGAAGACCAGCCCGCCCGGCAGGCTCTCTCCCGGATTGGCGAGCACGGACGGAAAGTAGCCGAAGAGCAGCGCCTTCTTCTCCGGGCTGTAGTAGGCGTTCGCCTCGCGCAAGGCGTGCGGGTAGATCCGCAGCCGCAGCACGGGAACGGACGATTTCACCTCCCGGGTCTTCTCGTCGCGCTCGAAGCGGGACGCCCACAAGGCCCGGCGCCCGAGGGCCTGCTCGAAGCTCTGGATGGTCATCATCGCCACCGCATAGACCATCTGCTGGTGAAACTTCGGGTTGCCTTCGGACGGCGCGAGCCCGTCCTGGGCCAGCATGTGGGGATCGTCCAGATCGATCGGCGCGTAGAAGCAGTCGCTGGCCGGATCGTAATCAATCACTTCCAGGTAGTCCCCGGCCGGACCCTTTTCGAGCCTCTCCCAGGGGACGCGCAGGATGGTCTGATTGATGAGGCTGGTTTCGAGCTGCGTCGCGAGGCTGGGATCGAAGGTATACACCCGCAGCCGGCGGTAGGGCGGGCTCTGGCTTTCGGGAACCGCCCGGTAGGCACCGGACGGCGGCGCTGTGGGAGCCGGAGTTGCTGGAGCGGTCGGCGAAACGCTCTTGCTCGGGGTCTTTCTGGGCATCGTCCCCCCTCTTGCTGAATCGCTGTCGATCCTACCGCAATAGGGCGTCCTCCTCCATCACTTTGTTACAGGTTGCGCCCCTACATGTTCCGCCGGTACTGGCCTCCCACCTGGTAGAGGGCGCCCGAGAGCTGGCCGAGCGTACAGACCTTGCAGGCCTCCATGAGCGCCGCGAAGACGTTCCCTCCGTCGAGCGCCGAGCGCTTCACCGCTTCGAGCGCCGCGGGCGCGGTTGCCGCGTTGCGCTCCTGGAACGCGTCGCGCGCGTCGATGGCGTAGTCCTTCTCTCCGGTCGTCGCGCGGATGACCTCCGGCGGCGACACCGTGGGCGAGCCCGCCGGGTCGAGGAAGGTGTTGACGCCGATGAGCGGCAGCCGGCCGTCGTGCTTGAGCGTCTCGTAGTAGAGCGACTCGTCCTGGATCTTCGAGCGCTGGTACATCCGCTCCATCGCGCCCAGGACGCCGCCGCGCTCCGAGAGCGCCCGGAACTCCGCCAACACGGCCGCCTCGACGAGGTCGGTCAGCTCCTCCACGATGAACGAGCCCTGGGTGGGATTCTCGTTCTTCGAGAGACCGAATTCCTTGTTGATGATCAATTGGATTGCCAGCGCCCGCCGCACGCTCTCCTCGGTGGGCGTGGTGATCGCCTCGTCGTAGGCGTTGGTGTGGAGCGAGTTGCAGTTGTCCTGGAGCGCCAGCAGCGCCTGGAGCGTCGTGCGGATGTCGTTGAACGCAATTTCCTGAGCGTGCAGCGAGCGGCCCGAGGTCTGGATGTGGTACTTGAGCTTCTGCGACCGCTCCTTGCCGTTGTACTTGTCACGAATCGTGCGCGACCAGATCCGCCGCGCCACGCGGCCGATCACCGTGTACTCCGGGTCCATGCCGTTCGAGAAGAAGAACGATAGGTTCGGCGCGAAGTCGTCGATCTTCATCCCGCGCGACAGGTAGTATTCGACGAATGTGAAGCCGTTGGCCAACGTGAACGCAAGCTGGGAGATCGGGTTCGCGCCCGCTTCGGCGATGTGGTAGCCCGAGATCGAGACCGAATAGAAGTTGCGGACGTTGCGGTCGATGAAATACGCCTGGATGTCGCCCATCACCCGCAGCGCGAACTCGGTCGAGAAGATGCAGGTGTTCTGCGCCTGGTCTTCCTTGAGGATGTCGGCCTGCACCGTGCCGCGGACCGCGGAGAGCGTCGCCGCGCGGATCTTCTCGTAGACCTCGCGGGGCAGAACCTCGTCGCCCGAGACGCCCAGGAGCATCAGCCCGAGGCCGTCGTTGCCCTCCGGCAGCCCACCCTGGTACCGCGGCCTTTCCTGGCCCCGGCCCGCATAGATCTCGTCGATCCTGCGCCCGGTCTCGTCGGCCCGGCCCTGGCTGTGGATCCACTTCTCGCAACCCTGATCGATCGCGGCGTTCAGGAAGAAGCCGAGCACCATCGGCGCCGGACCGTTGATGGTCATCGATACGGACGTGGAGGGATCGGCGAGATCGAACCCCGAGTAAAGCTTTTTGGCGTCGTCGACGTTCGCGATCGAAACGCCGGAGTTGCCCACCTTGCCATAGATATCGGGCCGGATGTCCGGATCTTCGCCGTACAGGGTGACGGAGTCGAACGCGGTCGACAGGCGCTTGGCCGGGAGCCCCCGGGAAACGTAGTGGAACCGGCGGTTCGTCCGCTCGGGGCCGCCCTCGCCGGCGAACATCCGGGCCGGATCTTCGCTGTCGCGCTTGAGCGGAAAGACTCCGGCCGTGAACGGGAACTGGCCCGGAGGCGCTTCGCGCAGGAGCCAGATCAGGAGATCGCCCCAGTCCTCATACTTGGGGAGGGCGACCTTCGGGACCCGCAGGTGCGAGAGCGTCTCGGTGGCGAGGTCCAGCTCGATGACCTTGTCGCGCACCTGGAACTGATACTTGGCCGCGGCGTAGCGGCGCTTCGTGGCCGGCCACTCTTCGAGCAGCCTGCGGTTCTCCGGATCGAGCCGCGCCTCATACTCGCGGTACACGGCCTCCAGCTCGCCGACCAGCTCGGGCTCGCTCTCGACGCGCTCGGTCACCTGCACCGTGTCGGCGGGGCCTTCCGGCTCGACGATGTCGAGGCGCCGCCGGCCGACGTTCTCGCGCAGGGCGTCGATGGCGCCGCGGAGCTGGTACATCTTGCGCGCGATGGCGGCCTGCTCGCGGACGCGCTCGTCGTAGGACTCGCAGGTCTCGGCGATCTCGGCGAGGTAGCGCGTCCGGTCCGGGGGGATGATGAAACGCCGCTCCTGAGGAGCGCTGTTTTCTCCACCTTGTGCAGCAAGAGCCTCGCGGTGCGATCCGGCGAGCGCCGTGGAGCCGGACTTCTTCCGGAGGACGGCCATCAGGGCCTCGTACAGCTGCGTCGTCCCGGGATCGTTGAACTGCGAGGCGATCGTCCCGTGGACCGGCACCTCTTCGTCCGTGATCGAAAACGAATTGTGATTGCGGCGCCACTGCTTCTTCACGTCGCGGAGCGCGTCGAGCGAGCCGCGCTTGTCGAACTTGTTGATCGCGATGATGTCCGCGAAGTCGAGCATGTCGATCTTCTCGAGCTGCGTCGCGGCGCCGTACTCGGCGGTCATGACGTAGAGCGACGCGTCCGAATGCTCGGTGATCTCGGTGTCGGACTGCCCGATGCCCGAGGTCTCCACGATGATCAGATCAAAGCCGGCGGCGCGGCAGATCTCGATCGACTCGGCGACGTGCTTCGACAGCGCGAGGTTCGCCTGGCGGGTGGCCAGCGAGCGCATGTAGACGCGCGGATCGTCGATCGAGTTCATGCGGATGCGGTCGCCCAGCAGCGCGCCTCCGGACTTGCGCTTGGAGGGGTCGATCGAAAGCAGGGCGACGGTGGCGTTCCGGGTGTCGGCAAGAAACCGCCGGACGAGCTCGTCCACGACGCTCGACTTGCCCGATCCGCCCGTTCCCGTGATGCCGAGGACCGGCGGCCGGCCCTTCTCCGGGGCGGGTAAAGCCGCAAGCTCGGCGCGCAGCCGGTCCCCCGCCTCCGGAAAGTTCTCGGCGATGGTGATCAGACCGGCGATGGTGGCCGGGTCGCGCTCGGGGAGCTTCGCGAGCAGGGGGCCGAAGTCGGCGGTCCGCTTCTCGAAGTCGCAGCGCGCGAGCAGGTCGCTGATCATCCCCTGGAGACCCATGGCTCGGCCGTCGTCCGGAGAGTAGATGCGGGCCACTCCGTACGCGTGCAGCTCCTCGATCTCCGCCGGGAGGATCGTGCCGCCGCCGCCGCCGAAGACCTCGACCCGGGCGTTCGCCTCGCGCAACAGGTCGATCATGTACTTGAAGTACTCGACGTGGCCGCCCTGGTAGGAGGTGATGGCGATGCCCTGCACGTCCTCCTGGATGGCGCAGCGGACGATCTCTCCGACCGACCGGTTGTGGCCGAGGTGGATCACCTCGGCTCCGGAGGACTGCATCAGCCGGCGCATCACGTTGATCGCGGCGTCGTGGCCGTCGAACAGCGAGGCCGCGGTGACGATCCGGACGTGATTGCGAAGCGGCGCCGGCGAGAGGGAGGACGACGAAGAGGAAGGAGGATTCACAGGTTTGGTCCCCAGTTCAGTCTCTAAAAAGGCAAGCCGATTCCTCAAGATCGAGACGCAAGCGGCTTGGAGCCGGAGGAGCATACAACAGGCCGCGCGCCTCCCGGAACGCGGCCCGGGGGAATACGGCGGCGGGGCACGGATCTTGATTGCAATGCAGCCAGTCGGTGCCTGAACTGTGATAAGTGTGAGACGATCTTTACGGAGGATATAGACGCATGCGTAATACCGCAAGGCCGCCCCACTCATCGAAACGGCCGCGCCTGCGAGCCGGCCTTCTGTTCGCCTCTCTCGCCGTCCTGACTCTCGCCACCGGCCGCGCCAGCCGCGCCGAGACCGCCGCCCAGACGGCCTCCTGGCCGGTCGTGGACGCCGTGACGACCCTCTCGCTCGACGCGGCGACGCTCTCCGGCCTCGGCCTGGAGATCACCGGGCTCGAAGCCAGCGGACGCCGGACGGCCCATGACCTGTCCGTCGTGCCCGCCGAGGCGCCGACGTTCAAGGCCAGCGGCGCGATCGGCCTTCGGGTTGTGGTCGCGTGGGACGGTTTCCGCGGCTTCGAGGGCGGCACGCTGCGCCATCAGGGCGGCCTGCGCCTCCGCGGCCCGGCGGGCTTCGACCTGGCCGGTCTCGTGCTGCGTCCGGGCAAGCGCGCGACGGAGCTGGAATTCGTCGACGCCAAGGGCACCGTGATGCTCACCACGGCGGAGGCGCAGTGGGAGATGGACGCCGAGCGCCACCAGCTGCGCTTCCTCAACGCCGATGTCCGGGTCACGCCCGAGCTCGCGAAGCGCCTGGGGGATTCGCGCTACGCGGGTGTGGCCGTCGGCGTCCTCGACATGGATGCGACGCTCCAGGGCGGCGCCCTCCCCCCCTCCCCGCCCGTCGGGATCAATGCGCCGCCCGCCTGCGGCGACTGGAGCGGCAACGTGGACGTCGGGCTGGTGAACATGTCCAGCATCGGCCAGGCCGGCATCGCCACGGTCAACGGCCGGCCGGTGGTGGTGGTTCTCCCCTCGGCGGAGCTCGAGAACGTCGGCACCGCGAACGTGCCCTGGTACTCGAAGTTCACCAACCTGAGCGGCGTGCCGTTCGCGGACCAGCATCCGTACCTGGTCTGGCTGATGACGCGAGTCAACGCCGGAGTCCTCGAGCCCCTGGGCAAGAGCGATCTGAAGCACGCCTTCCTCACCATCAACACCGGCTGCGATCCGGGCGCCTGCACGGACTCGCACATCCTCGGCCTGGGCTGCGCGGATGTCTACAGCACAGGCACCAACAACAACGTCGGCTCGCTCGCGCCGCGCAACGAGGTCACGGCGTCGACCGGAATCTGGAGCCACTGCGGCGGCATTCCCTCGCACTTCGACACGGACGGCAACTGCGCCCAGGACTTCTCGGGCCTCGGCGAGAACGCCTTCACGCACGGCCTGAAGGCGGCCGAGGCGGATCTGCAGGTGGCGGGCGCCCAGTACTACGTCGAGGCGTTCTACATCGTCCGCAACGACATCAACATCTTCAACAGCATGGGCTATCGGCAGGTGACTCCGGCGAAGCCGGTCAGCACCTGGACGTTCCCCACCGTGGGTGCCTACGTCCAGGGACCCGCGATCAACGCCTGGGTGAATCCGACCACCCCCGGTCCTGACGCCAACAACCAGCTCGTCAACACGGCGGAAGGCCGGGTCCAGCTCGCCGTCAAGGTGACCGACGTGGCCGGCGCGCCCGGCAAGAAGCGCTACGCGTATGCCCTCCAGAACCACGACTTCGACCGCCGCCTCCGCAGCTTCCACGTTCCGTTCGACACCGCCAACGCCCTCATCGAGAACGTGGCCTATGCCGACGGCGACGGTTTCGCGGTCAACGACTGGGTTTCGACCATCGACGCCTCGGGCATCACCTGGACGGTTCCGGCCGGCACGGTGAATCCGCCCGCCGAGCTCGACTACGCGACTCTCATCTCCTTCCGCTTCGACAGCGACGTGGCCCCCACCCCGGTGGAGACGAGCATGGCCATCGCCGATGCCGGTCCGCCGGACTCGATCAACGAGATCCGCATTCCGGCGCTGGCGCCCGCCGGCATTGCGGGCGAGGGCGACTACCACACCCTCACCCCCTGCCGCGTGCTCGACACCCGCACCCCGAACGACGGAGCGGCTCCGCTCGCGTCGGCGAGCGTGCGTGAGGTCAACGTCGTCGCCAGCTCCTGCGGCGTGCCGGTCAACGCCTTCGCGCTGACCCTCAACGTGACCGAGATTGCGGCCACCGGCGCCGGCAGCATCGAGGTCTACTCGGTCGGCCCGCCGACCGGAGCCGCGACGGTGAGCTTCGACGCGGGCATCTTCCGCGCCAACAACGCCATCGTCATGATGACCGCGGCCGGCAAGCTGAACGTCAAGCCGACCATCACCGGCGGCGGCTCGACGCACGTGGTGATCGACGTCTCCGGCTACTTCACGCCCGCCGCGAAAAAGAAGTAAACGTCTGAAAGAAACCGCCGCCCTGGTCTCCTCGACCAGGGCGGCGGTTTCTCAACTCCGGCGTCAGCTCCGGCGCGGCGGCCAGGGGATGAACGAGCTGGTTCGCTCGATGTACGCTCGATACCCTGGCCGCCGGCTCTCGATGTCCGCTTCGAGCAGGGGGACGCCCGAGACGCGCAGCAGGAGGAAGGTCGTAAACGCGGGCGCGTAGAGCGTCCAGATCCCGCCCGACACCCCCAGCGCGCACAAGCCGAAACCCCACCAGAGGAGCGCCTCGCCGAAGTAGTTCGGGTGCCGGCTGTAACGCCAGAGCCCGGTGTCGAGCACCCGTCCGCGGCTCGCCGGATCACGCTGGAACGCCCCGAGCTGGGTGTCCGCCACCGCCTCGAAGGCGAATCCCACCAGCCACACCACGAAACCGGCGACGCACCAGGCCGGCTGGACGACCGGTCGAAGCTGAACGAGGACGAGCGGCGTGCAGAGGATCGCGATCAACGTGGCCTGGAGCCAGAAGACGGTGAGCAGGCTGAGCCACCAGAATCGCTCCCCGTTCTTCTTGCGCATCGCGGCGTAGCGCCGGTCCTCGCCATGGCCGCGGCCCCGCCACGCGATGTGCGCGCCGAGCCTCAGGCCCCACACCGCGACCATCCCGAGGACCAGAAGCTGTAGCGGCGAGGAGGCCGGGGCCCGGAGCCACGCAATGCCGGCGGCCACCAGGAATCCCGGCCCCCAGAAGATGTCGACGAGACTGACGTCCTTCCGGGCCACGCTCACCGCCCAGAGGACGAGACCACCCAGGAGACAGACGGCCCAGATGATGAGAAGAGTTGTAAGCATGAGCCGAGGATACGCCAACCCACTCCTCAGGTCTCTGTGGGGCTCAGAAGAGCTTCATTCTCTCCCCGATCCAGCCGGCGATCTCCGGCGGACAGCCGATCCGCTTCAAGGCTTGTCGAAACTGCGCTTGATGCTGGGGTTCCGCCAGATAGTGGTAGTGCAGCAGGATGGGCTCGAAGCCACGCTTCATGGGCCACGACCGCCCTAACCGCCCGGGACCGTCGAGGAGATGAAGAGGAATGTTGTAGCGCTCGTCGAAATCGTGGACATTCGAGGTTCTGGACCAGATCGCGACGCTCAGCGCGGCCTGGCTGGAGCCCCACCACTCGCTGGCCTCGGTCCCGACGAGGCCCGTGGATGCCCGGACGTCCAGTCCCGTCCCCGCCCAGGGACGCAGGTTCTCCGCCATTGAGGCAAAGAAGATCTCCCGCGTCCGTTCGAGAATCCCGAGATCCTTCCGGATCACGGAGAACCCGCCGTTGTACGACGCCCGGATCCGGACCTTGTCGATCGTCGTCGTGATCCACGGCAGCCGTGCGGGCTCGATGCCCCCGAAGGCGCAGATGCGGGACCAGTAGGCGTCGAGGGGATCGCCTTCCCCACCCGACGCCGAGCCCTTCATGTCCACGGGCCGGACGCCGGCGTCCGCGCGCACGAAGCTCGGCTCGCCGACGAGGACCATGTCCGTGTCCAACAGGACCAGATAGGGCCGGGGCGAGACCCGCTCGGCCCAGGCGCCGGCCACGATGCGGTTGATCGTGCCGTAGGGGCTGCCCGTCTCGTTGAGCGGCTCCGCGACGTAGCTGACGCCGAGCATCTCGAGACGCGCCTGGGCTTCGGGGCCGAGCGTCAGCCGGGGCCGGGGCGAGACCGCGAGGATCGGGGCGTTCCGGTAGCTTCCGCCGAACGTCCGGATGCTCTCGCACAGAAGCCGGGCCTGCGGCTGCAGGCGGTTGGCCTCGACGCAGATCAGAAAGGCGATTTCGCTCTCGGCGATCTCATCAGGGGGGGCGGACATCGCGGTATAGGATAGTCGACCGCGTCGATCCCTCAAGGAGGCTGGATGAGCGAGGATTCGGCCGCCGGCCGGCTCCGTTTCGCGGCGCTCCTCACGGCGGCCTTCGTGATCTTGACCGTGCCGCGCCTGCTGCTCCACGAGCTCTGGCGCGACGAGGCCTGGCTCTGGGTCGTGGTCACCGAGGCCCGCTCCCTGCCCGAGCTGTTTGCACCGCTGGCCCGCAGCGGCCAGGGCTATCTCTTTCCCGTGCTCTGCTTTCTGGTGCGGCTGGTGTGGACGGCCCCGCAGGCGTTGCAGCTTCTCCATCTCGTCCTGGCCGGCGCCGCCGTCTTCATCTTCGTGCGGTGGTCGCCGCTCGGCCGCCGCGAGCGCGCGCTCTTCGTGCTCGGGTACTTCCCATTCTACGAATACGCAGTGATCAGCCGGCACTACGTCCTCGGGGCTCTTCTCCTTTGGCTGGCCTGCATCGCGGCGCGCAGCCGCCGGCCCGCCATCGCGCTCGGCGTGACGCTCGGCCTCCTCTGCCAGACCACGATCTACGGCTACATCGTGGCCTTCGCGATCGCCTGCGGATGGTGGCTCGCCCGCCGGTTCCGCCCGGCCGAGCGCGTGCCGATCCACCTGTCCGAGGCCGCCGCCGGCCTGGGACTGGCCCTAGCCGGCGCCGTCGCGGGGCTCGTTCAGCTCATCCCCAGCGCAGGCACCAGTTTCGCTCCCGGCTGGCGATTCGGTTGGGATCCGGCGCAGGCCGGCCAGGTTCTGGCCATGCCCTGGCGCGCCTTCGTCCCCCTCCCCCAGCCGGGTTTCCACTTCTGGAACACCAACCTGCTCAACCCCTGGCCGGTCCTGCAGGCGTTGGCCGGACTCGCAATGCTCGGAATCGCGGCCGCCCTTCTCTGGCGCAGCAAGATTGCGTTGATCACCTTCGGTCTCGGCGCCGCGGGATTTCTGGCCTTCGGCTACGTCAAGTACGTCGGCGTTCTCCGCCACCACGGCCATTGGTGGCTCCTGTTCGCGGCGGCGCTCTGGCTGGGAGGAGGCCTGAAGTCCGACCGCCGCTCCTGGCGCGTCCGGGCGCTCCTGGCCCTCCTCGTCCTTCACATCGGCGCCGCGGTCTTCTCCAGCGTCATGGATCTCCAGTATCCCTTCTCGAACGGCGCGGCGACCGCGGAGCTGATTCTCAGCGAAGGGCTGGATCGAGATCCGTTGCTCGGACATCGGGAGCCCCCGGCCGCCACGGTGGCTCTCGCCCTCGGCCGGCCCCTTTACTCGCCGTCGCGCAGCGTCTTCACCACCCATCCGGACTGGGGTCCCGAGCAGCGGGAGATGAGCCCGAGCGAGGTTCGCTGCGCGGCCCGCGAGCTCGCCCGGCGAGAGGGAAAGGACGTTGTCCTCGTCCTTACCTGGGAGCCCCCGCAGTGGGACGAGCTCGAAGCGGCCGGCTCCCGCCTGGGCGCGATCGTGGCCACCGAGGACTACCGGCTCTATCGGCTCCGTCACGACCGGCTGGCGGCGACGGAGCCGTCGGCAGGGTGCAGGTGAGCCCCCAAGGGCAGATACCAGCTGGGTCGGGCAGCATTTCACCGGCCAAGCGTGAGCTGATTCGGCTCCTCGTTGGGTGCTTGAGAATCAGCCGACTTGGCTCTTCAACCGGCTAGCTGGCTGGAGTGCCGAGAATCTTGTCGTACACCCACTTGCCCACGAACCCGGCCGCCGCGGTCAGGCCGATCCCCCAGGCGAGATCGAGCGGCACGAGGCGCGCCGGCCAGTCGCGCAGGACCGCCCAGTTCGTCAGCTCGTAGGTTCCGTAGGCGACCAGGCCCAGGGCCGCACCGCGCCGGGCCGCCGCGGCCGGACTCGCCGAGCCGCGCACCGCGTGGATCACGATGGCGGCCACGTAGAACGCGTAGAACAGGGCGGCCGCGGGCCAGTAGACGTCCGGCCGCTTGAGCGAGCCGAGCGACGTGTCGTAGAAGTCCTTGACCAGAATGCCCAGCCAGAGCAGATCGAGAGCGAGCATCGTCGCCGCGGTCGCAGCGCTCGCCGCAGTCACAGCGGCGAGGGCGGGCGCACGCCGCGAAGTCTTTTCCTTGGAAAGAGATTTCATGATTGACCTCCTGAGTCTCCAGGTGCGGTGAACAGATAGTGCTGGACCCGCCACTCCTCCCCGCCCGCCGCGCCGAACAGCTCCGCGCAGGCCAGAAAGAAGATCCGCCAGCGCTCCAGCCAGCGGCGCCCCTGGCCGGCGCCGTAGACCGTTTCGAACAGCGCAAGGATCTCACTCCGGGAGGCGTCCAGCCGGGCGAGCCAGGCCTCGGAGGTCTTCTGGTAGTGAATCCCGGAGACCGGCCACTGCTCGGTCAGGGCGAGCGGCTTCGGAATGGCCGGGAGCAGGCCGGCCGCGGGCATCAGGCCGTCGGTGAAGAAATACCGGGCCATCCAGTCGCCGGAACCCTCGTCCTCGAAAGCATAGGTCAGCTCGCGGTGGCAGAAAACGTGAACGAAGAGATGGCCGCCGGGGACGAGCCACGACGCGATCCGACCGAACAGGACGGCGTAGTTCCGGACGTGCTCGAACATCTCGACGGAGACGATCCTCTCGAACCGACCGGCGGGCTCGAAGCTGTTCACGTCCGCCACCTGGTGCCGGACGTTGCCGAGCCCCCGGCGTGCCGCCTCGGCGGCGATGAATTCGCCCTGGCTCCGTGAGTTGGAGACCGCGAGGATGCGGCAATCCGGAAAGCGCTCCGCAAGGTAGAGGCTCAGCGCACCCCAGCCGCATCCGAGGTCGAGCACCGTGTGGCCGTTCTCGATGCGGGCACGATGGGTGGTCGCGGCAAGCATCTCCTCCTCGGCTTCGGCGAGGCTGGAGACCCCTTCGGGCCACAGGCAGCAGCTGTACTTGAGATGCGGACCGAGGACGCGGCGGAAGAGCTCCGCGGGCACCTCGTAGTGCTGGCGATTGGCGGCATCGGTCGAGAGCGCGACCGGCTCGGCGCTGAGGCGGGCCACCCATTGGGCCAGCCGAGCCTCGGGATCGGCCGGTGCCCGGCGCCATTCGTCCCGCAGCCGTTGCGCCAGCAGCCGGCGGATGCCGAAGCGGATCGCCGGGTCCGGCAGGAGGCCCCGATCGAGGAGGCCGGAAACGCCGGCAATCATCACGCACCTCCGGCGCCGGGCGTCACAAGGGCCGGGACGCGCAGCATCAGGGGAAACGCGACGCCCCACTCCACCCCGATCGCCAGCAGGCTCGGCCAGGACGGCTCCGGAAAGGTCGCGGCCCCCATCCGCACGCCGGCCGCGTAGGCCACGGGGCCTCCGAACGCTCCCAGCAGCCCGGCGAGCCACGGCCGGCGCGCGAGCGCTCCGAGATTGGGCAGCCAGACCGCCAGGAGACACCAGAGCGAGGTGATCCACGGCGAGGCGATCCCGGGGACGAGCCCCGCACCGAAGCGCACGAGCCCCGCCGCCGCGAGAATCGAATCGGCGGCGGTCCCGGCGAGGCCGAGCAACGCGACCGCAACCGCCCAGCGGCCCCGCGCGCTCCGCTCCAGGCCCAGCGACCAGGCGGCGAGAAAGGCCGCGGTCAGAACCGGCCCGATCCAGATCCAGCCGCGCGCGGCCGAGGCGACGGCTCCGAACCAGACCGCCTGATAGACCACGAACAGGCCCAGGGCCTTGAGCGCGTCACCCTTCACGCCGAACCCCCGGACCTCAGGGCGCCCATCAGCGTCTGCCCGCGGAACTCAGGTCCGGCGAAAAGAATCTGGGCGTCGCCGATCACCCGCTCGCGGAAGCCCCCTTCGCAATAGCAGAGGTAGTACCGCCAGAGCCGGAGGAACCGCTCCGGGTAGCCGAGCGCGAGGATGCGGTCGCGCGCCGCTTCGAATCGGTCCCGCCAGTGCAGGAGGGTCTCCGCATAGTGCAGGCCGAGATCCTCCACATGCAGCGTGGTCAGCCGGCTGGCCTTGGTGGCCGCGGAGGCGAGCGCGGTCAGCGAGGGGATGAAGCCGCCCGGGAAGATGTAGCGCTGGATGAAGTCGACGTCCCGTAGCGCCGCCTCGTAGTTGCGGTCGGCGATGGTGATCGCCTGGAGCGCCACCAGGCCGTCGGGACGCAGCAGGCGGTCCAGGGCCGCGAAGAAGGTGGGCAGGTAGCGATGGCCGACCGCTTCGATCATCTCCACCGACACGATCTTCGAGTATCTCCCCGTCAGGTCGCGGTAGTCCCTCTGGAGGATCTCCACCCGGTCCGCCAGCCCGGCGTCAGACACCCGGCGGACGGCCACGGCGTGCTGCGACGGCGAAATCGTGGTCGTGGTCACCCGGCAGCCATACCGGCCGGCCGCATGCATCGCGAAGCTCCCCCACCCGGTGCCGATCTCCAGCAGATGGTCGTCCGGGGTGAGCTGGAGCTTGCGGCAGAGACGGTCGATCTTGGCCTCCTGCGCCTCCTCCAGGGTGAGCCCCGGCCGCTCGAACAGGGCCGCCGAATAGGTCATCGACGCATCCAGGAACAGCGCGAAGAAGTCGTTCCCGAGGTCGTAGTGGGCCTCGATGTTCTTCCGGCTCCCCGCGCGCGAGTTGGGGCGCAGCGCATGCCACGCCCGCGCGGCGAGGTGGCCGAGGCGCGCGAGCCCCGACTCCAGCTGGCTGGTCACGGTGTGGTCGCGGGCCATCACGCGCACCAGGGAGGTGAGGTCGGGGCTGTCCCACCAGCCGGCCAGATACGCCTCGGCGGCGCCCAGGCTGCCGCCGGTCGCGAGCTGCCGCCAGAAGCGGGGATCATGCACCGCCAGCTCGGCGCGCAGGCCGTCGGCGGGCGATCCAGCCGGGCGGCCGAGGCGCGTCTCCGTCCCGCCTTCGCGCAGCAGAAGCTCGCCGCCGGTCAGCCGCTCCAGGCGGCCGAGCACCAGGCGGCGGCTCAGCCCGGCTTCGGATCGGGAGACGGTGGATGAGGATGAAACGGGGCGCCGCGCAGCTTCAGCAGCACCGCCTGCCAGTAGATCCATAGGAAGATCCTCAGGGTCATCGCCGGGTACCGGAACAGGACCCGGCGCAGGGTTCGGGCATCCAGGGGGTGCCGCGCGAGCTGGAGCGTGGCGTCGAAGACCTTGCTCTCCCCCCGGAGGTTCTCCATGTGCACCAGGAGGCGCGGGCCGGGGGGCCGGATCAGCCAGCGGTAGTCGAGGTCCATGGGGAAGAAGGGCGAGACATGCAGCTCCTTCGGAAACCGCGCCTCCCAGGTGCCGCCGCGGTCGGCCTCCGGCGTCACCACGTAGAGATGACGCTCGTCCCACGGCGTGTTGGTGACCTCGCCCACCACCGCGGCCAGGGCGCCCGCGGCGTCATGGCAGTAGTAGAGGCTCACCGGATTCATCCGGAAACCGAAGGTGCGCGCGTTGGTCAACAGGCGGACCGCGCCCTCCGGCCGGCGACCCGTGCGCTCGGCGACGAGGCGGCGGACCCCTTCGGCCCACGGGAGAGCGGGATCGCCGAAATAGTCGCGGCGCCGGAGCCACGACAGGCCGGGCCTGTCGATGGAAAGCCATCGGCTCACCTTCCCCACCTGCGCCAGCTCGTCGAGGTCGACGTAGAGCATGAACAGCGGATAGGAAAAGCGGTGGCCGCGCGGCGCGAACCGGCGGTGGCGCACGGTTCCGAGATAGAGGGCGCTCTCCATCGAATCGTCTCGCGGCGGCTTCAGGCGGCCCGCGCCGCGGCCTCGGCGACCGACTCGGCTGCACGCCGGCCGCTCCACAGTCCATCCTCATGGAAACCATGGCGCCAATACGCACCGCAGTAGTGCGTGCCGCGCCGCCCGCTGATCTCCGCCCACCGTTCCTGCGCGGCCACCGCCGCCGCGTCGAACTGCGGATGGGCCATCTCCTCCCGCCGGACCAGGCGCGACGGATCGATCTCCGCGGTGCGGTTGAGCGTCACGCACCAGGGCGTCTCGGTCGGCAGCGGTTGCAGCAGGTTCATGAGATAGGTGACTCCGAGGCTTTCGCTCCGGTCGAGCCGGACGTTCCAGCTCGCCCAGGCACGGCGGCGGCGCGGCAGGAGCGACGCGTCGCCATGCAGGGTTACGTCGCTCGCGCGGTACCGGATGGCTCCCAGCACCTCGCGCTCGGCCGGGGTCGGATCGGCGAGCGCGGCGAGCGCCTGGTCGCTGTGCAGGGCGAGGACGACCTGATCGAAGTGATGCGTCCCACCGTCCACCGAGATCTCGACCCCGGGCACCCCGGGATCAAGCCGGCGGATCGAGCGCACCGGGTCGCCGAGATGGAAGGTGGCGTCGAGCCGCGCGGTCAGCGCCTCCACATAGCTCCGCGAACCGCCACGCACCGTGCGCCACTGCGGGCGGTCGCGGAGGTCCAGGAGACCGTGCTGGCGGAAGAAGTTGAGAAGCGTCGCCGCGGGGAAGTCGAGCACGCGTTCGCGCGGCATCGACCAGATGGCGCCGGCCATAGGGAGCAGGTAGAGATGGACGAACGACCGCGGCAGCCGGCTCTCCCGCGCGAAGTCCGCCAGCGAGCGGCGGCGGCCGGCCTCCAGCTCCCGCGTCCCTTCCTTGTAGAAGCGCCACGCCCCGGCCGCGATCCCCCAGAACCGGGGATCGACCAGATTGCGCCGCCGCGCCAGGAGAGCGGAGACGCTCTCGCCGCTGTACTCGAACCCGGTCGCGGGATCGGACGCGCTGAAGCCCATGGAGCTCTCGACGGTCTCGACACCCAGCTCGTCGAGGAGCGCGCAGAAGCCCGGATAGTTCCGCCGGTTGTAGACGATGAACCCCATGTCCACCGGGAAGCGGCGCCCCCCCTCCTCCACCTCGGCGGTCAGCGCATGGCCACCCGCCCGGGGCGCCGCGTCGAACACATGCAGCTCATGGCGCCCCGAAAGCGACCTGGCCGCCGCCAGCCCCGCGATCCCCGCGCCGACAATCGCGATCCTCAAGAGCCGCCTCCGCCCGGGCGCAGCAGCCCCGTCTCCCCTGATTTCGTCGTCATCAACCTACATACGCCCGGGCCGGCGCGGCGGATTAGCCCTTCCCTCCCCTCCCCGCGGGCGTTTCCAAGCGATCTCCGGGTCACCGCGCGGTGTGCGGCGGGAATTCCTCTCATCAGGGCGACGACCGCCCCGGCGGGCCACCGGGCTCTTCGTCGAGTTTGTCGATCTCCGTGGAGACGCTGAAGAAGCTCTCGGCCCGCAGGAAGAACCCATCCCGTGGCCGCTCCGAGTCGCTGCCAGGCAGTCTTACCTTGCCGCGCAGAAGGTAATCTCGCCGTGACGTAAGGTTACCCCGCGGCTGGTAATGTTGGAGCAGGGGTCCGCCGAGCGATGGAGCGCGACGTAAGGTTACCCGGGCTCTGGGTGCCACCACCTCGCCGCCAGACAAGTTTCTCCAAGGCGAGGTAGGGCCACCCGAGCTCCGGGTACCACCACCTCGCTGCCAGGCAAGTTTCTCCATGGCGAGGCAAGGTCCCCGAGCTCCGGGTACCACCGCCTCGCTGCCCGGCAGGTTTCTCCATGGCGAGGTGAAGTCACCCAGCCCCGCCGACAAGTCACCCGGCAGTCAGGCAAGCTCGCCTCGTCGCGGGCAAGGTCGCCCGGTTGCAGCGCCAGACTACTCGCACCTCGGGGGAGATCACCTCACTGCGGGGTAAGGTTACTCGACGACCTGCAACGATACCCGGTGAGGAGGTCCGCTGCCCTTACCGTGAGGTGGGATTCTTCAAAGACGAGGGAAGGGCGCCTGCCAGACGGCAAGGTTACCCGCAGGCCGGGTAACTCCACCCTGGGAGAGATGGCCTCAACGAATTGGCCCGCCGAGATACCCGGTGTTGCTCCACGGTGTCCGCGTAGTCCGGCAAGGGACTCCGGGTGGCGCAGGGAAGATTGGGAAGGAGAATATCCGGCCGCTTCGCAGAGATCTCCTTGTGGATCTCCTCAATGCGTCCGTTTCAATCGCAATTTCCGGCCGGCTTTTTCAAGCCGTGAGGCTTGCCGAGCAAGGCGCTTCGCATCGGCACCCGGTCCGGATGAATCCGGAACGGCCCGTAGCACAGGCGCCTCAGGATCGCATCCGGCCTTGCATACCAGCTGGCCCAGGCGAGCGGCGTGTCACCGTTCATGTCCTTCGCCTCGCGGTCCGCACCGGCCGCGAGCAGTTGATCGATCGTGGCTTCGCTGCCGAACGCCGCGGCACGATGCAGCGTGGTCTCCCCCTTCGTCCGGCAATCCCGCATGAAAGCTCCGGTCTCCACCGACGGCTTCGTCACCCGGTGCGGATCTGCACCGTGAGCCAGAAGGACGCGGACCACGAAGTCGTGCCGGCTGCGGTCGGGGGTGCAGAGCGCGGAGTGCAGCGGCGTCTCCGCCGTGTCGTGAGCGCCTGCGTTCACGTCGGCGCCGCTCTCGATCAGGAATTCGCAGAGCTGCCAGTGGCCATGAAACGCCGCGCCGTTCAGCCCGAGATTCTCGCCAAGGGAGGTCAGCGATTCGCCGCTTCCGAGCAGGAACCGGATCGCGCTCACTTCGCCGTAGTAGGCGCACCACTGCAGCAGCGGGGTGCCGTCCCCGGTCTGGGAGTTGGCAGACGCTCCTTGAGACAGGAGATCCCAGACCAGGTCGGTCCGGCCGTCGGCGATCCGCGCGAGGAGACTGTCTTTCGTCATTGTGTATCACTCGGCCGGCGCAGTGGCCCACAAGGCGCCGCGATAGTGCTCGTGGATGTCGCGGTCCTTGGTCACCAACGGCACCTCTCGTAAGGAAGCCTGGCTGACGATGAGCCGGTCGAAGGGATCGCGGGTCCAGCTCAGATCGAGCGCGTGCCGCGCGACCTCGGGAAACGGCAGGTCGCAGACCTTCAGGCCGAGATCTCGGCCGAGGATTTCGAGAACTTGCTGGACCGGATCGGTGAACCGCCCGATCTCGATGAGATATTGCAGCTCGACGAGCGCCATTGGCGAAATCAGCAATTCGTTCTCGTTGAGAGCCTGCCGGGCCGTGGCGGGAATTCGCTCGGCCTGACCGGCGTAGAGCCACACCATGACGTGGGTGTCGAGGTAGATCAGGGACGCCATTCCTTCGACCAGTCCATGTGGACAATGTCTTCCGGGTCACCGACCAGACAGTCCCGCCGCTTCAGGTTGTCGAGTTTGTCGCGCAGAGGCTCGGGTGCGATACGCAGCGTCCTCCCCTTGCGCTCGATCTCCAGCGGCACTCCGGTGTCGAGCACCTGGTCGAGGAGCTGATAGATGTTCTGGCGCAGCTCAGATACGGTCACGGCGAGAACCTCCTTACAAGCCGTTCCAGGCTAACGCGGAGTCGTACGACTGTCAAGAGCTCGATCGTACGACCAAACCGAGCGTGAGGACGAGTTGGGGATGGGCGGGCTCCAGGGCCGCCTCGTCGATGGCGAGGGCGCGCTCGAAGAGGGGGCGGGCGGCGGCGTCCTCGCCGAGATCCACGCGGGCGATCCGGTAGAGGCCGAGCGCGATGTCTTGCGGGAGTTGAGAGAGCTCAGGGAGGCGGCCTTTTTCGTCGGGCAGGCTGAGCTGCACCGGCAGGCCGTGCCGGCGCTCGACCCCCGCGCAGACGTCACGGAGGGCTTCGGCCAGGCCGCGGCGCTCCAGGATGGACCCTCAAAACACCTCGACCTGGACGGAGTGGCCCGCTGCCCGGGAGATCCGGGAGTCCCTCGTCAGAAGCGTTCCGCCGAGAGCCTCGGCGAGAGCCACATACGTGGCATCGTAGGCGGTGAGGTTGTGGCGCAAGGCCCAGATTCGCGGCAGAAGGGCCTCGTGGCCGTAACGCTCGACGGGAAGATCCCGTAGATCCTTGAGGGCCTGACCGGCTCTCGTTTCGCTCAACGTTCCCCGCGCCACGAAGCGCCGCAGAACCTGTGCGACCTCAATGTCCAACAGGTGCGGCGCGTGGAGCGAGGCGGCCAGAGTGAAAAGACGCTTGGCGACCGGCGTCCCCGCTTGAGTCTGCAAAAGGATCTCGATGACGGCGGAGGCATCAAGGACGATCACCGACCCTCGCGCTCCGCTGCCACGGCCTCGGCCACCGACTCGGTTAGAGCCACCGGGCCACGGCTCTCGAGACGCTGCAGGAGCTCCTCCGGAGTCGGACGGGCCAGCGAGCGTTCCATCTCGCGCAAGAGGTACTCGGAGATCGACATCCCAGCCAACGCTGCTCGTGCTTTGAGCCTTCGGTGGAGGGCGTCAGGGACATTGCGGATCTGCACCATCACGGCCATGCGCCAAGCTTAAGTACATGTGCCGCACATGTCAACGAGGCATGCCGATTCCTATGCCTTCGCCTCGGGCCACTGGCGGAATACGATGCAGACCCGGTCTTGTCGAGCAGGGAGAACTCCAGAGCCCCCCAGGGCCTCTTGGTGACGCGAGGAAGGTTGGGATGGAGGATGTCTGGCCGCTTCGTCGAGATCTCCTTGTGGATATCTGAGCTGACCGCCGCTTCGTACAGACACTTCCCTGCTGGGAACATCGGGACACTGACTTATCTGAAATCTTTAAAGAAGTCAAAAAACCGAAGAAATACCTCTCCTCTTCCTGAGTCAATAAGCTGAAGGCCAATTAAGCCCGCAGCAACAAAGACAAAGCAGAAAGGTAAAAGCAAAAAGGAACTTCTATCTTCCCTACTAAACTCGACAATAGAAACTGGTACACTTCCGATACCGACAAGAAACAAGCCAAGTGGAAGATAACGCCCATCGTACTCCATCAAGACGTTTATATTCCAAAGGCCAATAATACCAAGCACAACTCCAAAGAATAGAAGACCGCAGCCAAATCCGATAAATATATTCTCCGCGATTGCCGCAGATTCCTTCGCCCGCATCTTCAACCGGGGCCATTCGAGAAACAGCACAATCATTACGCTGACAACCGTACCTACTGCTCCGATTCCGTCCCATTTCATAGTAAGCCCTAGTATGCAGTAAACTCGTTCTGACTCAAAATCATGCTCGCGGAGCCGGTGTCGACAATGGTATCGACGAGGCCGAGAACTCGGCCCCGGAAGGTCAGGCTGACCTCCACGTAGGCCAGCCCCCGCTCGAGCCGGATCTTCATCCGGCGGTGCGCAGGCCTAGCCAGGTGCGCTCGGTGATCTCCAGGTCTTCCCGATCGCTGTGGACAACGTAGAGCTCGCGGACCGGAGCGGTGGGGTGGAGCTTCAAATAGGCTTAGAGAGCTGTTTCCCCGTCTGAGAACGCGTCGACGACGGCCAGCTCGTCCAGTTGACGTTTCCCCGCTCTCGAATGCGCCAGCAGAGCCTCGACGAGGAGCCATTGGTGGGGATAATGCCGGCGGATGTCTGACCACGTCATGCAGGTATCGTACCCCATTCGGCCCGGCTGCCGGGGTGGTAGACTCGCCAACCCATGCGCGATTGCCTGGACTGCCTGATTCTCGTCGAGCGCGGTGTCTCCGAGCCCGACCTGGTCAAGACGCTGCTGACGCGGAGCTTCCGGGAGTACTTCTCCCAGGTGCGGAGCGCGGTATCGGCGGTGAGGCCCGAGGACGCCGATCTGCGGCTGTTTCAGGCGAGCGGCAACCGGTCTCTCCTGGCCGACTATGGGCTGGCGACCCGGATCAGCTTGACGAGCGTGGTTCTGGCGACGGAGCTGCACCTGGCGGGTCTCTCCTTTGCCGTGATCGACGACGACGACGTGGCCGGGATCTGGCGCGAGGCGGTGCTGGAGCGGCTGGGGCGGTGCCGGATGGTGGCGGTCAGCACGACGTACACGGTGCGGCTGGCGACGATTCAGCGGCTGATCCGGCTGATTCGCGCGGCGGACCCGGACATCCCCATTCTGCTGGGTGGTCAGGGACTTTCGGCGTGGCGGCTGCATTTCGAGAGCGCGGGCGAGCTTTACGAACGGCTCGACGGGGCCGATGCCCTGTTCTTCGGCGAGGCCGAGGGATCGTTCGCGGAGGTGGTGCGCCGGATGATCGCGGGGCGGTCCTTGGACGGTATCCCCGGGGCGGTAAGCCTTCCCGCGGGCGGGCTGGGTCTGGACGCCGCGGCTCCGGAGCCGGTCGAAGTCGACGTCAACCAGGTGGCGATCCCCGACTGGCGGCTGCTTCACGACCACGATTTCAACGACGGCTCGGTCTCCCGCCACGGGCTGCCCTCGGTCGCGGCCCTGGAAGAGGGCCGGGGGTGCTCGTTCCGCTGCAAGTTCTGCTCGTATCCGCTCTATGCCGGATTCCGCCGCAAGTCTCCGGAGCGGGTGACGGCCGAGCTGCGGGCGGTCGTCGAGGCGGGCTTCGGCACGGTGTCGTTCTGCGGCGCGGAGTTCCTGAGCCCCGTGGAGCAGTCCAAGCTGGTGTTCGAGGCCATTGCGGAGGCCGCGCTGCCGGTGGAGATCTGGGCCTATGCCCGGCTCGACCTGGTGAGCTACAAGCCCTGGATCGCCGACCTGCTCGACCGCGCGAACTTCCGCTACATCCAGTTCGGCATGGAGTCCGGCGACCGCTCCGTGCTGCGGGCCATGAACAAGAACTACGACCCGACCAAGATGGCGCTCGGGGCGAAGCTGCTGCGGGAGCGCAACGTCGAGGTCTACGCGTCGGTGATCCTCGGCTACCCCGGCGAGTCGCGCGAGACGATCGCCAACACGCTCGACGTGCTGGAGGAGTGCGACTTCGACCATCTCATCCTGCACGTGCTGCACGTGGTGCCCGGCTCGCCGCTCTGGCACCGCCGCGCGGAGTACGGGCTGGAGGTCGACGGCCGCGGCTTCTGGTCGCACAGCACCATGAGCCTGCGGGAGATGCCGGACATCGTGCGGTCCACGTATGTGGAGGCGGCGCGGCGGACCGGGTCCACGTTCAACAACATCACCCAGAACTTCACCAACCGGTTCTTCGACGGCACGCCCGGGCTCCCCGACCTGCTCGCGGCGACGCGGACGCTGCAGGATGTCGTCGCCAACGAGTGGGCGCCAGCGGGGCCCGATCCGGGCTTGCGCGGCGACCTCTGGAAGAAGCTGCGCGGCCAGATCCATCAAGTGCCGGCCGATCTCCAGGCCTGAGCCAACCCCTGAAGACCAGCCATGACGGAAGAGCGGCTGCGCGACCTGCTGCACAAGGCCGGCGTCCGGGACGCCCAGGGGATCGGCCGCGAGGTCTCCCTGTATGAGACCGGCGCGCTCGATTCGTTCATGCTGCTGGAGCTGCTCCTGACCCTGGAGAAGGAGCTGGGCGTCCGCATCGACAACCGCGACGTGACGCCCGAGAACCTGGACAGCATCGAGCGGATCGAGGCGTTCGTCGCGCGGATCCAGCCCGGCCCGTGAAGGACCAGCTCTTGAAGACAACGGCGCTCATCCAGCAGGGGCTCGAGCGCCACGCCCGGGAAGACGGCGAGCGCCCCTGCCTGATCGAAGGCGATGCGATCCTCACCTATGCCGAGGCGGACGCGGAGGCGGAGCGCTTCGCCCGGTTCCTGCGCGAGCGCAGTATTGAACCAGGAACGGAGCCGGGCGCGCGGGTGGCGCTGCTGCTCGGCAACTCGCGGCGCTACCTGGCTGCGTTCCACGGGACGCTCAAGGCGGGCGCCGTGGCCGTGCCGCTGAATCCGCTGGCACCGCAGATGTGGGAGGAAGTCGCGAACCGATGCTCGCCGGCCCTGCTGGTGACCGAGGACCGGCTGGCGGGCGCGATGGAGGCCTCTCCGCTTCCCCACCGGCTGCCCGTCCATGTCTTTGGCACGGGGGAAGACCGGCTCGACCTCCTGCGATTCTCGCCGGACCCCGTTCCAATCAGCCGGGAGGCGGACGATCCCGCGGTGATCCTGTTTACATCCGGCAGCACGGGCGCGCCCAAGGGCGTCGTGCTCACCCACCGGAACGTGGTCGCCAACACGCTGGGAGTCCTCGACTATCTCCGCCTGACGCCCGCGGATCTGGGGCTGGCCGTGCTCCCCTTCCACTACGTCTACGGACAGTCGGTGCTCATGACCCACCTCTGGGCGGGCGCGCCGCTGGCGATCGAGAACCGGACGGCGTATCCCCAGGTGATCCTCCGGGAGATTGCGCGGCTCGGCGTGACCGGGATGTCCGGCGTGCCGTCCACGTTCATGCTGCTGCTCCAGAAGGGCGACTTCGAGGGGTTCGACGCTCCCGACATTCCCCGGCTGCGGTATCTGACCTGCGCGGGCGGGCATCTGCCGGAGCTGTACGTCGACCGCGTGCGGGAGCGCTTCCCGGGCGCGGACCTCTTCCTCATGTACGGGGCCACGGAGGCGGCGGGGCGGATCTCCTACCTGCCGCCGGACCAGATCGACCGCAGGAGAGGGTCGATCGGCGTGCCGATCCGAGGCGTGGAGATGCGGATCGCGAAGGAGGGCGACCGGAAGGGGGAGATCGAGGCGCGCGGCGAGACCCTTTCGCCCGGATACTGGCCCGGGTACTGGCCGCTGGAGGGTGCGCTGGAAAATGCGGACGACCGGCTGCCCGCGGACGGCTGGTACCGGACCGGCGATCTTGGGCGCCAGGACGAGGACGGTTACTTCTACCTGACCGGGCGGACGAGCGACCTGCTCAAGATCGCCGGCCACCGGGTGAGCGCCGCCGAAATCGAGCGCGCTCTCTATGACACCGGGCTCGTCGAGGAGTGCGCCGTGGCGGGGCGGCCGGACGAGACCCTGGGCGAGCGGGCCGAGGCCTGGGTGGTACCGGTCGGACCGGTCACGGAGGAGGAGATCCTCGCCCGCGTGGCCGAGCGGCTCCCCGCCTTCAAGCGGCCATCCCGGATTCACCTGCGCGACACGCTGGCGAAGAGCGCGAGTGGCAAGATTCTCAAGGACGCGCTGAGTTGACGACGACCATGCACAAGCCGAAGATCCTGATGGCCATGCTCACCACGAGCGGCGGCTCCTCCACCCTGGCGATCGCGCTCGGCCGGGAGCTGGCGGAGCGCGGATTCGGCGTCCGCTTCTGCCACTGCGACCCCGAGGCGCCGCCGCTCGACGGTGCGGCGGTGATCTCGGCCGACGATGCCGTGACCACGTCCCGGCTGATCGACACGGATCGCTCGCTGGTCGGCGGCATCGATGCGTGCTCGCAGCTCCTCGCGGTCCACGACGCCGTCGAGTCCGGACCGGTCGATCTTCTCCACCTGCACAGCCTCCAGGCGTTCGGAATCCCGGCGTCGTTCCTGAAGCGGCTCCGCGGCGTTCCCTACGTGGTGACGATGCACGGCTCGGACGTGCTGAGCGAGCACCTGATGGACAGTCGAAGGGAGATGGTCGAGACGCTGCTGCGCGAGGCCGCGGCCGTCACCTGCGTGTCGGGCCATCTGGCCGAGGTGCTGGAGCGGAAGATCCCCGGGCTGCCCCACGTCCGCGTGGTCCACAACTTCCTGCGCCGCGGGTTCGTGGTGACCCGCGGCGACGGCGACGAGCCGAAGCCGCCCGCGGATGCGCCGGTCTTCCTCCATGTCTCGTCGCTGCGCGCGGTCAAGCGGCCGGAGCTGCTGCTGGAGGCGTTCGCGCGGGTGCGGACGGCGATCCCCGGCGCGCGGCTGCGGATCGTCACCACGGAGCGCGGCGGCGAGCGGGCTCGCGAGCTGCTGGCCGGGTATGACGCTGCCGGATCGGTATCCGTGAAGGTCGGCGGCGGCGATCCGGAGTCGCTGTCGAAGGCGCTGTCGAAGGAATACCGCGCGGCCACGGTGTTCGCGCTGACGTCGCGCTTCGAGTCGTTCGGGCTTGTGATCCTGGAGGCGCTGGAGCACGGCGTGCCCGTGGTGGCGCCCGCGGTGGGCGGCATCCCCGAGGTGCTCGGCGAGGACTGGCCGTTCCTGGTCCGCGAGACCGGGAGCCCGGCAGCGCTGGCTGAGGCCCTCGCCGGCGCGATGGTCCGCGCGGCGGGCTGGGCGTCCGGGCCGGAGGCGGCGGGAATCTCCGCGGCCCGGGCGAAGAGGTTCGAGATCTCCGCCCAGGTGGACCGCTACGAGGAGGTCTACCGCGGGGTGCTCGTCGGCGGCTGAAGAGACCCTAACCCACCAGCTTGCGCAGCTCCTCCAGACAGATCGCGGCGAGGCGCTCGATCGTTTCGGGGCGGTAGAAGTCCGTTCCGTAGTGCCAGGTGAGGACGAGCCGGGGCCCCGGGACAATTCCGCTCGCGATGCGCAGCTGGGGGTCGCGGCGCGGGACGGCCTTCCCGGGTCCGAGGCCGAGCGGAAGCTCGCGGAGCAGGCCGGCGTCTTCGCGCTCCTCGCCTTCGAAGCGGCCGATGAAGTTGAAGGTGGCGGCCGGCGCCGCGACCACGGTGGCCATGCGGGCCTCGATCTCCGGATCGCCGGTCATGTAGCGCAGGACTCCGTAACCCAGACCGCGGAGAGGCACCCGCTCGATCTGCGCCGCGACCGAGGCCAGCGCCTCGGCGGGCGTCTCCGCGCCGGACAGCTCCAGGAGCACCGGCGCCGTGGTGGCGATCCAGCCCAGGGTGCGGGAGAGGTCGACATCCTCGAAGACCGGGTCGCGGCCGTGCAGGCTCTGGCGCAGGAGGACGGAGCCGGAGCCGGTCCAGCGCTGGATCGCCAGGGTCACGGCCGCGAGCAGGGCATCCGTGAAGCGTCCGCCGCGGACCGGCGCCTGGAGGAGCCGGCGGGTCTCGTCTTCGTCCAGCTCGGAGCGGACCGAGCCCACCTCGCCGGTCCCGGCGTTCCCGGGATCTCCATCCGGAAAGTCGGCCGGAAGCGGATGGCTCCCCTTTTGGGCCAGGTCGAGCCAGAGGTCCACCTGACCGCGCAGCTCGGCCGATCGGGCGAGATCCGCCTGGCGCAGAGCCCAGGCGCGGAACGAGGTGGTCTTGGCAGGCAGGCGGACAGTCTTGTCTCGGGACGCCTGCGCGAGCGCCGTCTCCAGATCCTCGCGCAGCAGACGCCACGACGCCGCGTCCGAAACCAGGTGATGCAGGACGGCGAGCAGCCGGTTGGGCCGCAGCAGGACGAACCGGGCGAGCGGCCCTTCGAGATCGCGCTGATCGAAGAAATCCCGCACGATCGAGTGCGATGCGGCGTCCCGGTCCGCGGGAGGGAGAGCCGTGAGGTCGATCTCGTGAATCGAATCGTGGAGCGCCTCGGGGCCGGCGTTGTGCTGCTCCCAGACGCCGTTGCGAAGCGAGACGCGCAGGCGCAGGGCGTCGTGCTGGAAGAGCATCCAGGCCGCGGCCTCGATCACGCGCGCCGCGGGGATCGGCTCGCGCAGCTCCAGGAGCTGGGCGTTCGAGAACTGGTGGGGCGCCAGATGCTCGGCGACGCGGTCGAAGAACCAGAC
Organism: Holophagales bacterium; assembly: GCA_031390755.1. Taxonomy (GTDB): domain Bacteria; phylum Acidobacteriota; class Thermoanaerobaculia; order Multivoradales; family UBA5704; genus DATMER01. The sequence continues at coordinate 69,484 of JANMTS010000173.1, forward strand.
CTGGCCGGGCGTCATCGGCACCGGCCCGGTGACCCAGCCCGGCTCGCCGCGGACCGCGGCCGATGTCGTCTCGACCCCGTTCTTGTCCAGGTCCGCGGCCAGCTCCGCCACGGTCTGGTGCCGGAAAAGCTGGCGCAGGGTGACGTCGATGCCGGCGCGGCTGGCGCGCGCGGCCATCTGGATCGCGAGGAGCGAGTCGCCGCCGAGGTCGAAGAAGTTGTCGTGGCGGCCCACGGATTCGACCCGAAGCAGCTCGGCCCAGATCCCGGCCAGCTTGCGCTCCAGCTCGGTCCGCGGCGGATCGGCTCCGCGGTCCGGCTCCACCCGTTCGAGCGTCCGCGCCCGCTCCTCCAGGCTTCGGCGGTCCACCTTGCCGTTCGCGGTGAGGGGCAACGCGTCCAGGGCCACGAGGGCCGCCGGCACCATATATAAAGGAAGGCGCTGCTTCAGCCACTCGCGCAACGCCCGAGGCTCGACTCGGACACCGGCCCGCGGAGCCACGAAGGCGACGAGGCGGCGCGAGTGGGCATCCCGGCCTTCCGCCACGACCGCGGCCGCCCCCACCGCGGGATGCTCGGCCAGGGCGGCCTCGATCTCGGCCGGCTCGATGCGGAAGCCGCGGATCTTGAGCTGCTGGTCGATCCGGCCGAGGAACTCCAGAAGACCATCCGGCCGGACGCGGGCCTGATCGCCGGTGCGGTACAGCCGGGCTCCGCTTGATCCGGAAAGGGCATTCGGCACGAAGCGTTCCGCGGTGAGCGCCGGATCGTTGAGATAGCCGCGCGCCAGGCCGTCGCCGCCGAGCAGCAGGTCGCCGGGGATGCCGATCGGCGCGGGACGCCCCCAGCGATCCACGACGTAGGCCGTTGTGTTGCCGATCGGGCGCCCGATTGGGATCGATCCCTCGCCGGCCACGTCCGCGAGCGTCGGGAGCGTCGCGACCGTCACGGTGTGGCAGCAGGCGAACGTGGTGGATTCGGTCGGCCCGTAGCCATTGATCAGCCGGACGCCCGGCAGCTCCTGGAGCGCCCGGCGCACGTGGGCCGGCGAGAGCACGTCGCCGCCGGCCAGCAGCTGGGTGAGGCCGGCAACGCTCTCCACGCCCTCGACGCCCTCGACGCTCCCGGAGTCCATCATCGAGTGAAAGAGACCGGCCGTCAGCCAGAGCGTGGTCACGCGCTCCCTCCGGATCAGCGCCCCCAGCTCCGCCAGAGACGGCAGCCCCGGCGGCGCGATCACCAGCCGGCCGCCGTGCAGCAGGCATCCCCAGATCTCGAACGTCGAGGCGTCGAACGAGACGGTCGAGAGCTGGAGGAACACCTGCTCCGGGCCGAAGGCAGCGTACGAGGCGTGGCCGGCGTCCCGCACCAGCCGGACGACGGCCCGGTGCGAAACGCCCACGCTCTTCGGCCGGCCGGTGGAGCCCGAGGTGAAGAGGATGTAGGCGAGGTTGTCGGGGTCGAGAGGTCGGCGCTTCGAGTCCTCACCCCCCGACCCCCTCTCCCAGCTCCCGCCCTCCCGCACCCCGGGAGAGGGGGCGCCACCACCCAAAAGAAAATCCCCGGACTCGAGCAGGGCGGGGGTTCCCCCTCTCCCCACGGGAGAGGGGGCCAGGGGGTGAGGACTCGAAGCGTCAACGTCCCCGGCATCCCCAATCACCACTCGGACCCCGCTCTCCTCAAGCAGCGCCTCCCGCCGCTCAGCAGGCATGGCCGGATCGACCGGCACGTACGCTCCGCCCGCCATCAGCACGCCGAGCAGCGCGACGATCAACTCGGGCGACCTCTCCAGGCTGACGCCGACGCGGACATCCGGGCCGACTCCTTGCGACCGCAGGCGATTCGCGAGGCGCTCGGCCCGCGCGGCCAGCTCGCCGTAGGTCACGGTGGTCTCGCCGAACGAGAGCGCAGGAGCGTCCGGCCGGCGTCGTACCTGATCCAGGAAGAGAGCATGGATCAGCTCGCGAGGATCCTGCCGCCGGGTGTCGTTCCACTCCACGAGAAGCTGGTGGCGCTCCGCAGGGTCGAGCAGCGGCAGGTCGGAGAGGCGGTCCTGAGGCTGGTGCAGCGCTCCGTCGACCAGGAGTTGGAAAGCGCGGCTCATCCGCTGGACGGTCGTGGGCTCGAAGAGGTCGGCGCTGTATTCGAACGTCCCGGAGAAGCCTTCCGATCCGTCGCCGATCCCCAGCGTCAGATCGAGCTTCGAGGTCCAGGTGTCGACGGTCTCCGGGATCAGCACGAGGCCGGGCAGCCGCGTTTCCGCCTCCGCCGCCGGCCGATAGGTGAACATCACCTGGACCAGCGGCGAATGGCTCAGGCCCCGCTCCGGCTGCAGCTCGTCGACGAGGCGCTCGAACGGCATCTCCTGATGATCCAGGGCATCGAGGACTCCCTCACGCAGCCGCTGCACCAGCTCGGAAAACGGGGGATCGTCGGCCAGGGTGGTCCGCAGGACGAGCGTGTTGACGAGGAAGCCGACCACCCGCTCGCTTTCGACCGTGCCGCGGCCGGCCACGGGAAAGCCGACCAGGAGATCCGGCCGGCCGGTGAGCCGGAAGAGCAGCGCCTGGAACGCGGCGAAGAACACCATGAACGGAGTGGCCTGGGGGATGCGTTCGCGCAGGAGGCCGCCCGCCTCCCGGCCGAGCGGGAACCGGACCGTGGCCCCGCGCACGCTCCGGACCGCGGGCCGCGGCCGGTCGGCGGGAAGGTCCAGCAGCGGACGGCTGCCGGCGAGGCGCTCCGTCCACCAGGCGAGCAGCCTGTCGAGCCTCGGCCCCTGGAGACGCTCCCGCTGCCGGGCCGCCAGATCCGCCGGCTGGAGGATCAGCCCGGGCAGTGGCGTCGGCGATCCCTCACGGAACGCGCCATAGAGCGCGGTCAGCTCGTTCAGGAGCAGATCCACGGACCAGCCGTCCGAGATGATGTGGTGCTGCACGAGCAGGAAGAGGTGCTCGTCCGGTGCGATGCGCACGAGCAGGGCGCGGGAGAGCGGCCCGAGCGAGAGGTCGAACGGCCGCGTCGCCTCCTGGCCGGCGAGGGCTCGGGCTTCCGCATCCCGGCCGGGGATCGACTCCAGGTCCACCAGCGGCAGAGGGAGGCCGCCGTGCTCCTCGATCGTCTGCACCGGCCGGCCGTCGACCTCGCCGAACGTGGTCCGGAACGCGTCGTGGCGGCGGGCCAGCTCGTCGAGGGTCCGGCGGAGCACCCCTATCTCCAGACACCCCAGATGCCCGCGCATCCGGAACACGAGGGACGGGATGTTGTAGGTGGCGCGGCCGGGCTCCAGGCGGTCGAGGAACCAGAGATGCTCCTGGACGAACGACAGCGGACGCGGTGAGGCCGGACTCATGGCGGGCGGGTATCATACCCGCGTTCGACAAGGATCTCTGAATGCCTGGAATCACAGCCCTGAGCGTCCCGTCCTCTTCCTCCGCCGCCGCCGGTACCGCCGGCACTGCTGCCGGTCTCGCGGAGATGGAACGGAAGCTCTGGGACGGCGCCCGGGGCCTGCGGCGGGAAGCGTGGATCGGCGACGGCTTCGCCTGCGCCGTCCACACGCGCCGCGCGGCGGCCGGGATCGTCGCGCGCCACGGCGCCTGCCTGGCGTTCGACGGCTACGTCGTCGATCCGGCGCCGGAGGGCGTCTCCGTGCTGGACTGGCTGCTCGACGGCTATCGGGATCGCGGCCCGGAGTTTCTGGAACGGCTGAACGGCTCGTTCCAGATCGTCGTGCATCACGACGGCGCGACGCGGGCCTTCGCCGATCCCACCGGCTCCCGGCGGATGTTCTACGTGGCAGACGAACGCGGTCTCTTCCTCTCGCCGGAGGTCGGTCCGCTGGCCGACCTCGGACGGGGCCCGCGGATCGATCGCGCCAATCTGATGCAGTTCCTCGTGAGCGGCCGCTTCTTCGCCGGCCAGAGCCTCCTGCCCTGGGTGCGGCAGGTTCTTCCGGGCGAGTCGCTGCTCTGGCGGGATGGCCGCCTGGAGCGGCGGCGCCACTTCCTTTATGAGGTGACCGGGGAGGAGGACGAGCGGCCCGGGCTTCTCGATGAGCTCGGCGACCTGGTCGAGCGGGCGGTCCTGCGCGCGGCGCGGCAGGCCGACGACCCGGCGGTCCTGCTGAGCGGCGGCTACGACTCGCGGTACATCTTTCATGTGCTGGCGCGGTCGATGGCCGACCCGCGGCCGCTCGGCTCCGTGCTCTGGGGCGAGAGGATGGACGTCCCCGGCTCGGACAACCAGGCCGCCATCGCCGTGGCCCGCGGCTACGGCATCGAGCATCTCGCCCTGCCGTGGCGCACGGAGACGCTGCCGGAGCAGTTCGAGGCCATGTTCCTCGCCCAGTCGGGCATGACCGAGATGGTCTTCACGCACTCGGACGAGCTGTCGGTCTTCGCCGGGATCGCCGACCGCGGCTTCCGCAGCGTGCTGCGCGGCGACGAGGTGTTCGGCCCCAAGGGGGGGAGATCGGACGGAGCCCGCGCCGCGCTCGCCTGCTTCGCGATGGGCCGCGCCGCGGAGGTTTCAGGAAGCGGGCGTTGGCTTCTCGGAGGCGGGGACGATTGGACCGATTGGGTTACCGAGCACGGAGAGGCGATCGACGCGCTCGTGGCCGCGGCGCCGCCGGGGCCGGCCGAGATGCGCGACACGATCTATGGCCGCGAGCGGCTCCCCTCGCTGCTCCACCATCACAACTACCACAAGCTCCACTTCGTGGAGATGATCAACCCGCTCCTGGACGCCGAGCTGGTCCGCTTCTGGAGCGCGCTCCCCCGCCGCTGCCGGCTGGACAAGTCACTTTTCTGCGAGGCCTACCACACCCGCATCGGCGATCACGCCGAGGTGCCGATCGCGACCCGCGACAACGGCGCGGACTGGGTCCAGGGGCTGCGCGGCTCGCCGGCCCTCGCCTCCTGGGTGCGGCAACGGCTGGCGCGGCTGCCCGAGCCGCTCGACCCGGCGTTCTTTCTGGAGAGGCTGGACTCGGTGCTCCGAGGAATTCCGGAGCCGCCAGCTCCGCCGGAGCAACTTCGCGTCCCGGCGATCCGGCTGGTGGCGCGGGCCGTGGTGCTCGGGCACTGGCTGGAGACCTGGGCGGCGTGATGGCCCGCATCGACGATCCGGCCTGGCTGCGCCTCGACCAGTACCAGACCGCCGGGAACCTCCAGGCACGGATCGACTTCCACGTCCGCTTCCGGACCAACCCGGTCGACTGGCAGCGCTGGGTCTTCGATCATCTGAGCCTGCCACCGGCCGCCCGCGTTCTGGAGATCGGCTGCGGCGCCGGCTCGCTCTGGTCGGAGAACCGCGAGCGCATCCCGGCGGGCTGGACCGTGACGCTCGCCGATCTCTCTGCCGGCATGCTCGACCAGGCGCGCCGGAGCCTGGACCGAGCGAGCCTCGCCGCGCTCGACGCGCAACGCCTCCCCTTCCCCGGCGCGCATTTCGACGGAGTCGTCGCCAACCACATGCTCTACCACGTGCCCGACCGTCCAAGGGCGCTCGCCGAGATCCGCCGCGTCCTCAAGCCCGGCGGCCGGATCTACGCCGCCACGGGAGGCCTCGACCAGTTCCGCGAGCTGATCGAGCTGGTCCGCAGGTTCGATCCGGCACTGACGCTCTGGGAAGGCCGCGGCCCGGACTCGTTCTTGCTGGAGACCGGCCATGAGCAGCTCATGCCCTGGTTCGTCGACGTCGTCCTCCACCGCTACGAGGATGCGCTGGCAGTCACCGAGGCCGGACCTCTCGCCGACTATGTGGACTCGAAGGTAAGGCTAGGCCCCGAACGAAAGGCCGAGCTCGTCCGGTTCGCCGAGGAGGAGCTAAGGCGGATTGGCGGGACGCTGCGGGTCTCGAAAGACTATGGGCTGTTCGAAGGAGTGCGGGTCGCCTGACCTGCGGACAGCAGCAGCGCCTCCAGCAGCTCCACGGAACGCAGGTGCTGCTCGATCCGGCTCTTCGTCTCCCGCCCCTCCAGCCAGCTCCGGAACAATCGCCAGCGGCCGGCCTCCAGATAGGTTTGCGCGGACTGGCTGGAGCGGTGATCCAGGAACGGCGTCTTCAGGAGGTTGCCGTTGCGCCAGACCGTGATGTCCAGCTCGTCGCGGAACGTGGCGTGGCGGCCGTCGACCTCCACCGGAACCTTGAGGATTCGCACCGACAGGCTCGCCAGGAAGCCGAAATTCAGCCGGATGTCCTCGACGCCGAAACGCCCAGTCTTGTTGTAGACGTCGCCGGGCAGCCGCCACCAGTTCCGGAGGCTCGGGGTGGTCTGGAGCAGGGCGAGGTTGCCCAGGGTGACGACCTCGCCGGTCGCCTTCCGGCGCGTGGCAAACGCGGATACGAAGTCGGTCTCTCCGAAGGGATGCCCCGCCGCGGGGGCCACGGGCACGGCGCCGTCCATCCGGCCATAGGCCGCCGCCATCTGGGACTGTTGATCTCCGGGACGCGCCACTCGCGACGCCAGATCCAGGACAGTCTCCCCCGCCACGGGCGCGTTCAGGTCGAGCAGGCGCGCCAGGATGTCCACATAGTGGTAGCCGGAGTGCAGCAGCTTTCCGTAACCATATTTGTACGGATGGTCCTCGCGCTCCAGGTACTCGGTCGGCGTGTTCCAGACGCCTTCGCCGTGATAGATCGAAACGTAGGTGATCGGCACGCCGAGGTGGCGCACGAGCCAGCCGGCGTAGCGACGCACGGTCTCGTAGACGTGGTGGTAGCGCCGCGGCGTCATGACCGAACAGCCGCCGGGACGGGCACTGTTGGGATCGATGAGGCCGATCAGCTCGCGCAGCTCCGCGGTCATCCTGCGCGGATCGATCACCGCTCCCTCCGGGCCTGACGTCATCGGAAGGGTGATCGGTTTGTCGACCAGGCAGTCCCGGCCGTTCGAAAGGCACCATCTCAGATACGAAAAATGGGCCTTCGGCTCCGTGCAGATCATCACCTTGAGCGATGGCCGTTCGCGGCACAGCTCTTCCAACGCGGCATCCGAGTGCGAGGTGTACCACTCGCCCCCGGCCCGATGATCCGGGATGTACACGATCCGCTCCGGCTTCAGGTCGAGCGTGCGGACCAGCTCTTCCAACCGCGGCCGTGCGGTCTCCAGTTCCAGAATCGAATAGCTCTTCGCGAAACCGGTGCGGATCGCCTTGTGGATCAGCGGCAGATGCTTGTAGTGGGCGTGCGGGCCGACCCCGACGAGCAGCAGATCCGGCGGCGAGGGCTGGCTCATACGGGTTCCCCGTCGAGAAGCTCGCGCACGTCGTCCGTCTCCACGATCCCCTCGCGAAGGGCCTGCTCCCAGAGGGCGCGGCTGTGCCGGCCCGGCACGTGAAAATCCGGGCTGGATTCGATGAGCTCATCCAGAAAGCCGCTCATCTTCGCCTTGAACATCTCGGGATCGCCGAACGCGGCGATGTCGATGGCCAGGAAGAAATCGGTCTTGTTCGGCTTCGCGTCCGGCCAGCGCGTACCCAGCACCTCGTGATTCGGCACGCCGCCCGCCAGCGGACCGGCCAGGGTGCCGAGCAGCAGGTTGAGCAGGGCGCCCTTGCGCCCACCCTTCCCGCTACCGCCCATCGGAAGGATGCCGCTCTTCAGGATCTCGACGGGATCGCGGGTCGGCTCGCCGTTCGAATCGTTCCCAACCTCGCGGTCGAAGCTCGTCCCGGCGTCCCGGTGCGCCAGCACCTCGCCGCGGGCGACCTCGGCGGTGGCGAAGTCCGCGCAGAGCACGCCTTCGTCGAGGGGAAACGCGTAGGCCAGCGGGTTGGTGCCGAGCAGCGGCACGCTCGAGCCCGGCAGGGCCACGGCCGGAGACGAGGTCGTGGTCACGAAGCAGAAAACCCCGGTCGCCGCGGCCCGCTCGGCGTAGTGGGTGAGATAGCCGATGTGCCCCGCGCCGAGGACGGCCACGCACCCCAGGCCGTAGGTGCGAGCCAGGCCGGCCGCCGCGTCCGCGGCCTGGACGGCGATCGGATGTCCCAGCGAGGCCTCGGAGTGGAAGATGCGAATGGCCGGGGCCGGATCGTGCTGCTCGAACGCAGTCCGGGGAGACAGGTTTCCACGGTCCAGGAAGGCGCAAATCTCGGGAACCCGGCGGACGCCCTGGGCCGGATAGCCGCGGGCCTCGGCCTCCAGCAGGACGCGGGCGCTGACGCGGCCGTCCTCCGGGGCGACGCCGCGGCGTTCCAGTGTCTCCAGGATGCGGTCTTCCAGGAGGCTGAGTGGAATTCGCCGCGGCGGTAGCTCAGGCAAAGCGGGCTCAGTCAAGCGGGATCAGGAGAGATTCTTGTCGGTGAGCCGAAGCATCTCGGCCATGCTGATCATCGGCTCGTGATCGGTCACCGACAGCCGGTCCTCCCCGTAGCGGTCGAAAACCTGCCGCATGGCCGAGATCGCTGCCCGCAGGAGCTGATTCGCGTAGATCACCGTAGAGACGCCCAGATCGTCGAGGTCGACGGCCGGATCGAGACGGTAGGAGGTGGGCAACAGAATCACCGGCAGCCGCTTGTTCCATCCGGCCAGAAACTCGATCGCGGCGCCGGGAGAAACCGCCGGGTTGCTCAGGAAGAGGGCATCGGCGCCGGCATCGGCATAGGCGGAAGCCCGTCGAAGCGCGTCGGGAAGCGGCTCGCCCACGGTGAGCGACTCGGTCCGGGCGATCACCTGGCAGGACGAGCCCCTGAGCGCGGCCCGCGCCTTCTCGATCTTCCGGCAGAAGCGGTCCACGTCCTCCAGCGCGTGGGAGACCTTGGAAAACGTGTTGCGCTTCGGAAAGACCTTGTCCTCGATGCAGACCCCGTCGGCGCCGCCCCGGTGAAGATCGGCCGCGGCCACCGCGAAGTTCGCCGCGTCGCCGAAGCCCGTGGCGCAATCGACCCAGACCGGGAGGCGGCTGGCCCGCCGGACGTTGCCCAGGCAGGCCATCAGGTCGCCGAGGCCGAGCAGCTCGGTGTCCGGAAGCCCGTAGGCCGCCGAGCAGCAGAGCCCGCTCAACCAGATCCCTTCTCCGCCGGCTTCATCCACCGTCGCCGCCGACACGGCGTCCCACGCACCCCAGAAGAAGCGAGCCATCCCGGCGGTCCGTCAGTCGGCGGCGATGACGGCGGCGGCGACGGCCTGCGGTGCGACGGGCTCCGGCATGCCGCACGACGACTTCACGACCGGGAGACCGGCCGGCATGACGTTCCGCAGCAGCAGGCTCGACGACGGGCAGCTGTGCGACGTCAACCGGTCGCGGTAGGTGTCCATGACCGGCGCCTCCTTCCAGGCCCGGGCGAAGTCGAAGCCCTCCTCGCCGATGTTGCCCACCACCAGATCGCCGCTCTGGCTGTCGCCGACCCCGTACGAGCAGGCATAGATATCTCCGCTCGACGAGAGATAGCCGGACGTCATGCCGCAGCTGCAGTCCGCGATCTTCCAGTTGCTCAGGTGGGCGAATTCGGACTCCTCGAAGAAGACGGGGGTGGCGACCTCAAGATAGGTTGCACATCGGGCGCTCGCTTCGATCAGAGCGCGCTGGAGCTCGCCGACCCGCTCGGTCTCCTGGATCAGCCTGTCCTGGTTCTCGATCGCCGTGCCGGCCGCGAACATCGGCTTGACCTTGAACGACTGGATCGGGATCTCCGAGACCAGCTCGTAGGCGCCGATCGTCTCGTCGTAGTTGGTCTCGTTGATCGTGTAGCGGGACTGGACCTTGGCGCCGGCCTCGGTCAGCTGGGCCATGTAGCGCAGGGCGGAGTCGAACACGCCGCGCCGGCCGCGGAACTTGTCCACGGTCTCGGCCTTCGAGCCATCGAGGCTGATCTGGACCATGAGGCGGGAGGGGTCGTCGAACAGGCCGACGATGTCCGGAACGGGGATCTGTCCGAGGCCGCCGGTGTTGAGCTGCACCCGCAGGCCGCGGCGGTTGGCGTGCTCGAGCACCGCCCGGGTGCGGGGCCAGACGGACTTGATGAGCGTCTCGCCGCCGGTCACGGAAACCTTCTCGAGGCCGTGGTTGTTCATCAGAAGATCGATGAAGCCGGTGATCTGCTCCATCGACATCTCCTTGTCTCCGAGAACCTCCTTGTACTTCGTCCGGAAGTCTTCCGGCACGTAGCAGTGCTCACAATGAAGGTTGCACTGGTACGACACGCTGAACCGCATGTGATCGATCCGGACATCGCTCATCGCCATATCGTGTCTCCTGCGCCGATGTTGGTTCGCCCCGTGACTCCCAGGCCCAGGGTGCCAGCGCGCCCCCTTTTCTGTCAAGGTGCGCGCAACTACCGCAAACGAGTCAGCAGGAGAGCAGATGTCACAGGACTGGTACGGATCTCCGTGCCGGCGATCCGGGGGTTGGCGAAGGCAAGCTCTCTCTTCCGGTCGACGAAGTCCTGCCAGTGCGGCGGCCAGAGATCGACCGGCGTGAGGTCGTCCATCACGATGTGGCCGCCGACCTTGACCAGCTCGGTCGTGCGGTCCCAGTTTTCCGGCTCCAGGTCGGAGGTGGGCATCGCGTCCATGAAGAGGAGGTCGAACGGACCCTCGCCGCGCAGCGCTTCGTGCCAGTCGCCGGACCGGACATCCACATCCGGCCATTCCGAGAACAGGCGCTTCACGCCGGCCGCCAGCACGGGATCGATCTCCGCCGTCACCAGCCGGGCGCCGCCGGAGAGACCGCTCGCGAGCCACGCCGTGCCCACCCCGGCGCCCGCCCCCTGCTCCCCGATCAAGCCGCCGGGCTTTCCCGCGGCGAGCACCTGAAGAAGCCGGCCGACCTGGGGGATGCAGGCGGTCGGCGGGCCTTGATAGTCGCCCGGGCAGCCTTCAGGAACCAGAGGAAAGCCGAGCTCGACGGCCAGATCCATGGCCTTGCGCACGAGAGCGGGGATCTCGATGTCGGTGTAGAGCGCCTTCGGCATGGGGCTGCGAGCGTATCACCAGCTCGCAGATTGCCTAACAAAACAGCAATTCCGCCGCGGAATCAGCACCTTCTCGTCCCGCTCAGGTCGCCGCCCTGATCGAGCACGGGAGTCGACGCCCCTGGGGTGGTTGGTCATGCGGAACGAGGCAGGCGGACAAACGCTCCGCCCCCTCTTTCTATAAACAAAGCAGGTGACATGATATCCTGTAAAAAACCGTGAATGTCCCCCCAGTGAGGTCCATGCGTGTCGAAAACCTCCGAGAACCATGAAACTCGTCCATTCTCCGAGCGCACTTACGCTGTTCCATTTGGTCGATATCAGCCTGGCAGCAGCGTCGGGCCTCCTGCAAATGAGGTCTTGGTTGGAAGGGAAGGCCAGCGCGCCTACTTCATCGATCTTCTCTTCCGGATGGGCCGCCGCGGTGCCTTCCTCGTAACCGGTCACCGCGGCGTAGGTAAAACAAGTTTCGTCAAGCATTGCCTCTCTGTTCATCGAGGAGAAGTCTTCGAGAGATTCCTAAATAGCAATGTTGGAAGGACCACGTTTTGGGACCGGTTAGGCGTAATGATGCTAGGCTACCTTGTCCTTATAGCACTTTCAATTGTTTCCCAGCTCATTGCACTCTTGTCGTCACCACTACAGTCAAATTTGCTCATATGGATCATACTTATTCCATTGATCTTAATCTGCATCTACCCAATATTATTCTCGAGAGAAGTCCTCAGGCAAATATTTGAAGTTGTCCGAGACAATGGCCTGGCACTTCCATTCAACTCGAATTTGGCCGCCATAGCTATGGTCGCCATGTTTACAACAATTATATGGTTTCTACCTCCATTCGGAGATCCGCCAGTTGCTATATCACGGCTGTTGGCAATGATCGGTCTATTATATTTATGGGTCGAGGCATTCTATTCAAACCCAAGAGACAACACCCAGGGAAACGGTTGGTCCCAGAATTGGATAATGAGTTCTGCCTTCGCCTTCATCACATTTCTGTTTATCGAGACAGGGCTATCCTGTCTCGCCCCAAGAGGCGAGGAAATATGGGGCAATGTCGGAATTGCATTTATGGGCCTTGGATTAGGCAACATACGAAGAACACAGTATCTCTCTGTGCTCGAAAGAGCGCTAAGCGAGATACAGGGCAAACCCCAGAGCGTTAAAAGAACCGAACTTCCAACAAACCTGTCAATACCTACGCCCAAAGAGTGGTACCGCGGCTCGGGACTCATATTTCTTGCGGCAGGTATCTCAGTATCACTATGGCTGAGTACACCATGGGCAATTGCAATTCCCCTAGCCTACATGCTAATCGGGACGTTAGTGGGGGCAATCGCCCAACTCAGGTCAAACAATAAAAACAACAAACAAAAGCAAGCGTCTACAGATAACAATAGTAGCTTCCGGCCTCAGCCTCACCTTGTTCTAGGCTTCAAGGCATTCCTATGCGTTGTTGTCTCAATACAGCTTCTTCATCCATTTCTTGCCCAAGTATCGCAACGCTTAGCTAAGCCTTCCTTGCCCCACAACTTGTTCCAATATCCTTCCTTGGCCGCTGCTACAACCCTCTTTAGTGATCGAAATGTAGAGATCTCATGGATTTCCCTACTCTTTCTTTGCTGCTTAGGAATCTACTACTTGGAGTACGAATGGGTAGTTCGACCATTTCTTCAACAAAGAACAAATGCGCTTGCTTGCCCAGCGCCGCATGAGGATAAGATACCCGGTTGGAGCGCTGGCGCCAAAGCCTACCAGGCGCTAGCGAGTGTTACCCTTCCCTGGATTCTCTACAGATCATGGCTTCCTATACTCACAATCTCTGTCAACCTGGGATTCGAGAGGCTCGACCATCGCCGCGTGGTGCATTCAATGCTCGCAGGTCTGCGCGCCAAATATTATCGAGCATTCCTATCCTGGAAAAGTGGACTTGCTAACCTGTTGCGGATCCTTGGATCACTACTGATCCTGCTTCTCGTCAACCTCATCGGGCGGAATTGGTTTGATCTCCCACCAATTGATCCGGCGCAGACCGCATCTCTACTAAGCAGCCGATACTCAACGGTTTGCACCATATTCCAAGGAGCTCAGTCAGGCCCTGCAGTAGCAAACCTCATATGCAAACTTCCAGGAGGGGAGACTCTTTTCAAGATTCTCTATTACGACCTATTTCACAAACAATTAAGCCAAAGCCAAAGTAGTGAACACTTCCTATTCGACCTTCTACTCCCGTATCGATCTGTCGAGTGGCCACCCGCACCATCCTTGCTACCAATACACCAGTATGCACCCGTGGATATTGCAACATGGGTCTTGCTTAACAGAATATCGTTCCTGCCTCAGCCGACAACCGAATCTCACACTCCCTTCTACGAAAAGGGAATTCACTTCGCGACCTACCATCTTCTACTCTTTGCGTTTCTCTACGTAGTTGCTCGCTGGTTAGCAAGCCGCTTGCCTATCCTCCCCTACCGCGAAACGGTGAATCGCATCGATGAGGTGATGGACTTCCTTTCTGCCCGCACGAGCGTCACCTCACGGACCAACCGCTGGGAACCTGTTCAGGTACTCCAAGGTTGGCTTACTGATGAGCGAATTCGTCAGATTGAACAGGAGCCCGTCGATCCTAGGACGGTCGAGTTTCTCTTCCTGCAGATTCTCGATGACATACAGGCGACTAGCCTGCAATTGGCGGGTTCTCGTCAGCAGCGATTCAGCCTCCCAACCCCGGAAGTTACGTTTGTCTTTGATGAGCTCGATAAGCTTGGTACCCGCGTCAATGCCAGCGAAAGGGACACTAGTGGAGGTCCACAGCAGGTCGAGATACTGCACGCTGAACGTCGTCGGTCGGTGGAACTCCACAGACTCCTCGCCGATATGAAGAATCTCCTCTCCTCGGCTCCAGCTCGCTTTGTTTTCGTTGGTGGCAGAAATCTTCACGATGAATGGTTGGCGGACCAGAGCGCCCGCCAACCCCTGCTAACTAGCATCTTTAACGCTGAGGTCTATTTACCAGCTCTAGTAACCGACTTCGGACGCGTCAACCCAGAGGGGAGAACGCTGGCAGGAAACATTCGAATCTATCTGGAATCGCAACTCGACCGCGCAGTTGCGCTCTATGTCGATGCTCGAAGGAAACTTCTTCTCCCCTCGCTAGCGCTTCCTATTGAAGACGTCGCCGAGGAGACTTTCTTGCCCGAACCGCTAGATTACACAGCCCTCAATGATGATTTATTTGCAAATCTCTGCTGCTGTGACCAGGTAGAATTGCTGGAAAACGCCGACCGCGCATTGCCGAAGCTCATTTATCGAGATTTTTTCCAGTTCCTGACGCTCCGAAGCATGGGGAACCCAAAGAGACTCAAAGAACTCTTAGGAACGTTCATTAGGCCTGTTGGCCGGGTTGTAAAATCACCAACAAGGCGTTGGACCCAGCCGTTCGATGCCTGTGAGCACGTGCTTGCGTTCGGCGACTCTGAACGATTCCGGCTTCAATTACTGGCGCGGATCTATCGACATTTAATGTTGACATTCGAGCAGCGCTTAGTTAGGAGAGACGATAAGCTCACGATCTCTGTGTTCTTCCTGGCTGATTTTCTTTTTAAATTCCATCGCCGGGCTTTCTCATGGAGCAACCTGGAGCGTGCCGATGAGCTTGTTCATATTCATCGGGCGCCGGACCTCCGGGAGGTCTTGGAAGCAATGGTGGCACAATGGTCTGAACGCTTCCTCCATCCGATTCGTAATGGAATGTACGACTTTCGCTTTCGGAGCGACTTGGCCCATGAAGTAGAGTACATCTCGCGCCTCTCACACGAAGAGATGGCTGCTTTCAACTTTACACTCGATGAATCTCAGGCCTTAAAGTCGGCCTACCTTACAAATATTACCCAACTCAAGGAAAAGATAGGGCGTGAGCCAATCGACATGGTTGCAGGCCTCGGAGAACTTCATGAATTCGATCAGGAGCATGAAGAAGCAAGAGTCTACTACCGGCGAGCCATTGCTTTGCTGGATAAGGAACTGGAGGATGTGGCAGGCACCACTGAAGGCAATGCCTGCGCAGGGGGACAAAATAGCTCGGCTGTATTCGATGTAATGTCGGCAAGCGGAGCAACTGGAAAAAAGCTCGCACAACTATACATTACATGGGGAGTTGCACGCTTACGCCTCATGCTTCAGATCGGAATGACCTTTGAGGTGGCGAGAAACCTTGAACGAGCCGGAGTCGAGTACCGTAACGCACGCATCCTCGCGACCGTCCTCCGTACTGCCATGCTTAATCAACTTTCCCCCCAAGGCAGTCAGGGTACTGAGGAACGTGACGACGACGAGCACACGGAAGAAACGCTGCACCCTTTGAAACACCTTATTATTCTTTTCCAGGCGGCATTCGCTGAAGTCTGGGTCGCAGAGAAGATGACTGGTGCTGTCGACACAAGCATAAGTCTCGCCGAACGCGAGCTGTGGACACTTCGGAATGAGCTTCCATTTGTTCGCGATCTTAGAATCCAACCCGCCCAGAGTCCCGTCATGGTTAGAGGCAGTAATTTTTCTCTTATTGTTGCAGAGTTGCATAATAAGGCAGGCGACCTCTATTTTTTTAAAGGCCGCCAGAGAGTAACCGTTAAAGATTTGGAGTCAATGCAGGGAACCGAGAACAACAAGGGACTGGAGGGTTATCTCATCCGTGCCCATTATCACTATGCTGTTGCACTTCACGAGCTAAGTCGCTTAGTTACCTACCGGCGCATCAGCTCGCCAAACAAACTACACCACGGCAATGGTTCTTGGGAAACCATCGGACGAGAGAACTGGCCCGATTTCATATATCGTTCCGCTGGCGGCTCGCTTAACGATCTAGCCGAAGCAATGCTAGGCCGAGTCTCACTGTACGGCCTTCTTCGCAATGTTGGCAACACTGGAGCTACAGCAAACACTCCCGATCTAATGATATGTGTAGTAGAGGCCAAACGGAAACTAACTAGGACTTTTGTTGAATGGATGGAATCAGCATGGATTAAAGGTCATCCCTGCCCCCACGAGAGTGCGCCCGATTCTAGGCTGGATCATCCCAATAACCAACTCACACTTTCCATGGGAACCGAAAAGCTTGATATAGGAACTCTGGCAGGATGGCTTGGCGCTTGGACTTCAATGGACGCCTTGCCCGACGGCAGGGACTGCTCGCTTTTAGACTTACGGCCGGACGACTACCAAGACAACATGGCACGCTTGGCTATGTCTCTCCAATTGAAGCTTGTTGGCAGCAAGCTACTCGAGAAGGGTGGCTATATCGAGGATGCCGCTCACGAGTTGCTTAGTGTTTGTGAGGTGGTTACAAACTATCTTTGGTGGATTCATGCCCTCCGCTGTCTAGTTGCCTGGAGCCCTGACACGCCTGCGAACCCCATGAAGGCCGTCAAGGATATCCTTATCACGACAAACACGACTTCACCCTTCTGGGGTTATCTGCACGCACTAGGCCTTTACTCCTTGCAGAAGGCCGACAAGCTCTTCCGCCGAGGGCGAAGGGCTGAGGAGAACGCAACTGAAGATTACTTGATTGGAGACAAGATCCCCATCGCCCAGCTATTCCTCACATGTTCCTTGGGTCTCGTGTCAGAGAAATGGGCAAGGACGGACCTAAGAGAGCCTTTGACCAATCTTCTTGCCGGCTGGAATGCTCTCAGTGAGAACCATACCGCCCAACAGTCATCTGCTGGAATTAGCAGGACCATTGATCGCAAAAAACTTCAATGCATTCTTGAAAAGGCGCTAATCAGACACAGCTATCCCATGATCAATCGGCTCCACGGTCTCAAGATTTTGATTGATGATTCACTGCTTGACGAAGACGAAAAGGACTGCTCAACTCGCAGTATTGCAAAAAACGAAAAGGGGTGGATCGATGAAATGCTTAAACTGTCCGCAGACCTTGACGCGCCAAGACATTTTTCACCACTCCATTCGGGAATAACTTGTACCCTGGGATACTTCCGCAGTAGGTCTGACAAGTTAGTTGACGTTGCTTGGCAACAACGCGTCCGACGCGCCGCTCAGCGCGATCTCCAAGCTAGTGAAGAGATGTACACCTTACGGCGAGCCTATTATGAGAGTGTCGCACCTCTCTACTATCTGTATGACGACTTCAATGATCGGCAAATCCATATTAGCCATAGCATTCAGATGGCTGGCGCCGAACTCAATGGTTTACTACTGTACATGGTGACTGAGCCTGATTACTACCAGCTCCCAGCCATTGTTCCTCAGACCAAAACTACGGAAAGTCTACCTGAAATTTCAGGTATTCAGTGCTCCAAGAACGAACCTTCACCGTCAACGATCAAGCGTTCAAGAGCCAACTCCGTCGGTTTAGTAGAAGAAATGACAACCGCGACGGCGACGCCTCAATTTCCTGATCGGCTGGGAAAGTTACTCAGATGGCTCCGACAAACTCTTGGCTTTTCTGCCGGTTTGAGACCGACTACCCGCCCAGCGCCTCCACCGCCCGCCCAAGGCTCTCCAGCGCCGCCAGATCCGTCGGCTCCTCCGGCAGGAGGGGCAGATGGACCAGCGGCTGGTTCTCATCCAGCAGCTTCCTGAGCTCGATCAGTCCCAGGCGGTCGCGCTCGCCGAGCCAGGTGAGCAGCTCGTGGCCGGTGGGCCGGGTGGGGTCTCCTGAGGGAAGAGCGGGGCTCTCCTGGAAGCTCGGGTGGAAGCGGTTCACGATGACCGGGCCGAGGTGGAAGCCGGCCTGCTTCAGGCGGCGGGCGAAGAAGAGGGTGTCGGGGATGCGCTCCTCTCCGGGGCCGGAGACGAGGATGAAGCGGGTCTTCGGCGAGCGCAGGAGCTTCTCCACCGCCTGGGCTCTCTCGCGGAAGCCTTCGTAGAGCGGCGCGAAGGCCTGGAAGAACTCGGCCATGTCGCGCAGCAGGTCGAGGCCCACGACCTCGTCCAGGAAGCGCTCGGCCTGGCGGCCCAGGATGCCGAAGGTCTT
Source organism: Holophagales bacterium (assembly GCA_031390755.1). Classification (GTDB taxonomy): domain Bacteria; phylum Acidobacteriota; class Thermoanaerobaculia; order Multivoradales; family UBA5704; genus DATMER01. The sequence goes on from JANMTS010000173.1 coordinate 87,402, forward strand.
CGCGGCCTTGAGACGGCCGTCCTCTCCGAACCAGGGCTTGAGCGCCACGCGGATGGCACCGCTCTCCAGGAAGCCGATGATGCGCTCCGGGGCCTCCAGGAAATCGAGCGCCTGGCGCGTGGGCGGGGTGTCCAGGATCACCTGGGCGTGCTTGCCCTCCGCCTCGACCTCGAAGAGGCGCTCGACCGCCATGTACTCCAGGATGCCGCCGAGGCTTCCGGAGAGATGCTGGTAGAAGCGGTTGCCGAGGATTCGGCGCGAGGAGTCCGGGTCCGGCGCGTGGCGCTCGATCAGCCGGTCGAAGGTCTGGCGGGCGTCGAGGAGGCTGGCGCTCAGCTTGCCGGGTGCGTCCAGGGGGCCGGTCGCGCCCAGCGGGACAACTATCTCCTGCTGCTTCGCCTCCTCGCCCACGCCGAGCGCGTCCTTGAGGCGGAGCGAGGGATCGAAGGTCATGACGAGGGTGTCCTTTCCCTTCCGGGCCGAGAGAACTCCCATCGCCGCCGCGAGCGTCGTCTTGCCGACGCCTCCCGATCCGACGACGACCACCAGCGGGTGCTGGTCCGAGATCAGCTCCATGTCTCTCCTTCTTTCTCCAGGTAGGTCTCCAGACAGGCATGGAGGGTTCTGATGAGCGTCGGCCCGCGGTCCATGGCGAGCAGCGGCAGGTCGGCCCGCGGCCCCTTCCACTCGGCGGTCAGCCGGACCATCTCCTCTTCGTTGAGCTTCCGTCGCTTCCGCCACAGCGAGACCAGCTCGTCGTCCGGAGCCGATCCGGAAGCGGGAGGCGCGGGCGGATACAGGCCGTTGACGAAGAGCATCTCGGGGTCCCGGTTGATCTTCTCCTGGAGGGACTGGCGCAGCTCGATGGCTTCCTGAACCGGCATCTCCTCGGCCTGGGTGACGACCACAATGCCGCAGCGCACCGGGTCCGCCACCAGCGCGGCGAGGTTCGTGGCCATCTCGGCGAAGGGGCCGCGCCGGATCACGTCCGCGACCAGGAGCGGCGCGGCCAGCAGGGAGATGCCGTGGCCGGTGGCCGGCGCGTCCAGAACCACGGTGTCGATCACCGGCGAGCCCGGGGCTCCCCTGCCGTTGAGCAGCCGCCAGGCGTGGCCGAGGATGGCGACCTCCTTGAGCCCCGGGGCGCCGGTGCTGAAGTGCTGATAGATGGAGCTGTCGAGCACGCGGCGGGTCAGCATCTCGATCTTCAGGCGCTCGCGCACGATCTCGTCCAGAACCTGGCGGGGCTTGAGATTCTGGACCCAGAGGCGCGACCCGGCGGTCTCGATCGCTCCGCCCGACGGCGGCACGGCGAACATCTGGTGGACGTTCTCCCGCGGATCGACCTCCACCACGAGAGTGCGGCGGCCGGCCTGGGAGAGGACGCGGCCCAGAAGCGCCGAGATCGTGGTCTTGCCGACTCCGCCCTTGCCGGTGACCACGATGAGTTGACGGCGGGTGAGAGGCTCTAGGAAGCTCGTCAAAGGGTGTCTCCTCGTCATTCCACGAAAATGCCGCGCTGCGGCTAAAGGGACTATACATGGGATCAGGGACTACCCGCCAGGGCGTTGCGTTGAGGCGGTCAGCCGCGATACAACCGCCTGTGCCATGGCATTCCCCGAAACCCGACTCCGCCGCTTCCGCCGAACTCCGATCCTGCGCCGCCTGGTGCGGGAGACTCGTTTCACCGCCGACAATCTGGTTCTTCCCCTGTTCGTCTGTCCCGGCGAAGGGATCGAGAAGCCGGTCGGCTCCATGCCCGGCGTCTTCCAGCAGTCCGTCGACCGCATCGTCGAGACCTGCAAGATCGCCCATGCCGAGGGCATCCGCTCGGTGCTCCTGTTCGGCCTGCCCGAGCACAAGGACGAGGTCGGCAGCTCGGCCTGGTCCGCGGACGGGATCGTACAGCGGGCGATGCGGGCTCTCTCCTCCGAGGTGCCCGGCCTGATCAAGATCGCGGACGTCTGCTTCTGCGAGTACACCAGCCACGGCCACTGCGGCGTCCTCCACGGCCAGACGGTGGACAACGATCAGACCGTCGAGAATCTGGCGCGGCAGTCCGTCTCCCTGGCCGAATCGGGCGCGGACATCATTGCGCCGTCGGACATGATGGACGGCCGGATCGGGGCCATCCGCAAGACGCTGGACGCGGCGGGCTATGCGGACACGCCCATCCTCTCCTATGCGGTCAAGTTCGCCAGCGGCTTCTACGGCCCGTTCCGCGAGGCGGCCGAGTCGGCGCCCGCGTTCGGCGACCGGCGGTCCTACCAGATGGATCCGGCCAACGGCCGCGAGGCGATGCGCGAGGCGGCCCTGGATGTCGAGGAAGGCGCGGACATGCTGATGGTCAAGCCGGCGCTCCCCTACCTGGACGTGCTGGCCGGGCTGCGCCAGCGCTTCGACCTGCCGCTCGCGGCGTACCAGGTGAGCGGCGAGTACTCGATGATCAAGGCCGCGGCCGAACGCGGCTGGATCGACTACGATCGGGTGATGATGGAATCGCTGGTGGCGATCCGCCGCGCCGGCGCCGACCTGATCATTACGTACGCGGCCCGCGAAGCGGCGCGTCTTCTGGCGGAGGGATGGGTGGAATGAGCCTGCTCGAACGTGCCGAGAACGTCCTGCCCGGCGGAGTGAATTCGCCGGTCCGCGCCTTCCGCGGAGTCGGAGGCGAGCCCGTGTTCGTCCGCTCCGCCCAGGGCGCCTGGCTGGAGGCGGAGGACGGCCGCCGCTACATCGACTACATCGGCGGCTACGGCCCGCACATCCTCGGCCATGGGCACCCCGCGATCCTCGCCGCCGTCCGGGAGGCGCTCGGCCGCGGCACCGCGTTCGGCGCGCCGACGCTGCCGGAGGTCGAGCTCGCCGAGGTGATCGCCTCCGCCCTGCCCTCCGTGGACATGGTCCGGCTGGTCTGCTCCGGCACCGAGGCGACCATGTCGGCGCTTCGTCTGGCGCGGGCCGCGACCGGCCGCAGCCAGGTGGTCAAGTTCGAGGGCTGCTACCACGGCCACGCCGACCCGTTCCTGGTCGCCGCCGGCTCCGGAGCCATGACGATCGGCGTCCCCTCCTCGCCCGGCGTGCCCGCCGCCGTCACCGCCGACACCCTGGTCGCCCCGTACAACGACCTCGCCGCGGTCGAGGCGCTCTTCGCGGCCAGCCCCCAGGGAATCGCCGCGGTCATCGTGGAGCCCATCGCCGGCAACATGGGCTTCGTGCCGCCGGAGCCGGGCTATCTGCGCGGCCTGCGCAGTCTCTGCGACCGGTACGGCGCCCTGCTGATCTTCGACGAGGTCATGACCGGGTTCCGCGTGGCCTGGGGCGGCGCCCAGAACCTGGGCGGTGACTTTGAGGTGCGCCCCGATCTCACGACCCTGGGCAAGGTCATCGGCGGAGGCATGCCGCTCGCCGCCTACGCCGGCCGCCGGGATCTCATGAAGCAGATCGCGCCGTCCGGCCCCGTCTATCAGGCCGGCACCCTCTCGGGGAACCCGCTCGCCGTGGCCGCCGGCCGCGCCGCCCTGGCCGAGCTTGCCAGGGACGGCGGCGATGGAGAGGGGGCGCCCTGCGCCTACGAGCAGTTGGAGCGCACGGGCGCGCGGCTCCAGGCGGGCCTCGAGGAGTCCGCCCGGCGCCACGGCATTCCGTTCCGCGTCCAGCGCCAGGGCTCCATGGTTGGGCTCTTCTTCACCGACCGGCCGGTGAAGAATCTCCAGGACGTCCACGCCACGGACCGGGAGCGCTTCACCCGCGTCTTCCACCGGCTGCTCGCCGCGGGCATCCATCTTCCGCCGTCGGCCTACGAGACCCTCTTCCTCTCCACCGCCCACGGCGACGCGGAGATCGACGCCACGATCGAGGCCTTCGACAAGGCTCTCGCCGGAGAGAAGGAAACCGGGGACGGGTTGAGCCCGCGCCCGGCTTCGGTATAATGCCGCTGCCACAACCCGAACTTGCGGCCTTATAGGAGGGGCCCGGTATGACCCACATCATCTGCGAACCCTGCGTCGGCGTGAAGGATACTGCCTGTGTCGACGTCTGCCCGGTGGATTGCATCTACGGCAAGGGAGAGGACTGGGAGATGCTGTACATCCATCCGGAGGAGTGCATCGACTGCGGTCTGTGTGTCGACGCCTGCCCCGTGGAAGCCATCTTCCCTCTCGAAGAAACGCCGGACAAGTGGAAGGCGTACATCGCCAAGAACTACGAGCACTTCGGCCTCACTCCGTGATCTGACCCCGATCTGACGGGTCCTTCTGGACGAGAAAGGCGCGGCGAGTCCGCGCCTTTTGCGTTGGGGGTATCGGCCTGAATGATATCGTGATATCGTTCCTCCATGGCTCAGCTTGTGGTCCGTCATCTCGACGACGATGTGAAGGCAAAGCTCCAGATCCGCGCACGACATCACGGTCTCAGCACCGAGGAGGAGGTTCGCCAGATCCTCACTCACGCGGTCCAGGAGGTCGCTGCTCCACGCGAACCGCTCGGATCGCGGATCGCGGCCCGCTTTGCGAAGATCGGCCTCGACCAGGAGATTCCAGAGTTGCGCGGCCAGGCGGCGCGGCCAGCCGAGTTTGAGTCTTGATCGTCCTCGACACCAACGTCATCTCAGCTCTCATGCAGCGCGAGCCCGATCCAGCCGTTCTCGGCTGGCTCGACAGTGTTCCTGCGGAGTCCGTCTGGACCACCTCGGTCACGGTTTTCGAGGTTCGCATGGGCCTGGAGATCCTGGCGAAAGGCCGCCGCAGGAGCCAGTTGGAGGCGGCGTTCGCCCAGGCGCTCGACGAGGATTTCGAGAATCGGGTCCTGCCGTTCGATCAATCCGCCGCCGAGGCCGCGGGCCGCATCGCGGCTGATCGCCGCGGTGTGGGGCGTTCTGTGGAAATTCGAGACGTCCAGATCGCGGGGATCGTGAAGGCGCGCAAAGCGACCCTTGCGACCCGCAACGTGCGCCATTTTGAAGGCTGCGGAGTGACGGTCCTCAATCCCTGGCCCTGATCAGACCTCTCGCATTCTTGCGACCTCTGTGAAATCCCGCCCCGTGTCCGTCGGAGGGCAAATTGGAGGAGAGGCCGAGTGCGTTTGCGTCCCGCACCGGCCTCCTAAGGATTGACCTCGGCCGGCGGCGGATCCACGCCGCTGCGGGGTCGCCTCGGACCGGCGATCTCGGCGGCCCAAAAAAGGCCTCGACCGGTGCAGCCATCTCGGCTGGCTGTAGATAATTGTGAAGTTATCCTGCTTGCCCTTCTCCGGCTCTCCAAAACGCCGCTTGAACCGACTCTTCGTCCCCTCCGCCTCCGGCTCACGGCCTTGGCGCTGATCCTCTTCGGTCTGCCTCTGACCCAGACGCTCCACCGCTTCGCGGATCGCCTTCAGACGCTGTTCGGCAATCTCTTCCTCGAGACGCCGTTGCTCTTGGACCATTCGACCGTAGCTCATCGCTTTGTGCTTGCTCGCCGAGGGCCTTCACCTTGGTCCCATCCACGGCCACAATCCCTAACCGCGCCAAGCCTGCCTGCCGGGCGATCCTCACCAAATCGACGCACAGAGGCTCAAACTCCGCCAGATGACGTTCGCGAAACTCGGCGATCGTGCGATGGGCTGGAAAATTCTCCGCAGCCAACACTCGAAGCGCCACATCCTCGTGGAGACGGCGGGCAATCTTGCGCGAGGAGAAAGTCCCCGTCGCATAGCTGTAAAGCAGGATCTTGACCATCATCCTCGGATCGAATGGACAGTTGCGGCGACCGTCACCCTCGTAGCGAGCGTAAAAACCACTCAGGTCGACGGACTCGACAACCTCGGAGATGAAGTAAGCCAAGTGGTTTTCGGGAAGCCAATCTTGAGGAGAAGGAGGCAACAGCAGACTCTGTTCCGGATGGTAGGGACGGAAGGTCGTGGGCATGGAACTATTTTAACCCATGCCAACGACCTTCTGCCGCGCAGGCTCCTAGAACGGTAATGGGTTTCCCTCGAAGCCTCCGGCGGAGCGCTCGCGCAGGTGTCCGCACCTAAACATGACAATAACTATCTCGAATTCATTCACACATTCTCCAGTGGGAGTGTGAACGATCGTTCAAAAAACCTTGACTTCGAGGCAGCGCACCCCTAGAATCAGGGCGGTGAGAAGAAAATTGACCATGGGATGGAGAAGGCCACGACTGAAACAAGTTCAGCCGCCACGCCTCGGGCGAATGGCGGCTCACTAGGGATAAGCGCACAGAACCCGCCCGAGCCCTAGGCGGGTTTTCTGTTTTCGCTCATCAACGATAGGAGGTGATAAAGGCTAGCCCACTAGCATGAGCACATTCGATCGATTTGGTGGAAGACGACGGACCCGAGATCCTCGCGCTTGGATCAACTTTGGCCGGGAGACCGGCGCGAGGATCTCCAGATCCTGAAGCAGTTTACCTCGCCTGAGGTAGCTGTCAAGGCTTCTGCCCTCGTTGACCGCTCCTCTCCGTCTTAAACAAACCCGCTCGCTACCGGCCGGCGAAGCAGAAAGGCTCTCTCAAATGAGACCTATCGGCTATTTCGCTGCACTCGTCGTCTCTGCAACTCTCGTCACCTCCACTCCCAGTCTCGCAGGGGATCGTTTCTCTGCACTTGCCGACTCCAGTCGCCTTCCGGAGGGATATCTCGAACTCAGCACGGTCTCCGGTGGCGTCACCGCGACCTACGAGTACAACTCGTCCCGCATCATGATCGAGACTCGGCGCGGGCCCAAGACGCCCGCCGAGCTTCGCTTGAGCGACCCCGACGCTCCCCAGTTCGAGATCGACATTCGCCTGGTCGACGAGCAGGGCTTCCCGTTCTTCACTCAGTATGGGGGCCACGGCCCCATTGAGCCGACCTGGAAGCACGACTACAACCAGTCCAAGGATCCCCTTCTCAAGGCCCTCGCGAATCCCTCGGACCAGCAGGCTCGTTCGGCGTTCCGCGCCGCCGAGCACGCTCTCGTCGGGCTGTCGCAGACCCGCCTGAACAAGGATCTCGCCCCTGAATACCGCGCCTTGCTCAACGTGCTGCCCACGGTTCGGTCGATGATGGTGGTGGAGCGGATCGAACAGATTTCGGCCCAGCAGTCCGACGGAGCCGAGGTCGCGTCCCCTGCGGTCACCTGCACGTACAAGAACAAGATCGCGATCTACAGCCAGCCCTGCTGCGCGAACTCCGTTACCGGTGCCTATCACAGTGGCACGATCGCGCAGAACATCTCGACCTCCGGCCAGACCACGCAGGCTTGGTCGGCATGCAATCACGGTACTTGCCCCTCTAAGATGCCCCTCAAGTGCTCGTGGACCAGCACCGCCAGCCGGTGCGCGCTGAGCGCGCTGCCAGTCTGCACCAGCAACTACAGCATCCTCGGCAGCTGCAACACTCACGTCTGCAACGACGACTCTAAAATGCAGTTCGACGGCGTGAAGGGCAATTATTGTCCGGCCCCGAACACTCCGACCTGCACCGACTGTTCGCTCCGCAAGACAGCTCCTACCTGCTAATTCACCCGACTTGGAGGGCGGAGCCTTGCGCTCCGCCCTCCAAGCGCAGTTCCGTCGAAACCGCCCTCGAGGTGGGCTCCCAGGTGCGGCACCAGTAAGGGCCGCCCCTCCAGGGGTCGTTGGCCTCCCGCATCCGAGGCGTCGAGCGCCTCACCTTCGGCGCGGCGTAGCGCGGAGATCACCCAGGAAGCGACAGTGGGCTGCTGGGTTCTCATCCCTGTAGCTCGGCCTGGAGCTACTACTGCATACTTCCCCGGTAGGCCCGGGTCTGAGCAGGAAGGGGTTCCGAGATATGTTGTTCAGGGACGAGTTAGAAAATACTGTCGAGCAGGCGAAGCGCGAGAAGGCCAAGGAGATTAAGGAAGAGCGGCAATTCGAGGCACGCTGGGGTCAAACGCGAAACCTCATCCTGGGCAGGCCGTACACTCCAGTTGTGTGGCGACCGAACAATCCGGGACAGTAACTCCTTTTCTTGACAATGGTTTGCGCGTGATTCACACTTCCTTCGGGACGAGCTAAATCTCGCCTCGGCGACTAGGCGATCGGGGAGCTAGACATCGCGGTTACTTCCTGTAAAAGACGTTATAGGGAGCAAACGGCTGACATAAGGTCAGTCCTCCCGTGATAATTACAGCCCCCCTTCTCCTTTCCAGCAGCGAACCGAGGTGATCGTCGCGCCAAGGGGGGCGAATCGACTCCACCCGGGGCTTCACCGTCCGATTCCACTGCCTGCTGACTCCGTCCCCAGTCCCTTGTAGACCGTCGATAGCCGCCGACTCCTTCCCAGAGTCGGCGGCGCTGTTCTTGCGTCCCCCCCGCTAAACCTTCCCCGCTCCGCGGGAATGGATAAATCCGCCCGGCAGTTCTATAATCTGAGTGCCGAGCACTCAAAACTCAATTCCGGAGGCACGAGGCTCGCATCCACCGGACCGGAGGAGAGATTTCATTGGACTACAAGGACTACTACGCGATCCTGGGCGTCAAGAAGGACGCTTCGCAGGACGAGATCCAGAAGGCGTACCGCAAGCTCGCCCGCAAGCTCCACCCGGACGTCAACAAGGCGCCCGAGGCGGAGGTGAAGTTCAAGGAGATCGGCGAGGCGTACGAGGTGCTCAAGGATGCCGACAAGCGCCAGAAGTACGACCAGTATGGCTCCGCCTGGAAGCGCGCCCAGCAGACCGGCGGCGGAGCTCCTCCGGGATGGGGAGGGTTCGATCCCAATAATTTCGGCGGCGGGCAGGGCGGCTTTGGCGGCGGCGGTGAGTTCAGCTCGTTCTTCGACATGCTGTTCGGCGGGGCCGGCGGCGCCGGAGGACGCCGCGGTGCGGGCGGTCCGGCCGGCGGATTCTCCGGATTTGGCGGCGGCGGCCAGGGCTTCCGCGGCGCGGGCAACGACACCGAAGCCGCGATCTCGATCAGCCTCGAAGAGGCGGTCCGCGGCGGCAAGCGGGATCTCGCGCTCACCGATCCCGCGACCGGTCAGCGCAATTCGCTGACGGTGAAGATCCCGGCCGGCGTGCGGACCGGCCAGAAGATCCGGCTCGCCGGGAAGGGCCAGCCCGGCATGGGCGGCGGTCCGGCAGGCGACCTCTATCTGAAGATCGAGGTCGAGCCCGATTCGCGATTCAAGGTCGAAGGGGCGAACCTGCACACGAGCGTTGCGGTCGCTCCCTGGGAGGCCGCGCTCGGCGCCGACGCCGACGTCCAGACGCTCGACGGCCCGGTGCGCGTGAAGATCCCGGCCAATTCGTCGTCGGGCAAGAAGATCCGCCTGCGCGGCAGGGGTCTGGCCCAGTCCGGGCAGTCAGAAAATGACAAGGGCGACCTGATCGCGGAGATCCGGATCGTGGTTCCGGAATCGCTTTCGGATGAGGAACGGAATCTGTTCGAGCAGCTCGCGGAGGTCTCGGCCTTCCGGGCTCGCGCTTGAAGAAAGAGAGGGCAAAGTCATGGACCTCAATCGACTGACTCAGAAATCCCAGGAGGCGCTCCAGGCCGCGCAGACCAAAGCGCTGCGTTACGGCCACCAGGAGACGGACGCCGAGCATCTGCTGCTCGCGCTTCTCGAGCAGCCCGAAGGCCTGGTCCCGCGACTCCTGGCCCGCATGGACGTGCCCGTCGAGACTCTGAAGTCCGAGGTGGACCGCGAGCTGTCGCGCCAGCCGAGGGTTTCCGGCCCCGGCGCCGAGGCCGGCAAGATCTACGTGGGAAGCCGCCTTCAGAAGGTGTTCCTGCACGCCGAGGACGAGGCGAAGCGCCTCAAGGACGAATATATCTCCGTCGAGCACCTGATGCTCGGGCTTCTCGAAGAGGGCGGCGCGGCCGGCCGCAGCCTCGCCCAGTTCAAGGTGACCCGCGACGCCCTGCTCTCCGCTCTCACGGCGGTGCGCGGCAACCAGCGGGTGACGAGCGCCATGCCCGAGGTGGCCTATGAGGCGCTCGAAAAGTACGGAGTGGATCTCGTCGCCCAGGCGCGGCGCGGCAAGCTCGACCCGGTGATCGGCCGCGACGCCGAGATCCGGCGGACGATCCGCATCCTGTCGCGCAAGACGAAGAACAACCCGGTGCTGATCGGCGAGCCCGGAGTGGGCAAGACCGCCATCGTCGAAGGCCTCGCGCAGCGCATCGTCCGCGGCGACGTGCCCGAGTGGCTGAAGGACCGCGCAGTGTTCTCGCTCGACATGGGCTCGCTGCTCGCGGGCGCCAAGTACCGCGGCGAGTTCGAGGAGCGGCTCAAGGCCGTGCTCAACGAGGTCAAGCAGAGCGAAGGTCGCATCCTGCTGTTCATCGACGAGCTGCACAACATCGTGGGCGCGGGCCGCACCGAGGGCTCGACCGACGCGGGCAATCTCCTCAAGCCCATGCTGGCGCGCGGCGAGCTGCACTGCATCGGCGCCACGACGCTCGACGAGTACCGCAAGCACATCGAGAAGGACGCGGCCCTGGAGCGGCGCTTCCAGCCGATCCAGGTCGATCCGCCCACGGTCGAGGACACGGTGTCGATCCTCCGCGGTCTGCGCGAGCGCTTCGAGATCCATCACGGCGTGCGCATCCAGGACAACGCCCTGGTCGCGGCGGCGGTGCTCTCGAACCGTTACATCACGGATCGATTCCTGCCGGACAAGGCGATCGACCTCATCGACGAGGCCTCGGCCATGCTGCGCACGGAGATCGACTCCATGCCGCAGGAGCTGGACGAGGTGACGCGCCGCGTCATGCAGCTGGAGATCGAGGAGGCCGCGCTCAAGAAGGAGAAGGACAAGGCGAGCCGGGACCGCTTGGAGGATCTCCGGCGCGAGCTGGCGGATTTGAAGTCCAAGGCCGATTCGATGCGCGCCCAGTGGGAGGCCGAGAAGGGCTCCATCCAGGAGATCCGCACGCTGCGCGAGCAGATCGAGCAGACGCGGCGCGAGATCGAGGAGGCCGAGCGGAGCTACGACCTGAACCGCGGCGCCGAGCTGCGGTATGGCAAGCTCCCCCAGCTCGAAGCGCAGGCCCGGCAAAAGGAAGCCGAGCTCGGCGACAAGCAGAAGAGCGGCGGCCAGCTCCTGCGCGAGGAGGTGACGGAGGAGGAGGTTGCCGAGATCGTCTCGCGCTGGACGGGCATTCCGGTGACCCGCCTGGTCGAGGGCGAGCGCGACAAGCTGCTCCGCATGGAGGAGCTGCTTCACGGCCGCGTGGTGGGTCAGGACGAAGCGGTCAGCCTGGTCACGGACGCGGTCCTCCGCGCCCGCGCCGGCATCAAGGATCCGCGGCGGCCGATCGGCTCGTTCATCTTCCTGGGCCCCACGGGCGTGGGCAAGACCGAGCTGGCGAAGACCCTCGCCCAGACGCTCTTCGACAGCGAGGAGAACCTGATCCGGATCGACATGAGCGAGTACATGGAGCGGCACAACGTGTCGCGGCTGATCGGCGCTCCTCCGGGGTACGTGGGCTACGAGGAGGGCGGCCAGCTCACCGAGGCGGTGCGGCGCAAGCCCTACACGGTGATCCTGTTCGACGAGATCGAGAAGGCGCACCACGACGTCTTCAACGTGCTCCTCCAGATCCTCGACGACGGCCGGGTCACGGACTCGCAGGGCCACACGGTGGACTTCAAGAACACCGTGATCATCATGACCTCGAACATCGGCTCGCCCCACCTGCTGGAAGGGGTGACGGCGAACGGCGAGATCACCGAGGGCGCGAGGGAGGCCGTGATGCGCGAGCTGCGCGGGCACTTCCGGCCCGAGTTCCTGAACCGGGTGGACGACATCGTGCTCTTCAAGCCGCTGCGGCTGGAGGAGATCAAGCGGATCGTCGACCTCCAGACGGAGGATCTGCGCCGCCGGCTGGTCGACCGCGGCATCCGGCTGGAGCTGTCCGAAGCCGCCAAGGAGCACGTCGCCCGCCAGGGCTTCGACCCGGTCTACGGCGCAAGGCCGCTCAAGCGCTACCTCCAGCACGAGCTGGAGAGCCGCATCGCCCGCGCGCTCATCGCCGGAGAGGTCCACGACGGCGCGCTGCTCAAGGTGGACGCCCAGGGCGGCAGCCTGTCGGTGGCGATCGAGAATCCGGTGCCGCCGGTACCCAAGGAGGCGGAGGTGGCGGTCGGCGCCTGAGGTCTTCTCTGCTCTCTGAGGTTTGTGGAAGCCCGGCTCCGGCCGGGCTTTTCTTTTGCCTCTCGATACGATACGAGGTGTGCAGGGCGACGTTGACCCTGCCTAGGATTCGTGCGACGCTTTTCTTCATGAGAACGACGATCGAGATCGACCGGAATCTCCTGGAAGAAGCCGTGAGGGTCACGGGTGCGCCCACCAAATCGGTCGCCGTCCGGCTGGGCCTGAAAGCGCTGGTGGACGAGGCGGCTCGTCGGAGGCTGGCGGCGCTATATGGGAAAGTGCCTGAGGTCGAGGCCGCTTCCCGCCGGCGGCTTCCACTCCAAGATGGCCCACAGTGATCCTGGTCGACACTTCCGTCTGGATCGACTTCTTCCGCGGCGCAGACCGCGTAGCGAACCTCGCCGAGCACCTCGAATCCAATCTGGTCCTGCTTCATCCCTGGGTTCTCGGGGAGCTCGTCTTGGGCAGTCTCGGCCCGCGACGGAAGTCGGTGATCGCGGATCTGAAGCGGCTTCCTGCCGCGCCACTGGCTCGAGATGAAGAGGTTTTGGAGCTGATTCTGGCGCGCAGGCTTGGCGGGCGAGGAATCGGCTGGGGCGACGTTCACCTGCTGGCCGCTGCACGGGCGGCTGGCTGCGCGCTCTGGACATTCGATAAGAATCTGGGAGCAGCGGCTGGAGACCTCGGTGTGGCCTCGGTACACGGGCAGCCGTTGCTGTAGTGCCCAACGCCTTCCGCCATCTCACTGTGATTGAGGCTTAAAAATCTGTGTACACCATCGAAGACCTGCCCACGCCTTGCCTGCTGCTCGATCCGGTCCGCATGCAGCGGAACATCGACCGCCTCCAGGCGCGGCTGACCCGCCTCGGCGTGCCCCTGCGCCCTCATCTCAAGACCTGCAAGAGCGTCGAGATCGCCCGGCTGCAGATGCCCACCCCCGAGGGCCCCGCGACGGTCTCGACCCTTCAGGAAGCAGAACAGTTTGCCGCCGCTGGCGTCCGCGACATCCTCTACGCGGTCGGCATTGCGCCGAACAAGCTCGCCCGCGTCCTCGCCCTGCGCAGAGCCGGCGTCGATCTCTCCGTCATTCTGGACAGCCCCGAGCAGGCGCAAGCCGTGGCCGCCGCCAGCCGCGAAGCCCGGGACCGAATCCCGGCCCTCGTGGAGATCGACTGCGACGGCCACCGCGCCGGCCTGCGCCCAGGCGATCCGAGGCTCCTCGACATCGCCCGCATGCTCAATGAAGGGGGGACGGAGATGCGCGGGGTCATGACCCATGCCGGCGGCTCCTACGACCATCCCGGGGCCGAAGCGCTCACCGCCGCCGCCGAGCAGGAGCGCGCCGCGGTCGTGCAGAGCGCCGCGGCGCTCCGGGACGCCGGCCTCCCCTGCCCCGTTGTCAGCGTCGGCTCGACCCCCACCGCCCATTTTGCGCAGGATCTGACCGGGGTCACCGAGGTGCGGGCCGGAGTCTACGTCTTTCACGATCTGGTCATGGCCGGCCTCGGCGTCTGCACCCTCGCCGACATCGCCATCAGTGTCCTCGCCACTGTGATCGGGCACCAACCCGAGAAGGGGTGGATCCTGACCGACGCCGGCTGGATGGCTCTGTCCCGCGACAGGGGCACCGCGAGCCAGACCGTCGACCAGGGCCTTGGGCTCGCCTGCGATCTCCAGGGAAAACCCTACCCGGATCTCGTCCTGACCCGGGCCACCCAGGAGCACGGAGCCCTCGCGCTCCGCGCAGGCTCGACCGGGACGATCGGCACGGTGCCCGATCTCCCCGTCGGAACCCTGGTCCGCCTCCTCCCCAACCACGCCTGCGCCACCGCCGCGCAGCACGACCGCTACCACCTGCTCGGCGAGGACGGCGGGAGCGTCACCGCTGTCTGGCGCCGTTTCGGGGGTTGGTGAAGACTTTATTTTGCCGCAACCTCACCTTGTTCACCGCAACCTAACCTTATTTTGCCGCAGCCTAAGCTTGTTCACCGCAACTCAAGCTTATTCACCGCAACATAAGGTTAGGTTGCGGTGAATAAGGTTACATTGCCGCAACCTAAGCTTATTCACCGCAAGTTAACTTTATTTTGCCGCAACTTGACTTTGTTCACCGCAGAATAAGCTTCTTCACCGCAAAGTACTGCGACATTGCCGCAACATAAGCTTATTCACCGCAAAGTAACCTTATTCACCGCAACATAAGGTTGTTCACCGCAACTTGGGCGCCTTTTCGGCTCCGCGGGACCATTTGCCGCAACCTGGAGCGCTCGGACGGCTCGGGCTTCTGGGCGCGCGGATTCTGCCGCAACCTTGAATCAAGGCTGCAATTTCCCGGAGCGTTCAACCACTTCCCCTGTAGGATCGATCGCGAAGGAGAGTCTCCACATGGAGAGAAAGAGCCTGTTCCGGCTTCTCTTCCTGGCGTTGGCCGGGCTGGCTTCGCCTGCCCGGGCCGGAGGCTTGGAGCCCGCTCTTCTTCTCCTCGACCACCCCATCACCCGCTCCATCGAGGCCGAGGAAGTCCAGGTCTACCGGCTGCCCCTCCACGCCGGGGACTATGCCCGGATCGAGATCGGCCAGAAAGGCGTGGATGTCGAGACCCTTCTCCGCGATCCCGAGGGCGTGAACCTGGCCACGTTCGACAGCCACACGGGTGCGTACTCGATCGAGACCGCGTCGCTGGTGGCGGCGCGAACGGGCGACCACTGGATCGAGGTGACGCCCCTCCACAAGGGTCCTGGGCGCTATCAGATCCGCCTTGCGGAGATCCATTCGGCGGGGCCAGCCGACCGGCAGAGGGTCGAGGCGGAGCGCGCCGACCTGATGGCGGACGGCTTCGTGATGCGAGGAGGGCCCGACGGGATCCGGGCCGGCAAGCAGGCCCTCGACCTGTGGCGCGCCCTCGGCGATCGCGTCGGGGAGGCGCAGGCGCTCACCCGGCTCGGGATGATCCTGGACGCCTCCGGCCAGCCGGCGGAAGCCCTTGCCTTCTGCGAGGAGGCGCTGACCATCCTGCGCCCCCTCGGCGAGAAGGCCGGGATGGCAGAGAGCCTCAACCAGATCGGCAAATCAAGCCGGCGCTTGGGGTTCGGGCGCCGTGCCGTGACCGCTCACAAGGAGGCGATCGCTCTCTGGCGGGAGTTGGCCCAATCGGACCGCATCGCCAAGGCACTTCTGAGTGCGGGTAAGACTCATGAGCAGTACGGCGAACCCGACGAGGCCCTGACGGCGTATCAGGAAGCGCTCGATCTCAACCGCAAGACGGGAGATCGAGGCCAGGAAGCGGCGGTCCTGAACAGTCTTGGATTTCTTCATGCCCGCCTGGGTGAGCCCCAGGAAGCGCTCGGCGAGCTCCAGGCTGCGCTCGGTCTCGCTCAGGAAAGCGGCCGGAGCCTGATCGAGGCAGATGTCCATGCCAACCTGGGCGATCTCTACAAACGCCTGGGGATGCTGCGCGAGGCCCTCGAGCACCAGGTTGCAGCCCTGGAGATTGCGCGCGCAGCCGGGGATCGCGAGCAGCTGTGTGGTGCCCTCGCCCAACTGGGAAACCTGCTCTTCCAACTCGGCTCTCCCAAGGACGCCGAGGGGAAGCTTCTCGAGGCCCTGCCCCTCTGCACCAGCTCTCGGAATCGAGCCCTGGCGCTCGACAGCCTCGGTCGAGTGGCCGATCAACTGGGGCGTTCGACCGAGGCCGCTGCCCGGCTGGAGGCAGCCCTGGCGTTGCAGAAACAGCTTTCTGACTACGCGGGAGAGGCCGAGACGTTACGGACTCAAGGCTTGCTTTTCCTCAAAGCCGGCCAGCCAGCGCGTGCCAAGGAGAAGCTCGGTGAGGCCATCGAGCTCTTCGAGCAGCACGGGCTCAAGGCCACCGCCGTCTCGGCCAGGCGAGCCTTTGCCCAGGCCCAAAGCGATCTGGACGAAATCGAGGACGCTCGGAAAAGCTTCGAAGAAGCGAAACGTCAGGCCGAGAGCCTTGATGATCTCGGCGAACAGGCCCTGATCCTGGCTGGAGAAGGTCGCTTGGAGCAGAAGGCGGGGCGCTTGACGGTGGCCCGCGCCCGGTTGGAGTCGGCCCTGAGCCTCGCGGAAACGATCCGTGCCGAGATCGGCGGCGATCGTTTCCGCGCTCAGCACTTCGCCACGGTTCGCGAGATCTATGACAACTATGTCGATGTCCTGATGCAACTGTCCCAGACCGACCCTGAGGCCGGTCTTCTGAGCGTAGCCTTCGAAGCCGCGGAACGTTCCCGCGCCCGCAGCCTGCTCGATGTGCTGACGCGCGCGAGGATCGAGAACCTCGGAGGGGATCCCGAGTTGAGGAGGCGGGAGCTGCTGCTTCGACAGGAGCTCAATGCCAAGGCTTCGGCGAGCCGGGATCTTCCGGAGGGAACACGGCGCGACCTGCTGCAACGCGATATCCAGACCCTCGCCTCCGAGCACCGGGTACTCGAGGCCCGCCTGGCCGACAGATCAGGGTTGTCGAAGGAGGGAGTCTCGCTGGCCCAGACGCAGGCGCTCCTCGACGAGGATACAGCCGTCCTCGAGTACCTGCTCGGAGAGCCCAGGAGCTACGTATGGGTCGTCACGAAGACCACGATCTCCGGCTACAACCTGCCGGGCCGGCGGGAAATCGAGGGCATCGCGAGGCAGGCCCACGAGGCGCTGAGCAACCCGTCCGAGCGCGACGCCCGGACCCAGAGGCAGATCCTGCAGCTCTGCGCGAGAGAGTTGCTCGAAAAGGCTCTCGACGGATTGACCGGCAGGCGGCTCCTGATCGTGGCCGATGGTGCGCTTCAATATGTTCCCTTTGGCGCCCTTCCTCTCCCCGCTCCTTCCAGCCTTCAGCAGGAGGCTGCCCAGCCTCTTCTGGCTCAATACGAGATTCTCCTGCTCCCCTCGGTCGCCGTGCTGAAGGAGATTCGGCGCGTTGCGGACGCCCGGCCTCCGAGCCCGCTGTCCATTGCCATCCTGGCGGACCCGCAATATGCCGAATCGGCTCCCGCTCCACGGCCGAAGAGCGATGGGACCGAGCGCTCGAGAACCCTGGAGGAGCTGCCCTGGAGCCGTCGTGAAGCCGAGCAGATCGGCGCCGTCGCGCAGGGCCGCGATGTTCTCCTGGCCCTCGGTACGGAAGCCAGCCGCCAGCTCGTGACCTCCGACCGGCTGTCCCGCTACCGAATCCTCCACTTCGCGACCCACGGCTTCCTGGACAGCGAGCACCCCGAGTTCTCGGGTCTGGCTCTCGCCCAGTATGACGGGGACGGCAGAAGAGTGGACGGATTCGTGTTTCTCCAGGATCTCTACTCGCTCCATCTGCAAGCGGATCTCGCCGTGCTCAGCGGCTGCGAGACAGGTCTCGGCCACGACCTTCGCGGTGAAGGGTTCCTCGGTTTGACCCATGGCTTCCTCCACGCCGGTGCCTCGCAGGTGGTTGCAAGCCTGTGGCCCGTCCGCGACCGCGCAGCCGCCGAGCTGATGCAAAGGTTTTATCGGGCCATGCTCGAAGAGGGGATGCATCCCGCTGCCGCGTTGCGGAACGCGCAGCTTGAGCTGAGAAGCCAGCGAGCCTGGCGCGATCCGTACTTCTGGGCGGCCTTCGTCATCCAGGGCGATTGGCTTGCGGGCGCGTTCGAGGCTCGGCAGATCCCTGACGTGGCTGACAGGGCTGACACGGTCCCCGGGCTCTGACACGCCCTGCCGTGGCTGGCCAAGATTCTCCCTAAACCGTTGATTTAACATCGTTTCTGTCGCCAGCGACCCGGGCACGGCTGTTGCTCCTGTAGGCCTGCAAGCCAAAGGAGAACAGTCATGAAAACGATCGCCGCAACGTTGCTTCTGATCGCGAGCTTGTTGAGCCAGGTCCCTGCTTCCAGCCCCCTGAGTGCGATCGCTGCCGGCCTTGAGGATCTTGGCGGCATCAATACCATGGCCGATCCTCCGGATGACGGCGGCAACATCATCATCCAGCCGCCGCCCCGGAATTAGCCTTCCCCTGGGTTCCGCCCGGCCGAACCCGGGCGGGACCCGCCCAGTCTTCGCGAGTGCCCCGCGGAGCGCTTATCGGTTCCTGTACACTCGCGCGAGGTGGATCAACACGAAGAAACCGGCATCACGACCGTCTGGGAAGTGCCTCAAGGCCAGCGCTCCGGCAGCCGGCCGGACCCTCTCCAGGTGCTCGCCCTGACACTCCTCTGCCATCCCGATCTTCGCCGGGTCGGGGAGCGCGCCGTGCTGCGCGAGGCCTCGAACGGCCGGCCTTCCGCGGTCGGCCGGCTGCAGCCCGATTTCTCGCCTCCCGTGGACGGAAGCGGCCGGCCGCTCGCCGACCGGCGGATGAGCCGCAGCCCGCTCTGGGTCTCTCCCGGCGACGACGGAGCCGTGCGCCTCGACGCCCGCGAATGCCCGATCCCGATCCTCGCGGACGGAATGCCCATCTCCGGAGCCCTGGCGGTGTCCGGCGACGACATCGACCGCGGCGTGGTGCTGGAGCTGTCGGGCCGCACGGTGGTCCTGCTCCATCGCTTCAACCCGGCGCTTCAGAAGCCTTCGCCGTCGTTCGGTCTCGTCGGCCACAGCGACGCGCTGGCGACGCTGCGGCAGTCGATCGTGCAGGTGGCCGACCTGAGCCTTGCCGTGTTGCTCCGCGGCGAGACGGGCACCGGTAAGGAGCTGGCCGCGCGCGCCATCCACCAGGCGAGCAAGCGGAGCCAGGGGCCTTTCGTGGCCGTGAACATGGGAGCGATACCGCCGTCCCTGGCGACGTCCGAGCTGTTCGGCGCGACCAAGGGGAGCTTCACCGGTGCGGTGCGGGACCAGATCGGCTACTTTCAGCGCGCCCACGAGGGCTCGCTCTTCCTCGACGAGGTCGGGGAGACCCCGGCCGAGATCCAGCCCGTGCTCCTGCGCGCCCTGGAGACCGGCCAGATCCAGAGGGTGGGCAGCACGACTCCCCTTCACGTGGACGTGCGGCTCATCGCCGCCACCGACGCCGACCTGGAGACGGCCATGGACCAGGGACGGTTCCGGGCACCGCTGCTCCACCGGCTTGCGGAGTACGAGATCCGCCTCCCCGCCTTGCGCGAGCGCCGCGACGACTTCGGGCGCCTGCTCGTGCATTTCCTCCGGGAAGAGCTGCGAATCCTGGACCAGGAGGGGATCCTCCTCCTCGCTCACGAGAACGACGAGCCGTGGCTGCCGGCGCCGGTCGTCGCCCGCCTGGCGCGGCACCCGTGGCCGGGGAACCTGCGGCAGCTCCGCAACGTGGCCCGCGAGCTGGCCGTGTGCAGCCGGGGTTTCAGGACGGCGCAGCTCGGTCCGCAGACCGAGCGCCTCCTGCGCGAGATCGACGGCTCGGCGACGCCTGTGCGGGGGACGCCAGTGCCGGTGCGGCCCCTCGTTCCCGGCACGCCCGGCGCTCCCGGCAGCCCTGCCGGTCCCCTCGAACCGGCACCGCCCGCCGCATACCGTTCCATCGCCGAGGTGTCGACGGACGAGCTGATGGAGGCGCTACGGGCAAGCCGATGGGAGATCAAGCTCGCGGCCGAGAAGCTCGGCGTCTCCCGGCCCTCCCTCTACCTGCTGATCGACAAGCTCCCCGGGCTGCGCAAGGCGAGCGAGCTCGGCCGCGCCGAGATCGCCGAGGCGCGCGAGGCCTGCGGCGGCAGCCTCGACGCGATGGTGGATCACCTGGAGGTGTCGAAGCCGGCGCTCCTCCAGCAGATGAAGCGCCTCGGCCTGGTGTGAAGCGCCGCCCAGCCTCGGGTCAGCCTTCGAGCAGCAGGGCGATCCAGGCTTCGAGCGCCTCGCGCAGATCGGCGAGGGAGACGTTCTGGGGCGGAGAGCTTTCGTCGAGCTCGTCCACCAGGATTCCGCCGTCCGGCCCGAGGCTCAGGGTGTGGATGTTCGCGGTGCCTTCCCAGCTCTCCAGCTCGCCCGACTCCACCCGGTCGACCAGACCGAGGAGATCCTGGGCCGTGGCCACGCTCCCCTGGACGTCCGATTCGAGGAACCGGGCGACGAGGTCATAGGGCCCCTGCCAACGGGCGCGGGGAAGGCCGTGGTCGTCGAGATAGAGGTCGAGCTTCACTGGGCCTCGCTGAAGATGGGATAGGCGGTGTTGATGTCGCCGTTGTCGAGGGTCCGGCCTTCGATGGTGAAGCCCTGGCCCGACGGGCCGCGGAAGAGGTTGCCCTGGGTCTCGTCACGCTCGTTCCAGGCCTTGAGGACCGCGGCCAGGATCTCCTCCCGGCCGAGCCGGTCGGGGTAGAAGGTCGAGCGCTTCCGGAGCCAGCGGCCCGAGCGGTTGCGGACCTCCACGTCGGCGGTGTAGACGCCGGCCCTGTTGGGCTTGTCGATCACCCGGGTGACCCGGGCGTCCGCCGGGTTCTTCCCGCCCGGCCGCGAATGGAACCCCACGGCCTTGCCGCGCTTGTTCACCTGGCCCTCGAAGATGTGCTCCAGATTCACCGCGGGCCGGGTGCTCGACCACTCCTCGTGGGTGGCCGGGGTTCCCGTCGGGGTTGCAGTCGGGCCCGGCGGCGGCACCTGCTGGCCCTGGGGCTGCGGGAGCGGAACGGGAGCGTCAGCAGGCGTGGCCGGCGTGGCGGGCGTGGTCGACGACGAGGCCGGCGAGGGCGTCGGGGCCGGCGCAGGGTTGTCTTCCGGAGGCGCCAGCCAGTAGACGGCGACGGCGAGCGCCAGGGCGGCGAGGACGAGGAGGGTTCGCTTCATTGGTAGATCCTTACACGTTCTCCGACGGTTGTCCGCCGGGTTGGGTGTCAAGACCCCCTTTCAAACCGTGCATGCGGATTTCCCGCACACGGCTTACGGGTAGCCTCTCGGGCCGTCGCATTACACAGCCTCCGG
>JANMTS010000044.1:0-19167 GCA_031390755.1 Holophagales bacterium
CCAGTTTCATTTTTCCGGTGGCTGTGGCGAGGGGGAAACACCCGTTCCCATTCCGAACACGGCAGTTAAGCCCCTCTGCGCCGATGGTACTGCACGCGTTGGTGTGTGGGAGAGTAGGTCGCCGCCGGGAAGCATTTTTTGGGAAACAGCCCACGTGCAAGCGTGGGCTGTTCGTTTACCTGCTCATCTGACTCGATTTCCTATGCATCGTCTCCGGTTGCGGTTCGTACCGCTTGCGATCGCTTTCGTTACGGTCGCGCTGCTCAGTCTTGCCGGCTGCAAGCCCAAGCCCCCAACCCACCCGAATCCCATCCTCGTCGTCGGAATTGACGGCGGCGAGTGGAAAGTGATCGAGAAGCTCTGGTCTCAAGGGCGTCTCCCGCATCTGAAGGATCTCGCGGAACGAGGAACGAAGTCCACGCTGCGCACGGCCTACAACTCCTCTCCGGTCATCTGGACGACCATCGCGACCGGCGTCACGCCGCGTGAGCACGGCATCACCGACTTCGTGGTGCCCACCTCCGGCGGCGACGTTCCGATTTCCTCCGACATCCGAAAGGTTCCGGCGCTCTGGAACATGTTGACCCAGTCGGGCCGGCGGGTGAATGTGCTGGGCTGGTGGGGATCCTGGCCCTCCGAAAAGATCAATGGGGTCGTGGTGAGCGACCGGGCGCTGCTCAACCTCGAGCGGAGGGTGTCGCCAGCCAGCTATCTGCCCACCTTCCTGGAAGAGATCCGGCGCGCGCGGGAAGAGCCGAGCCTCTTCGGCGTTGACGACGAGGCGGAAATGCGGGACCGGGCCATTGCCAGAGCTGCGGTCACTCTGGCTTCGAAGCCCTTCGATCTCCATCTCGTGTACTTCCGTAGCCCGGACATCGTCAGCCACAATCACTGGAAGTCCTACGAGCCCGGGGCGTTCTCAGGAATCGATCCGCACGAATTGGAACCGAATCGGGAGCGGGTGCCTCGGTCCTATGAGGCCGTTGACCAGGCGCTCGGCCGGCTTCTCGCCGCGGCGCCGAAGGATACCAACGTTCTCGTCCTCTCCGATCACGGCTTTCATGCCGCGCGGCCGGAGGAGGTCAAGGTGCTCCTCGACATGGACGCCGTCCTGGAGCGGCTCGGGTATCTGCAGCGGGTGCAACGGGCCGGCGCGGCCGTGGACTTCGCCCGCACCCGGATCTACACCTATGGAACGCCGTCGTTCCGCCAGGTGAAGCTGCTGCGCTTCTCGATGGCCGGTCGGGAGCGAGGCGGACGGGTGACGGCTGGCGAGCGCGAGGAACTGCTGCATGATCTGACCCGCGACCTGGCGGCTGTGACCTATGAATCCGGCGCACCGGCGTTCACCCTCCGCGAGGCTCGCCCCAGGGAAATCCGGGAGGGCGCCGACTTTGCGGTCGTCGTCCAGACGGAGGGGGTTTCTCCGGCGCTGAAGCTGCGAGGGGAACGGATCGAGGGCACGGTCGAGAGCGTGAGCCGGATCTCCGGAACGCACACCCGCAACACCCACGGAATCCTGTTGGCGGCGGGCCCGGACATCGATCCGGGAGCGAAGCTGGACGGCATCCGCGTTCACGACATCACACCCACCCTGCTCTATGGTCTCGGGCTTCCGGTCGCGGAGAACTTTGCCGGGAAGGCCAGGACCGATCTCTATTCGGAAGCCTTCCGCAAAGCGCATCCGCTGAAGACCATCCCGACCTGGGGAGCCCGCAAATCTGCGGGAGCCCGGACGTCGAAGGAAGACGAGAAGCTTCTCGAAGAGCTGCGCGCCCTCGGTTATCTCCAGTAGCGCGCTCCAGTAGCGCTCATCGTCGCGTCTGACGTGGCACCGCATTTGCGGTTCACTCCTCCCTGGAAGAAAAGGAGGACGATGTGAGCACGGCTTGGGACAAGAAAAAGTTACCTTCGTACCCCGCGTTGAAGGGCGAGCTGACCGTGGACGTCGCGATTGTCGGCGCCGGGAT
Source organism: Holophagales bacterium (assembly GCA_031390755.1). Taxonomy (GTDB): domain Bacteria; phylum Acidobacteriota; class Thermoanaerobaculia; order Multivoradales; family UBA5704; genus DATMER01. The sequence goes on from JANMTS010000044.1 coordinate 1,971, forward strand.
CACCGGGTTGACCGCGGCCCGGCTTCTGGTTGCCGAGGGCAAGAGCGTGGCCGTCCTGGAGCAGGGCAAGGTGTGCTCCGGCACGACCGGAGGGACGACGGCCCATATAACCCAGGTTCCCGACCGGCGCTACGCGGAGATGGTATCGAGCTTCGGCGTCGATACCATCCGGCAGGTGGTCGAGTCGACGCGTCTCGCCATGGACCGCATCGCCTCGTTCATTCAGGAAGACGGCATTTCCTGTGACTACGAGAGGGTTCCCGCCTGGCTCTACTCGGAGTCGGAGGGCGACGTTCCTCGCCTGCAAGAGGAGGTCGATGCCGCGCGCGAGGCCGGGATGGCTGCGGTGTTCACGCGGGAGGTCCCGCTGCCCTTCAAGACCGCCGGAGCGGTGCGGTTCGACGATCAGGCCCGGTTTCATCCGATGGCCTACGTCGGTGGTCTCGCCTCAAAGGTGACAAAGGCGGGTGGGAAGATCTTCGAAACGACCCGCGTGCTGAGTGTCGAGGGGGACGGCCCGTTTCACGTCAAGGCAGAGAAGGGGACCGTCGTCGCCGAGACGGTGCTTTTCGCGACCCACACGCCAGCCGGCTTCTCTCTTCTCCACACCGAGCTCGAGGCTCTGCGTTCCTATGTCCTGGGTCTCAAGCTGAAGGACCAGGAGGCGCCGGACGGCCTCTTCTTCGATCTGGCGGATCCCTACCACTACACCCGCCTGCAACCCGAGGAGGGGGGAGACATCCTGATCGTCGGCGGCTACGACCATCCGACCGGACATGGCGATCCTGAAGAGAGCTACCGCGCTCTGGAGACGTACGCCCGAGAGCATTGGAACGTGCAGTCGATCCCCTATCGCTGGTCCGCCCAGTTTTATGAGCCGCCGGATGGACTGCCCCTGATCGGCCGCTCCGTGACGCAGTCGAGGGTTTTCGTCGCGACCGGATATTCCGGCACCGGCATGGTCTTCGGAACGATCGGAGGCATGCTGTTGGCCGGCCATGCGGTCGAACGTGTTCCGGATTGGGCGGAGGTCTATCGGGCTTCCCGGCTGAAGCCTCTGGCCGGAGGGCCGCGCATTGTGAAGCTCGGTCTGGGCGTGGCGAGGGACTTCGTGAAGGATCGTCTGACTCTGCCCGGGATTGAAAATGTTTCAGAGATTCCGGCCGGCGAGGCAAGCGTCGTGCAACTCGACGGGGAGGCGGTGGCGGTGTATCGCGAGAGGTCCGGCAAGATCCATGCGGTCTCGCCGGTCTGCACTCACGCCGGCTGTTTCGTGCATTGGAATGCCGCGGAGACGTCCTGGGACTGCCCGTGCCACGGGGGGCGCTATGACCCGGACGGGAGGGTCCTGGAGGGCCCACCCGTCAAGGATCTTGAACCGGTCAAGCTGAAGCAGGAAGTCGGCTCGTAAGATCGATCAGTCTTTCCAGATCGACTTCCACCAGGGCTCGTCCTCACTGGGAACGGGTGTGGAGGCCTTCAGATTCATCCGGCCGCGGATCTTCTGGATGTCCCAGCCGGTCAGGGAGGCCAGGGACTGGGCCTGCGTTTCGTAGCGCTGTGGAAGCTCTCGGCGATAGGCGTCCGCGGCCTCGCAGCGGTCGCTGCCGGTCCAGGCGTGCCGCAGGATGTAGCGGCCCTGGAAGTTTTCCCGATCGCCCGTTTCCTGGAAGACGAGATCCTCGGGGAAGTGCTCGCCGTCGTAGCGAACGTGAAGGCGGGTCAGGAACACGTTCTGGGGAGTGCCGCCGGAGGGCCGCCGGCTCGGCTGGCCGCCGTCGTTCTCGGCCCAGAAGACTCCGAGCTGGCGCAGCTCCGAGGAGGTGAGCGGATCGGCGGCGCAGGGATCGCACCACGCCATGTCCCACGCGTACTCCAGGAAGACGGCCCTGCCGCCTTCCTTCTCCACCTGCCGGCTGAACAGCGCCTTGTAGACGTTGGCAAAGTCGTCCTTCACGAAGAGCGGCACCTCGGTATCGGAAGGCAGCTTCACGGTGCGGTAGTTCGTGGTCTCCACTCGTCCCTTGCGGGTCAGCGCGTAGATGAAAAGCTCCTGCTTGCCGTTCGCGTTCACCATCCCCAGGCGGATCGGCAGCATGAACTTGGGCGATTCGTAGGCCACCTGGATCGGCCGCAGGAACGTGAAGCCGAGCTTTGCCTGCTCCTTGAGGTTGACCTTCGCGACGAAGAACTTCATGTCCTGTTTGATGTAGCTGCCCAGCACCCGGGAGGCCCCCGGCGGGATGCGGTAGCCGCTCTCCGTCAGCCAGGTCTCGAGGCCATCGCTCTGCTTGGCGGACAGGATCAGGATGTCGTACTCGCCGACGGTGTAGGTGGCTTCGATGGTGACGCCGAGGCCGCGGGCACGCTGCGCGGCGGCTCCTCCGGCCGCGCTCTTGTCGGCGCTGCTGGGCGCCGCCGACATCGGCATCCGCTCGACCATCTGGCACGGATTGCCATCGAAATACTCGACCAGGCGCGGTGCCGAGTAGGCGTCGAGGTGGTCGAGCAGAGCGGTTTCGGCGACGTGGATCTGTTCCCTCTGGAGCACGGTCGGGACGGGGATGACCACCGCGAACTCCTTCGGATTCCCCTTGAAGTCGTTGGCCATGGTCAGGACGGTGCGGTCGCCGTCGCGCACCAGGACCACGCGGGAAGCCTGATTGAAGATCTTCGTGTCCGCCTTGGCCACGTAGAAGCCGCAGAAGGCGAGAGCGTTGCGGGCCGTGAGGACCGCGACCACGAGAGCAACGACGCAGAGAATCAGAGTGCGAAGGCGTTTCACGCGAATCTCCTTTCAGGGAGGAGCGAGGGCTCGGAGGGTGACGGCTCGATCCTGCCGGCCGCGGGGCGTTTCCATGTGTACCGGTCGCCGGGCAGCAGCGCGTCGATCAGCGGCACCGCCGGAGAGAGGAAGAACAGCGACAGGATCAGCCCGTTGGGCCGGTAGAGCACGAAGTGGACGAAGCCGGCGCCGAGGGCGACCAGCAGAGCGAAGAGGATCCGGCCGGCCCGGGAGTCGGGGGTCGTGCGCGGGTCCGAGATCATGAAGAAGGTGAAGATGAGGAACGCCCCGCTGGCGAGCTGGTGGAGCGGGATCGTCATGGGTTGCCCCAGCCAGAGCGCCCGGCCGAAGACGACGCCCAGGTAGGAGGCCAGGAACGCATAGGTTACGTCGCTCCGTGCCGCGCGGTTCACGACGAGCCCGCCCAGGCAGGCTACCAGGAAGGCAAAGACGGCGACGCTTCCCCATTGTCCCGGCGACACCCAGACCTTCCCGCCCGTGGCGAGCATCATCGCGACGATGCCGAAATTGGTGGGATTGAAGACGTGCTTGCCGCGCCAGTGCAGCAGGAACTTGCCGGCGATGGTGGCCACGGCCGCTGCGATCCCCAGCAGAAGCAGGTTGGTGCGCAGCAGCAGGCAGAGAGAGAGGCCCGAGATCAGGGCGCTCTTCGGATCGAACGCCGGCAGGTGCCAGAGCCGGGTGCAGGCATACTGGGTGACCAGGACCGTCGCGAGCAGCGCCGCGGCCTGGAGCGCCTTCACCTCCAGATCGAGGCGGACGACGCCGTAGACGAAGAGCGAGGTGAGAACGAGGATCTGGTACAGACGGGGGTCTCGCAATTTCGAAGTCATCGAGCGGCCTCCTCGGACAAAGCTTCCTCCAACCGGTGAGACACGTCAAACCGCGGAAAGGAAACCGGACCGGTCCAACACTTCGGACCCCGGATGCGTAAAAATAGGGCGACGTTTTTTTTTGAGGAGGTCGAATGCCGAATTCCATCCGCCGTCTATCCGGAGCGCTCCTGGCTCTCACGATGCTTCCCGCCGCCGTCCATGCGGCCGATCCCAAGCCGGCCGCCGCCGAGTTCCCTCTGGCGACCTGCACGACCTGCCGCCAGCAGGCTCCGGCCGTCGCCGGCACGCCTTCGGGCGCGTTCGCCATGGCCTGGCAGGGGGCCGCCGCGACCGATACGCGCGGCCTGCTCGGCCGGTTCTACACGACGAAGAACGCTCCGCGGGGAGCGGAGAAGCTGATCAACAAGACCCTGCCCGCCGACCAGTACGACGCCGCGATCACGGCGGACAGCAAGAACAACTACTACGTGGCCTGGTCCGAGGTCGACAAGGGCAACAGCGACATCCTGGTGCAGCGCTTCAAGTCTACGGGCGCTGCCAATGGCGCGGCGATCCGCGTGAACGTCGACGACCCGGCGGCCCCGGAGCCGCCCGCGGACTACGCGCCCGCGATCGCCCCCCTGGGCACGGGTTTCATCGTTTCCTGGGTCCGCTTCGTCCCGGCCGGCGCCAGCAGTGAGGGGACCGATCCCGAGGTCTGGGCGCGGCGTTTCGATGCGGCCGGCAAGGCGCTCGGCAATCCCATCAAGGTCAGCACGGGGCTGGTGAAGGGCACGGCGCCCGACGTCTGCGTGCCCGCTGGCGGTGGCCCGGTGATCGCCTGGACCTCGATCGACCAGCGCCGTCCTTTCGAGCCGAGCCTCGAAGGCGTCTCCCTGCGGCAGCTCACCACGGCCGGTGTGCTCGTGGGAACGGCGGAGAAGGCGGTGGTCAGGCCGACGGCGGACGCGTCGAGCTCGTCGATCGCCTGCGGCAAGGGTGGCGTCTTCGCCATCGCCTACGAGCTGGACATCGAGAACGTCACGGACGAGTCGGACGTCTTCGTGCAGCGTTTCGCCAAGACCGGAGCGCTCGCGGGCGCGGCGGTCCGGGTGAACACGGTGATCGACGGCCGCCAGAGAACGCCGGAGATCTCCTACGACACCAAGGGCAACTTCGTGGTCGTCTGGGCCTCGTCGCTCGCCGCTGGCGATGCGGTGCTCGCCCGGCGGTTCAGCACGGCCGGAGCGCCGCTGAGCACGGCCTTCCCGGTCCGGCTGGTCGATCAGACGTCCCGGCGTCCGACGGTGCCCGACGTCTCCCATGCCGGCTCCGGCGGCGGCTTCGTGGTCGTCTGGCAGGAGGGGCCGGGCACGACGATGGGACGCCGCTTCACTCTCTGACGGGGTACCTGCGGGTTAGCGAAAGGACGGCGTCCGGCCGGCCACCAGCGCGGTGACGCTCTCGGCCCCGGCTCTCTTCAGAGCTGCGGCCGCGGCGTCGATCGTGGCTCCGGTGGTGGCCACGTCGTCCACCAGCAGCAATTTCAGCCCGCGGACGCGGCCGGGCCGGGGAACACGGAAGGCGCCGCGCAGGTTGGCGGCCCGGGCCGCCTTGCCGAGCGAGGTCTGGGCGCGGGTGCGGCGGGCGCGGCGCAACGCCGGCATCAAGGGGACGCCGAGGAGAGCGGCCAGCGGGCGGGCGATGCACTCCGCCTGGTTGTAGCCCCGGCTGAGCCGGCGCCACCAGTGGAGAGGCACCGGCACGACGCCGTCGAAGCCTTGAAGCTCCTCGCCCAGGCCCTCGTTCAGCGCCACCGCCAGGTGGCGGCCCAGATAGTCCAGCCGGCCGAATTTGAGACCGTGGATCACGGCGTCGAGCGGATCGCGGTACAGCCACCTGGAGAGCAGGCGCCGATAGGCCGGCGGCGTCTCGCGGCAGGCGCCGCAGCGGTAGCCGGGGGGCGGCTCGAACGCGTCGAGAAGCTCGGCGCAGACCGCGCACGTCTGCGGAGGTACGGGAAGGAGGCAGGAGCGGCACGCATCGCACAGTCCCAGCGGCGCCTCGGCCGGCAGCGCGTCGCCGCACTTCAGACAGGGGGACGGGAGCAGGACGTGCAGCAGGGCGTCGCGCCAGCTCCGGCGCCGCGGCGCGCGGCTGCCCGCACGGCTCCCAACATCCGCGACGTTCGAGCGATCCGGTCCGTATAAGGGAGCGGGTGGCAAGGCTATACTCGGCGGACGGAAGACCCGGCGGCACCGGCCGCCCCAACGGAGGAGGAAGGATCTTGATTCAGCGCCATCGACTGCTCGGCACGGGCATGCTGCTCGCCGCGTTGCTTCTGCTTCCGGGTGCGGCCCGCGCCCAGGAGGACTATACGTTCACGGTCGGCGTGCTCGGGGGCATCGGTGGATCGCTCGACGCCGAGCCTGGCGACGACCTTGCCAACACCGGCTTCCAGCTCAATCTCTCCATGGTGACCGAGCCTCGCACACTCGTCGGCCTGCGCCTCGGCAACCTGGCGCTCGATGCGGACGATCGCTTCGGGACGCTCACCGATGCCGAGCTGAGCTACGTCACCGTGGCCGGCGAGTACCGCTTCGCCGAGGCCTGGTACGAGTCGGGGCTCTACGCCGGGCTCGGCGGTTACCGGGTGGAGGGAACGCGCGGAGGCAAGGACCAGACCGACACGGCTCTCGGCCTCACCGTGGGCGTGACCGGCGAGTTCACCATCACCCGCTGGCTTGCGCTGCAGGTCGAGCTGTCGGGCCACTACGTGGACCTCGACGAATCCCAGCTCTTCGCAATGGGACATGGCGGATTCGCCATCCACTTCTGATCGATTCGATGAATCAAGTACCGGAAGCGCTCGTTGTACCGGGGTCGGCGGGGCTGGCCGCCGCGAGCCGGCTGGTGATCAGCGCCCGCAGCTCGGGGTTGTCCCAGTCGGTCTGGCCGATGAATTTCTTGACCACCTCGCCGCGGACGACGAGATAGGTCTCGGGCAGTTTGTCGGTGCCGTAGCGCCTGGCCACGTCCCAGTTCGGGTCGTAGAGGGCCATCTCCCCCCAGTCGCCGAGGAAGACCTTCGCCTTCCGGGTCTCGTCGGCCACCGCCACCATGACGATGTCAAAGTCGTCGTGCCCCCCGAAGTCGCGGGCCAGCCGTTGCAGCGAGGGGATCTCGTCACGGCAGGGCGGGCACCAGGTCGCCCAGAAGTGGACGAGGGTGACCGGTGCCATTCGCGGTCCCAGCGTCATCGCCTTGCCCTGCTCGTCGTAGAGGAAGCCGCCGGGCTCCTTGAAGTTGCTGGTGCCGCGCGGCCAGAACAGGGCGGCCAGGGCGCAGAGCGCCAGCGCCACCACCACGAACCGGGCCTGCCTCCCCAGAGGCGCGGCGCCTGTCGGGGTCGTCGGAGTCTCCGGGACCGGATCCACCGCAGCCGGATCGACGTCTCTCCGCGCGGACGGCTTGATCGAGGATTGCATGGTCAGGCTCCAAGGGGGTTCGTTTGGGGTCAAGCGGTTCGGGTCAAGTTTTGACCCCGGTCCCTGTTTCCCATAGAATACCTCACCGGACCAGAAAATCTCTGTCGAGTCAGGCTGTGCGGAGCGCCGGAGTGGTTGGCGCTTCGACCGGAGGTCGCGGCAGGCCTGACCTGTCTGCCCAGACGCCATGCACGAGCCCGACCTCGACCTTTCGCAATTGGATCGGCTCCTCGGGGATGTCCTCTTCGAGGGGGAGATCGCCCGCACGTCGAGGACGGCCGTGTTTCGTGTCCGCACCGGTGCAGCGGACGGCGCGTCTCTGGCCCTCAAGGTCGCGCTCCAGTCCGGAGATGCGGAAGAGCTGGCCCGCTTCCGCCACGAGGTGCGGCTGCTTTCGGAGTCCTCGCACCCCAACGTGGTGGCCGTGCATGACTTCGGCGTCCTGCCCGGAGACTTTCCCTTCCTCGTGATGGAGCTGGTCGAAGGCGGCCTGGCCGGGAAGCTCCGCAGCCAGGGCTGGAACCGGTTCTACGACGCCGCGATCCAGGCGGCGGCCGGGCTCGCCCACATCCATCGCCAGGGGGTCGTCCACCTGGACGTCAAGCCTGCCAATCTCGGGCTGGCTGCAACGACCGTTGAGGACACCGCCGACACCGACAGTTTCCGCCTGAAGATCCTCGACTTCGGCCTCGCCCACGAGCTGCGGGGGCCGATCGACCGCCGCATCCGCGGCACTCTCGCCTACACGGCGCCCGAGATCCTCCTTCAGGACGCCTACGATCACCGCGCCGATCTCTACTCTCTGGGCCTGACCCTGTTCGAGCTGGCCACGGGCGTGCTGCCTTCGCGGGCGGCGAGCGGGGACGACATGGCCGCGGTGCGCTTCCATCTGGAGGGCGAGCTGCCCGATCCCCTCCTGGCCCGGCCCGACATGCCGGCCGAGCTCGCCCGCATTCTCCGGCGCCTGGTGCAGCGCGATCCGGCGGACCGCTATGCCTCGGCCGGCCGCCTCCTCCTGGATCTGGCGCAGGCGTCAGGCCGCCCCCTGGATGCGGCGGCCCTGTCGTTCTCCGAGGGCAGGGTGCTGGCCAGCCGCCTGGTGGGACGTGACGAGGCGTTCGGCCGGCTGCGCGCGGCGTTGGGCGCGGCGAAGGAGGGCCGCGGCGGCGCCGTGCTGATCGAGGGCCGGGAAGGGGTGGGGAAGAGCCGCATGCTGCGCGAGCTCCGCCTCTTCGCCGCGGTCGAGGGAGCGCGCGTCTCGCGCCCGGCCCACTGGGAAGGCGCGGGTCAGGTCCAACCGCTCGCTCCGGTCCTGGAGGCTCTCTCCAGCCTGGGGATCGAGGTCAAGGCCCCGGGAGGCGACAAGCGGCCGGGGGAGTCGGAGCCGAGGGAGCGCTACCGTCTCTACCAGGAGATCCTTCGCCTGCTGGTCGAGCGCGTCCGGACCGGGCCGCCGGTGGTGCTCCTGGTCGACGATCTCCACCTGGCCGGCCGCGAAGGCGAGGAGCTGCTGACATACCTCGGCGATGCACTGCAGGACACGCGGGCGCTGCTGGTCGCGACCCGCCGTCCGCCCGAGTCACCGGGATTGGCCGAATTGCCCCCGTCGGACGCCAGGGACGACTCCGGCTCCCATGTTCAGGCCATCGAGCTTCTCACCCTGGAGAGCGAAGCCACCCGCCAGCTGGTCGACGCCTGCCTGGGTACCACGGGACTGCCAGCCGGCTTCTACGATTGGATCTACGACCACACCCGCGGGCTTCCGGCCGAGGTGCAGCAGACCCTGCGGCAGCTCATCGACGAGCAGGTGCTCCAGTACCGGGACGGCGGGTGGAAGCCCTCGATCGGAGCGCTGAACCGGTGGGCGGCCGCGCCGGAAGGCCGCGAAGGCCAGGGCTGGCGCCGCTTCCTGTCGCTGCCGGTACTGGAGCGCCAGGTGCTGGAGGGGGCGGCGGTCATCGCCGAGCCGTTCACTTTCGGCCTCCTCGCCGCCGTGCTGGTCGAGGACGCCCAGGCGGTCTACGAACGTCTGGCGAACCTGGCGGCGCAGGGTCTCGTCGAGCGGCTTCAGGGCTCCGGCGGCTCCCGCTACCAGATCGCCCGCCAGCCCTTCCGCCAGGCCCTGTATTCGGCCCTCGACTCCGAGCGGCGCGCCGTGCTCCACAGCCGCCTCGCCGAGCTGCTGGAAGAACGCTTGCGACAGGGCGAGACGGGCCTCGTCGCCGCCGTCGCCGAGCACTTCTGGCGCGGCGGCGAACACTCGCGGAGCTTCCCCTATCTGCTCTGGGCCGCGGAGGAGGCGACCACCTCCTATGCCTACGCGCAGGCTGCCGGTCTCTACGCCAGGGCCGCGGAGGTCGCCGGAGGCATCGGCGACATCGAGATGACGACCCAGGCCCAGGCCGCCCAGGCCGAGGCGCTCACCTCGGCGGGAGCGTTTGCCCGCGCCCTGCGGATCTACCAGGAGATTCAGCGGCGCGACCTGGATCGCAACGACACCGGCAGCCGCGCGTTCGCCGCCCGGCTCGATCTGCGCCAGGGGCGGCTCCACACTCGGCTCGGTGACCACGCTGCCGCCCTGGCGAGTCATGAGGACGGCCTGCGCTTCGTCTCCGGCCTGCGCCTCGTCTCCGGTCTGCGCCTGCACGACCTGGAGATCGACCTGCTTCATGGAAAGTCGCTGGCCCTGCGCGACCTTGGGGATTGGCAAGGTGCCTTTGCCGCGGCCCGCTCCGCCCTGGTCCGCGCCGGCCGGGAAGGTCTCGACCGCCAGCGCGCCAACCTGCTCAACACCCTGGGGCAGTTGGACGCCGCCCGCGGCGAGCTGCGGCGCGCCGAGCGGCTGGTGAGGCGCGGGCTGCGGGCGGCCGAGAAGGCCGGCGACGAGCTCCAGATCCTCCGGCTCCGGAACAACCTGGGCAACCTGTTCTGGAAGACCGGCCGCTTCGATCCGGCGCGGGAGCTATACAGCCGCAACCTGGAGTTCTACGAGCGCACGAACGACGTCTGGGGCCAGCTCTTCGCCCTGAACAATCTCGCCATCCTGGAAGGCGGCCGGGGCCTCTGGCTGGCGGCCCGCGAGCCCTTCCTGCGCAGCCTGGAGCTGACCCGCCGCCTCGGAGCCCGGGAGACCGAAGCCACGCAGCGGCTCAACCTGGGCGAGGTGGAAGACGCCCTCGGCAACTGGCCTCGCGCGCAGCGCCATTACGAGCGAGCCTTGCAGATCCTGGGCGATGCGCCGGACCACCCCGACCGCCTGTCGGTCCTGGCCCAACTCGCGTCCCTGGAGCGCAAGCGTGGCCATGTCTCCGCGGCCGAAAGCCTGGCGCGGGAGGCGCTCGCCGGCGCTCAGGGCGTGGGCGATCCCGACCTGCTTGCCCACTGCCATCTCCAGGTCGGCCTGCTGGAGAAGGAGCGCGGCAACCTGGACGAATCCTCCGTCCACCTGAACCGGGCCCTGGAGCTCGCCGGGCAGGCCGGAATCCGCCCGATGCTGGCGCGGATCCATCTCGCCCTCGCCGAACGGTCGCTGCTGGGAGGCGGAGCCGGCGAGATCGACGGCGCGGAGCGCCACGCCGCCGAGGCCCGGCAGCGGGTCGAGGAGACCGGCGACCGCTTCTCCCTCGGCAGGCTTCTGGTGATCGAGGCCCGCATCGCCAGCGCCCGCGACGACGTTGATCAGGCCGAGCGCCTGTTCGCCGAGGGGACGCGCCTGTTCGAGGAGCTGGAGACCCCGTACGAGCATGCGCGCGCCCTCTATGAATGGGGGCTCCGCACCTGGAACGTCGACACCGCGGTCCAGCGGCTGCGCCGCGCCCTCTCCGGCTTCGAGCGGCTGGGAGCGGAGACCGAGTCGCGGCGATCCTCGGGTGCCCTGGATCGCGTCCGCGAGCACCAGCGTCTCACCTCCGGCCGCGGCGGGGGAGTGGGAGCGGTGCTCGCCGAGGTTGGAAAGGTCGTCAACTCCAGCCTCGACCTCCAGGAGGTGCTCGCCCGAACCATGGATCTGGTGCTGGAGCGCCTCGGCGCCGAGCGCGGAATGATCGTGCTGATGGACCGCCTCACCCGGGATCTGGAGGTCGCGGTGGCGCGCAACGTCGGGCAGGAGGACGCCGCGGAAGGCCAGAAGCTCTCCGAGAGCGTGGTGCGCCGGGTGATCGACGGCCGCGAGCCGATCCTGGCCATGGATGCCCTGTCCGACGGCCGCTTCAGCACCTCCGAGTCGATCGTGGCCCGGCACATCCTCTCGATCCTCTGCGTCCCGCTGGCGATCCGCGACCGCGTGGCCGGCGCGATCTACGTCGACCACCGCGAGTCGCGGCACCTGTTCGGTCAGTCCGACCTCGAGTTCCTCGTCGCCTTCGCCGACCAGGCGGCCGTGGCGATCGAGAACGCCCGCCTCTACAGCGAGCTTGCGGCCTCCCGGCAGAGGCTCAAGGAGGAGAACGACTCGCTGCGCAACGAGATCCTCTCCGTGCACAGCCTGGGCTCCATGATCGGACGCAGCCGGGCGATGGTCGAGCTCAAGCAGAAGATCGAGAAGGTGGCGCAGAGCAGCTCCACGGTCCTCATCCGCGGCGAGAGCGGCACGGGCAAGGGGCTGGTGGCACGGATCATCCACTCGTCCTCCCCTCGGCGGCAGGCGCCGTTCATCCACTTCAACTGCGCGGCCCTGCCCGAGAACCTGGCGGAGAGCGAGCTTTTCGGCCACGAGAAAGGGTCGTTCACCGGCGCCGCGGGAGTGAGGCTGGGGCGCTTCGAGCTGGCCCACCAGGGCACCCTCTTCCTGGACGAGATCGGCAAGGTGTCGATGTCGATCCAGTCGAAGCTGCTGCGGGTGGTGGAGGAGAAGGAGTTCGAGCGCGTGGGCGGCGAGCGCACCCGGCACTCGGACGCGCGGGTCATCGCCGCCACCAACCTCGACATCGAGGAGGCGATCCGGCGCAACGAGTTCCGGGAGGATCTCTACTACCGGCTGAACATCCTGCCGATCGTGCTGCCGCCGCTGCGCCAGCGCAAGGAGGACATCCCCTACCTTCTGCAGCACTTCCTGGCCAAGGTGAGCCGGGACCAGGGGCGCCCGGCCAAGGAGCTGGATCCTTCCGTGGTGGACCTGTTCTACGCCTACGACTGGCCGGGCAACGTGCGGGAGCTGGAAGCGGCGATCCACCGCGCCTTCGTGCTCTCGGGCTCAGACACGCTGGTTCTGGAAGACTTCGACTGGATCGCGATGCAGGTGAAGGGCGTGCCGCCCGCGGCGCCGGCATTGATGGGCCCGGCAGGCCTGCCCGGCGCCGTGCCCCTGGAGGTTGGCGATTATGAGAAGGCGCTGGACCGCTACGACCGCGATCTCATCGCCGCCGGTCTCACCCAGTGCCAAGGGCGCATCCGCGAAACCGCACGCCTGCTCGACATCGCGCGCAACACCCTGCGGGCCAAGATGAAGAAGTACGGGCTGACCGGGGCGGGGGACGACGACTAGCGCGCCATGGCTCAATCTCTCTCCAAAATCTATGTTCACCTCGTCTTCTCGACGAAGAACCGCGAGGGAGCTCTACCCGACGAGATTCGTCCCGATCTCCATGCCTACCTGGGCGGCACGCTCAAAGGCCTCGGCTGTGCCCCGATCGAAATCAACACCGAGCCGGATCATTTGCATGCCCTGTTTCTCCTCGCACGGACCGAGGCGCCGAGCGACGTGGTCGGCCACCTCAAGAAAAGCTCGAACGATTGGCTGCGCAGTCGGGGACCACAGTTTGCGAGCTTCTTCTGGCAGGCGGGATTCGGGGCCTTCTCAGTGAGCCAATCGCAAGTCAAAGGCGTTCGGGTCTACATCCGTAACCAACGCGAGCATCACCGTGTGAAGTCGTTTCAAGAGGAGCTCCGTGCGTTCCTCAAGGCCTATGAAATCGAATTTGACGAGCGCTATGTGTGGGATTGAAGGTTCTCGCGACCATTCAGGCCGCCGGGCTGCGGGGGCCTGTGGCCGGCCCAACGGGCCGGGAGAATTTAGCCCAGGGCTGAGCGCAGCGATGCCCTGGGTACACATCCCCGCGGCCTGAAAGGCCGGGAGAATCTCCACCCAGCCCTCTCGCGCCCTTACAGGGCGCCCTGCGGTGCGGATGTTCCTTTTCCCAGGACATCGGCCTTCGGCCTCAGCCCTGGGCTAAACTCTCCCGGCCCGTTGGGCCGGCCGATCCCGGTGCCGCCAGTCGACAACGAGCTGAGGGCGGGCCAGGGAAGGAAGATTGTGGTGCCGGACGGCGGGCGGCTGCGCTCATGCGCCAGTTCGGCCGGGGCTTGGAACCCCGGCAACCGCCGTTATTTCAGTCTTTTCGGTGCGGAAATCGTGTGACGAGGAGGAAATGGTGGAGCAGCTCCGCGCGGGTTGGAACTCTCTGCTCGCGTGGTTGCGTGACGTGCAGGCCTGGGTTCATGCTGAGGAGGTGGGTGGGTGAGTCGAGAGGCAACCTGCTGCACCAGTTGCCAGGATCGTCGATACCCCGATAATCAACCCCGAAAGAAGAGATCGCGAGAGTACCCGATGGCCACAATCAGCTACGAGATGTCGCCCAGCGCCTTTGCCGCGCTCCATCTGTCTCCCAAGGAATTCGCGAGGAGATACAGATTGCGGCCTGCGTTCAGTGGTATGCGCAGGGACTGGTCTCCCAGGAGAGAGCTGCCGAGATCGCCGGATTGAGCCGGGCAGAGTTCCTTGAGGAGTTCTTTCGGCGAAAAGTCCCCCGCCTGCCAGTCACTCTAGAGGAGTTCATCGAAGAGATCGAGCAGATCTCTTAGGGAATGCTAAGCCCTTCTATCCATGCCGCGTTATGGAGTAGCATGACAGGAAGGCCGATCGGAGGACACGGTATGGGAGGTGCCATGGCGTTCGAGGAGAAGGAGAGATCTCTTTTTGAAATTCTGGTTGAGGCTGGTGTCTCGCTCCCGCCGCCGCACGGCTTGGACGATGCGAAGATCTCGGTGAAGCTGTGGCAGGTCATCGAGGCCCTGGCGCTTAATGCAACCTTCCTCGATAACACCGACCATCTGAGCGACCGGCAGCTCTACGCCGAACTCTGGAACGACCTGCTGCGGGAGTCGTGCGAACCGATTCCGGAAGGGATGGGCCAGGGCTTTTTCGTCCTCGATCTGGTAGGGAGCGGCAGCGAAGAGGATATCTACCTGCACCTGAAGCACTACGCCGACGAGAAGTACCGTCGGATCTGGCGGAAGGACTGGCCTGAGGATCCGATGCCCGACCATGAAGACCCGCCCTACGACCGAGACCGCCTCCTGCCACAGCCCGAACAGAGAAAAGTCGGACCGCTGATGTGACGCCTGCCGCCCCGCCTGAGCCCGCCAGGGACGTCGACGCGCAGCCCAGACTTGAGCACTTCGGCTTCCTGCTCAGCTGACCAGGTGCCCATGAAGTGGTCCAGAGCCGTAACGGCCGTCCTGGTCGGCTGGCGGGTGCCCTGACTCTCCTGGCCCTCCTGGAGAACGAGCATGAGGCGCACCGCCGGACCGCCGTCGCTCGTAATGACGACTTGAAGCGGTGGAGGCGGGTGAGTCGGAAGAGCGGAACTCGTATCCGAGTTTGGAAATCAGGCCAGCATGAGGTACTCTCACCAAGAGGCATCTTGGATGACGCGCACTATCATCTCACCCTCCGACCTGTCCCAAAGAACCCGAGAGATCCTGGATCGGGTGCAGCAGGGCGAGCTCGCTGTCGTCGCCAGTGAAGGCGCGGAGCGTATTGTCCTCTTGGATGCTCTCGACTTCCGGCTCCTGCGGGCTCTCGCCCTTTGTGCCGCCGGCGAAGGCGATGAGGGCGAGCTTCTTGAGGCCCAGGTGCTCCGCGACTATCTCGCCGAGAGAATCAGTCTCGGGAAGGCGGCCGAGTTGTTTCAGCTTACCCGGTTCGAGCTTGAGGGCAGCTTCCAGTGGTTGGGAATCCCGATCCGTCGAGGAGCCCCCTCTATCGAGGACGCCCAGGCCGAAATCGCCGCCGCACGCCGCCACGCCTGAAGAGTTCCATCGCCCCGCATGTCGTCGCTCGCAGACACGACGGTCCTGAACAACTTTGCCCAGATTCAACGGACCGACCTCCTGAAGGCGGCCTGGCCGGATCTCGCGGCTCCAATCGCGGTCTGGAATGAGTTGGAACTCGGTGTCCACCGTGGGTTGGTCCCGGCTTGCGACTGGTCCTGGCTGAATCTCCTCGATCTGACGGAGCGAGAACAGATCCAGGCGGCCAAGGTCGGCCGGGCTCTGGGACCGGGAGAATCTGCTTGCATCGCGGCAGCGAGCTCTCGCGGTCTCCTCATGCTTTCCGATGACTGGGAGGCAAGGGAGCTTGGTCGTTCACTCGGTATCGATGTCTCTGGCTCTCTGGGTGTCCTCGACCGACTTGTCTTGAAGCAGATTCTCAGCCTGAACGAGGCAGACGTTCTCTTGGCAGAGATGGTGCGACGCGGTTTTCGAAGCCCCTACCGATCTCTTCGGGAGATACCACGCTGACGGCGAGATCGATCGACAGGATGCTTTCACACTGAGCTACACAGTTAGCCGTGAAGCCAAACTGGCCAGCATGGAATGGGACACAGCTTGGGAAGCTGACTGCGGACCTCGAATCGAGACGACGTGCAGACCACGACCAACGCGTAATGGCCCCGGTTGAGATCCTCCGGGAGACGACGATCACGGGATGGGGACCGGCCTCCGGGAAGTCGGCGTTGTACACCTCACCGGGCTCCATCAAGGAGCCTCGGCCACACGCCGCCCCGCATTCCGAAGATCGACCACCCGGATCGCCCTTTGTCGCCTTTCGTCCTCGACGATCTCGTGGACAGCCTCATACTCGGTCAACGGGATCAGTACGTACGCCGCATTAGTACGGGGATCGACCACCTGCGGTAGCTCGGCGTCCGTCGAGTCAAGAGCCCTTCTGCCACTGCCTGGCTGACGCTCGAAGTCGGTCGGCTCAACACGGAGATCCTCCCAGGGTTTCGTTCCGCTCCCTCCAAATCCTACTCCGCGAGGGAGCTGATCCGAAGGGGCCGGAAGGGGGTGGGGGCCTCAGGATTGACCGCGCAGAGCCGCGTGCAGGTCCGCACGCAATCCCGGACGCGGCCACGCAGAGCCGCAGGCAGACCTGGACGCGGCCATCACGACCCAACGGCGACTGCAGAGGCCGGCGAGGCTTTCCCCCTCCGCTGTGGAATCTGACCGGGCATGGAAAGCTCCGGACCACCAACCGCCCACCCTCCGGACCTTCCCACGCCCGTTGGAAATCCCAGCCCCCATCCACCGCCCGGGATTTCCACAGCTACACACAGCCTCGAAGGCGAGGCAGGAGAAGATGGAAGGAATCTGGATGCTTGGCTGCCGATCTGCTGCCGAGGCAGCGGATGCCCAGCCCAACCGCCCACCCTCGCAAGCACCGCCCGGCATCTTGGACGGCCACGCCCCCCCAAGTGCTGGACGCACACGCCCCCGCTCTACGCCCAGCCGTCAACCTGGACGGGGACATCCAACCCAACCGCCCGCCCTCGCAAGAACCGCCGGCCTCCCGGACGGCCACGTCCACACCCAGGTGCTGGACGCACACGCCCCCGCTCTACGCCGAACCGTCCTCCTGGACCGGGACGTCCAACCCTACCGCCCGCCCTCTCGAGATCCGCCTTCATCGTGGACGCCCACCGCCCCCACCCTGTCGCTGACGCAATCTCCCCCGCGCCTGCAAGCCCTCGTGCCCCGCCAAAGACTCTCGGCACCCGCCCCAGCCACCGCCGAGAGCCATTGGCGTCCGGAGCGATCACCACGTCGAACCTTCCCCCCGCAGATTGACTCCGCTGCGCTGCGTCAACCTGCCCCCGCCGCTCTACGCCCAGCGTCATCCTGGACACCCACCGCCCCCACCCAGTCGCTGACGCAATCTCCCCCGCACCTGCAAGCCCTCGTGCCCCGCCAAAGACACTCGGCGCCCGCCCCAGCCCCCCCCGATAGTCAATTGCGTCCCGAGCGATCACCATGACGGGAACCTACCCCCCCATAATGACTCCGCTGCGCTGCGTCAACCTGCCCCC
>JANMTS010000047.1:0-99358 GCA_031390755.1 Holophagales bacterium
GCCTTCCTCCAGCCAATCCCGAAGGTCCGGGGGCAACAGCAACAACTGACCAGGCGCGTAACCCAGGAAGCGAGTCGTCTCCATGACGACCATTTTACCTCAACCCTGTAACCTCCAGACGGTTTCCCGACAGGCTCCTAGTCGGGCGCGTCACGACTGCAGCCCTGACAAGACGAGCGCGGCCCCAAGGCTGAGAAGAATCGTCAGCACCGAGACAGCCGCTCGAATTGCGCCGATGAGGCGGATGCGCGCTCGGGACCGGAACCGGTACTTGCCTCCGAGACTCCACGGGGTCTCGTGGTAGCCGGTGACACCGAACATGAGCTCGTATGCCGAGCGGGCGACCGCCAGGTTGCAGGACATACCGAGCGACCACAGCAACACCGCAACTGCCTGGTTGTGAGGCAGCGTCCGAAGGTAAAAGAACGCAGAGGCCGCGCCGAGCACCAGCCATGCAAGGCCAAGCGCCAAAGGATACGTGGCTGCTGCCCACCACCTCAAGCTGGTCCAACGGCCGGGGAACGCCCGCAAGGTCAAAGGCGGTTCGTCGAGGGGCAGAACTCGTTCGGGCATGCGAAGCAGGAGCATCCCGGCGACGCCACCCGCGAGGAAGCCGAGTGCTGCGGCTAGACCGGGATACTCAGCTTCCATTCGCGACGCCTAACGGCTTGCTCCTGCACCGCCCCAAACAATCGCCCGGCACCTGAAATCGGGGCCGTCTCAGCCGCCGACGAGCGGGATCGTCAATCTCCACATGTCGTTCAGCAGCACCGGCGCGAACTCCGCGGTCGCCCCCCCGAAGATGTAGAGCTCGTAGGCGGTGGCGGTCTTGCGGGTGAAGTAGAACTGGCCGAACCTCGGCGCCGGCGCTGGCCCCGTCATCGCGGTGTCCACGCGAGTCCAGGTTCCGGTGTGGAGATCGAAGTACCAGACATCGGACAGGGTGGTACCGTCGAACTTGCTCCCCCCGTAGAGCCAGATGCGGCCGTTGGGCTCGTCGGCGATCAGTTTCGCGTTGTCGCGGAGGCCCGGTCCGCCGGCCTCGTCGAAGACGAGCTGCTCCCAGGTCTCGGTCTGGATGTCGAACATCCAGAGGTCGCCGAGATAGTTCTCCGGCGTGAACAGACCGGTCCCGTTCACGGCGTCGTTCGTATATCCGCCGTAGACGATCAATGCGTTCCAGCCTTCGGAATAGACGAGCGGATGATGGGCTCGAGCGCGCGGAGCGGGCGAGCCGGCCGCGACCTGCTTCCAGCCGTTCTTGTAGCGGACCAGGTTGTGCTGGAGGCCGTCCGGACGGTTGATGAAGGCCGGCAGCGTCGACGACGACCCCGAGAAGGCGTACGCGACGGTCTTCTGCTTGCCCTTGTTTCGCACGGCAACCGCCTCCGTGGAGCGGTTGGCGCGCCCGATTTCGGCCGCGCTCTGCGAGATCTGCGTCCACCCATGCATCGGATCAAACCGGAACGTGTCCTGGTGCGTGAGGTCGAGCCCGCGCCGGAAAGGACCTCTCCCGCCGGAGACCATCAGCTCGCCGTCCTCGGCGACGCACCACATCATCGACTCGGCCCTGGCGGATGGCCCTCCCGGGTATTGCCCGAGGTCGTACCAGATCAGCGTGTCGACGTCGAAGACCCTGAAATCGGCCACGGGCTCGTCGTTCGGGAAGGTCCCGTTCAAACCGCCGAAGATGTAGAAGAGACCGTCGTGATAGGCGCTCGCACCGTCCCAGAGGGCGTCGGGAACGTCGCCGCCCTGCGCAATCTCGGTCCAGTAGGGAACGCTCGACTGGGCGGCGCTCGGGCGGATCCCGGCGAACGAGAGCAAGAGACAGAGAAAAGCAATGAAAACGAGCCGACGATGAATCCTACATGCCATCTGGGCTACCTCCTTGTTCCGGGACAGAGTTGCCACGGTAGCAGATGGCAACGCCGAGGTAAACGAGGACCTCGCGCCCAATCGGGAAGCTCCGCACCTCTCTGCCAGCTCGTTCCGACGACGGCCCATTTCGGGTGACTTGGCGAGACTCTCGCACTTCTCGGAAAGGAGATCCAGGAACCGGTCCAAGCAGGTGCCAGCTGGTTGCCTTCCAATGAATCCTGAAGACATCGCCTCTGCCATTGCAACGGCGCCGGAGCGAGCTCACGATCCGGAATCCCCGTATGACCCCCACGACCCGGCAGCCGTGGAGGCGTTCTGGAAGGATGCCACCGTGCGTCGACCGGGCCAGAGAGGCCCAGGCAAGAGAGTCAAGAAGGTTCTGCTCTCGGTACGGTACAGCCCAGAAGTCGTCGAGTACTTCAAGTCGACTGACGGAGGATGGCAGGGACGAATGGACGAGGCGCTCAAGGAATGGATGGCGACGCATCGCACGGCATGATCGGTGCCATCCCAACTCCCCTACCCTGCCGGGAACACCTGGATTCTGAACCGTATAGCTGTACCGGGCTCGGGCCGCTGACCTGATCGAGGGCGTCGAGACCGACGCCAAAGCGGCGCGGACGGCGAAGGGGTCTCAGCTCTGGGAGTCGCGTCGCCAAACAGCCTCTTGAACCGGTGACCATCACGATCAAGCCCTGATTTGCTGGCCCCGCGACTCACGCTCTTCTTTGTTCCTCCGCCGCCTTATCTGGACACTCCTCTGGGCCCGCAGAGCGCCCCGGGCGAGGCGCGCCCGCTCCCGCCCGGGAATGCCGGCAGGACGACAGAATCGATGTTCGATGGGTCAACTTGCTGGTTCCAGACAAGCCGCTGGCACCTCTTCCTGCCCCACAAAGTCGCGCTTCCAGCTAGCGCGGGTAGTGGTGCTGCCAATACACCTCATCCAACTTGACCCAAAGTGCATTCACATTCTCCCAATCAAGAGCACCGTTATAGACGCTCCAAATAGCGTTGTCATCTGCGGGTTTCCAGAGCGCTCTATTTCGGTCCTTGTATGTGTCTACCCATTCTTTCCGGTCTTTTGGTATCGGATATCTACCTGACCAACGAATTGCAGCGGTCAGCACGGATAGCAGCGCCTCCTCGTCGGGAGCAAGAGTGAAACCTATATGGGATGCAAGTTCGATAAGTCGGTGATGGGCCAGGACCTCTTTCCGTTGCGCGACAGCTATTGCCTTTAAGATCAGTTCGATAGACATACCCCACAACATCTCATACACAGACCAACTCGCAATATCTATCCTGAATCCGACTCCTAGATGGAACCTGCGGGCAACTGTCGCAGACAACTCAGGCTCAGAGGCAGCGAGAAGAGCGGCGGCAGAACCGCGCAGATCGGTCGAGCAATTGTGCCAGGCCAGAGGTGCTAATGTTGAGCGGTCGAAGTCGTCTTCCATTTTGGTATGTCTTGCTAAAGACGTGGCGCCTAACCGTGATGGCGGCGAGCGGCGGGACCGCGCTTTTTGCGGTATCCGTCCGCTCGACTGCCCGGGTTGTGCGGCCCTCTACCTGATGTCCTATGTGCCAACTCCGTCACTTTAACTTCCGAAAGGCCGGAACCAGCTTTTCAAGACCGGAGATCGTTCCTACAAATTCTCCATTCACCTGTTGCACAGAAAACTCAGTAATAGTCTCACCTTCTTCGATTCGGACCGTCTCATCGTCCACCGCCTTCCATTTCAAGGGAGATCCACCAAAGCTAGCAACACCGTCCCCATAGAACGCAATCGTAGCATATTCGTTTCTCCACTTACCCACGACGACATGATCTGTCCTCATTGCCTCAGAGGAGGCCCACTTTCTCCCGAGTTCACCGAAGAACGCTGAAGCCCAGACGCCAGCTAGAGTTAACATGCCCAGAAGAATCAAGAGCGCAGTGGTGATGACAGGGCGCCTCCTAATGCTCCTGGTGAATTTCTCAAGTTGCTCTATATTCACCGCTGCAGCTCCTCTGACCTAAATTTCAACCGCATAGGATAGTTGGCAAACGAGGGACTAATCAAGATTCCCGTGCGCTTGACGCACAACCCTTGGTGTCTACCGTCAATCCGCTCGGCTTGCGGCGGCCTTCGCATCAATCTAACAGCGACCAAGCACTCTGCCCTTTCGCCACCGGGCGGCGCAAGTTTCCTGAATCCTGCCACTTAGAAAGTCTAGGGCTGCATGAGGCGGGTGTCAATGCTTCTTCTGGACTGCTGTACAAGCATTGCCCGGGGTGACTTGGATGGAGATTGCTTATGAGCGATCGTCGCGAAGGCTCAACGCCTGCAAGGTTCTCTCCCACAGACGTTTAAGACTGCCCAACGGTCTCAGCCAGGGACGAGCTCGGTCCACATGGCTCCCCTGGTAGGGGGGCTGAGGCGCTTTTCCGGACGGGATAAACAACGCTCATGCTACTGACCAAGACTTCTTCGCGGCCGGCATCCTGCTGGAATGCCGGCGCGCTTATCCATCAGAGGAGGTCGAGCGGACTCTGGACTCCCTTGCCTCCAGGGTTGAGCTCATGCGTATAGATCATGGTCGTCTTCACGCTCTTGTGGCCGAGGAGCTCCTGCACCGCCCCAAACAATCGCCTGGTACCTGAAATCGGGGATCTCCTGCTCTGACTGGGGCCGCTGCCTCTTGACGCCGAACATTTGTAAGATCACCGGCACTTGGGCGCGAGCCCAAGGGTCCGGGTGCATCGCAGGGTTCTACGGCAGTCCCATTTGAAACTCATTCCACGAGTTTATTATGCACCGCTCCATCAACATTATAGCTGTCTGAGCCAGAGAAGCCATGCCGAAAGCGCTCCTTGACGAGGTCGATCTCAGCTTGGACGGCAACCATCTTGGCTTGGACCTTGGCCAGCACACGCTCACTAAGATCTTCCTCCAATTTCTCAACTATCTCTTCAAACCGCTCCTGGCGAGTAGAGATCCGATCAACAAGTCGCAAGTACTCTGCCAGAAGACGCTTAATCTCTTGAGCATTATGCCTGAGTTCCTCAACATCTCTCTCAATCCTATCAACTTTGACATCGAGGCTAATCAGTTCGCGAATCGCCCCTAATATAGAGCCTAAACCAGTCATTTCCGCTTCTCCACTGTCGCCATCGAAGGCTCTAACCTCGTCGCAAGAAGTTTTATTATTTCTGCAAAGTCCTGGCGAAGCAAGGAAACGGAAGAAGCGACGCTATCTACTCGTCGAACTATCCGCTCGCTCGCATCAGCCACGAATGTATGTAATTCGTCGTACTCGGAACTCTCATTTATATCTTTGTTGTGGTCCAATCGAGACTGAATCTCGTCGCGCCGTAGCACCCTTCCGGTCCTATGATCATATACGACTGCGGTAGAAGTCTCTCTCGATACTTGTGCGCTTGCCTCGTTCGTATGACTCCATTGAAGAAACTCACTGGTTTTAGAAACTTCTTCCAATGCATACCGCAAATCGGTCGCGGAGGAATAGCGCTTATCGGGTTTTGGATCGAGTGACTTCCTGATGATCTCAGCGAGCGTACGGGGAATTTCTTCAGGAATAGGTCGTAAGTTTCCGGCCGCAATTTCCCGTTCAAATTCGGCATAGTCACCAGAAGATGAACCAAATGGAAGCCTGCCGACAACCATCTGGTACAAGACTATAGAGACGGACCATAGATCGGACAGCTTATCGACTTTGCCGCTCTGAAGCCTTTCAGGCGCAACGTAAGGAAGAGTGCCAAATAAATTTTGCGTGGACGCTGCCGCATGTGACAAAGATCTCGCTATTCCGAAATCAATTATCTTGATTGTTGCATCGCCTGTCACTATAATATTATGTGGCTTAATATCTCCATGGATCAAAAGTGCGGCTCTATCCACTGGAGAATTTGGAGCTATGCCTTGCATTTGTTCAATAAAACAGCATAACTCAATTGCGATCGCGATAGCTCTTCTTGACGGGAGGCCTCCAGACCTTGAAAGAACCTGATCAAGACTCTCGCCTTGCACAAACTCTGTTGCAACGAAGAAGAAGCCTTCGGCCTCTCCATAGTCTAAGACTTTGGCTGCTTCGCTCGAGACTCCTCCAGCAGTACGCTGCAGAACCGTGCCAAGGCGCTCTGCGGCTAGGAGTTCTTGATCCTGGATATCGATCCTAACCAGTCGAAGTGCTATCTCGCGATTGATTTGAGGATCATATGCGAGGTAAACATCCGCTGCCCCTCCGCGAGCCACATGTTTGTCCAACCGAAACCTAGAATAGTACGCACCCTCGCGGACAACACCTTTGGGTGGCGCCGCCGACTCGGTGAGTGGAAAGTCATCTGCAGGCGTATCTTTTAGTCGTCTTGTTCCCATCGAAGATCCTTCCCGTTCAACGTTTGCTATCTACCGTCAA
Source organism: Holophagales bacterium (assembly GCA_031390755.1). Taxonomy (GTDB): domain Bacteria; phylum Acidobacteriota; class Thermoanaerobaculia; order Multivoradales; family UBA5704; genus DATMER01. The sequence continues at coordinate 6,301 of JANMTS010000047.1, forward strand.
TCCGCTCGGCTTGAGGCGGCCTTCGCATCAAGCCAACAGCGACCAACCACTCTGCCCTTTCGCCACCGGGCGGCGCAAGTTTCCTGAATCCTGGCACTTAGAAAGTCTAGGGCTGCATGAGGCCGGTGTCAATGCTTCTTCTGGACTGCTGTTAAGCATTGCCCGGGGTGACTTGGATGGAGATTGCTTATGAGCGATCGTCGCGAAGGCTCAACGCCTGCAAGGTTCTCTCCCACAGACGTTTAAGGCTGCCCAACGGTCTCAGCCAGGGACGAGCTCGGTCCACATGGCTCCCCTGGTAGGGGGGCTGAGGCCCTTATCCGGACGGGATCAACAACGCTCATGCTACTGACCAAGACTTCTTCGCGGCCGGCATCCTGCTGGAATGCCGGCGCGCTTATCCATCAGAGGAGGTCGAGCGGACTCTGGACTCCCTTGCCTCCAGGGTTGAGCACATGCGTATAGATCATGGTCGTCTTCACGCTCTTGTGGCCGAGGAGCTCCTGCACCGCCCCAAACAATCGCCTGGCACCTGAAATCGGGGCCAGCACCATCCACCGTCGACATCGCAGTCAATCCACCTCGATCACAATTTTCCCGTTAGCTCCGTTCTCGTCCATCAAGGTGTGGGCTTCACGAAGCTTCCCAAAATGAAAGCTCGGGCCGAGCTTAAGGATCAGCTTGTCTGACTCCACGAGAGACACATACCGTTGAAGCTGCGCGCACTTGATATCGGATGCCTCGCCGCTGTATGAGGTCAATTTCACGCCTGTCGGAACGTCGCCCATCGGGTGGAAGTCCTGCAGGACCCAGCTGCCGCCGAGGATACCCGTCATACAGACGATGCCGCCCCGGCACGCCGCTCGCAGAGAATCGAGCAAGGTCGTTGCGCCGACGAGCTCCAGGACACGGTCATAGCCATCCGGGTAGATGGCGCGGGCCTTGTCCGCTATCACCCCGTCGTCGACGATGACATGGGTGGCGCCAGCGGCTTTGAGCTCGTCGGCCTTGGCCGGGTTTCGGGTGGTGGCGGTGACTTCAAGATCTGCCGATCGGGCCAGAGAGATGGCCGTGAATCCGATGGACGAGGTCGCGCCTCGCACAAGAATATTGTTCGCCCGCTCAATCTCCAGTCCTACGTGGAGTGAACCGTGAACAGTCTGAAGCATCTCAGGCAGAGCTGCGAGGCGCTTCCACTCCAATTGTGTCTGCAATGGAAAAACATTCTGCTGCGGCACCAGCACATACTCAGCGTAAGACCCGTCAAACTGCCGCCCCATTCCCCCCATCATCGCAACGACGCGCTGCCCAACCGGAAAGTTAGAACCGGGCGCGGCGACGACTTCACCGGCACACTCGATGCCGAGCACGCGCGGGAACTGTACCGAAGGCGATTCCCCGCGCCGTGTGAACCATTCTGATCGGTTGAGTCCGAAGGCCCGGTTTCTAATGAGAACCCATCCGTCCCGTGGCGACGGGCGCAGAATTTCTCTGAGCTCCAGCCTTTCCGGGCCTCCGGGCTCGCTTATCACATAGGCCTGCATCGTGTCCGTCATCGAATTACGTTGCTCCAAAATCCGAAGCCATTCCCAGGCCGCCTAACGGCTTTGGGCCTAAGCGTACGGCGTTAGCCGTCCGCTTGAGGCCCGGGGTTAGGCGCCCAGTCGCCTCGGTGCGTCATTGTCCTGGTTTTAGCAATGAAATCCATAGTCAGAAAAACCAGTGGACATGATACCAGGGACCCCCGAGAGAAGTGAAGCGATCTCTGTGAAGATGCGTTGGCAGCCTCCGGATTGGCGAGTAGACGATGCCGCACTGGTCGACGAGACCACAGCCTGTCGTGATGAAGCGTACCTGACCGTCATAGACCTCGATTTTGTCGATGCTGAAGAGAGCGAGATGACCGAGATCAGCCGGTGGCGCGACAAGCGCCGCTTCGGCTGTTGCCGCAAGAGTCGAACGGCTGGCAAGGAAGCGAAGCCTGAAGAGTGGGTTTCGCGGAACCTCGGTAGCGTACAGGAGGTAGACAAGGAAAGCCGTGGTTGGTAGGGCGACGAGGGAGAGAAGTGCACTGCGTGGATTAGAGCTTCTCCGTGAGGTGATGAGACAGAAGACCCAACCGACAGAGAGAGCCACCGCCGCGTAGAAGTGGATCAGAAACGCTAACATGTCAACCCCAGTATCGCTAAGAAAAACGAGCGCCGAGAGGAACCAGGCCGTGGTGAGGGCCACGAATCCGTAACGGCTTTTGACGATCAGAGGATGGTTCATGGGCGCCTAACGGGTGGCCCCTCAGCGAGCGCCGGTGAAAGGCCACAAGAGAATCTCGAAGCCACCGGCGCTCGCAGGCCGCAAAAATTTGTGCGGCCTCAGGCGTCCGCTGCAGGGGCGGGGTTCGCCGATATTTGGAGTAGAGCTATGGCGATACTGTTCCATGTCTGTTTCCCTTCCAAAATGTTACTGCTATCTCGCTCAAGAGAGCAGAGCGCCAGAGCCAGTTTGGCCTCCAAGAAGCGCCCCTGTTAATTCTTGTTGTTTGAGACCGTACCCAGAGAAGGATTTTCCCATGTCGCAATAGATCTCTTAGCATGGACTTCAAGCATTGATATGTGATCCACGACACCTGCTATTCGACAAAAGCCTATCTGTAATTCAGAAGGTACTCCGCTTGGAAGTCCAACAGTCAAATATCTACCTGACTTTACAATACGGTCGCCGAATATGCGAGTGCATTGTCTATGAGAAATGCCTTTCGAATCGACGATCCTCGATGAATATTTTATAGCCAGATCACGAGGTTCTGCGAGGTTTGTTATTGCAAAGGAGCAGCTAATGTCCAGGTCTTTTCTTTCACATCCTTTGAGCTCAAAACTAAAATTATCAGCTATTCGAACTCGATCATCATTGGATGATGTAGCTGGGGGCGCCTCTTCCCCCACCCCCGAACTTGCGCCGGAGTAGGCCATAGTTTTACCAGCTATTTCCTGTGCAATCCCTTGGCTTTGAACCGGGTTTCGACGCAGACCTTCATCCTTATTCTGCGCGGCCCTCAAAGCCACCCTTAACCGCGCTATCTCTTCGCTCAAGGTGCTAATTTTCTTCTGCGAATCTTCGCTTCCAAGACCAAAATGCTGGTTTATGGCGGGCACTTTATACGCCACGACGGCTGACAACATTGCCCCCAAGATAGCGCCCCCCGAAAATGCCAGCCCCATCTTTCCGCCTGCTAGTATGACCCCTCCTAATACTGCACAGCTAGACACTAAAGCGATTGCTGCCTCATACGAATAATCTTGGAGATACCAAAGCAGAGACAAAGTTGCAAGAATCGAGGGGGCTGCAAATTTCAACCACTGCCAGCGATCCGCATCTTGAATCTCAACAGTTAGTTTATCGTCCATTCTCGTCCTCCTCCCCCATTACCGAGATCGGCGAAGGAATGCGCGTTACAACCCCCGCAGGAAGTGAATCAAAGATGACGCCTCGATACACGGACGCTCGACTCAAGAGATCTTTCCACACTGTCGGCGAACCCTTGGTGTCTACCGTCAATCCGCTCGGCTTGCGGCGGCCTTCGCATCAATCCAACAGCGACCAAGCACTCTGCCCTTTCGCCACCCGGGCGGCGCAAGTTACCTTGAATCCTGGGACTTAGGAAGTCTAGGGCTGCATGAGGCGGGTGTCAATGCTTCTTATGGACTGCTGTATAAGCATTGCCCGGCGGTGACTTGGATGGAGATTGCTTATGAGCGATCGTCGCGAAGGCTCAACGCCTGCAAGGTTCTCTCCCACAGACGTTTAAGACTGCCCAACGGTCTCAGCCAGGGACGAGCTCGGTCCACATGGCTCCGCTGGTAGGGGGGCTGAGGCGCTTATCCGGACGGGATAAACAACGCTCATGCTACTGACCAAGACTTCTTCGCGGCCGGCATCCTGCTGGAATGCCGGCGCGCTTATCCATCAGAGGAGGTCGAGCGGACTCTGGACTCCCTTGCCTCCAGGGTTGAGCACGAGATCGGTTTCAGCCAGGTCCGATTTCCAGACGTTACCAAACGAGGCTCCCACCTTAGCTTGCGCGCCTGCGCGCCTTGGCCTTGATCGCGGCCATGTCCAAGATCGACGACTGACCACGGTCCAACTGATCCAGGCCCGCGGCGATGTCCAGACGGAGCTCCTGGAGGGACAGAAGGCGGATTTCGTCTTGCCCCTTAAGGAGTCGCAGGGCTTCTCGGACCACCTCGCTGGCGGAGGTGTACAGACCCGAGGCAACCTTGTCGTTCACGAGTCGTTCAAGCTCTGGAGTCAGGGAGACGTTCATAGCGGAGATCCTCTTGCCTGCAGGTCGATCAAGCCACCGTCTCCATTAGACGGGGTCCGTCAGAGGATGTCAATCTTTGACATCCACTGACGGACGAGAGCCGGGGAGGCCCAGTAGGCCGTCAACCTGGGAATGGCCGCTGTGCGTAGGGGCAACCCTTGTGGTTGCCCTCTTCGTGGTTGCCCCCGATCCCCCCAGAGGGCGGCCACGAGGGCCGCCCCTACAGATTAACCTGTCGTTTCAAGTTTGACGGCGTACCAGCTACGCCTGTTTCTGGCCGCCTTCCGGGCCGTCCCCATTGGAGCACGAAGGTACAGGGGCGAGCCCTCCCAGGCACACTTCCTCATGAGAGGCCCGCCCTCTCCGGCCTTGGTGGCCGGAGCCGTGCGGCCTCCAGGAGGTCTCCGTGCTCACTTCCCCACCGCGTCCCCTCGTCTCGTTCGCCACCCTGTCTCTCCTCAATCTCCTGGATCTGCTCTTCGGCGACAACGGCTCGTTCGTCGATCCGGACGGCTGAGACTGGCTCGGGGCCGGTTCTCATCCGGCCCCGGCTCCCTCTCTCCTTGCGACTCCGTGCTGGTATTCTTCCATGCATGAGGACGACCGTTACCCTTGATGACGATGTCTACGAGGCGGCACAGGCGATCGCGCGGGCCAGCGGGAAGAAGCTCGGGAACGTCCTGTCGGAGTTGGTGCGACTGTCGATTCAGTCCGCCCGGGCCGGCTCGAACAAACCGGTTCCCAAGGGGTCGTCGCGGTTCCCTGCGTTCGAAGTGCCTGCGGGCGCCAGGGTGATTCCGGCTTCGCGCATCCAGAAAGCCCTGGACGAGGACGGAGTTGCCTGAAGTTGACCAGCGATCCGAAACACGTCTATCTGGACGCTCTGCCTTCTGTACCCCACTCAGCCCATCTGTTTCGACATCTGAACGGCCACCAGCAGGTGACGGACGCCTATCTGCTCGGGATTGCTGAAGCGAGCAACGCAATCCTCCTGACGCTCGATCGGCGAATTGCGCCCCATGAAGGCGCTCGAGCGCACCTGGAAATCTTGAGTCCCTAGACCTCAGTACGACTCGGCCCCAGCACCCGATCCCGGCGGCGGCACAGGCTCTGCGCTCGCCGCCGTGGACCTGGCGATCTCTCACCTGCAGGAGGGTCAGACCGCCGAGGTTCGCGCCCTGGCGGAGGAGATGCTGACGGTGTTCCGCGACCTGGAGGTCTCCCGGGAGCCCATGGCCGCCGTCCTCCTCTTCCATGAGGCCGCAGTCCAGGAGATCGCCACCGCCGAGCTCGCCCGCGAGATCGCCGCTACGCTGAGCCGGACGCTTGCGATCGACCTGCCTTGAGCCTGCTGTCAGCCTGCCTGTCGCACCGGATCGAGAGAGCAGCAGCGAGGCTGTAGAAACGCGGCCCCCGGTCCCGGGGCAGCGTGGTCCCTCGCTTGGGCAACGGCTGCCCTCGCTTGGGCAGCGTGGTACCTCGCTTGGGCAACGGCTGCCCCCGCTTGGGCAGCGCGGTCCCTCGCTTGGGCAACGGCTGCCCCCGCTTGGGCAGCGTGATCCCTCGCTTGGGCAACGGTTGCCCCCGCTTGGGCAACGTGATCCCTCGCTTGGGCAACGGCTGCCCCCGCTGGGGATCGGGTTGCCCCGGCTGGGGAAGCCGCTGCCCCCGCCGGGGATCGGGCTGCCCCGGCTTGGGCAGCCGCTGCCCCAATCGGGGATCGGGCTGCCCCAGCTTGGGCAACCGCTGCCCCAACCGGGGATCGGGTTGCCCCGGCTTGGGCAACCGCTGCCCCAGAAGCGGGGGAGGCTCGTGGGAGTTGCGCTTAGCGGTAGATCTCGGCGCCGGCTTCCCGGAGCTCTTCGGCCCTCTCCCGCAGGCCGGCAGCGAGGGCCGCTTCCTCGGCGTGGGCGGCGATGCGGCAGGCGATGACGCCGGCCCGGATGTCCTCCTTGTCTTGCTCTACACTCTGGACGTACCCTCCTCCAGCGGAGATGATCCCTCCAGAGCCCGCCATGGAAGGCAAACGAACCCCTCCCTCTCGCCTCCTCCGCTGGCTCGGCCGCGGACTTCCGTCACGGCTGTCCTCCTCGACGCCGCGAAGAGATCACCTGGTCGAGGAGTACCGGCATCTCGCGCCGGAGTACGAGACGAAGTGGTCCTTGTATGTTGAAGTCACCACCCGCGAGACCCTGGCGCGCCTGAGCCTGCGCCCGGGTTCCCGGCTGCTCGATGTCGGCTGCGGCACCGGGTTCCTCCTGCACCGGCTGTCGCAGACGGCCCCGGACGCGAGACTCTCCGGAGTCGATCCCGTGCCCGCCATGCTCTCCGTGGCCCGCCGCCGGCTGTCGCCCGACATCCAACTGCAGGCGGCCTGGGTCGAGCACCTTCCCTTCGAGAGCGGGACCGTCGACGTCGTCCTGTCCTGCAACATGTTCCATTACGTCAGGGATCCGGCGGCGGCCCTGCGCGAGATCATGAGAGTCCTGGCCCCCGGAGGCCGGCTCGTCCTCACCGACTGGTGCGATGACTACCTAGCCTGCCGGATCTGTGACCTCTACCTGCGACTGTTCAACCGAGCCCACGTCAAGATGTACAACCGGGGCGAATGCCTGCGCCTGCTGCACGACGCCGGCTTCAAAGCGGCCGCGATCAACCGCTACAAGATCAGTTGGCTGTGGGGCATGATGACCGCGACCGCCTGGCGCCAGGAAGAACCCCCGCCACGGGGTCAGCTCCCTGTTGACTCTTGAGGTTGAGGAACCCGCAGGCGTTTCGAGCCGCGTTCCGAAGGCAGAGAGCTGGCGAGGTATACTTTGACTACCGGGGCGCCTCGCCCCCAGGAGGCCGAAATGCCGGTGGCGAAAGAGCAGGACGACATCTTCCGAGCGGCCCTCTCCCTTCCCGAGGAGGTGCGGGCCGTGCTCGCCGAAAGACTCCTGGAGAGCCTGGATTCCGCCGATCAGCGCGAGATTGATGCGCGCTGGGGGGAGGAGGCGGAGGACCGCATCGCCGCCTACGATCGTGGCGAGGTCGCCGCCTTTCCGATCGACGAGGTTTTCTCCTCGCTGCGGGACCGCCTGCAGCGATGATGCACCGGTTCCTCGCTCCGGCCAGGGCGGAGCTTGAGGAAGCGGTCGACCGCTACGAGGCCCACCGGCCGGGGCTCGGAGCGGAGTTTGCCACTGAAGTGAAAACGGCAATCGACCGGATTCTGCAGCTACCCCTTGCCTGCCCCAAGCTTTCGCCAAGGTGCCGCCGTTGCCGGCTCGCCCGTTTCCCCTACGGCGTCATCTACCAGATCCGGCCGAATCACATCGTCATCGTGGCCGTCATGCACCTTCGCCGCGAGCCGTCCTACTGGCGGAATCGCGAGAAGCCTTGAATATCGGCAAGGCGAAACCGACCTCGCCGTAGGGTCTGGTCGTGGTAGGAGCGGGCGGTGTCCGGGTTGAGGGAGAGGTTGAACTGGTCCTCCCAGCGGAACTCGACACCTCATCGGAGAGGGAACAGGGTAGCCTCGAGCGCCTGGAGGAGAACGAGGCTACCCTGTCTGGGCTCTATCTCGGGTGGGCCACCGGGCCGTTGCGCCGAGCCGAGGGGAGCGGCGGCATGCGGGGCGCCTCGATGGCCTCGCTCAAGTCGGCGAGCGAGGGTCTCCCGGCTTCGATCCAAGCGCTGTACCAGAGGCTTGCGGCCCGGGAGCTCCCTTTCGCCAGGCGATCGATCGCGATGGGCTTCGCGACCTTCGCGAACCCGGCCAGGTTGCGCTTCTTCTTCTTGCCCCCGTTCGCGGCGTCGGCATCCAGCAGCGGCTGGAGGAATTGGTAACTCTCCCGCACCCACTGGAAAGCCAGCTTGTGGGGAGCCACCTTGATCGGCTGCCCTGGCGCAGGCTTCACCTCGGAAGGCGGCACATGCTGGTTGAGGAGCGCGGTCTCGAAATAGCTGTGCAGGCCCTTCTGTCCGGTCAGCTGCCCGTCGTGATTGGCGGTGGTATGGAACGGCACGTGAGCGTCGCCCACATAGTGACCGAGCCAAGCGGAGTGCTTAAGCACTTCCACCAGGCTTCCCTCGGAGAAAGCCTTCACCAGCTGGTTGTAGGTCTTCTCGATCTGCCAGGGGACGATGCCGCGGCCGACGACTGTCGCCTCGCCGAACTTCTGCACCGCCGCCGCGTAGTCCTCCGGGAGCTCGTCGAACGGAAAGACTCCGTAAATGTCGATGTCGATGAAATGGCGCGGTTTCTCCCTGGAATCCGTTTGCTTCGCCTTGTCGGCATCCATGGCGTGCTCGACGATTTCCTCCAGGTGGAAGGAATAGAAGTCGCGGATCTCCTTGGGCAGAGCGCTGATCGCGATCTCGTTTGTCGTGCGATGCCCCTTGGCTCCCCAGAGGGGAGCGATGGCGTCCTCCGTGACCTGCAAGGCCGCGACTGCGGCCGACGCGTCGACACAACCGTGGCCGAACACCGGCGAATGCCCCCGGGAGTCATAGAAATTAGCCTGTCCGATCTTCCTCGCCGTCCGCTCGATCAACTCCCGGACCTCGACCGCACGCAGGTCCGGACGGATGGACAGGATCAGTGCGCAGATTCCGGCCACCAGCGGGCACGCGCTCGAAGTCCCGCCGAAGTCGTTGGTGTAACCGCCCGGGCTGTAGCCTGCTTCGAACCTCTCACCGCCGCGCTCGTAAAGCCCCATGACGTCCGAGGTGGTAATCCCCCAACCGCCCGAGCCGCTCGAAGGGGCGCAGATGCTGATCCTTCTACCAAAATTCGAGTAGTGAGACTTCCGGTCCCGACTGGTCGAGGCGGCGACGGCGATGACGTCAGGGTGGATGGCGAAGCCATTGATCGAGCCGGTCGCCGGATCGTCGATGTCGAGATCCTCGTTCCCGGCGGCGAAGCAAATGACGGTTCCCAGCCCGTCCCGCCCGTCGCGCGCGCAGCGTTCGATGGCGCGGGACGCCCGGGACGAGAGTACGTAGCGCTTGGCCAGCGCCTTCCAACTGCAACTGACGACCCAGGCCCCTTGCTCCCGGGCGTAACCAAACCAGTTTTCGATCTCCGTGTCCGACAGGTTCTTGCCCCAACGGATCGGCATCAGCCGGGAACGCGGAGCGGCGCCCACGATGCCAGTGCCGTCGGCATTGCCGACGGCCACGCCGGCGCAGGCCGTGCCGTGCCAGTCCTCGTTGAGGGGATCGGGCAGAGGGCTGGCGGAGTTGCGGGTGAAGTCCTTGGGCGCGACGATTTTCCAGTCACCCTGGAGGTCAGGATGAGAGAGGTCGAAACCGTCGTCGATGACCGCCACCACCACGTTCGGTGAGCCCAGCGAGTCAGACGAGTCCCAGGCTTCCAGGACCCGCGAGTCCGCGCCCGCCGTGAAGCCGATGGGCGTGCCGCGATGGGTACCCGTGTTACGCAGATGCCATTGATCCATCAGGCGGTCGTCGGTCGGCAGGGCGAAAGCCTGGATCTTTCCCGGGGTCGCCAGATCCGGCTCGGCCACCTGGATCCGGGGTGACTCTTGCAACTCCTGAGCGACCTTGATGGGATTTGCCGAGCGGGAGGTCACCTGAACAATCAGCTCTCGTTCGCCCCGAGTCTCGACGATCTCCAGGCCGTGCTCCTCGAGCAGATCCTGGCACTCCTCGGCCGGAGTGTCGGGCTTGAACTCGACGTAGATCTGGCCGGTCGGAACGAACGGCACCTCATCGTCGGAAGTATGAAAGACGTGGGTCCCGGTCGTGATGGCGGGATGGGCGCGCAGACCGTCCAGGGTCTCTTCCATGGAGAGATTCTCATCCTCGACGTTGATGAGCTGGAAACCGCCGAGCAGGGAGCCGGGAGAGACGGGACCGGCCACCTGAGGCACCATCTCGGAGAGGATCCTGCGTCCGATTCCGGGATTCGGCTTGACGCCGATCAGCTTCTCGCTCTTGGTCAGGGGCAGCTCGCGCGAGCCGAAGCGAAGGGTGACCTGATCCAGGCGAGTCTCCGAGCCCGTGTCGCCCGCCGTCGCGGACCGGTCCGGCGAAGCCATGGCGGTTGCGCCTTCGCGGGTGCCACGGCGGGCCGCCTTGCGGGGTTTCTCCTGCGGAGCGGCCTTCAGATCCTGACTGGCGACATAGACGGGGCCGCCTTCCTCGTAATCCACCTGAGAGTAGGAGCCGCCCTCCTGGATGACCCGGACGGGCATTCCCGCCGGGAGAGTGCCGTCCGCGGGCCGGCCCTGTTGAGGGGAGCTCGCGTAATAGGGCGTATCCCGGACGACGACATGAGTTGTGCTCGAATCCATTTTCCAGCCTCCATAGCGCAGAGGCCCTTCCAACTGGGCGGCCTCCTTGCTGAAGAGACGGACTTCAAGCCAACTTTCCAGGAGATCTTCTGAAAGACGCTGGACCTCATCCTGGGCAGCGGCTGCCCCGGACTCGACTCGTGTGGGGTGGGCTCAGCGGTAGATCTCGGCGCCGGCCTCCCGGAACTCCTCGGCCTTCTCCTTCATGCCGGCCTCGAGAGCGGCCTCCTCGGCGAGGCTCAGCTTCGCAGCGTACTCGCGGACCTCTTCGGTGATCTTCATCGAGCAGAAGTGCGGGCCGCACATCGAGCAGAAGTGCGCGACCTTGGCGCCTTCCTGGGGGAGGGTCTGGTCGTGGTAGGAGCGGGCGGTGTCCGGATCGAGGGAGAGGTTGAACTGGTCTTCCCAGCGGAACTCGAAGCGGGCCTTCGAGAGGGCGTTGTCCCGGATCTGCGCTCCGGGATGGCCCTTGGCCAGGTCCGCAGCGTGGGCGGCGATGCGGTAGGCGATGACGCCGGCGCGGACGTCCTCCTTGTCCGGCAGGCCCAGGTGCTCCTTCGGGGTGACGTAGCAGAGCATGGCGCAGCCGAACCAGCCGATCATCGCGGCGCCGATGGCCGAGGTGATGTGGTCGTAGCCGGGGGCCACGTCGGTGGTCAGCGGCCCGAGGGTGTAGAAGGGTGCTTCGCCGCAGGAGGTGAGCTGGCGCTCCATGTTCTCCTGGATCATGTGCATGGGGATGTGCCCGGGGCCTTCGATCATCACCTGGACGTCGTGCTTCCAGGCGGTCTGGGTCAGCTCGCCCAGGGTCTCGAGCTCCGCGAACTGGGCCGCGTCGTTGGCGTCCGCGATCGAGCCGGGGCGCAGGCCGTCCCCCAGGCTGAAGGCCACGTCGTAGGCCTTCATGATCTGGCAGATCTCCTCGAAGTGCTCGTAGACGAAGCTCTCGCGGTGGTGCGCGAGGCACCACTTGGCGTGGATCGAGCCGCCGCGCGAGACGATGCCGGTCATCCGGCCCGCGGTGAGCGGCACGTAGGCCAGGCGGACCCCGGCGTGGATCGTGAAGTAGTCCACCCCCTGCTCCGCCTGCTCGATCAGCGTGTCGCGGTAGATCTCCCAGGTGAGATCCTCGGCCTTGCCGCCGACCTTCTCCAGCGCCTGGTAGATGGGCACGGTGCCGACGGGCACGGGCGCGTTGCGGAGGATCCACTCGCGGGTCTCGTGGATGTTCTTGCCCGTGGAGAGGTCCATGATGGTGTCCGCGCCCCAGCGGATGGCCCAGACCATCTTCTCCACCTCCTCTTCGATGGACGAGGTGACGGCCGAGTTGCCGATGTTGGCGTTGATCTTCACCAGGAAGTTGCGGCCGATGATCATCGGCTCGCTCTCCGGGTGGTTGATGTTGGACGGGATGATGGCCCGGCCGATCGCCACCTCGTCGCGCACGAATTCCGGAGTGATCTGCTTGGGGATGCGCGCGCCCCAGGTGTGGCCGGGATGCTGCGCGACGCCCCCGCCCCAGGCCTTCCCGCCAAGACCTCCGTCGGCCTCCCGGGCGAGCTCGCGGCGCTGGTTTTCGCGGATGGCGATGAACTCCATCTCCGGCGTGACGATCCCCTTGCGGGCGTAATGCATCTGGGTCACGTTGCCGCCGGGCTTCGCGCAGAGCGGCCGGCGCATCGCCGAGGACGCGGTGAAGCGGATCGGCGCGAGGGCCGGATCGGCGGCCCGGCGGCGGCCGTACTCGGAGGAGACGGCCGGCAGCTCCTCCACGTCGCCGCGGCCGAGGATCCAGTCCCGCCGCAACGGCGCCAGCCCCTCGGCGAGGTCGATGCGGGCATCGGGATCGGTGTACGGACCCGAGGTGTCGTAGACCGTGACCGGCGGGTTCTCGACGGTGAGGCCGGAGGCCGTGTGGGTCGGCGAGAGCAGGATCTCGCGCATCGGGACGCGGACGCCCGGCCGGGTGCCCTCGACGTGGATCTTCCGGGAGCCGGAGAACGGATCGGTCGTAAGGACGGGCGGGACGGGCTTGCTGTCGATCATCGGCGCTCCTCGAGCAGTGCAGCTCGGGCAATACGGGGGGAATGCGGCGCCGGAAGGGGATTTCTCCGCTTCCCTTCGCTGGCATTACCCAGATCAGGTCGTGAGGGTCGTCCCGACGGGACTCTCAGCCTTGCGGCCCCCCTAGCGTGCGGGTGAATCCTACACCTGCGGGACGGGATCTCCTACGCGGCGCCAGGGAATCCGGACGGACCCGCTTCGCCGTCGCTTTGACACCGCGGCGATCTCAAAGCAATACTTTGGTATGAAAGCAGTAGGAAAGGCACCATGTCTCATGCCGTGAAAATCGCAATCAGCCTGCCCTCGGCGATTCTCGAATCGGTGGAAAGAGAACGGCGTAAACGGGGAGAGAGCCGGAGCGAGTTTTTCCGGCAAGCCGTTCAGGCATTCTTGTGGGACTTGCAGAAATCTAAGGATGTCGAGCGTTACGCTCAGGGCTATATCGAGCAGCCGGAACGCGAAGAAGAAGTTGACGTGATCCGCTCGACGAGCTATCCGGCTCTGGCCGAGGAGCCCTGGGATTGAGGCGCTGTGAGCTCGCGCTTCGCTTCGCTTTGGGCATGAACGAGTAAGCCTCGGCCCTGAGCCGGAGGGCGTGGGCTCTCTGGTAAAGTCTCGGCCTGATGAGACACCTTCGGGCCTCCCTTCTCGCCGCCTTTGTCGCCGTCCTCCTTCTCTCCGTTCCGGCCTCGGCAGCAGGCCAGGACATCCCGCCCGAGTGGCGCACGCCCGCCGAGGTGGCCGGCTTCGAGTCGACGCCGAGCTACGAGGAGACGATGGCGTTCCTCGACAAGGTCGGCAAGCGGCTGCCCGAGATGAAGATCTCAGTCTTCGGCACCACGCCGCAGGGGCGGCCCATGCCGGTCGTGGTCGTGTCGAAGGAGAAGGCCTTCACACCCGCGGAGGCGGCCCGCACGGGCAAGCCGGTGGTGATGATCCAGAACGGCATCCATGGCGGCGAGATCGACGGCAAGGACGCGTGCCTCGCGATCCTGCGCGACCTGGCGCTCGGCAAGCACCGCGGGCTGCTGGAGAAGATGACGCTTCTCATCGTGCCGATCTACAACATCGACGGCCATGAGCGGGTGTCGCCGTACAACCGGCCGAACCAGAACGGTCCGGTCAAGGGGATGGGGTTCCGCACCACGGCGGCCGGGCTGGACCTGAACCGCGACCATCTCAAGGTGGTGTCGGTCGAGGCCCAGGCGCTGCTCAGCCTCGTCTCCGCCTGGCGCCCGCATCTGCACGTGGACGACCACGTCACCGACGGCGTGGACCACGACTGGGTGCTCACGTGGTCCTGGGCCGAGGCGCCGCAGACGCCGCTGTCGGTCGACCTCTGGCTGCGCGACCACATGCCGAAGGTGCTGGAGGCGACCGAAGCCGAGGGCCACCGCGCCGGACCGTACGTGGACCTGAAGGACGGCAACGATCCGAGCCGCGGGTTCAGCTCGTGGATCGGCGCGCCGCGGTTCGCGACCGGCTACTACCCGCTGCGCAACCGGCCGTCGATCCTGATCGAGATGCATTCCTACAAGCCGTACGCCCAGCGGGTGGCCGCGAACCGCGCGTTCCTGCTCGCGCTGCTCTCCGAGGTCGCGGCCGACCCCGCGTCGCTGGTGCGCGCGGTGGCCGACGCCGAGGCGGTGACGGTCGCCCAGGGGAAGCCGGACGCCGAGCCGTCGTCCGTGGCCGTCGCGTTCGAGGAGAGCGAGGCGTCCGATCCGGTCCGATTCCCGGTCTATGCCGGCGAGACGGTAACGTCCGCGGCGACCGGCGAGCCTCTGTACATGTACCGCCGCGGCGAGATCGACGAGGTCGACGTCCCCTGGTACCACCGGGCGCGGGTTCTGGTATCCCTCCCCCGTCCGCGCGGCTATCTGGTGATGCCGGGCTGGCCGCAAATCGAGCAGCGGCTCCGCATCCACGGGCTGCGCGTGGAGGAAGTTCGCGAGGCCGTGGAGGTCGAGGTCGAGACGATCCGCGTTTCGAACGCCAAATTCGCCGAGCGGCCCTACCAGGGGCTCACCCAGTTGCAATCGAAGACGGTCGAGCGCCGGACCGAACGCCGGCGCATCCCGGCGGGGGCGCTGTGGGTGCCGGCCGATCAGCCTGACTTCGCGGTGGCGGTCCAGCTGTTCGAGCCCGAGGCGCCCGATTCGCTCGTGAGCTGGGGATTGCTCTCGAACGTCTTCGAGCAGAAGGAGTACATCGATCCGCGGGTGCTGGACGGGCTGGTGCGAGAGATGAAGAAGGACCCGAAGGCGGCGGCGGACTTCGAGGCGGCGATGAAGGACGAGGCGTTTGCCAAGGATCCGTTCGCGCGCTATCTCTGGTGGTACCGCCGCACGCCCTACTGGGACGAGTCGATGGGCCTGCTGCCCGTCTATCGCGTGATGCGCATGACGCGGATGCCGCAGGCGCCGAAGCTCAAGACGGAGGCCTGGGCGCCTCGTCGATGAGGTCGGCGAGCTCCGCCGGAATCGCGACGGGCTTCAGGCTGCCGCCCGGGGCGTCCATCTGGCAGTAGACGACGCTGACCTTGCCGCGGGCGACCGTGGTCTCCCCGTTGAGGATGTCGAAGCCGTAGGAGAGCGAGCTGCGGCCCTTGCGCAGGACACGCAGGTAGATTTCGAGCTCGTCGCCGAAGCGGGCCGGGGACAGATACTCACAGGTGGCGGCGACGCGGGGCCAGGCGATGCGGTGGCCTTCGGAGTCCTCGAAGGAGCCGGGGGCGATGCCCAGGCTGCGCAGGAACTCGTGCTCAGCCGACTCCATGAAGACGAAGAAACGGGCGAAATGGACGATGCCGCCCATGTCGGTGTCGGAGAACTCGATGCGGCGGCGGGTCTGGAATTCATGCATGGGAGCGGGATTGTAGCTGATCCCATCCCCCCTCTCCCCAGCCCTCTCCCCCGGGCCGGGGGAGAGGGGGCCCGCCCGGCCGCTTGCTTCCAACGGTTGGGATCGGTCAGGGCGGTCCACCCCCCTCCATCTTGGACGGCTGGTGTCAGTCTCCCCCTCTCCCGGGGCGGGTGGACTCGGGCGGACCGGGAGAGGGGGCCGGGGGGTGAGGGCCGTTTGTGATTCAATGGAAACCGATGCAAGCGATGACTAAACCTCCACGCCCTTGGCTCCCCCTGCTCGCCCTGGCGGCGTTCGCGGTGCATCTGGCGGTGTCCGTGCCCGTGACGCTCGCGCGCTCGGCGAGGGCGGCTCGGCGCATGGTCGACACCCGCGGCGAGACGCCGAGCGAGAGCCGGGCGCGCACCTTCGGGCCCGGCTACGTGAAGGCCATCGAGGAGATCCGGCGGGCCATCCCCCTGGATGGAGCCTATCTGCTGATCAATGGACATCCCGGCGAGGAGGAAGGCGGACCACTCTGGGTGAAGTTCGACCTCGCTCCAAGGCGGGCGGTCTATCTCGGGAACCTTCGGGACCTGGGGAACGTGGACCGGCTGCGGCGGCGCATGCCCCGGGCCGCGCGCTGGGTGGTGATCGTCTACGGCGACTACGCCACGCCGACGCTGATCGAACGGCACCGGTTCGTCGACCAATTACGGGATCAACCGCGGGGGGAGCGCCATGGGTCGTGAGCTGATCGCCTGCCTGGCCGGGGTGGCGCTGTTCGCGGTGCCGGGCCTGGCTCTGACCTCGTTCTTCCCGGCGCTGCGCAGCGTGCCCTGGACGCGCCGGCCGGGGTACGGCTACCTGCTCGGCGTGGCCGCGGTGGCCGGGTCGCTCTATGCGATGTCCGCCGTGCTCGACGTGCCGCTACGGCGGCCGGCGATCCTGGGCACGGCCGCGGCGCTGACGATCGCCGGCCTCGTGAAGATGTGGCTGACCCGGACGGACCGCGCCGAACATCGACCCCTGCCTCGCCGGGCGCGGGCCATCGTGCTGGCCGCGGCCCTGGCCGGCGCCGGGGTCTCCGCGGGCCTCCTGGCGGACGCCGTGTCCGAGCCGCTGCTCGGTTGGGACGGGCGCATGCAGTGGGCGGCGCAGGCGCGCTACATCCGGTTCGAGGGGTCGGTGCTGCCGATCGCCATGACCCGCGGGCAGTGGTTCATCAATCATCCGCGCTATCCGGTGCTGCTGCCCGTCGCCCAGGTGGCGGTGCTCGAAGTCACGGGCGCGGGCGAGGACGACGTGTTCTTCCGCGGCGTGTACGCGGCGTTCCTGCCGGCCCTGCTGCTCGTGGTCTACGACGGCGCGCGGCGCTGGGCCGGGTGGCTGCCGGCCGCGGTCACCGCTACTGCCGCCGCCGGCCTCCACTTCCTCACGTTCTACATGGACGGCGGCGCGATCAGCGGGTACAGCGACTTCCCGCTCGCCTGCTTCTATGGCGCGGCCGTGGTCCTCCTCTTGAGGAGCCAGGTGACGGCCGCGGACGGCGTCGCCGCCGGCCTGCTGCTGGGGGCGGCGTGCCTGACGAAGAACGAAGGCACGATCCTGGCCGGGTTCGCTCTGCTGGCGGGCGCGCTCCCCCTCCTGCCCCGGTTCCGCCGGCGCAGGGAAGCCCCGCCCGTGCCGCGCCGCCGCCTGCTGCTCAAGGGGTCTCGCCTGGCCGCTGCCGCTGCGCTGCTGCTGACGGCCCTCGCCCTGTTCGTTCACTGGCGCACGATCATTCCCAACCGCCACGACGAGGGCTACAGCGAGCTCGTGCGCGAGGAGAGCCTGTGGCCCGACGCCGTCGTCCGGCTGCCGGACCTAGCCGGGGAGGTTCTCTTCCGGACCTTCCTGACCTGGGAGCACTGGACGGGGTTCTGGTGGGTGTACGTCGTGGTCCTCGTTGCGGGCTGGCGGGTCTTCGCGGGGCGGCGCGGCGCCTTGAGCCGGCCGCTGGCGCTGGCCGCTCTCGGGCCGCTCGCCGTGGCCTGGGGCGCGTACTCGGTCCACTGGCAGCCGGTCGAGCTCATCAAGGTGACCTGGGAGCGGTTCCTCGTGCAGGCGTCGATCCCGGCCCTGCTGCTCTTCGCTCTCGCCCTGGGCGCGGTCCTGAAGCGCGCCCTTCCCGGGCTCGCCGGGCGCCTCGCGCGTTCCGGGCATTCCGAAAAGCCATGACCCCTTCCCCGCCCTCGGACAGCCGGCTCCTGCGCCTGGCCATCGCCAAGGGGATCCTCGCCTGGGGAGACCTGGACGCGGTCGCCGATCAGGTGGCGACGCCGTCGAGTGGGATTGATGAAACGCCGCTCCAGCGGAGCGGCGTACCGGCCGAGCGGCTCTGGATCCAGGCGCTGGTCGACGCCGGCCGCCTGGACCCGGAGACCGTGGCCGTTCTGCTCGCCGAGCTGGAGGGCGAGGCCGATCCGCTGCCGCCGACGCTCGTGGCCGCTCCGCCGGGCCGGGCCGGCGCCGTGGCGTTCCCTCCCGAGCTGCGGTTCCTGAAGGACTGGCCGCGCTACCGCATCGAGCGCTTTCTCGGGGCCGGCGGCATGGGCTCGGTCTACCTCGCGACCGACCCGCAGCTCGGCCGGCAGGTGGCGCTCAAGTTCCTCCACCACAACGATCCCGCGCTGGTCGTGCGGTTCCTTCGCGAGGCGCGCGCCCAGGCCCGCGTCGAGCACTCCAACCTCTGCCCGGTCCACGAGGTCGGCGAGGTGGACGGGCGGCCGTACATCGCCATGCAGCACATCGAGGGCAGGAGCCTCTCGGAGCTGCGCGGCAAGCTCTCCACCGAGGCCACGGTACGGCTGGTGCGCGACGTGGCCCGGGCGGTCCACGCGGCGCACCGGACCGGCCTGATCCATCGCGATCTCAAGCCCGCGAACATCCTCGTGGGCCACGACGACGCAGGAGCGCTGCATCCGTGGGTCGTGGACTTCGGCCTGGCCCAGGACCAGGGCGAGGAGGGCCTCACCCGGACCGGCCTCATCAGCGGCACCCCGGCCTACGTGTCGCCCGAGCAGGTTCAGGGCGGAGCGCTCGACCGTCGATCCGACGTCTACAGCCTGGGCGTGGTGCTCTACGAGCTGCTCGCCGGGAGCCCGCCGTTCCTGGGAGCGAACCCCGCCGCCACGCTCTTCCAGGTGATGCAGGACGAGCCCGAGCCGCTGCGGCGCCGCCAGCCCGGCATTCCGGCGGATCTGGAGACGGTCGTCCTCAAGTGCATGGAGAAGAACCCGGCCCGGCGCTACGACTCCGCCCGCGCGCTGGCCGAGGATCTCGACCGCTGGCTGGAGGGAGATCCGATCGAGGCCCGGCCCGCGGGCTGGACCTACAGGGCCGGCAAGCGGCTGCGCAAGAACAGGGCGCTCGCGATCGTGGCCGCCGTCGCCCTGATCGCCCTCGCCGCGGCCGGGTTCGAGGTCGTCCGCACCCGCTGGCAGGCGCGGGAGAGGGCCGAGCTCGCGCAGCGCTTCGGTCAGCGGGTGGAGCGTCTGGAGTCCCGCCTGCGCATCGAGGCCTTTCTCCCCCGCCACGACGTGACCGCGGCCAAGCAGAGGCTGCGGCGGGAGCTCGAAACGATCCGCGGCGAGATGGGCCGCCTCGGACCGGTGGCCGAAGGGCCGGGCCACTTCGCGCTCGGCCAGGGCTATCTCGCCCTCCACCAGGACGAGCTGGCCCGCGAGCATCTGGAAAACGCCTGGGAGGCGGGCGAGCGCACCCCCGAGGTCGCCGCCGCGCTCGGCCGCGTCTTTGCCTCGCTCCTCGACAAGATCCTGGCCAATCCCGGCATGACGCCGGCCCTCGATCCGGAGCAGGTCCGCCGGCAGTATCGGGAGCCGGCCCTCTCCTACCTCAAGGAGGCGGCGCGCCGCTCCCATCCTCCCGCGCCGTATCTTCTGGGGCTGATCGCCTACCATGAAGGACATCCGCGCGAGGCCGTGACCCGGGCCCGGCAGGCCTACAAGGACGATCCCTCGCTCTACGAAGCCGCCCAGCTCGAAGCCCGCGTCTACGTCAAGGCCGGCGACGATGCCGCGGACGGCGAACGCAAGGAGGAGGCGCTCCGGCTCTACGGTCAGGCCGGAGCGATCTACCGCCAGCTCCTGGGGGTGGTGCCCAGCGACGCCACCATCTACTCCTCCGACTGCCAGCTCCGGTCTCACCGCTTCTACGCCGAGGCGGACGCCGCCGTTCTCTCCGAGGAGCAGGTCCGGCAGGCGCTGGAGCCGTGCGTGCTGGCGCTGCAGGTCGATCCGGGGCTGAGCGAGGTCCACACCTTCAAGGCCGGGCTCTTCTGGTTGCAGGGCGACCGCAAGCAGCGCCGGGGCGGCGATCCGCGGCAGGACTTCGAGGCCGCGATCGCCGAGGCGCGCACGGCCGTCAGCCTCAACCCCCTGGACGCCCGGGCCTTCAACCACCTCGCGATCGCGAACCGGCTGCTCGCCTCGTGGCGCCTCAGCCGCGGTCTCGATCCGGGCGGAGAGCTGCGGCGGACGCTCCAGGCCGCGGAGGAGGCGGTCCGGCTTCAGCCCGAGCTGTCGAGCAATCACAACACCCTCGCCCTCGCCTGCATGGCCGTCGCCCAGGATCAGGAGGGGCGGGGCCAGGACCCGCGCCCTCTTCTCCAGCGCGCCGTGGCGAGCTACGACCGCGCCCTGGCGCTCAATCCGAAGTACCTGCCGTCGCGGATCAACCTGGGGCAGGCGTGGATCCAGCTCGCGGAGTCCGAGACCTCCCGCGGCCTCGATCCCTCGAAGTCCCTGGAGTCCGCCATCGAATCGTTCCGGGAGGCCGTCGCGCTCAGCCCGGAGTCGGCGCCCGCCCACAACAACCTGGGCAACGCCTACCTCACCCTGGGCGAGTACCTGCTGGCCCGCGGCTCCGATCCACGGCCGCAGCTGCGCCAGGCCATGGAGAGCTATCAGCAGGCGCTGAAGGTCCGGCCGGACTATGCCTATGGCCCCTACAACCTGGCCTACACCTGGCGCCTGTTCGGGCAGGCTCTGTTCGAGCGCGGCGAGAACCCGGGTCCGGCCCTGGCTTCCGCGCGGACCCGGATCGAGGAGTCGCTGCGGATCAATCCCGAGGACGCCGACACGTTCCTGGAGCGCGGGCGGGTCGAGCTGATCGCCGCCCGCTTCGACCAGCAGATCCATGGGGATCCGGCGCCGGCTCTGACCCGTTGCGGGGAAGCCCTCGACCGCGCCGCGGCGCTCAACCCGGCGGCGCCGGAGATCGACCTCGCGCAGGCGTTGCTCGCGCGCTGGCGAGCCGAGGCCGCGCTCCAGCGGAAGGAGCGCCCGAGCGAGGCGGTCCGGCTCACGATCCAGGCCGGCTTGGAGCGGGCGGACAAAGCCCTCGCCGTGAACCCCCGGGACGCGCAGGCGCTCGCCGTCCGGGGCGCCCTTCTCCACCTCGCGGCCCGGCTGGAGGCCGACCCCGCGAAGCGCGGCGCGATCGCGGCGCGCGCGGACGCCTCGCTCGACGAGGCGCTGGCGCTCAATCCGCTGCTGCGCAAGGAGTATTTCCCGCTCCGCAGAAAAGCGGGGGGCCCAAAGAAAAAAGACGGCGCGTAGGTCTTACGCGCCGTAGAAGAGAGACGACTCGTTGATGGCGTGAGTGTCTCGGGGAGATCTTGGGAGCTCAGTCCCAGCCGGTCAGCACCCGGACGCGCTCGCGCATCTGTTCCTTGAGGAACCCGCGCAGCGGCGTGAGATGCAGATCCTCGCGCTTCCACTCCCCGTGCAGATCCCCGAGCAGGTGATGCTCGGCGACGAGCAGGGGGCCGTTCCAGCGCCGGATGACCGGGTGCACAAAGGCGCTGGCATCGGCGCGGGCATCGGCGCGGTCGGCGGCGGCCTTCGGGTTGCGGACGGCGGCGAAGGGATCGCCCTGCACCGCGCCGAGCTCCAGGGTGATCGTGTAGTAGTGGCTGCTGGCCGAGAGCTCGCTGTCCTGGATGTAGGCGAGCGGCATCTCCTCGTAGTAGCGCGCCGGGCCGCCGTTGTCCGGCATCACGATCAGGTCGTGAAGGAAGCCGTGCTGCTGCCACAGGGCGGAGCTCCTGTTGAGGCGCGCGATCATGGCGTCGAGCACTCCGCCGGACGTCGGCGTCACCTCGCGGCTCGGCCAGGCGTTGCCGTGGTCCTTCGTCTCCAGCATCCGGAACAGGGCGCGGGTGTTGTAACGGAAGCCGTGGATGAAGCCCGACGTGGTCTTCCGGTAGTCGCGCGACTGGGTGATGGTGCCGGCGAAGTACATCCCGGGCACGTTGACCGACTCCCACTCGCAGGTGAGCGACGGGAAGCGGTCGTTGACCGTCAGCTCGGGACGGCAGTCCTTGTCGAAGAAGGAGTTGTCGAAGCGGAAGCCGGCGCAGACGATCACCCGGTCGTAGACCAGATCCTCGACCTCGCCCGCGGCGTGGGTGTAGCGCACGCGGACCGACAGCCTGCCGTCCGGGCGGCGCTCCATGAATTCCATGGAGGCGTTGAGGACCGCGTTCTGGGACTTGAGCTGGTAGGTGTCGAGGAAGTTGTTGTTCACCGCCCGGAGGTGGCCCACGAAGTGGGACTGCCAGGCCAGGCGCACCGGATTCGGGCTCAGCACGTGAATCAGCGCCGTGGTCTCGATCAGGTTGTCGGCGGTCTCGAAAGCCGAGTTGCCCTTGCCGACCACCAGCACGCGCTGGTTGACGAAGTCCCCGGGATCGACGGAGACCGTGGTGTAGACCTCGGCTTCGTCGATGCCCGGCACGTCCGGGATGACCGGCCTGGTGACGCCCGACGCGACGATCAGCCGCCGGCAGGTGAAGGTCTCGCCTTGCGCGCTGGTGAGGCGGAAGCCCTCGGAGTGATCGGCGCGGTCAGCGCGGCCGGCGGGGCTCAGCCTCGACACCCGGACGATCTCGGTGTTGCAGCGGAGGTTCAGGGCGAAGCTCTCCGCGTAGTCCTCCAGGTACTCGACCATCTGGTCGGCCGCGGGAAAGTACTTCGTGCTGTATTCCTTGAAGGGAAGCTGGGCGTCGTCGCTCAGCAGGGAGTTCCAGTCGAACCGAAGGTTGACCTCCGGGTCGTCATGGCCGGTGTAGACCTTGTTGGTCGAGATCAGCGTGCGGTGGCGGGGGTACCTGCGGAAGAACTCCCCGGGGCCTTCTCCTCTTTCGAGGATCAGATAGCTGCGGCCGGCTCGCGAGAGATGGTGTCCGAGTTGCAATCCTGCGGGGCCACCGCCGAGAATGATGGACTCGAAGTCGACACTGACGTCGTCAACCATGCCTGCCTCCCCCCGTAAATTCATCAAGAGACCTTCATTGGGCAAAAGCCCGTGATGCAATCCAAGTGCGGAGTCTCGCGAGAACCGTGACACCCTTTGTGCATTCTCTATGATTCCAACCCCTCCGATCATTCCGATCGCACCCCTCGATCCAGCCGCCCTGGCCCGCAGCCTGCGCCTGCCGCCCTCGGCGCTACGGATCGTCGATCTGTCGGTCCTCCCCGCCTCCCTGCGAGAGACCGAGGCCGGCGCCTGGACTCTCAGGGCCGGCGCGCTCGACATCCCGCCCCGGCTCCGCGTGAAGGTGGAGGTGCTGCCCTCCGAGCCCGGGGACGCTTCCGGCGAGATGGACTGGCTGGTGTTCGGTCCGGAGCTTCCCCGCCGGGTCGAGGAGAAGATCTACGCCTCGCCGCTGGAGTACTGGGCCGACCGCATGCCCGAAATGCCTGTGGAGCCCGCGCTGGCCATTCCGCCGGCCTCCCCGGTATCGGCGATATCGCCGCCGTCCCTCCGGCGCCGGCTGTCGGAGCTTGACGCCGAGACCTGGGGCGAGCTGCGGGCGCGGGCCGGCTGGGCGGGAGTCACTCCCGCCGCCCTGCTGCTCGCCGCGCTGGCCGACGCTCTCGCCGCGTGGAGCGCCGCGGTCCGGTTCACGGCCGAGCTTCAGGTGACCGGCACCCGCGGCGGACTCTGGGTGCCCCTGGCGCTCGACGGGGCCGCGCCCGGAACGTTCGAGGAGCGCGCCCGGGCGATGCAGGAGCGCCTCCGCCGCGACCTGGCCTACCCGCTCCCCGGCTCCATCCGGCCGGAGGGCCTCGCCCCGATGACCGTGTCCGCCGCCTTGCCGCCGAAGCTCTTCCGGGAAGACGGGGCCCAGAGCGACGACGACGCGACCGGCACCTTCGACGAGCCGCGAAGGCGGCCCGGGTCCGCCAGGGGCTCGCGGGTCCGCGAGCCGTTCCTGCTCCGCTTCCAGGCCGCCGAGCGGGAAGGCGGGCTCCTCCTGTTCTGGGATGCGGCCGAGGCCGATCTGGCTCCGGGCGTGGTCGACGCCCTGACGGGCGCCATGCGCGACCTGCTCCGGCGCCTCTCCACCGGACCGTCCTGGCGGGAGGTGCGCCGGCGCCTGATCCCGGCACACCAGGTCGCTCGCATGGTGATTCTCAACACCACCGGCTCGCCCCTTCCAGAGCCCTACCCCTACGAGCTGTTCGCCTCTCGCGCCCGTCAGCAGCCGGAGGCGGTCGCGGTAACAGGCCACGGCGGCCGCGGCGCCTCCGACGGCGCCACCTACGGCGAGTTGCTCCGGGCTGCAAACCGCCTCGCGCATCGACTCCAGAAGGCCGGCGCTCGCCGCAACTCGCCGGTGGCGGTGGTTCTGGAACCAGGACCGGACGCGGTGGCGGCCCTCTTCGGCGTGCTCGCCGCGGGCGCCGCCTGCCTTCCCGTCGACCCCGAGTGGCCGCCGGACCGCTTCCGTTCCTTCCTGGAGCATGGGCGCATCGAGCTGGCCGTGACCCGCGAAGGGCTCGCGGAGACGCTCGACTGGCCCGAGGAGATCGCGGGGGTGATGATCGAGGAATCCCCTGCCGAAGATCTGCCGGACGGCCCGCCGGTGGTGCCTTCCGCCTCGCCCAAGGATCTCGCCTTCCTGCTCTCGGGCCCCGAGGGGGCCGTGATGCTGGAGAGCCGCGGCGTGGCCAACCTGGCCGTCGACCTGGCGAGCCGCTTCGGAATCGGCCCCGGCGACCGGACGCTCGCCCTCTCCCCCTTGACGGAGGGAGCCGCCCTGTTCGAGATCCTTGCCACGCTCAGCGCAGGCGGAACCCTGGTGGTGCCGAGCACGAAACCCGCGGCAGGAATCTCCGTTCTCGCCGTGACGCCCGACCGCGTCGAGGCCCGGCTCGCCGTGCTGCCAGGCCCTCCCCGGGTTCTCCTGGTGATCGGCGGTCCGCTTCCGGCTCTCCCGGCCGGCCTGGCGGAATCGCTCCGGCGGGCGGGGACGAGAGTCGCCGAGCTTCGGGGATCCCTGGAGACCTCGGTCTGGACGGCCGTCCACGAAGGCACGGAGGAGCCGGGCTCCTTCGGCCAGCCGCTCTCCAATCAGACCGTCCACGTGCTGGACGGCCGGATGGAGCTGCGGCCGTTCTGGATGGAAGGGGATCTCTACCTGGGAGGCATCGGGCTCGCCCGCGGCTACTGGCGCGACTCCGCCCGCAGCGCAGCGCGCTTCGTGATCCATCCCGACACCGGCGAGCGGCTGTTCCGGACCGGCCTCCGGGCGCGCTGGGTTCCCGAAGGCCGGATCGAGCTCGTTTGAGTCTCCCTACGCCTGGAGAGCCTGCAGCCGGGCGGAGAGATCCATCAGCTCGCCTCGCGACGCGGGGCGGCGCTCGGCCAGCTCGCGCAGGCCGGTGACGATCGCGGTGATCGCAGCGGTCCCGGCTCCCGGCCCGCCCAGCGCTTCCAGCTGTTCGACGAAAGCGAGCACCTCGTTGCGGGCGGCGGGCCGGCGCTGGGCGAGGTCGCGCAGGTCGGCCAGCAGACCCGGGAACCCGCCGCCATTGCCCCCGCCGCCGCCGTCGCCGCCTTCCGGCCTGTCGCCGACGATCTGCCGGATCGTCTCCGGCCACTCGTCCTCGGGGTCCTCGTCGAAGCCGTAGGTGTCCTCCGCCCCTCGCCAGGTGGCGCGCCGCTGGCAGCGCAGGTTGTCGCTCCCCTCGATCGAGGTGAGCCAGGCGGTGAAGTTCTCCCCTTCCCGGCGGACCGACACGGGCCAGCGGAGCTTCGGCAGCTCGTTCGACTGGCGGGCGCCGCCCAGGTTGTCCCCGGCGTGCAGAAGCTTGTCCGCGAAGAACAGGCCGAGCATGTCGAGGTGGTCGGACGGCCAGAGGCGCTTCACCCGGCCCGACTCGACGGCCTCGAACAGCTCGTCGCGGAGCTTGCAGCGGCCGGAGTACTTCTTGCCCGGCAGAGGCTCCGGCCAGGCCCGCGCTCCCGGCGCCACGATCCCCTGGCGCGTCGAGAAGCGGCGGCAGATCGCGTGATGGTGCCGCAGCCACCGGCCGGTGACCGCCATCAGCTTCCCGCTCGCCTCCGGATTCGACTCGCGCACCGTCCACCCCAGCCAGCGCAGGCCGAGCACGGCCGTGATCCACCACTGGCTGTGCGAGGGGGAGAGCTGCTCGTTGGCCCGTCCGCGGGTCATGAACCCGCCCTCGATCTGGTTGTCGAAGAACTGGACGACTCCCTTGAGCTCCTCGTCGCGCTGCTCCGGCGTCCCCTTCTCCAACGCCCAGGTGAGGCGGGCCGTGCGGGCAAGCAGCTCGTGGTTCGGCGTGCCCCCGGACGGGCTGTCCGGACCTCGCGGCCCCCCCGGAATCCGGTCCGGATAGTCACCGTCCAGGATCATGTCTCGCCACTTGCGGGTGATCCCCTTCTCATATCCCATGGCTGGCTCCTTGGTTTCCTGAAGTCTATCCTCTATATCTAAGAAATAAGACGGACTTGACCGCCAGAGGCCCTCAACGTAGTAGGCTATCGTTCATTCCGGCATGGACGAAACCGCTGACACCCCCCTGCGGCTTTCCCACGACGAGCTGGCGCTGATCCGCGCCGCTCTCGTGAAGGCCGTCAAACGCGCCTGCCCGGCCTGGTTGGCCGACAGCGCCGACGACCTCGTGCAGATCGCCTTCGAACGGGTCCACAAGCTCCTCCGTGAGGGAAATGCGCAGCTCTCTACGTCTTACCTCAGGAAGGTGGCCTACAGCGTCGTGGTGGACGAGATCCGGAGGAGGAGGAGGCGCAACGAGGTCTCGATCGACCCGGACAACGGCGGTCAGGACCCGGTCTTCGATCTCTCTTCAGGAGCTCCGGACCCGGAGACGCGGGCCGGCGGACGGGAGATCGGAAGCGCGATCCGCAACTGCCTCGGCCACCTCGTAGGCCCCCGACGCTCGGCTGTGACGCTTCACCTGATGGGTCACACCGTCCCCGAGATCGGGCGCCTGCTGGGCTGGGAAGGCAAGAAGGCCGACAACCTCGTGTACCGGGGAATGGCGGATTTGCGGGAATGTTTGGAATCCAAGGGGGTGCGTCCATGACAACTCAAGCTGCAACCGAGGAGCTGGCGCGTCTGCGCGCCGCGTTTACCGGGGCCGCCGCGCCTCCCCCGCCGATCACCGCTGGATCGGCGCGGGAGGCCGATTCCTGTCCGCCACCGGACCGGATCTGGCTGGGCGTCCGCGGCGAGCTTCCGCCGGACGAGCTGCGCAGCCTTCTCGACCATGTCGCCACCTGCCAGGCCTGTGTCGAGGATTGGCGCATCGCCAAGGAATTCGAAGCGGAGTCGGGCACCGGAGAGAGTCTCGGCCCGGAGGAGGAGATCCCGCACGCGCAGCCGCGGCGCGTCGAGCATTCCCGGTGGTCCCGCCTCCAGTCCAGGTTTGCCGCCGCAGCGGCGGTCGTTCTCGTCTCCGCAGTCGGGTTCCAGGTCTACACGGCAACCCGACCCATGCCGATCGACCGGTCCGGCTCCCCTACCAGCCCCAGGGTGGAGTCGGTTCTGAAGTCCGACTCCGCGCTCCCCCGCGAGCGCTTCGTCGTCTCCTGGAAACCCGTCAGCGACGCTGTTTCGTATACCTTCGTAGCGTCCCGCCCCGAGGAGATGAACCAGCTCTTCACCAAGGACATCGCTCAGGACATCGCGTCGCCCCAGGTTCAGATTCCCGCCGAGGCCCTGGCGGGTTTGCGATCCGGCGACAGCGTGCTGTGCTTGGTCAAGGCGTACTCCAGCGACGGGTTCGAGCTGGCGAGCAAGACCATTACGGTCGTCGTGCAGTAGCACTGGTCAGTGATTGAAGGGGTATTCGTTGATCCAGTGGAAGCCGCGGCTCACCAGCATGATCCTGGACTCATCCAATCTCTGAAGCCGGGCGCGCATCGGCTTGCCGTCGAGCCGGCCTTCCAACTCCAGAATCCCGGGCGCCGGCTGGCGGTAGGCGAGCACGCTCCTGGACTTGAGATCGCCAGGCTTCGTGAGGATCATCCGCCCCTTCTCCGGGTTGAGGCGAAGCTGATAGTAGTCGCGTGACTTCCCGTCCGCCCCGCCCATGAGCTGGATGCTCATGAATTCCGGATAGTCGAAAATCACCCTCCGCCAGCGGCTCGCGTCCGAGAGCAGCGGCGGCCGGTCCACTCCGTCGACCGCCAGCTCGTTCACCTCCCAGATCCCATGGAGCGGCGGCTTCGGCATCAGGTCGCCGTACATCCGGCTCGCCTGCAGGGACCGGTACAGGGTCAGCCCGGCGATGGCCAGCACGAACAGCGCGCGGAAGACCAGGACGGCCCGGTGGCGGCCCGGGCTCGCGAACAGAGGCTTGATCGTGGCGCTCTCCACCCGGCGGTTGAAGACGAACAGGTCCGCAAGCCGCTTCAGGTCGGGCAGAAGGAGAAACCCGGCCATGGCGAGAAGATGGACAGAGTAGAGCTTGACCGGCACGTCGTAGCAGAAGTTCAGCATCACGACGTTGCTCATGACGCCCACGCTCACCAGCGCTCCCAGCACCGCGGTGCGCCGCACGGCCAGCAGGAACCCGCCGAGCATCTCCGCGGCACCCGTGAACACCGTATAGGGCGTGGACGCTCCCATGAAATTCCACACGAGCCCCATGGGCGATCCGTCGCCGATGGGCTGCATCAGGGCGTCGAGCCCCGGATCGGCGAACTGGGACTTGATCACCTTGTAGGCGCCGTACGAGAGCATGGCCGCGGCGAGCGAGAAGCGGACGTAGACCCGCAGCCACTCGTTGAGCCGCGCGTGCTCCTTCCGCTTCCGGTCGAGCCCCGTCCAGAGGAGCGCCGCCGCGACCGCCGCCACCAGGAAGCAGAAACACTTGACGTAGTCGTAGGTGGTGTCGCCGCTGCCGTTCTGCTGGTTGACGGCCTTGACGCCGAAGACATCCGTCCCCACCCGCGCCACGACCGGCTCCCAGATCCCCTCGTAGGCCTGGCCGACGAGCTCGGCCCCGGGGATGATCGTCAGGGGGAACGGAACATTGTAGAGGACGAGGTAGGCGAAGGCGAAGCGGAAGAGCAGAAGCGCCAGCGGGTGCCAGATCCGGACGGCCGGAGGGCTCGCCTCGGCGGCCTCCGGCTCCGGGATCTCCGATGGTTGAGAGCCTTCTCGCTCCGGGATCATGCTTCCGACAAAGATAGAAGGAATGGCCGCCCGGAGTCAATTTGATGGTGCCTCACCGGCTCCCGGAGGCGTTGATCGCCGCGAAGGGGGGCTCGATGGGGAAGGTCCCGGCTCCGGGCGCCGTCGAGACCCGCGTGGTGCCCTGCTGGTCCTTCGTGGTGACGCGGTAGAAGAGCCTGTTCTGGTTCCTCAGGACGTTCCAGGCCGCCGGATCGAGGACGACGTCGGCCTGGCAGGTGGCCGTCGACCGGACGCCGCTCTTCCAGAGGTTCAACGTGAACTTCGCATCCGAGGCGGCTTCGACCTCGTAGGTCTGGCCGCAGAGCGGGGCCGTCGTGTCGGCGGCTCCGGCGCCCGTGAAGCGATAGTGGGGACCGGTCCAGATCCGGAAGCCGGGCGGCGGTCCGGCCTTCTTCAGGTAGTCGACCTCCGGATCCCCGGCCGGATACCCTGCCGGATCCCGGTCGTCGATCTCGATCACGGCGTCGACCGCGGTGTCGGCCGCCGGACAGTGCGGGTGCTTCGTGCCTGCCTTGCCGTCCAGGCACTCGATCGGCGTCAGGAACACTCCCGCCTTCGCCCAGCCGCTCAGAACCTTGCTCGCCGTCTGCCGCCCGGGTCCCGGCGCGGCCGTCCACTCCCCCATCATCTTGCGCTCCAGATCCTGGAGCTGGAGGAAGACGTCGCGATCGCACGACGAGTGCCGGGGCCGGCCCTCGGAGGAATCGACCGAGGAGCAGGTGAGCTTCTGGAAGCCGAAGCTCCGGAGCGAGCGCAGGAGCCGGACCCAGAGCTCCTCGACTCCCGCGTCCCCGGCCTTGCTGAACAGGCCCTGGCGGATGTCCCAGAGCGCCGCCGCGGCGATCTGTCCGTTCGCGTACTCGCCCTCGTGGTTCGGACGCCGGTGCTCCGGGAAGCGGTCCGCCGGCAGCTCGGCCAGGCGGGGGAATCCGCCGTCCTCGCTGTGCTTCCGGCAGCCCAGGCTGGCGTCCTTTCCGCCCAGGTTCTTGGCGGACCAGCCGGCGAAGCAGTTGGTGCCTGCATAGAGGAAGGCCAGGCCGTCGGCGACGTTGTGGAGGATGCCGTGGCTGAGCGGGTCCGGCAGCGAGCAGGTGCCGGACCCGCACCAGCTCTGGGGCCGCCGCTCCTGAAGGCGCCACATGAGGAGATGGGCAGCCTCGTGCGCCAGGATCGTGGCGTCCTGGGCACCGTTGAGCCGGAGCCCGTCCGCCGCGGGACAATCGGCGGCGGTGTGCCCCTGGCCTTCGGCGATCCACAGGGAGCTTCTCGCATCCCGTCCGGCGGCGCTGTCGTAGTAGGAGACGCTTCCCTGGGAGTCCTTGGTGGCCACATCGATGTAGATCTGCGTCGCCTTCTCGGGAAAGGTCGGGAGGGACCCTGCGCTCCTGGCAATCTCCCGGAAGCTGTAGACGTGGGAGTAGGCGTTGACCTGGCGGAACAGCCGGTTGCCGCCCGTCTTGCCGGAGCAGAGGGCGTTGGCATCCCCGGCGATCGGGCTCTTGAGGAGGTCGGCCGCCGAGGACACCTCGATCTCGAAGCCGTTCGGCAGGAAGCCGTCGGCTCCGACGTCCACCCGCGGGAACACGCCGTTGAGCTGGAGGGCCAGCCTGCCGTTCGGCAGCGGATCGACCTTGAATCGGACCGGCTCAGTGCAGGGTCCGGTGGAACAGGAACCGGGATCGCGCCGCCAGCGTACACCGCTGACCTCCTGTGCGGCTTCGCTCCACTGCGGCGCCATCCGCAGGAGGTTCCCCGTCGCCGCGTCGGCCCACACCATCCAGCTCTTCGGGCTCTGCCGGCCGCCGAGCAGGACCCTCCAGGCGTGGCGGAGCACCGTCTCGCCTTTCACCATCTCCCCGGGCAGAAGGACCAGCTCGGGTTCGCCGAGCTGCACCGGCAACTCCTCCGTCTCCGCCTTCACAGCGAGTTGCGCCCGGGCGGTCTCGAGCACCCTGCCCAGCTGGGATCGATCGGCCTGGTTGACGACCCTGAAGGAGTCCAAGAGCGCGCCGTGGACGAGCGAGACCGTTTCGCCCTCTCGGCGCAACGCCGTCACCATGGCGCGCTCGATGGGGACCCCGCCTGCCGTCTGGGTGAAGACATACTGGTAGCGCGCGCGCTCCAGGTCCGCCTTCCATTCCAGGAGCCCCGTGCCAACGGCGTCGCGCATCGCGTCGTCGGCAAGCCGGGAGGGCTGTCCGCTCTCGCGCAAGGCGGCACAGACGGCCCGGGATTTCTCGTCACCCGGCTGGTCCCCGCCCGGCCGCCCGTCCTCCCGGCAGACCTCCGCCGCCAGGGCGCGCACGTCCGCTCCGCCCAGGTTCGTCGGCTCGGCCGGCAGCGCCAGATCCGACAGGCTGCGCTGAAAGCCGGCGGAACGGAGGGTGGGCTCGATCTGGCCGAGCACCTCGCCCAGAGGCAGCGCTCCCTCCCAGGCCGCGGCCGGCAGCACGACGGTAAAGGCGTTTCCCTCCGCGGGCGCGGGCTTCGCCGATCTCGGCGGGAACAGGATGGGGATCAGTACCCCCGGGCGCAGGACCAGGCCCACGGAGGGGCGTCCGGAGGGAGCGGCCGCCTCCCGCGGACGGCCGTCCCGGGGGGAGGTCGCATCCTGGGCCGTGGAGGTGGTCAGGCAGGGCAGGAGCACCAGCGCCACAAGGAAGACTCTCCGTTCTCTTTTCATGGCAACCTCAGGGTGTGTAAGGCGGTTTGCCGGTCGCATTGATCACGGCAAACTGCGGATCGATCGTGAAGGCGGCTCTCGCCCTGGCGGCGGAACGCGGCCCGGTCCGGCTTCACACCGTGGAAGTTCCAGCGCAATTTCGTTATCCTGAGCATACGCGCGCTCCACTCTATGGATTGAGGCCTGTCTACCGGCGGCCTCCTTTCTTGACGACTCCACCCGGACGAATCCCTCAAGGAATCGTGAGGTGAGGGAGTCGGCTCTCGGCTGTCGTCCTCTTGTGTGGGAGCCGACAAGGCTCCAAGGCCAACCGGGGAGGCCGACCAGGCTTCCCGATCCAGCGGGAGGGATGAGATGAAGGCTCCGAATCAAAAGAAGAAGGAACCGGCAACCACCAAGACCACGGCAAATGGCAGAACGAAGCCGACCGTTCGTCCGACAGGCGGTGGCAGAACGAAGCCGACTGTTCGTCCGACAGGCGGCGGCAGAACGAAGCCGATCATTCGCCCCCAAGGGGGCGGCGGCGAAGGTGATCCTCCGGGCCCGGCCACCCCTGGCCCCGGCGGTCTGCGTCCGTGAGCCAGGCCTGTCGAGGGGGAGGCCGTCAAGACCTCCCCCCTCGCCTGTGGCCCTGCCTGCTCCTGGTGACAGGGCTCGCCGTGCCGATGTCTGTGCCGACGTCTGCGGCAAGCTCTCCTTCCGCCCCTTCCGTGGCCGATTGCGAGGCTCGCTTCGCCGCGGCTCCCGAGGCCGACGATTCGTCGTATTGCTTCGTGGAGGCGGCGGCGGCCGATCCGGGCAGGAGGGCGGAAGCGGTCCGCAGCACGGAGGCCCTTCTGCGGCGGCAGCCCGGAAACGCCTGGCTGAGCTACTTTCTCGGCAGCCTGCTGTGGCAGGAGCCCCGGCGGTCCTCGGACCTCTTCGCAGCCGCAGCCGACCGCCTCGCGGAGCGCGGGTTGCCGCAGGGTGAGGTCCGGGCCTGCGCAAACCTCTACTACAAGCTCCTCGAGCAGGACCGGCAGCGCGAGGCCGAGGCCGCGGTGAAGCGCGCCGTGCGTGTTGCGGATGCCTCCGGGGATCCGCTCGCCGTCGCCCGGGCGCGAATCCTTGAATCATCCTTTCTCACCGGCCGTGACCAGGATCTGCCGCGGGCCTACCGATTGCTCCTCGACGCCCGTGAAATCGTGACGCCCGGCGCCGGACTTCCCCACCCCTCCTCTCGAGCGGAGGCCCAATTCATCTACACCCTGCGCCGCGACTCCCTGTCGAACATGTCCTTGCTGGGTGTGAGCCTGGGCAGACTGGGCGAGGCCCGCAGGTTCGCTGAGGAAGCGGTGGCTCTCACCGTCAGGGAGGGCGACCGCAGCTCGGAAGCCGTGGCGAGATACCGCCTCCTGCGAGTCATCCGCGAACAGCTCTATCTCCTGCCCGTCCCTGGCGCGAAGGAGACCGCCTTGGGGATCGCGCGCGAAACGCTGGCCGCGGCCGAAGCCGTCGGCGACCGGGGAACCGAGGCCAGCGCCAATGGCATCCTGGGCCTCCTCACGAGCGGCTCCGTCAGCGAAGATCACTTCCTCCGATGCCGGGAGGCGGCGGCGACCCGGACGGAGGCCAGCTACTGCCGCAGCCAGCAGGCCCGGCGCCTGACGGCGGACGAGCCGGAGCGGGCCATGCATCTTGTCGACGAGGCTCTCGACCTCGCCGTGGAGGCGAATGACTCCAGCGCCGTCGCCTATGCGTGGCGCGAACGCATGCGGGTGAGCTGGCGGCTGGGGCCGCCCGAGCAATCGATCCGCGACTCGATGACCGCCCTCACCTCGATCGAGCTGCTGCGCAAGCTCCAGGCTCCGGGCGAGGGCCGGGCCGAGGTCTTCGCCCTCTGGGCGAGCCACTACCACTGGCTGACCGGCCGCCTCCTGGAGGAGACGGGGAACGCGGCGGATCTCGACCTGGCCTTCGAGGTCCAGGAGCGGATGCGCGCCCGCGCCCTGGTGGACGCCCTGGAGGCTGCGCAGGCCGGTCCCGCCCCGAGCGAGGACGCCCCTCTCGCCACGCTGGCCCGGATCCGCCAGTCGCTGGAGCCGGACGAAGCGCTCCTCTCGTTCCAGATCGCGAACTGGAAGGACATGGTGGGAGACTTCGCCGGCGGCTCCTGGCTCACCGTGGTCACCCGCGGCGGCGTCACGGTCCATCCCCTGCGCTCGTCGCTCGCGGGGCGGACCGAGCTGCGCAGCGCGCTGGACATCTTCACCGGCCTCTTCAACGGGGACGGCGACAATGCGACCGCCGCCGCCACCCTCTACGGCGCGCTGCTGGCGGACGGCCTCGCCGGGCTCGACCCCGGCATCCGGCGGCTGGTCATCGTTCCGGACGACGTGCTTCACCGCTTTCCGTTCGCCGTCCTGCGCTCCGCCCCCGACGCGCCGCCGCTGGCAGCCCGGTACGAGATCGCGATGGTCCCTTCCGCCACGCTCTGGCTGCACTGGCGCGACGAATCGTCCGTTCCGGCCGCGTCCGCGGCCCTGGTGCTGGCCGACCCGGAATCGCCGGAGGCCCTGCCCTCGGCCTACCGCGGGGCTTCCTTCCTCAAGATGGGCGGCCTTGGAGCGCTCCCCTGGGCACGCCGGGAGGGGAAGTCGATTGTGCGCCATCTCGGCGCGGGCAGCCGGCTGCTGGTGGGAACCGAGGCCGCCGAATCCCTTCTCAAGAAGGATCCCGGACCGTACGGAATCCTCCACTTCGCCACCCATGCGTGGACGGACGACAGCGAGCCCGAGCTCTCCTTCGTCCTGCTGTCCCCGGGAAGCCCGGCCGAGGACGGCTTCCTTCAGATCCGCGAGATCACCCGCCTGAACCTGCGCGGCCGCATCGCCGTGCTCTCCACGTGCAGCAGCGCGTCCGGCGAGGTGCTGCGCGGCGAAGGGGTGATGAGCCTGGCCCGGGCGTTCTTCCAGGCGGGAGCGCATACGGTCGTGGCCACGCTCTGGCCGCTCCAGGACGACGACGGCGCCGCCCTGTTCGACCGCTTCTACGAGCACCTGGGCCAGGGCCTCAGCGTGGCCGCCGCCCTGCGGGCCGCCCAACTCGACCGCATCGCCGAGGGAGCCTTTCCCGCCGCCTGGGCCGGAGTGATCGTCCTGGGGGACGGCGACCGCATCCCCATGCCCGGAGGCCGGCGCGGCCTGCCTCCCCTGGCAGTGCCGGCCATCCTGACAACTGCTACTCTACTGTTCGCGGGAGCCATCGCCTTTCTGGTGCGGCGCACCAACAAAAATAGCCATAAAAGCATTCCAAATCTTCCGTGAGGGAATCGCAAACGCCGGATCGTCTTCCTGACCAGAGGGTCGCGACTGACCGCTCTACTTTCCTCAAAGGAGGCTGTCATGGCAAAGTCGAAAAGGAATGCGGCGACCAAGCTGGCCCCAATCGAGCCGTTCGAGGTAAACGCGCCGGTGATGCCCCCTGTGGAACCCGATCCAGGGATCCGGCTCCAGGACATGCAGCAGGCGCCGGCCGGCGGATGACCGTTCCGCGCAGTCAAAGGGGGGGGCCTCCATGAGGCATTCTCATCACGGCGCCGCAGCGTTGGTCTTCCTGCTTGCGCTCGCGGCGGGCCCACGGGACGCATCCGCCGCCTCGGAGCTCGACGCGTGCGCAAGCCTGGCTCCCGCGCCAGATGCCCAAACGGTCTCGAGCTGCCTGTACGACGTGGCCCGCGGCTCTTCCCCGGAGCGGGCCAGGGGTGTCCAGTCGCTGGAAGCGCTGCGCTCCCGGCGGCCGGAAGACCCCTGGCCCGTGCTGTATCTCGCCCATCTGAGTCTGAGGATAAGCCGGGAGCTGGACCAGGCCGAGATCCTGTACCGGGATTGCGCCCGCCTCGCCTCCCGCCGCGGCATGATCCCGCCCGAGGTTCACGCGCGCATCGGCACCGCCCGGCTGCTCCAGAAGGCAGGGCGCCTGGAGGAGGCGGCCGAGGAGTTGAAGACCGTAGTCTCGCTTGCCGAGAAATCCGGCAGCGTCGAGCTTCAAGGCCGGGCCGCAATGCTCTCGGCGCAGCAGGACATGGCCGAGGGGGAGCTCGAGCAGGCCTACAGCGCCTTGTCGACTCTTTGGCCGTCGGTGCGCTCCAGCGGCTCCTGGGGGTTTCAGCGCGAATACCTGAGCGCCTTCAGCGGAAGCGCGCAGCAGACCGGGCGGCTGCACGAAGCACTGAAGGGTTTCCGGGAGCTGTCTCAGCTCGCGGCCGCCCACGGCGACGCCCCCACCGAGATCAGCGGGCTCGCGGGGTTCCTCAATCTCCGCCTGGATGCGCTGAACGAGATGCCGTCGGCCGCGGACCGAATCGAGATTCTCGCCATGGCCCGAAAGCTTCTGGCCGCCGCCCGCGCCACGGAACGCCCGGCCCTGGGCGTGAACGGGCACTGGCTGCTCGGCATGCTGGCGCCGCTGCCCGAGGCCAGGGTCCACCTGCAACGCTGTGTCGAGGTCGCCTCCAGCCCTCAACAGAAAAGCTTCTGCCACGGAACGCTGGCGCTGCGGCTGGCGCCCTCCGATCCGGCCGCCGCCGACGCGGCGATCCACGAAGCCATGACCCAGGCCCGGCAGTCCGGCGATCCTTTTTCCTGGGCTGCCTTCTGGCACCAGCGCATGCGGATGAGCTGGTCGGTCGGTCCGCCCGAGAGCGCCCTGCGGGATTCCTGGGAGGCACTCGACGCCATCGAAGCCCTCCGCGATCTTCAGCATGGAACCTCCGGCCAGCCCAGGCTCTTCTCGACCTGGGCCGAGGACTATTACTGGCTTTCGGGCAAGCTTCTGGAGTTGAACTGGACGGAAGACGCCTTCCTGGCGATCGAGCGCATGCGCGCCCGGACCCTCATCGACGCGCTCGGCCTTCCGCGCAGCTCAAAGACTGGAAGCTCCCGGCCGAGCTTCGCCTCCCTGGAGCAGGTCCGCCGCGCCCTCGGTCCGGACGAAGCCTTCCTCTCCTTCCAGGTCTCCCCCTGGACGGACCTGGCCGGCGATTTCGGAGGCGGCTCCTGGCTGCTCGTCACCACCCGGAAGGACACTAAAACCTACCAGCTCCCCTGCCGCACCGAGGTGCGGCCAAGCGTGGATGCGCTCCAGGGGCTCGTCGAGGATCGGAACAAGACCGAGGCGGTCCTCTCCGCCACGCTCTACCGCGAGCTTCTCGACCGGGCCCTGGCCGATCTTCCCGAGGAAACGAAGCGCCTGGTGATCGTCCCGGACGACTCGCTGCACCGGCTCCCGTTCGCCTTGCTCCGGCCCGAAGACGGCGAGCCGCTCGGAGCGATCTATCAAATCTCCCTCGTCCCCTCCGCGACCCTCTGGCTGCGGTTTCGCGGCCAAACGCCCTCGGCCGCCGAGAAGCTCGCCCTCGTGTTCGCGGATCCGCCGCCCGCCGGCTCCGGGGCTTCCGCCGAGCGCGGCGGAGCGTTCGTCGATCCGGCAAGCCTGGGACCCCTCCCCGGGTCAAAGCGGGAAGGCGAGTCCGTGCTCCGACACCTCGGCCGCGGCAGTCTCCTGCTCACCGGAGCGGAAGCGTCCGAGGCTCATCTCAAAGCCACCGGCCTGGACGGCTTCCGGATCGGCCACTTCGCCACCCATTCGGTGGCGGACAGCGCCCGGCCCGAGCGCTCCTTCATCTACCTGGCCGCCGGAGACCTGAAACAGGACGGCCAGCTGCACCCCCACGAGATCGCCGAGCTCGGCCACCTGAGGGGGAAGATGGTGGTGCTCTCGACCTGCGAGAGCGGCGCGGGAGAGATCCTCCGCGGCGAGGGGGTGATGGGGCTGGCAAGGTCGTTCTTCGTCGCCGGGGCCAATCCGGTGGTGGCGAGCCTCTGGCGCGTGCGGGACGACGAGGGCCTCGCTCTCTTCGACCGGTTCTACGCCCACCTCGCCCGGGGAGAGAGCGTGGCCGCCGCGCTCAAGGCCGCCCAGCGCGACCTCATTGACGACGGGGCTCCGGCCGCCGCCTGGGCCGGGGTTGTCGTTCTTGGAGACGGCAGCCAGGTGCCCTTTCCCGAGGGCAGGAAGGCCGCGCCCCGCATGCTCGTCTCGCTGGTCGGCGCCGTCACCCTCCTCACGGCCGTCGTCCTGATCCTGAAGCGGCGAAACTCATCAAGCCGAGTTTGACCCGACCGGTGAGGGGATCAGGGCTTCAAGATCGTCTACTTGACCGAACGAGCAGGCAGGACGAAACAACTCAGCACCCTGAACCGCCCAAGCTCAAGGAGGGATGTCATGGCACCACAGGCGAATCAAAAGATTCTCAAGGTTGTGAAACGCGCAAAGCCCCCCCAGAAGGTGTCCCGGAAGCGCAATCCGGTCCAGCCGATGCCCATGCCCCCCACCAATCCTCCGGTGACGAAACCATCGGCGATCATGCCCGCTCCGGAACCCGACCCCGGCAAGCAGGGTCCGTTCACCGTCTGAGCCCGCCGAACGCTCCTACCCGGCGCGCTCGCGGAACCAGGCGGCGGTGCGCTCCAGCCCCTGGCGCAAGGCCAGGGGCTCGGGCCAACCGAGCTCCGAGCGGATCAGCCCCGCATCCACGACCGACCGCTGCTGCTCGCCCGGCTTGGCCGGGCCGTGCTCGGCTTCCAGACCGCTCCCTACCGCCCGCGCCAGCTCCTGATAGAGCGTAACTACCGACGTCTCGACACCAGTCCCTACGTTATACACGTGGAAACCCGGCCGGCCCGACGCCAGGAGGTTGGCCCGCACCACGTCGGAAACGTGGACGTAGTCCCGCGTCTGGAGCCCCTCGCCGTTGATCCTCGGAGCCCCGCCGGCCAGCAGGCGGTTGAGGAAGATCGCCACCACGCCGGCCTCGCCGTGCGGGTTCTGGCGCTCGCCGTAGACGTTCGCGTAGCGCAGGCAGGTGACGTCGAGCCCGTAGGCCACGTGGAAATAGAAGAGGTACCGCTCGAACGAGAGCTTGGACACCCCGTAGGGCGACACCGGCCGCGCCGGGTGCTGTTCGTCCGCCGGGAAGAAATCCTGCTCGCCGTAGATGGCGCCGCCGGTTGAAGCGAAGAGAACCTGTCGGACACCCCCTCGGCGGGCGGCTTCGAGGAGGTTCAGCCCACCCAGGATGTTGACCTCCGCGTCGAAGGCCGGATTCTCGACCGACCGCCGCACATCCATCTGGGCCGCGTGGTGAACCAGCAGGTCGATGCCGCCGTCCCGCACCAGCGTCGACGCCTCGGGAGACCGGATGTCGTGGACGTGAAGCTCTGCGCCAACGGGGACGTTCTCCCGCTTTCCGCCGGAGAGGTCGTCCAGAATCAGGACGCGGTCGCCCCGGGAGAGAAACGCGTCAGCGAGATGGGATCCGATGAAGCCGGCTCCGCCGGTGATGCAGACAGTCTGAGGTGTGGATTCGTTCTTCATGGTGCGCGGGAGCTTATCCCAGAGCGGCCCGCGCGGGCTCCCGCCGCAGCCGCCGCACCATCAACCTCACCGCCTCGAGGAGGACCAGCATTGCGGCCGTCACCTCCAGCAGGATCGTCACGTTCATCATGGCCGTGTGCGCCGACATCGGAGCCAGCACGTAATGGCCAAGGCTGTCGATCCCGAGCGCGGCGTAGACGCACACGAAGAGCAGGCCCGCGATCCGGTATCCCCGGCTCAGAAGCAGCCAGCCGACGGCCCCGACCGCGGTCAGTCCGCCCCAGGCCAGATACACATCCGAGCGGGACCACGAAGCCGGCAGATTGGGATAGTCGGCGATCAGCTCAGCGTTGTGGATGAAATGCAGGAGGCTCGCCACTCCATAGATCAGGAGCAGCGCAAGGAGAGGTCTTTCCACGGGTCTACGCATTTTCAGCAATTTTGCTCCTGGAACGGACGCCCAGCGGAGGGCAGTACTGCCCAGGCCATGATCTCCCGATCTGGAGCGCTGGCTGGACCGATCTTCGACCAATGCGTCGCCTTGATGCCGTGTTGCGCGAAGGTCTCTTCCCATTGAGGAGTGAGGTTCATGTCGATCAGAATCTTCATGCACTCGCCACACGCTCCAGAGGCACCTCGATCTCTTCGACGCGCCACGTCGCATAGCTCAAGGCGGCTCGAAGATCCTCTCTCTCCAGATACGGGTAGTCCTTCAAGATCTCATCCTCGGAATGGCCGGACGCCAGGAGACCGAGGATGGTCCCTACGGTGACCCTCATCCCCCGAATGCAAGGCTTGCCTCCCATGACACCAGGATCGAGGGTGATGCGGTCGATGGCTCTCATGGATTCTCCTTCCTGGTTCACAGGAATCCTACACGCAGGAAGCGCCCCTTGCGGGGCCGGGACGGCGGGGGCCTTGGACTCGGCAGCCGCCGTCCCTCCAAATTGTCAAGGAACAAGCCGTCCGGAATTCCTTCTCCGCCCGGCGAGATGCACTCTACACGACCTCCCGGGTCCGTCAAGTGCCAAAATGTCCAAATCCTGGACGCCATCGCTTCTTTCGTCCCCACCAGGTAGAGAAACCGTATTTCCCCTCTTGACACTTCCAGCTTCCGGGTATCGTAGCCGCCGCCGACGGCTGATTTCGCTGTATTTACCGCGGTTTCTTCCGCCGCAACCTCGTTTGCCGCTGCCGCAACCTCGTTTGCGGCAACGAAAGCCCGGTTGCCGCTCAGGAAACCGCGTTTGCGGCAGCGGCAATCCCGTTTGCGGCGGCTGAGACCTCGTTTGCGGGGCAGGCAACCTCGTTCGCCGCTGCCGCTCACGAGGTTGCCGCTGCGAATTCGTGGTTGCACGCGCGGCAAACAAGGTTGCCGCTGCGGCAAACGAGGTTGCGGCAGCGGCAAACGAGGTTGCGCGAGACGCTGAAGCGTCCCGGAGCGCAGCCGGCGAGAGGTTCTTTGAAAACTTGGAGGGATGACGGCTGCCGTGTCCAAGGCCACCGTCCTCCCGACCCAGGAGGTCCGCATGCCGGGGAGGGTGCGGAAGCGGCCGGAGGTGTGCGCAGAGGACAGCCAGGTTTGCGCGCGGCTCCGAGGACCGCGGGTGCCTTCGTGATGGGCTAGACCTCCCCGACTTTTTAAAACCGCTCACCCGTTTTTACGGCTTCTTCGTGAACCCGATCGGGCTTGTTCGGGGGTTCGTCATCCCCCCTGAAGCTGAGCCCGCAAGGCCTGAACGAGAAGACGATTGGTCGGCTTTGGCGATCCCGCGTGTAGGATCAGGCCTGCTGGGCGGCCTATTTGGGGGGCCGCGGGCAGGCGATGTCCGGGGGTTATGCTCCTCTGTAGAGGAGGGAAGGATAGCCAATTCGTGGATCTGAGCACAACCATCAGAGGCCTATATGGGACGCACCCCACTGACTGAGACGGTGCGGCCTGTCTCTTCGTCCGAGACGATCACCGGCAGGCCGGCGCCGACGGCTCCGGCTGCGTCAAGAATCATCCTCGCTGGGCTCGTGTACTTCGCATTCGTGCTTGGCACCGGCTTTTTGCTCGGCATGTTCCGGGTTCCAATCCTCGTTCCCCGCATCGGAGAACGCTGGGCGGAGCTTGCCGAAATGCCCATCATGGCGGGCGTGATCTTCTTCGCTGCGGGGTATGTTCTGCGGCGCTTCCCTGAGGTTCGCTACCGGGGAAGATCCTTGATGGTCGGGTTCCTTGCATTCGCTCTTTCGGTCTGCGCCGAGTTGGGCCTTGCTGTCATCCTTCAAAGCCAGACCCTCGGCGAGTTTGTCGCTAGCCGGGACAAGGTATCCGGCTCTGTCTACCTCATCATGCTGGTGGTGTTCGCACTCATGCCAAGGCTTCGGCTCCGGAGCGTCTGACAGCTCAAAGAGGTCTCAGCTCGGCGATGAGCCGCGGTGACGTGCCGCGCTTCCAGGGCCGGAGGTCGTAGTCTCCCCACAGGCAGGAGACCCGGAGGCTCGCCGACTGCGCCCGGGTCTCCAACTCGTCGACCGACCAGAGACGGCCGGGAAAGGAGGCCTCTCCCACGAGCTCGCCGTCCTGGAGGTACTCGAAGCGGGTGGTGCAGAGGCGGGTCCCGGCGTCGCAGTTCCAGGTCTGCCGCACCACGAGGCTGCCGTCCTCCGTCTCCTTCTCGCGGACGAGGCCGTCCTCAGCCGCCTCACGGTCCCGCGGAGGAAACCATGCCGCGTCCAGGATGAAGCGCCCACCCGGAGCGAGATGCTCGGCGGCGACCCGAACGGCGCGGTCGCGGTCGTCGTCGTCTGTGAGATGTACGAAGGGATCGTTCACGGCGGCGACCAGGTCGAACCGTTCCTGGAGGGTCAGCTTGCGCATGTCGGCGGCCAGGAACTGAACGTTCGGGAGCTCGCCCAGCTTGCGATGAGCCTCGGCGAGCATCTCGGGGCTGAGCTCGGAAGCGACCACGAGACCGGCCTTCCGGGCAAGGAGCTCCGTGGCCCGGCCCGTACCCGCGCCGAGCTCCAGGACCCGGCATCCAGCCGGCTCGCCGGCCACGCGGACCCAGAAGTCCTCGTCGCCCCGGCCGCTCAGCTCGGCGTCATAGAAAGGAAGAATGCGGTGGTAGTAGTCCTGGACCTCGGCGGGCATAAGCAGCGCTTGTTGCAATCAGCCTGCCCGGCCGGCAGGTCTTCCAACCGGCGGGGAACTCGCCGGCTCCCTGACGCGCCTCGGACCGGGATTCCTGCTAAGATGCGCCTGGACGCGTCCGGGAATGCCGGAGCCCTCCCGGCGGTTGAGCATCCTGGCGGCCTTTCCCGGCTTTCCTAACCGGATTCATCCCGGATAGGGCATTCGTCCGCCGCAACTTGCCGCAACGCGACCGCTGGCCTATAATCCCCAACGGCCAGCTTGCCCTGACTGGAAACGGTCGGTAAGGAGTGGGCATCTTGCCCACTTTTTTTGTTGGCGCCAGGCTCTGGAAACGACGGACGCAGAACGAAAGGACGGACGGACGAGCACGATGACCCCGAAGGCCAGCCGCATCTCCGAGCTGCGCCCTGAGCTCGAGCAGATCGCCGCAGCCTCCGGCTGCGAGCTGGTCCACGTCGAGCTCAAGGGCGGTGTGCTGCGATTGATCCTCGACAAGGCGGACGGGGGGGTCAATCTGGCCGATTGCGAGCTGATCGCGAAGCAGGCTTCGGCCTACCTCGACGTCGCCGATTTCGGCAAGAGCCGCTACGTTCTGGAGGTCTCCTCCCCCGGGCTCGACCGGCAGCTCTACAAGACCGCGGACGTCGAACGCTTCTCGGGGAATCTCGCCCGAGTCGCCTTCACGGATCCGGCCGGTGCCAGGAAGACCGTCATCGGACGCCTCCAAGGATTGGAACGAAGCGAAGACGGTCCGGACGACGAGGCCCGGGTGGTCCTGGTCGATGACAACAGCGGCGAGCGCACCGAGGTCCGATGGAAGGACGTCCGGACCGCTCGGCTCGAGATCGAGCTCTAGTTCAGCT
The DNA here is from genome assembly GCA_031390755.1 of Holophagales bacterium. Lineage (GTDB taxonomy): Bacteria > Acidobacteriota > Thermoanaerobaculia > Multivoradales > UBA5704 > DATMER01. The sequence goes on from JANMTS010000047.1 coordinate 49,473, forward strand.
CAGTCAGACAGATAGGAAGAAGCCATGCCACAGGCACAGACGGCGGAAATCAACTTCAACGAGATCCTGCGCCAGGTCGCGCGGGAGAAGGACATCGATCTCGACCGGTGGATCCTCGCCCTGGAGGACGCCATGGCGTCCGCGGCGAAGAAGCAGCACCGGATCAAGGAGCCCGTCCGCGCCCGTCTCGACCGCGAGTCCGGCAAGTTCGAGGCCTTCATCGTGAAGAAGGTCGTGGAGACGGTCGAGGATCCGCTCGCCGAGTGGTCCCTCGACGAGGCCCGCGACAACAAGCCCGATGCCGAGATCGGCGACGAGATCCTGCTCCCCATCTCCACCGAGGGATTGGGCCGGATCGCCGCGCAGTCGGCCAAGCAGGTGCTCTACCAGCGGGTACGCGAGGCCGAGCGCGAGAACGTCTACAACGAGTTCATCGACCGCATGGGCGAGGTGCTCAACGGCACGGTCAAGCGCTTCGAGCGCGGCGACATCATCATCGACCTCGGCCGCACGGAAGCCGTGGTGCCCCGCTCCGAGCAGGCCCGCCACGAGCGCTACAGCCAGGGCGAGCGCATCCGCGCCGTGATCGTGGACGTCCACAAGCTCCCCAAGGGACCGCAGATCGTGCTCTCGCGCACCGATCCGCGGCTGCTGGTCAAGCTTTTCGAGACCGAGGTGCCGGAGATCTACGACGGCACGGTGGTCATCAAGAATGCCGTCCGCGCACCCGGCGAGCGCGCCAAGGTGGCGGTGTACAGCCGCGAGCGCGACGTCGATCCGGTCGGCGCCTGCGTCGGCATGAAGGGATCGCGCGTGCAGTCGATCATCCGCGAGCTGCGCGGCGAAAAGATCGACATCATCGAGTACAGCGAGGATCTGGTGACGTTCGCCCAGAGCGCTCTCGCCCCGGCCAAGATCACCCGCGTGTCGGTGACGCACACGGCCGACGTGGCGCACCTCGACGTGATCGTGGAAGACGAGCAGCTCTCGCTCGCCATCGGCAAGCGCGGCCAGAACGTGCGCCTGGCGTCCGAGCTGATCGGCTGCCGGATCGACATCAAGAGCGAGAGCGACGTCAAGGACGAGGTCGCGGACGCGCTGGCCCGGATGCTTCAGAGCGCTCTCGGCGGTGGCGCGGCCGATTTCGGCGAGCTCAGCCTGGCGCTCGCGCCGGGCGTGACGCCCGAGCTGGCCGAGCTGCTCCACGATTCCGGCTTCGACGACGCCGAGTCGCTGGCGCAGGCCGGCGAGGAGGACCGCGAGGCCCTGATGGCGGTCGAGGGGATGGACGACGAGCTTGCGGACTCGCTGATCGAGTGGTCCGTCGAGCGGGTCCGGGAGCGCGACGAGCGCACCGGCGCCGAGATCGGGGCGCTCTTCCGGACGCCCACGAAGCCGGCCACGTCGATGGGAGACGAGGACTTCATGGCGGCTCTCAGCCGGGCCTTCCAGGAGAGCGAGCAGCAGCGCGCCGATAAAAAGGCTGGCGAGGACGCGGAGCAGGCCGGGGGCGATGAGCCCAACGAGGAGTAAGGCGGCCCCTCGAAGCCGGGTGCCGGGCATACGTCAGGAGCTCTGAGGAGATATATGGGAAAGATTCGAGTCCAGGATCTCGCGACGATGATGGGGATCTCCAATCAAGATCTCGTCTTCAAGTTGAAGTCCATCGGCGTCCGTGTCGAGGGCGATGACGCCAGCATTGACACCGACATCGTCCAGGCGATCCTGCAGGGCAAGAAGATGCCCCACCCTCGCGAGGTGATCCTCCGCGACGAAGCCGCGGCTCCGCCCGCCGGCGTACCGGTCCGGCGTACCGGTCCGGCGCCCGCGCCCGTGCCGGCCCGCCGGCCGCTGGCGAACCCTCTGAGGCCTCAGCGTCCGCGCACGCTGATCCAGAAGGTCGAGCCGCGCATCCAGAACATGCCGGTGACCGAACGGGCCCCGCATGTAATGAGCCAGGGCGACGCCGATCTGCACGCCGCCCTGATGGCCGCCGGCGATACGAGCCGCGAAGACGCCATGGCCGTTGCGGCTGCCGCCATGGAGGCGAACGCAGCCATCGCCGCCAGCGCGGCCAGCGCGGCCAGCGCGGGGGCCGTCGCCCATGCCTCCAATGCCGAGGAGACGCAGCCGGGTACGGAAGCCGCCCCGGAGAGGCCGGAAATCACCACGGCTCCACCCGCGGCACCCGTGGTCGCCGCTCCCCCGCCGCCGGTCGCGCCCACTCCGCCGGTGCGCACCGGAGCCACGATCATTTCGAGGCCGCCTGCCGGCCAGCCGTATCAGCCCCCCCAGCGCCCCGGCGGTCCGCCGCGGCGCGACGGAGGCCCGACTTCCCCCCGTCCCGGTGGCGGACCGGGCGGCGGCAACTCGCCGTACCGTCCGAGTCCGGGCCAGGGTCAAGGCCCGGGCCAGGGTCAGCCGTATCGGCCCGGCGGCGGCCAGGCTCCCGGACGTCCGGGAGGCTCCGGCGCACCGGGTGGTGGTCCTGGAGGCCAGGGCCGTCCCAGCGGGCCGCCGAGCCGTCCCTCGTTCGGTCCGTCCTCCCCTCCGGGAGGCCGGCCGATGGGCCCGTCGATGTCGTCGGACGAAGCCCGGCGCCGCGAGGCCGAGGAGCGCGACAAGCGGAAGAAGAAGCTGGTCAAGAAGGCCGGTCCCCGTCCTTTCGAGACGCAGGAAGACCTCACCGGCTTCAAGGGCACGCTGGAAGACCTGGAGGGCGGCGACGACGAGCTGAGCGCGGCGAGCGCCGGCCGGCGCCGGCGCCGTGCGGCCCGCAAGGGTGAGGAAGATGGAGGCAAGCTCCTGACGTTCAAGAAGGCCGCGCCCGAGGGCACGGTGATGATCTCCGAGGGCATGACCGTCCGCGAGTTCGCGGAGAAGCTCGGCGTCAAGGCGCACGACCTCATGAAGGCGCTGTTCAACCGCGGCATCCTGGCGAACATCAACCAGGTGCTTGACGCGGACCTGGCGACGAAGCTCGCCGCCGACCTCGGGGTCGAGGCCATGGTGGTCTCGTTCGAGGAGGAGGTTCAGCTCCGCGAGGAACAGCAACAGCAGCAGAAGGAGGTCGGCGTCGGCGAGCAGCCGCCGCAGACCGGCCGCGTGTCGCGCGCTCCCGTGGTCACGATCATGGGTCACGTCGACCACGGCAAGACCTCCCTGCTCGACCGGATCCGCACCTCGCGCCTCACCGAGGCCGAGCACGGCGGCATCACGCAGCACATCGGCGCCTATCACGTCGAGGTGAACGGCCGGAACGTGGTCTTCCTCGACACTCCGGGCCACGAAGCCTTCACCATGATGCGTGCCCGCGGCGCCAAGGTGACCGACATCGTGGTGCTGGTGGTGGCGGCGGACGACGGCGTCATGCCGCAGACGATCGAGGCGATCGACCACGCCAAGGCGGCCAAGGTGCCGCTGGTGGTGGCGATCAACAAGATCGACAAGCCCAACGCCAACCTCGACCGGGTCAAGCGCGAGCTGTCCGACCGCGGCCTGATGCCGGAAGACTGGGGCGGCGACACGGTCATGGTGCCGGTGTCCGCGCTCAAGGGCGACGGCATTCCCAACCTGCTGGAGATGCTCCTCCTCACCGCCGACATCCTCGAGCTGCGGTCGAACCCGGAGATCCAGGCCCAGGGAGCCGTGCTCGAAGCCCGCAAGGAAGTCGGCCGCGGCATCGTGGCCACGGTGCTGGTGCAGAACGGCACGCTCAAGGTGGGCGACCTGTTCGTCTCCGGCGCCACCTGGGGCCGCGTGCGCTCGATGAACGACGACACCGGCAAGCGGTCGACGCAGGCCGGCCCCTCCACTCCGGTGGAAGTCACCGGCTTCAACGACCTGCCCGACGCCGGCGACCTTCTGCAGGTGGTCGAGGACGAGTCCAAGGCGCGCGGCATCGCCGAGTTCCGGCAGCTCGAGCAGCGGCGCAAGGATCTCGCCCCGGCTCACGGCCGTCTCTCCCTGGAGCAGCTCTTCAACCGCATCCAGGAGGGTGAGGTCAAGGAGCTGGCGGTGGTGGTCAAGGCCGACGTGCAGGGCTCGCTCGAAGTGCTGCGCGACGCGCTGTCCAAGGAGAGCACGGGCAAGGTCAAGGTGCAGGTGCTCCACGCGGGCATCGGCGCCATCACGACCAACGACGTGCTGCTCGCTTCGGCCTCCAAGGCGATCATCATCGGCTTCAACGTGCGGCCCGAGCGTAGCGCGGTGGAGCTCGCCGAGAAGGAAGAAGTCGACATCCGCCTGCACACCGTCATCTACGAGCTGATCGACGAGCTGAAAAAGGCCATGACCGGCCTGCTGGACCCCACGTTCCGCGAGGTTTCGTCCGGCCGGGCCGAGGTCCGCGACACCTTCAAGGTGCCGAAGATCGGCACCATCGCGGGCTGCCACGTCATCGACGGAGCCATCCGCCGCAACGACATGGTCCGCCTGGTGCGCGACAACCGCGTCGTCTACGAGGGCAAGATCGCCTCGCTGCGCCGCTTCAAGGACGACGCCTCCGAGGTCCGCACGGGCTTCGACTGCGGCATCGGTCTCGAGCGCTACCAGGATCTCAAGCCGGGCGATTTCATCGAGGCCTACATGCGCGAAGAGGTGGCTCCCGTTCTCTAAGCGACCCGGGGGGAAGAGAGCCGCCTTCCCTCCTGTTTTCCCAAGCACGGGGTGTGTCCCACCCCGTCAGAGAGAAGCCGTCCATGCCGATGACCGTCGGGATCTCCAGCTTTGAGCTGCACATCCCAGCCAGCCGCAGTCTGAAAGACAAGCGGCGGATCGTGAAGTCGCTGGTGGATCGAATCCATCAGCGGTTCCGGGTCTCCATTGCGGAGACCGGTTTTCATGACCTGCATCAGCGGGCGGAGATCTCGATGGCCGTGGTCACGAACGGCGAGGCCGAGATGGACAAATTGATGGAAGAGGTGCACACCTTGGTGGAGTCGCTCCCCGAGGCGTTCCTGAGCCGTTGGGATCCCCAGATCCTGGAGAGCATGGAGATGGGGGAATGAGCCGGCGCACCGACCGAGTCTCGGATCTCGTGCGGATCGAGCTTTCGGAGCTCATCCTGCGGGAGATCAAGGACCCTCGGATCAGGCTCGTCAGCCTGACGGGGGTGGATGTCACCTCCGACTTGCGGCGCGCCACGGTGCGCGTGTCGGCGCTGGGCGACGATGCACAGCGCGAGGAAGCCGTCGAAGCCCTGCGGCACGCCCGGGGGTTCCTGCGCACGGAGCTGTCTCATCGGCTCCGCACGCGCACGACCCCTGAGCTCGTTTTCGAGCTCGACCGGGGCGCCGAGCACAGCCAGAAGATCTCAGACCTCTTGGAGAGTCTACATGGGCGGGATGAAAGCTCCTGAAGACCTGCTGAAGAAGATTCGGCAGGGTAACCGGTTCCTGTTGACCAGCCACATCAACCCCGACGGCGACGCGATCGGCTCGGAGCTGGGCCTCGCCCGTCTCCTCCGCCGCATGGGCAAGGGGGCCGTGGTCTGGAACCGCGACACCACGCCGACGGTCTATCACCAGCTCCCCGGGAGCGAGCGCATCCATACGGGCGAGGAGCCGCCGGCCGGCTTCCCCGACATGTTCGACGCGATCATCGTGCTGGAGTGCCCGAGCCCGGACCGCACCGGCATCGAGCAGCATCTCCCGGCTCGTCCGGTGATCAACATCGACCACCACCTCGGCAACCAGCTCTATGGAGCGGTCAACTGGGTGGACTCCGCGGCGCCCGCCGTCGGCGAGATGGTCTACCGCATGGCGCAGACGCTCAAGCTGGCGCTGGACCCGGAGACCGCGAGCTGCCTGTACCTGACCCTGGTCACGGACACCGGCGGCTTCCGCTTCTCCAACTCCACGCCCGCGGCCTTCGAGGCCGCCGCCGCCCTGGTGCGCGAAGGCGCCAGCCCCGAGCAGGTCTCGAAGTGGCTCTACGAGAGCCAGCCGCTCGCGGTCGTCCGCCTGGTCGGCGAGATGCTCCAGACCCTGAAGATCCACGAGAACGGCCGCATCGCCACGTCCCGGCTCACGCCCGACATGTTCGAGCGCGTGGGCGCGGCGCCGGGCGACTCCGAGGGCTTGATCGACTACACGCGCTCGATCGCCGGGGTCGACGCCGTGGCGCTGATCCGCCAGCGCGACGACGGCACGCACAAGGTGTCGCTGCGCAGCCGCGGCGAGGTCGACGTCGAGAAGGTCGCCCGCAGCCATGGCGGCGGCGGCCATCGCAACGCCGCGGGCTTCGTGCTCGAAGGCGACGGCGAAGCGGCCCGCGAGACGGTGGTCGAAGCCCTGGCGGGAGCGCTCGCGGCCGCCGAGGTCCCGGAGAGCGCCTGATGCCGGAGACGCCGGAGATGCCGGGAATGCCGGACATGAAAGACGGGCTGCTCCTGGTCGACAAGGAGCCCGGGCTCACGTCGCACGACGTGGTGCAGCGGGTTCGGCGAGTCCTCAGGCAGAAGAAGATCGGCCATTGCGGCACGCTCGATCCGGACGCGACGGGGCTCCTGCTCCTGACGCTCGGCACGGGCACCCGCCTGACCCGGTTCCTGATCAAGGCGCCGAAGGTGTACGAAGGCGTGGTCCAGCTGGGCTCCTCCACCGACACCTACGACGCCTCGGGCAAGGTGACCGGCGAGGCGCCCGCCGAGGCGGTGGCCGCCCTGACGTCCGAGATCGTGGCCGAGGCCATGAAGAAGTTCGAGGGCACCATCGAGCAGCGCCCCCCCGCCTACTCCGCCAAGAAGGTCCAGGGGATGAAGTACTACGAGCTGGCGCGCAAGGGCGAGGAGGTTCCGGACGAGCCCAAGGAGGTCACCGTCTACGAGTTCAGCCTGTTGGAAGGCAGTGTTGAAGGCAGTGTTGAAGGCGGCATCACCGACGGGCGCCTCCGGTTCCGGCTCGGCTGCTCGTCGGGCACCTACGCGCGCGGCCTGGCGCACGACTTGGGCGCGGCGCTGGGCGTCGGCGGGCACCTCGCGGCGTTGCGGCGTACCTGCATCGGCGGCTTCAAGGTCGAGCAGGCCATCACCTTCGGCGCCCTGGAAGAGCTGGTGAAAGCCGGCGAGGGCGCGGGAGCGGCCTGGATTCCGTTTGACCAGATTCCCCTCCCCTTCGGCGAGGTGACTGCGGATCCGCAGCAGGAGACCCGCATCAGCCACGGCCAGACCGTGCTGGTGCGCGAGATCCTGGGAGAGGAAGGGGACTGGGTGAAGCTGGTGAACCGGCGGCGGGAGCTGATCGCCGTGGGCACCGTCGTGGAGAGGATCGGCAGCGCCGGGGTCGGGATCGTCCAGCCACGGGTCGTGTTTCGATAAGGTCAAGTTCAAAAACGTCAGCCGGCCGGACAACCATGCTACAATCCCGGGCCGGAATCGAAGCGTAAGGAGGAGTTTGCTTTGGCGCAAACCGTGCTAGTCAAGGAACAGATCATTCAGCAGTACCGGACCCACGATCAGGACACCGGCTCGCCCGAGGTCCAGGTGGCTCTGTTGACCAACCGGATCATCGAGCTCACCGATCACTTCAAGACCCACACGAAAGATCACCACGGCCGTCGTGGTCTGCTCAAGCTCGTGGGACGCCGTCGTCGCCTGCTCGACTATCTCAAGCGGCAGGATCTCGACCGTTACCGCGCCACCATTGAGCGCCTCGGCCTCCGCAAGTAGCGAGGCTCCGCCGATCCAGGCCGGTCCCGAGCTCTGCCCCTCAAGGGAGGCTTCGGGGCCGCCCTCCATCCGCCCGTCCGGGCCACGTCCGCCGGTCCCAGGTTGACCCGCCGACGTCCGTAGGCAAACAAAAGAGAAAGAGACGAAGAAAACTCATGAAGCAGAGCAAAGAGATCGAGATCGGAGGGAGCACCCTCATCCTGGAGACCGGCCACCTGGCCAAGCAGGCCGACGGCTCCTGCACGGTCCGCCTGGGCGACACGATCGTCCTGGCCACCGCCTGCATGGATGACAGGGGCGGGATCGAGCGCGACTTCCTGCCGCTCACCGTCGACTACCGGGAGTACACGGCAGCGGCCGGCAAGATCCCCGGGGGCTTCTTCAAGCGTGAAGGGCGTCCCACGGAGAAGGAGGTCATCACCTCCCGCCTGATCGACCGTCCCCTGCGCCCCCTGTTCCCCGAAGGTTACTTTGCCGAGACCCAGATCATCGCCTTCTGCCTGTCGGCCGATGGTGAGAACGATCCGGACATCCTCGCGATCAACGGCGCGTCGACGGCCCTGGTGCTGTCGAACATCCCCTTCTACCACCCCATCGGCGCGGTGCGCGTCGGCTTGATCGACGGCGAGATCATCATCAACCCGACGAACAGCCAGCGCGACGTCTCCGACCTCGACCTCGTGGTCGCGGGCACGGAGGAGGCGGTGGCCATGGTGGAGGCCGGGGCCAACCAGCTGTCCGAGGAGCAGATCCTCGAGTGCATCTTCCAGGCGCATCTGGAGATCCAGAAGATCATCCGCGCCCAGCATGCCCTCTATCGCGAGGGGACCAAGCAGAAGCCGAGCTGGAGCCCCGTCGAGGCCTACCCCGAGTCGCTCTACGAGCAGGTCAAGGGAGACATCTCCGCGCAGCTCAAGGCGGCGCTGTTCACCAAGAAGAAGTTCGAGCGCAAGGACGCGGTCAAGGCCGTGACCAAGCCGTACCTCGACGCGGTTCCTTCCGAGGAAGCGGACAAGCGCAAGAAGATCGGCAAGGTCATCAGCCGCCTGGAAGAGGAGCTTCTCCGCGAGGTGGTGCTCAACGAGCGCACCCGCTTCGACAGCCGGAGCCTGGACGAGATCCGCGCGATCGACATCGAGGTCGGCATCCTCCCCCGCACCCACGGCTCGGCCCTGTTCACCCGCGGCGAGACCCAGGGTCTGGTCACGGCGACCCTCGGCACCAGCCGCGACGCCCAGGTGATCGAGGAGTACGAGGGCGAGAGCATCCAGAAGTTCATGCTCCATTACAACTTCCCGCCCTTTTCGGTCGGCGAAGTGAAGTTCCTGCGCGGCCCCGGCCGCCGCGAGATCGGCCACGGCGTTCTCGCCCGCCGGGCTCTGATGCCGGTGCTGCCGCACGAGGACGAGTTCCCGTACACGATCCGCGTGGTCTCGGACATCCTGGAGTCGAACGGCTCCTCGTCCATGGCCACGGTGTGCGGCGCCTCTCTCGCCCTGTTCGACGCGGGCGTGCCGCTGCTGGCGCCCGTCGCCGGCGTGGCCATGGGCCTCATCAAGGGTGAGGACAACTTCGCGGTCATGACCGACATCGCCGGCCAGGAAGACCACTACGGCGACATGGACTTCAAGGTCGCCGGCACCCGCGAGGGCATCACCGCTCTCCAGATGGACATCAAGATCACGGGCGTGACCCGCGAGATCATGGAGAAGGCTCTGGAGCAGGCCAAGGCCGGCCGGATGCACATCCTGGGACTCATGGAGAGCTCGATTCCCCAGCCCCGGGTGGACATCTCGCAGTTCGCGCCCCGGCTGTACACGCTCCAGATCCCGAAGGAGAAGATCCGCGACGTCATCGGACCCGGTGGCAAGACGATCCGCTCCATCATCGAGGAGACGGGCTGCCAGATCGAGATCGAGGATGACGGCCGGGTGATCATCGCCTCGCCGGACGAGCCCGCGGCCAAGCGCGCCATCCAGATGGTGGAGCGTCTGACCGAGGTGCCCGAGATCGGCAAGCTCTACACCGGCCAGGTCCGGCGGGTGGAGGCGTACGGCGCCTTCGTCGAGCTGATGCCGGGCACGGACGGCCTGGTGCATATCAGCGAGCTCGCCCCCTACCGCGTCCGCGAGGTTTCGGACCTGGTCAAGGAAGGCGACGAGATGACCGTCAAGGTCATCTCCATCGACGAGACGGGCCGCGTGCGGCTCTCGCGCAAGGCCGTCATCATGGAAGCTCCGGACTACGATCCCGCTCAGTACGAGGGGATGGAGATGTCTACTTCCAGTGATGGCGGTGGTGAGCGGGGCGGGGATCGCGGAGGCGACCGGGGTGGTGACCGCGGAGGCCGTGGCGGTCCGCGCGGCGGCGGCGGTGGACGTGGCGGCGACCGCGGGGGCCGTGGCGGTCCGCGCGGTGGCGGCGGCGGCGGACGGCGCTAAGCCCTCCTCCACCCGCTTCGTGCTCAAAAGGGCGGCCTCCGGGCCGCCCTTTTCCTTTATGCTCCCGCTCCATGAGCCACCCAACCGGAACGATCGACCGCGCCGAGCTCGTCGTCTACCTCGATCAACTCCTGGACGCCTCCCGAGGCCGCGACTACGGCCCGAACGGTCTCCAGGTCGAAGGCCGGGACGAAATCCGCAAGATCGTCACCGGGGTCTCCGCCTGCCACGAGCTGTTCGTCCGCGCCCGCGAGGCCGGGGCCGACGCCGTGCTCGTCCATCACGGGATCTTCTGGGACGGAATGCCGCGCGTGCTCACCGGCGTCCAGTTCCGCCGGGTCGCCGAGCTGATCCGCGGCGAGATGAGCCTGCTCTCCTATCATCTCCCTCTCGACCGTCATCCCGAGCTCGGCAACAACGCCCTGGCCGGCCGCGACTTCGGCCTGGTGGATCTGGAGCCGTTCGGGTTCCACGAAGGCCTGCCGATCGGCTTCAAGGGCCGCTTCCCCGAGCCGGTCTCCGCCGCCGAGATGGTCGAGCGCTGCCGCCGGATCTACGGGCAGGAGCCGCTCGCCTTTCTGGAGGGCCCCGATCCGGTGCGCACCCTGGGCATCATCAGCGGCGGCGCGCAACGCGATCTCTATACCGCCATCGCCGACGGGCTGGACGCCTACATCACCGGCGAGGTGAGCGAGTGGGTGATGAACATGGCGAGAGAGGCGCGGATCCACTACCTCTCCGCCGGGCACTACGCCACGGAGAGGCTGGGCATCCGCGCCCTGGGTGAGCATCTGGGAGAGACGTTCGGGCTCGCCGTCGAGTTCATCGACGTGCCAAACCCGGTGTGAATCAAGCCGGGGCAGACAGGCTGTCGTACAGGCGCCACCCGGTGCCTTCCGCCAGCGCCCACAGGCAGCTCACGGTCACCGGCAGATACAAGTCCAAATCCGCCTCCAGGCCCGGCAGCTTTCCTTCCTCGGGCCCCAGGAAGCCGAAGGCTCCTTCCGGCCGCTGGTGGAGGCAGAGGAAGCCCAGGTGCTCCTCCACCACGCCGCCGTCCAGGTAGAGGATGGCACGCAGGAGCTTGCCTGCGGTCAGGAAGTTGTACTGCCGCAGGCAGTGCGTGGCGAGGCCGGCCAGCATCTCCGGAATCCAGGCGTCGGCGGGCTCCAGGACCACGGGACAGGTCCCGCAACCGGTCCAGGCGTGGATGCGTGACGCGAGATCCTCGACCTCCTGCCGGGCGGCGGCCAACGGGAAGGTCCGCGCGAGCTCCAGGGTGCCATGATCGTCGGCCGGCTCCGGCGTGGGCTGCAGGCCGAGGGCGTGGAGAGCCGTCGTGAGGAGCGCGAGCGCGACCGGCATCTCCTCGAACGCCGCCCCCTCCTCCTCCAGGTCTGACAGTTGCTCGGCGACACGGCGGGCCGTCGCCGGGAACGCGGATGCCTCCTCCTCGAGCATCGAATCGCAGATCCAACAGCCGAGCAGGATCCGGCAGAGGGCGTCGGGCCTGTCGTCGGCGCGGGCTTGGATGCCGTCCAGCAGCCCCTCCAGCCACCGTCGCGCCCGCCGAGCTGCCGCGACGGTGTCCGGCGTCCGGCGGGCGACGGAGACGGGCCGCGCCTCGACGCGCGTCTTGATCCCTGCTTGGGAGCGCTGGAGGTGCAGCGCGCCCGCCAGGATCGACACGAGGGTCGTGTGGTAATGGTGGGCAAAGTAGCCGTTCACCGGTTGCCCCTCGACGAGCGCCGACTCCGGGCCGGGCATGGCGCCGTCCGCCTTCTGCGCTCCAAGCAGAGCCCGCCAGGCGCGCTCGTACACGGGCGTCGGCGCGAAGGCGATGCAGTCCCAGCACAGGAGCAACTCGGCCAGGAGATCCCAGTGCCGCTCCTGGCAGGAGGCGACGAGGAGCGACGAAAGCATGTCGCGGACCTCTTCGGTTTCGAGGCTCGCCGCCGCTCCGGTCCGCCGCAGGCCGAAGCCGTAGAGGAACATGATCACGTGAGTGATGGCGTAGACGGCATTCTCGTCGAGGAACAGTGGCCGCGGGTTCTTGCCGAGGATCGAGGCCGCGCACAGCTCCTCCAGGCTCGGCCAGTCGTGGCGGAAGGCGCCCCATTCCAGATGGAGACTGACGTCCATCTGGCGGTGCACAACGCGCTCGCTCTGCTCCAGCAGACCCGCGTCGACGGCCCGCTGCAGAATCTCTCTTTGGGCGGGATCGTCCTCGCCGCGTGCGCGCAGCACCACGTAGAGGATGGCATAGAGGACGAGCTCGCCGGGCGCGCGCAGGACCCGGTCGCAGAGCTCACGGCTCTGCCGGGTGGAGCGCACCAGGTCGAAAATGCGGCGCATCTCCGGGCTCCCGGCGTCTCCCGTGAGCCCGACGTAGCCGTGCATCATGGTGGCCAGCTCCGCGAGCTTCTGGGCGTGGCGGATCTCGAACGGGCGTCCGTCGCGAAACGGGTCGAACTCGTCGAGCTGGGAGACGACCCAGCCCAGGGCCCGGTCCACCATTGCCGCGATCGCCTCGATCTCGTGGTCCTCCGTGTCCGGAAAGACAAGGCCGCCCGGGAGGCTCGCGGACAGGGCGGGTTCTCGCAGGGCGGCCTCGTGGATCACGGGTCAGCCGCCGATCTGCCGCTTGACGAGCTGATCGAACTGCTCGAGATCGCGGCGCAGGTCGTCCTCAAAAAGGGGGTTCCGCCGGCGGAAGACGTAGTAAGGGAAGCAGATGAGATCCTCGGCATCGAGCCCCGCGATCGAGCCGGCCGAGCCGACGATGGCGCCAGCGAGCTGGTCGATGTTCTCGATGCCTTCCTTGCGCAACGCCTCGACGATCTTCTTGGGGTCCAATTTCCGGATCCGGTTCGCCGCGAACACGTTTACCGCGTCGTCGAGCGACTGGATCTTCCGGGGGCGCAGGCCTTCGGCCTTCTCGTCTGGCATGACTGTGCTCCTTGCAAGAGACAGGCAGTCAGGATCGGCTGCCGTCCACGAGCCTGGATCAGGCCCAAGGAGACAGGCGCCCGAGGTCGCTGAAGTGTTACGAAAACACGGCTCGACTGAACAGCCGGAAAAACGTCTCGCCCGTCCGCTGCCAGACCTGTTCGGCGGTCTCGCCGGTTTCCTGCGCGAGCCGCGCGGCGATCTCCACCACGTAGGCGGGACGGTTGGGCTTGCCGCGGTAGGGAGCCGGAGCCAGATACGGCGTGTCCGTCTCCACCAGGCAGCGGTCGCGCGGCACGATCGGGATGACCTCGCGCACGTTGTCGGCCTTGGGGAAAGTGATCATCCCGGAGAGCCCAAAATAGTGACCGCGGTCGACCAGCTCGCGGGCCATCTCCATCCCTCCCGCGAACGAGTGGAAGTCCGCTTTCAGGTCGCGGAAGCCCTCCTCCCGGACCACGGCCAGCATCTCCTCGTTGCTGTCGCGGTTGTGAACCACCACCGGCAGCCCCAGCTCGACGGCCAGCTCCCACTGTTCCCGCATCACTCTGTGCTGGACATCGCGGGGAGAGTGGTCATAGAAGAAGTCGAGCCCGCACTCCCCCACGGCCACGGCCTTCGGGTCGGCGAGCAGGGAACGCAGCCGCTCGCGGTCGCCCGGCTGCCACGAGGCGGCGTCGTGCGGGTGCATGCCGAGCGCGCACCAGACATCCGGATGCCGGTGGCAGAGCGCGAGCACCTCCTCGGCGTCGTCGAGCCGGATCGCCGGAACGAGGAAGCCGACGACGCCTCTCTCGCGAGCCAGGTCGAGCGCCTCCTCGCGCTCGTCCGGCGTGAGGCTCTGGAGGTGGCAATGCGAATCGATGGGGCCGGCGAAGCTCACTTGACGAGCGTGCCGTTCGGAACGTCGACGCCCGGATGGAGCAGGACGGGCTTGCCGTCGAGCGAGGCCGCCAGGATCATGCCCTGGGACTCGATGCCCATCAGCTTCGCGGGCTGGAGGTTGGCAACCAGGATGACCTGCTTGTTGACGAGATCCTCGGGCTGGTAGGCGAGGGCGATGCCGGAGACGACGGTCCGGGAGGACTCCTCCCCCACGTCCAACGTGATCTTGAGGAGCTTCTCGGACTTGGGTACACGCTCGGCCGCGGTGACCGTGGCCACCTTCAGCTCGGTTTCAAAAAACTTGTCGATCGAGATCAAAGCAATTGTCTCCTTGTAGGACGGGGCTTGTACGACGGGAATTGTAGCTTACGAGGGGAGCAGCTCGCCCGGCAGGAACCGGTGCTGCTCGCCGCAGAACACGCAGTCGGCTTCGATGGCGCCGTCCTCGTTCCGCAGGTAGTCGCGGTCCTCGGCGGAGAGCAGGCTCAGGTGGTTCAGCAGGCGCTCCCGGCTGCACCGGCAGTAGTACCGGAGGGGACGGGCCTCCTTGAGCTGGCGGTCCAGGCCCGAGAGGACCGTCTCCACCACCGCGGGGATGCCGCCCTGCTCCAGGAGATGACTCACCCCCTGGATGCGGCCGATGTTGTCCTGGAGCTGGGCGATGGCCTCGTCGGAAGCGCCGGGAAGCACCTCGACGATCATGCCGCCGGCCGCGGCGATGCCCTCGGGCTTCGCGAGCACGCCGAGCAGCACGGCGCTCGAAATCTGCTCGCTCTGCTGGAGGTAGAAGGCGAGATCCTCGCCGATCTCGCCGCTCACCAGCTCGACCTGACTGTGGTAGCTGGCGCCGGGAGCGTGCTCCCGCAGCACGCGCAGAAAGCCCTTCCCCACCGCCGTGCCCACGGCCAGCTTGCCGTTCGGATAGTGCGGCACGTCCGCCTGGGGCTCCCCGACCATGCCGCGCAGGTTGCCCTCGGCGTCGACCTCGGCCATCACCTGGCGGAGAGGGCCGTCGCCGCGGATGTCCAGCACCAGCTTGGCGGGGGTCTTGGTGGCGAGACGGTGCAGCAGCGCCGCGCCCGCCATGCAGCGGCCGAGCGCCGCGGACGCCACCGGTCCGAGATCGCGCCGGTCGCGCGCCTCCCGGAGCACGTCGGTCAGATCCGCCACGGCCCAGCGGAGACTGCCTCCGCCGGCAAGCCCCAGCTCGAGGCGCCCCTGGTTCATCTCCGATTCCTGCATGCTGCGTCTCCGTCTTCTCTGGTCAGCCCGATGCGGGCCGCACTGCTGTAACCGGAACACGCCCGGAACGGATTCCAGGAGCTAGCACGCCCCCCGCTGCTGAAGGGAGACCCAACGGCCCGGAGCTCCCAGGATCAGATGGTCGGCGAGCCGCACGCCCACGATCTCCCCGGCCTCCTTCAGTCTGCGGGTGAACAGAAGATCCGACTCGCTGGGGCTGGGATCGCCGCTCGGGTGCGTGTGGAAGAGAATCAGGGCGGCAGCCCCCCGCACCAGCGACTCCTTGAGGATCTCGCGGGGATCGGCCACGGAGCGGTTGAGCGTGCCGCGGAACAGCTCCCTGGCGCCGAGCAGGCGGTTGCGGGAGTCGAGGAACAGCGCTCCGACCACCTCCTGGTCCCGGGCCCAGAACCGCAGGTAGAGATACCGCGCCACCTCGGCCGGCCGGGTCAACGGCTCGCGCTCGTTGAGCTGCTCGCGAGCCACCCTCGCGGCGATTTCCACCGCGGCCAGCAGACTCGCAACCTTGGCCGGTCCGAGCCCGTGCCGCCGCAGCGACTGAGCCGGAAGCGATACCAGACCGGAGAGACCGTCGGTCTCCTGGAGAAGCTCCGTCGACATCTGGATCACCGAGAGGCCTTTGGCGCCGGTGCGCAGAAGCACCGCCACCAGCTCGGCATCCGAAAGCGCCGCGCTCCCCTGCTTGAGCAGCCGCTCGCGCGGACGCTCGCTCACCGGAAGATCGCGGATCAGTCCGGCCGCCGGCAAGCGCGGATCTCCTTCGTGAGCCAGGGGAGCGCCTCGCCCGCCGGAGCCTCAAGCCGCAGGTGGGCCAGCTCCGAGAACGGCGTGGGCTCCGGGTTCACCTCGATGAAACAGGCGCCGGCCCGGTGCGCGACGTCGATCAGGCCGGCCGCCGGGTAGACGGTCGACGACGTGCCCGCGGAGACGAACAGGTCGCAGGACGCGGCTTCCTCATAGGCGCGGGAGAGCACCGCCTCGTCGAGGGTCTCGCCGAACCAGACCACGTCCGGACGATAGCGGCCTCCGCAGGCGCAGACGGGCGGCTCGTCGCGCGATTCGGACAGGGCTTCACCCATGTCGCGCGTCCGGCCGCACCGCTCGCAGCGGGCCTGGAGGATCGTGCCGTGGACCTCCAGCAGCCGGCTGGTGCCGGCCCGCCGGTGAAGCCCGTCGACGTTCTGGGTCACGACGAGCAGCTCGGGAAACAGGGCTTCCCACTCCACCAGGGCGAGGTGGCCTGGATTCGGCTGCGCGTTCGTCGCGGTTTCCCAACGCCAGCCATACCAGCGCCAGACCCGGCCGGGCTCGCGCCGGAACGCCTGAGGGGTGGCCAGCTCCTCCGGACGCTGGGTCTCCCAGAGGCCTCCCGCACCGCGGAAGGTGTCGAGACCGCTCTCCTTGGAGACGCCGGCGCCGGAAAGCACCACGACTCGGCGGGCGGCCCGCAGGCGCTCCCGCACCCGATCTGGAATGTCGAGATTCATCCTCTCCGTCCGCCTCCGTTTGACACCCTCGGTTCGTCCTGTTACAACCTGCCGCGGTCCGCTGCAGCAGGCCTATCTACAGAGGAGAGCTTCATGCCCCTGCTTCCCAACAACTTCGGCCTGCTGGAGCCCGAATCCAGCGACTACGCGACCAGCCGCGTCGCGGTTCTGCCGGTGCCGTTCGAGCGCACGACATCCTATGGCAAGGGAACCTCGGCGGGGCCGGCCGCGATCATCCGCGCCTCGCAGAGCATGGAGCTCTACGACGAGGAGCTGGGTGCCGAGCCCTACACCCAGGGCATCACCACGCTCACCCCGTTCCTGCCCGAGGCCTACGACATGGCCGAAGCCATGGCCGAGCTCGAAGCCGAGGCGCTCGTTCATCTGGAGCGCGGCAAGTTCCTCGTGACCCTGGGCGGAGAGCATAGCCTGTCGCAGGCGCCTGTGCGCGCCACGAAAGCGGTTCATGAGACGATCGGCGTCGTCCAGTTCGACGCCCATTTCGATCTGCGCGAGGAGTTCGAGGGCACGCCCTACAGCCACGCGAGCGTCATGAAGCGGATCGTGGACGAGGGCATCCCGACGCTCTCGGTGGGCATCCGCTCGCTGTCGACCCCCGAGTCGCAGCTCATCCGCGAGCGCAAGCTGCCGGTGATCTGGGGTCATCAGCTCGACCGCGCGGAGGAGCTGTTCCCGGCCATGCTCGCGGCGCTTCCTGAGAAAATCTATCTGACCTTCGACATCGACTACTTCGATCCCTCCCTGGTCCCCGCCACCGGCACGCCGGAGCCCGGGGGCGGCCTCTGGTATCCGACCCTGCGGATGCTCCGGCATCTCTTCCAGACCAAGACGGTCGTCGCCATGGACATGGTCGAGCTGGCGCCAGTCGGCAACCTGCCCGCGAGCGACTTCCTTACGGCGAAGCTGATCTACAAGTGCCTGGGGTATCTGCAGGAGGCGGAGGCCCGGTAAGCCGGACGCCCGCCCCGCGCAGATCGTCAGGTCTTTTCGAGCAGTGCGTTCACCTGCGCGTTGATGGCCTTGAGCACGTGCCCCTGGAAAAGAGGATTGTCCTTCTCCCGGACTTCTCTCCGCGCCGCGATCTGATTCGGAATCGGCTCCAGCGTCGCCCGCGCTCCTCGTTTGTCCTTGGCTGCGATCTGCCGTTCGGCGAGATGCCTCATCGTGCGGCTGAAGGTGATGTTGTTGATCTCCGACCGTCCCGAGACAAAAGCGTCGACCATCGGCTGCAGGATCTCCTGAGCGCCGCGGATGTCACACCGCCTCCGATGGAGGGCCCCGGAGGGCTCGATGGTCTTGAACTCGCGAGCCCGGTTGGAGCCCTGGACCATGCGCGCGTAGCTCGCGAATGGATGAGCGCTATGGTACTCGATGATCTGATTGAGCGCGCTATTCCCAGCCTCCAGACCATCGGAGCCTCTGAAGGCGATGAGCTGGCCCTGCTCCTCGCCGAGGATCAGGCCGGCGACCTCGTCGTCCTCGCGGGTGAAGGGCGAGCGGATCCGCAGCGGTAGCACGTTCGAAACGATGAGCGAGTCGTTGGGCGCGGTGTACACTGCTCGGATCTGGTAGATCCCGGGCTGGGTGAAGTAGAAACCTGGCTTCCCGAATCCGAGATATGCGCTGTCGTAGACCGCCGGCCTGTCCTCGTCCAGTGTGAGGGTCTCAAGGGCCGTGCGTCGGCGAAACAGCGGCTGGAAACGAGCTCTTCCTCCGCCCGGACCTTGAATCAGGATCTGGACGAATCCTTGCCTGGGGTGGAGATGAGGATGAATCTCGACTGCGTCTTCCCCTTTCCAAGAAAGTCGGATGTCCACCCAGACCGGTTCTCCGAAGTCGAGCGCCGCAGGGGCTTCCAGTCGAAGCTGAAGATCTGAAGCCTCATCGAGCATCCCGTGGAACACCGAGTCCGAGTCGTGGAGTTCGGTTCCCCCTTCGAACCTGCGGCCTCCCGGTATGATGTCGTGCAGGAAAGCATGGCGCAGGTGGCCCAGCTCGTAGTAGTCGAACGCCAAGGGAAAAGTTCTCCAATACTGGGGAGCTCCTCCTGGTTGAATCTCCTTCGGATAGTTCATCCAGGACAGTGTCTGCGAGCGGGGTCCCGGGAGAAGCGGCGACACTTCGAAGGCATGAGGAAGGTTCAGACAATGGCCAAGCTCATGGATGCAACTACGCAGTTGCTCCTTTTGCTTTCGGCGACTCGGAGCCGGATCATTCACCGTTCGCTCGTAGAACACGGCACAGCCTTGCCGATGAAGACCCTGCGTGTCGAACATGACGCCGTCGGTTCCGGCCTTCTCGTGCTTGAAAGCGTGCAAAAACCACAGCTTCCAGGCCGGGTTCGTTGCATCCAGCCCCTGGAACGCATTCACCATGGCTAGGTTGAGCTCGGCATCGCTCCAACTATCGCCAGGAGGCAGGGGAACGGAAGCGGGAGGCTCGCTCGCCGGCCGCAGCTCAACCCCCGCTTCCTCGAAAGCCTTCGCGATGGTCAGGAGGCGCGCCGGTGCCTCAGGAGGTTGGTTTCTGGTTTGGAGGAGCCTGAACGGCTCAACCTGAGCCTCAATGTCCTCCTTGATCTCGATCGTCCTGAAAAAGCCTGACTCGAAATCGCAGAGGATCTCTTCCTCGACCGTTCCATTGCCGCGAAGCCGTTGCCACATAGCGGAAACAGGGTTTGGTGACGCCGGGATCCGAAAGATCACGACACGGATCATCCGGTCCGGCCCCCCTGTCGAGAAGCGGGCCATGCCCTGAAACAGGGTCGAATCGCCTCCTGGCGACACATCCATGACGAACGAGTAGTCGAGCGCTCTGCCATTGGAGATGCGAAACACGTCGCCACTGATGCGTTTTGTGAGACGGGGATCTTCGACATCCACACGCAACTCCACCTGCTTCCCTGCCGAGGTTCCACGATACCGACCGCTGATCACTCGACTACCCGGTTGCATGACATGTTCTCCTTAGGCGGCCGGCCGGAGAGTCAATCCGGTGGGAGGGCAGAGGCTGGGATTCTTTACGTTGGTGCCGCCGGGTACCGGCTGCTTCGGAAAACGCCGTACCTGGCCCACAAGCACGTCCTCTGAGAGGAGCTGGTAGAAGACCTCGAAGTCAGCCACCTCCTGAACCGGCATCAGTTCCTCGGGGACTCCGAGAAGGCGACCGATCTCCCGGTTCTGAATGCGGATCTCCAGGAGTTGCGGGCTCTTGACAGGCGACAACACGAGGCGCTGTTCCTTGCCCTTCGGATCCCGGCCAACCAGAACAACTGGCCCCTCGACACTTTCGAAGTCGAGCGCCATCTCGAGGGCAATTTGCTGGCGGTAGGGATTGCTCGGGTCGAGCGGGTGGAATTCGCAGACCTTCTCACTACGCTTCGAAACCCTGAGGAAGCCCTCGTCGATCCGCAACCGGGCAAGGATCGCCGTATCCTCCTTGAGAGAGAGAGCCTGGGTCAGAACTTTCGGGTCGAGCAAGGCTGCGGGTGAGGCCTTGTCGATCCTTGCCAGCCAGCGGAGGGAGTCCTCGTCCCGGCTGGTCGCCTGCTCCTGCCGATCATCCGGCTGCCTGTCCCGTCCAGGAAGCCGGAGGCCTTTCCTCACCTTCTGGTTCATGTCGAAGGAGATCTCTTCACCGATCAACATGCAGGCTCCCTTGCCGAGCTCCGTCCTCTCCAGATCAGCCCGCCTCGGGCTCTGTGGGTGGAGGTCGCACAGGTCGAACTCCACCATGGGATAGTGCGGCTCCAGGACGCCTGAGTCGACGACCGTCGACAGCGACTGCGGATTGAGGAGGTTCTGCAGAAGAACCGTCACCTCCGTAGGCGGAGTGTCGAAGTCGTCGAACGGCCGATTCGGAACGAACGCACAAAGTCCGGAGAACAGCACACGCAGTGTGTAGCTCATCTGAGGCCCCCTTCTGTCCTGGTTGTCAGTGTCTGACTGGCGAAACGACGCTTCCCTCGAACACCTCGAAGGCTCCCCAGGCTTTGGGGGCGCTTGCCGCGGGGTCCGGGTCGTGGAGCAGAGCGAGCTGCGCTTCCCGCAAGGCGCTGGCAGGGTCGCCGTGGGCGAGAAGCGTTTGATGGAAGAGCGTGAAGAGCTTGGAGGTCAGCCGGTCGTCGACCTCCCAGAGGCTGGCGACGATGGTGGGCACGCCGGCAGTCTGAAACGCGCGAGCCAGGTTGGTGACCCCCTCGTTGCTGCCCCGGGGGATCGCGCCCGTGCTGCAGGCCGAGAGCACCACCAGGTCCGTCTTCCTTAGGTCGAGCCGGTAGAGGTCCGAGGCTCGGAGAACGCTCGGTCCGCCGTCCTCACGGCGGGCGAGGAGCAGCATCGAGAGGAACGGGTTGCGATCGTCCGCCACGGCGTGACCCGAGAAGTGGATCCAGCGCGCGTCCGGCGCCTTGGCGAGAAACGGCGTCACTCCAGCGTCCTTTCCGGACAACAGATCGCTTTGCGGATAGAGCGCGGCCACCGCCCTCCCCTCCTCGCCGGCCCCGTCCAGGGACTTCAAGGTGGGATCGATCGTCCGGTCGAAGTCGGGGCTGGCGATCACCAGAGCGCGATCCTGCCTTCCTGGCCGTTCCGGTCTCGGCTTCGACGAGACTGCGTTGACGTAGAGCGACGCGCTCGGGGCGACGGTGATCCGGCGGCTTTCCATCAGGAAGCGGCCGGTCCTCGAATCCCGCAGAGCCGAGAACGGAATGGCATGCAGGGCCTTGTCCGGCACGAAGACCAGGTTTGACTCCGGAACCGTCCCCAGCCAGGGACGCACCAGAAGATCGAAGAGCTCGGACAGCGAATCCTTCCTCTCTCGCACGCGCCGAACGAGATCCTCGAGGCCGGCACGCTCCACGCGCTGTTCCAGGAACCGCATTTCGCCACCTCGGAGGATCCAGACGAAGAGCCGGTCGTCCTGCACCGAGAACTGCACGAGGGCCGTGTCCGAGGGCAGGAGCCGCCTCAACGTCGTCGACGAGAGCGGGGGTTGCCGGAAAGGGGACATCGCCCTCCCCGGGAGCACCAGGGAGCGATTGCGGTCGGCGTAGGTGAACGCCAGCTCGGGGCTCCGCTTCTCCATCGCCTGGAACGCGATCATCTCGTCGGCCAGCTCCGCCCCACGTTCGAGAAAGGCGAGACGAGGCTTCTCTTCCGAAAGGTTTTTCTCAAGGCCTTCCCAGAGGCGAAAACCGGCTTGAAGGTCCGCTTCGGCTGCATCCAGATCCTTGAGGAGGCGGTAGGCCCGGGCTCGGGTGCGGCGAACGGCAAGCTGGAGGATGCGCGGCCCGGATTGGTCGTAAAAATCCAGGGCGGATGTCAGAAGCTCGACGGCCTTCGCCGGATCGGTGGCGACCTCGAGCTCGCCTTCGATCCTCGACACGTGGGCGACGCTCTGCCGGCGCATCTCCAGATCGGTGATGCCCAGAGCCGTCTGCCGTGCGAGGTGGAGATCCTCGCGCGCCCCGTTCAGGCGCCCGACCCTCCCCCGGATCCCGGCGCGGCGGGACAGAGCGTCCGTCAAATCGAGGGGACGGCTCGAGAAAGCTTCCCGCCGGACCAGCTCGTCCTGAAACAGAAGGGCGATCTCCGGCTTCCCTTCTTCCAGGACGGCATCGGCGACGATCCGGGTGGCGCGGCTCGAACCCGCCACGCTGCGGGTCTGCCGGAGCGCTTGATAGCCATGCACCCAGGCTTCCCGCCTCAGGCCAAGCAGCTCCAGGCTCTCCGCTTCCAGTGCATGGACCTCGGCCGTGGTCCGGGTTTCCCCCGTCTTCTCCAGGAGAGCCAGCGCTTCGTCATAGGCGCGCAGAGCCTCCAGCAGCTTCCCGTCCGAGGACAGGCCCAGCCCTTCGATCCAGGAGAGGTGCGCACGGAGGATGGGGTATGTCGCCGGAGGCACTCCGGGTTTCATCTGTTGGACCGACCGAAGAGCACTGGCGGAACGGCCGTTCGCATAGTCGAGGGACGCCGAGACGAAGGCCGCACGGGCGGCGAACGGACTGCCGCCGGCCTCGAAGCTCGTGCGGGCCCTATCCAACGCCGCGTGAGCAGGCCCGACCTCGCGCCTCCTGTAGAGCTGATGTCCTTCCCGGAAGGCTTTGTGCCCTTCGACGAGACGGCTCCGGCGTGGGCTCGAAGGCGATTCCCGCTCGATCGCGGCGACGGCGTCCCGCACCAGGGTCTCGCCCTGCCTCGCCGCGAGCGCGTCTCCGGCGAGATGGAGGACGCGGAGCAGGCGGTCGGCCGTGATCCGGTCTCCCCGTTCCTCGGTGTCGGCCCAATCCGCGAAGAGCTCGTTCTCGACGGCTTCCCGCACGGCCTGGGGGTCGCGGCGGACAAGCTCCCGGATCTCTCGTTCGCCGGCCCCCTGCCGGAGCCGCGGGAGCGGGTCGACCCGGGTCTCGCCCCGACGCGCAGCCTCGATCGCCGCCTTGCGGCTCTTCGCCTCGGCCGCCCAGGGGGACGAGTCATCCTGCCGTAGATAGTCGTCCCACGCGGCCATGGCTTCGACGTCGAGGAACAGAAGCTCCCTTGCCAGAGCCCGGTTGAAGAGAGCCTCGGGCGAGGTGGGTGCCACCTTGACCGCCTTCTCGGCGGCCTCGACACTCAGAAGAAGATCGAAGGGATCGTTGCGGCGCTGCGAACGGACGATGTACGCGGCGGCGAGATCGCTCATCGCTCCGGCATTGCCGGGGCTGTCCCGGACCTGATCCTCGAGATCCGCGACGACCGAGTCGCTGTGATCCTCATCCCGCTGGGCAAGGCGGACGTTCCGATGGGCCGCCAGGGGCTCGCTCGAAGCCGGTCCACGGTTCACCGGCTCCGAGGACTTTGCTGGCTTCGGCGGCGCGGACGGCGCGGTGATGGGCGCGCAGCGCGGTTCGGGAACGAGGTCGGGATGGGGGTCGGGATGGCAAGGCGCGTAGGCCACGCCCAGGAGGCGCGGCTCCACAGGCCTCTGCATCGACTCCGCAGGAGCCGGGGAAGGTCGGTCCGACCTGCCGCATGCGGTCAGGGTAAGACTGGCGGCTCCGATCGACACCGCCAGAACGGCCTGCGAAACCTTCATCGATCCATCGCCGGCTTCGTCGCTCCACGCCATGGCGGCGAGGTCAACGATGCAAGCCTGCGCAACGCCTCCGTCTTCCTGTTTTGAGGAATGATCGTAGCAGAGCGGAGGCAACGCTGAGCAAGTCCGAGTCTGGGGTGTGGGATCAAG
This sequence comes from Holophagales bacterium, assembly GCA_031390755.1. Classification (GTDB taxonomy): domain Bacteria; phylum Acidobacteriota; class Thermoanaerobaculia; order Multivoradales; family UBA5704; genus DATMER01. The sequence continues at coordinate 73,412 of JANMTS010000047.1, forward strand.
GTACATGGGGAGTCGACCTCTTGTCGGTTCGCCCCCAGTAGACGGACTCCGCCCGCTCTTTTCCGGCCTTCCCAAGTCCCGGCTTCGCGCCATGAATCCCGGGTGGGCAGACCCTCCACCTGCCCGGAAAGAGCCAAAGCTCGGGGTCGTGTCGACTCTTCCTATTTCACCGTCGACCGAAGCGCCGCTCCAGGTCCGAGTCGGTCATCTGGAGGACGATCGGCCGGCCGTGAGGGCAGGCGTAGGGCTGCTCGGCGACGAAGAGCTCGGCGACGAGGGCTTCCATCTCAGGGGCGGAGAGCGGGTGGTGCATCTTGATCGCGGCCTTGCAGGCCATGCTCGCGGCGAGCGATTCGAGCACGCTCCGGCGCAGATCCCCGGAGGCGCCGATGCCGTCTCCCGCTTCGGAGGCCAGGGTCCGGAGCAGCGCCTCCGCCTCCGCGGACTTGAGGACGGCTGGCGTCGAGGTCAACGCCAGAGTGTTGCCCGACAGGACGGCGATGCTGAAGCCGCAGTCGTCGAGGCCCGGGGCCAGCTCGGTGAGCCGCATGCGCTCGGCCGGGGCCAGCTCCAGCAGGATCGGGGTCAGGAGATGCTGGACCGGTGTGCCCTCGGCGGCCAGCGCCTTCCTCACCCGCTCGTAGAGGATGCGCTCGTGGGCCACGTGCTGGTCGATGAGATAGAGACCGTCCGGCCCTTCGAGCAGGATCAGCGTGCCCTTGTACTGACCGAGCAGACGGAACGGCCGCGCCTCGCCGCTTCGGCCCGAGAGCGGGACGATCGGCCTCTCGATCGGTGCGTAGGACGGCATCGCGAGACGTTCGACAGGGGCGTAGGAGTCGGCCGGAGCCGGCTGGGACTCCTGCCAGGGCGGCGGCGAGGGCAGGGACACGGCTCCGAATCTCGCGGGCTCCGGAGAGGCCGTGCCTCCCAGCCCCTGCCAGGCCATGGGCATGTAGGGCTGCGAAGCCGGCGGGCGAAGCGGCGCGGCCTCCTCTCCCCGGGCTTTCTCCAGCCCCCGCCGCAGAGCGTCCTGAATCCGGTCGAGAAGACCCGGGTCGCGGAATCGGACCTCGGCCTTCTGGGGATGGACGTTGACGTCGACCTCCTCCGGCGGGATATCCAGGAACAGGAAGAGGGCCGGGAAGTCCTCCATCCTCCACTCCTCCCGGACCGCGCGGTAGAAGGTCGCGAGCACGGCCCGGTCGCGGACGAGCCGGCCGTTGACGAAGATGAAGTGCCGCCGGCCGCGGGCGGTGGCGGGCGTGCCGAGAAAGCCGTGGATGCGCTCGACGATCTCGTCGGTATCGCCGTCGACGGGACCGGCGGTCTCGGGGACGCCGGGGATCGCCGCGAGCTGGCGGCCGAGCTCGGGTCCGAAGATCTGGGTGATCCGCTCCAGCGAGCCCTCGGCCTCCGCGCCCGCGGCCAGGGCGTCGAGCAGCTCGCGGTTCTCGTGGAGAACGCGGAAGCGCACGTCCGGTCGCGCCAACGCATAGGCCTGGACGACCTCGAGGCTGCGCCGCAGCTCGGTCTGGGGGGCCTTGAGGAACTTGCGCCGGGCCGGGACGTTGAAGAACAGCGAGCGGACGTCGATCGTGGTGCCGCGCGGCCGGGAGTAGGGCTCGACGATGCGCACCCGGCCCCCCTCGATGAAGACGCGGTGGCCGTCCCCCGGCTGCTCGGCGGTGGTCATCTCGACCCGGGCCACGGAGGCGACGGAGGCCAGCGCCTCGCCGCGGAACCCGAGAGTGGCGACGCGCTCCAGATCCTCGAAGCTGCCGATCTTGCTGGTGGCGTGGCGGTCGAAGGCGAGGAGGGCGTCGTCCCGGCCCATGCCATAGCCGTCGTCCGTCACGCAGATCCGCTGCCGGCCGCCGCTTTCGAGCTGGATCTCGATCTCCCCGGCGCCCGCGTCGAGGGCGTTCTCGACCAGCTCCTTGACCACCGAGGCCGGGCGCTCCACCACCTCACCGGCGGCGATCTGGTTGACGAGAGGGTCGGGCAGAAGACGGATACGCGTCATCCGGGGATTGTACAGGCGAAAAATATTCAGGTACAAAAAGGGCGCGGCTGAGGGAGCCGCGCCACAAGGAGAGCGAACCGTCCGCCGGCTCCGCCCGTTGCTGTCTACGCAGTCGAATAATCGTCGGATGACCCGGCGGTGCCGTTCTTGAGCGCAGCCCGGGCCGCGGCCAGTCTCGCGATCGGCACCCGGTAGGGCGAGCAGGAGACGTAGTCGAGGCCCGCCCGCTCGAAGAAGTCGATCGACTGGGGATCGCCGCCGTGCTCTCCGCAGACGCCGAGGTGCAGGTGCGGCTTCGTCGCGCGGCCCCGCTCGCAGGAGAGGCGGACGAGCTGTCCCACGCCCTCCTCGTCGATGCTCTGGAAGGGGTCGTGGGCGAGCACGCCGGTCTCGATGTACTGCGGCAGAAAGCGGCCGGCGTCGTCGCGGGAGTAGCCGTAGGTCATCTGGGTGAGGTCGTTGGTGCCGAAGGAGAAGAAGTCGGCGTGCCGGGCAATCTGGTCGGCCACCAGCGCCGCGCGCGGCACCTCGATCATCGTGCCGATCGGGATGTCCATCTCGACCTTCTCCTCCGCCAGAACCCTCCGCACAGTGGAGACCACCATCTCGCGCAGGCGGATCATCTCCTGCTCGGTGCCGACGAGGGGGACCATGATCTCGGGCTGCACGTCCGCCCCCTTCTTCTTCCGGACGCAGGCGGCGCGCACGATGGCCTCGACCTGCATCTGGTAGATCTCGGGCGTGGTCAGGCCGAGCCGGCAGCCGCGCAGGCCGAGCATGGGGTTGGATTCGGCGAGCACCTCGGCCCGGGCTTCCAGCGCTGCCGGGTCGACGCCCATCTCGCCGGCCAGCCGCTTGAGCGCCTTCTCGCCGTGCGGCAGGAACTCGTGGAGCGGCGGGTCGAGCAGCCGGACGGTGATGGGCAGGCCGGCCAGCGCCTTGAAGATCCCCTCGAAGTCCTTCTGCTGCATGGGCAGGAGCTTCGCGAGCGGCTCCGTCCGTTCCGCCACGGAGTCGGCCAGGATCATGCGCCGCACCCAGCCGATCCGGTCGTCCTCGAAGAACATGTGCTCGGTGCGGCAGAGGCCGATGCCCTCGGCGCCCAGGGCCGCCGCCACCTCGGCGTCGTGCGGCGTGTCCGCGTTGGCCCGCACCCGCAGGCGGCGCTCGGCGTCGGCCGCGGCGAGGAGCTGGTAGACGGCGTCCACCATCGGGATGTCGTCGGGCTTGCTGCGGTCGAGCATCGCCTGGAGGACGACGGACGGCTTCGGCGCCAGCAGCCCGGAGAGAACCTCGCCGGCCGTGCCGTCGATCGACAGCTCGTCGCCCTCGCGGAACACCTTGTCGCCGACCCGGACCTCGCCCTTGCGCTCGTCGACCTCCAGCTCCCCCGCTCCCACGATGCACGGCTTGCCCATGCCGCGGGCGACCACCGCCGCGTGGGACGTCATGCCGCCGCGGGAGGTCAGGATGCCGGCCGCGACGTGCATGCCGACGATGTCCTCCGGTGAGGTTTCGGCGCGCACCAGCAGCACCGCGCCGTCGGGCGCCATCTCCGCGGCGCGCTCGGCGGTCAGCGCGATGCGCCCGCCCGCGGCGCCCGGGCCGGCGGGAAGGCCGCGCGCCAGCAGGCGGCCTCCGGCGATGGCGCGGTTTTTCTCGTCGGCATCGAACTCCGGGGCCAGCACCTGGAGCAGATGCAGCGGCTCGACCCGGTGGAGCGCCTCGCGCCAGTCGATCAGCCCCTCCTCCACCATGTCGGTGGCGACGCGGATTGCGGCCGGTCCGGTGCGCTTGCCGGCGCGGGTCTGGAGCATGTAGAGCTTGTCGTGCTGGATCGTGAACTCCACGTCCTGCATGTCCTTGTAGTGCGTCTCCAGGCGGGCGCAGACCTCGTCGAGCTCGCGGCTGGCCTGCGGAAAGTCGGCGTCGAGGCCGGTGCCGTCCGACGCGTGAATGGGCCGCGGCGTGCGGATGCCCGCCACCACGTCCTCGCCCTGGGCATTGACCAGGAATTCGCCGAAGACCCTGGGCTCGCCGGTGGCGGGGTTCCGGGTGAAGGCCACGCCGGTGGCGCAGTCGGAGCCGCGGTTGCCGAACACCATGGCCTGGACGTTGACCGCGGTGCCGAGCAGGCCCGAGATGTGGTTGAGGCGCCGGTACTCGATGGCCCGGCGGTTGTTCCAGCTCTCGAACACGGCCTTGATGGCACCGCGGAGCTGGTCGATCGGATCCTGGGGGAACTGCCGGCCGTGCTGCTCGATCAGGCCGAGATAGTCCTTGGAGAGCCGGCGCAGCGCCGCCGCGCCCAGCTCGGCGTCGGTCGCGACGCCTTCGGCCTTGCGCAGGGCGGACAGCGTCTCCTCGAAGCCCTCATGGGGAACGCCGAGGACGACGTCACCGTACATCGTAAGCAGCCGCCGCCAGGCGTCGAGCACGAAACGCTCGTCGGCGCCGGCCGCGATCCAGGATTCGAGGTTGGACTCGGTGAGCCCGAGGTTCAGAATGGTGTCCATCATGCCCGGCATGGAGCTGGCCGCTCCGGACCGGACCGAGACGAGAAGGGGATTGGCGGACTCGCCGAAGCGCTGGCCGACGGACGCCTCCAGCCGGCGCAGGTGCTCCTGCAGCTCGGCCTCCAGCTCGTCGGGGTAGGAGCCGTCGTGATCCTGGAAGTGTTTGCAGACCTCGGTGGTGATCGTGAAGCCCGGCGGCACCGGAATCCCGAGGCGGCTCATCTCCGCGAGACCGGCCCCCTTGCCACCCAGCAGCTCCTTCTGACCACCCTCCCCCTCGGCCGTGCCCTCGCCGAAGGCATAGATGTACTTGGGCATCGGGTTCTCCTCCCCTCGTCACGCAGCCGAATGGAGCCGCGTCCGCGCATGAGTTTAGACCGGAGAACCCGATTTCCCGCCACCCGAAGGGACGGGGCTACCTCACCGGCGCGGCCACGATCCGGAAGCCGATGAACTCGTTCCAGCCGTCGGCCTGGGCGCGCCCGCGGTAGCAGCAGCGGATGTGCCGGTTGCCGACGATGAACGGGCCGCCGCGCAGGACGCGGAAGACCTCCGGCGGGGCGTCCGTGTTCTCGCGGCCGTCTGCGGCATCGTAGGGGTAGAGGAACGTTGGCTCGGCCGAGCCCGGCCCCCACAGGCTCAGGGTCCACTCCCAGACGTTGCCGCTCATGTCTTCACAGCCGTAGGGGCTGGCCCCGCCGGAGAAGCAGCCCACGGCGCTCAGCTCGCCGATGCCGGTCTCGACGCTGTTGGCGCGGTCGTAGTCGGCGATGTCGCCCCAGGGGTAGAGCCGGTCGTCGGCGGCGCCGCGGGCCGCCTTCTCCCACTCGGCTTCGGAGGGAAGGCGGACCTCCCAGCGCTCCTCCAGTCTCCCCTGCTCCCGCCAGCGCCGCGTCAGCCACAGGCAGAAGGCGCGCGCATCGTGCCAGCTCACCCTCACCACCGGCCAGCTTTCGAGACCGATCAGACAGGTCGAGTCGGACGGCTGATAGCCCGACTCCGACACGAAGCGCCGGAACTGGGCGACGGTGACCGGGAAACGGGAGACCCGGAAGGAGTGATCCAGCCGGCAGCGATGGAGAGGGCGGGCAAATTCCTGCACCTGCTCGCCTTCCTTGTTGCCCATCCAGTGCTCACCTTCCGACACCGGGAACATCTCCATCGTGTCGATGCCGGTCACTTCGACCCGGGGGTCGCCGATCTCGGCCAGCGCGCGGCCGGCCGCCACCCGGCGCAGGGCATCCACCCGGCCGGAGGCGTGCATCGTCTCCAGGAGAGTCTCGACGACGCGCTGGCGGGCCGCGGCGGAGACGCCGCCCGGTCCCGCGTCGGCCACCACCTCGCCGGCCACCACCGCGGCCTCCCCGAGCGGTCCCGAGTGCCGCTGCATCAGCTCTTCGAGCACCGCGCCCGCGGCCTCGTCGCGCTGCTGGATGATCCCGAGGAACTTCACGGTGTAGAGGCAGACATCGCGCCAGTAGGGCTCGCCGAGGTGGGCCTCCAGCGCTTCGGCGATCGGCCCGACTCCCTGCTGGCCTTTCTGGGCGATGGCCACCGCGGAGAGGTATTCCTGGAAGACCGGGTGGATGAAGCCGAAGCGGCCGCCGCCCCAGTCGATCAGCAGGGCGGGACGGCTCCGGGCGTCGTCCACGAGCTCGCGCGCGGCGACGGCCGGCTGGGAGTGCCCGCGCTGGCGATAGATCTCCTCCAGATCGCGCACGAGAACGGACTCCTCCGTCCTGTAGATGTCGGGCGGCGTGCCGTACATCTGAAGAGCCACCACCGCCAGGATCTTGATCGTCTCCAGGACGTCCGGATCGCGCCCCAGCCGCTGGGCGAGGCCGCGGTCCAGGTTCCACTGCCGGAGAAGGTTGACGACGAAGCTCTGGTACAGCTCGACGCACCGCTGCGGAAGCGGCGCCCCCTGGAGGCGCATCAAGGCTAGAAGGGTCAGATGAAGCGGATTGCCGGCCAGGTTGCGGACGTGGGGGTCGCGGTGCAAGGCCTTCATCAGCTCGCCGTTGAGCTTCAGGCCGTGGAGGTCGGCGGCGCGGGACGCGGCCAGCGACCATTTGTCGACGAAGGATCTGATCTGATCGTCGTCCAGGCCGGGGATCGAGCACTCCAGGAGATCCTCGGCGCGGAGGCGGGACTCCCGATAGCCGGCGGGCCGGCTCGTTAGGAGGATCTGGTTGCCCGCGGGCCGATGCCGTGCGTAGAAAGCCCGGACGTGGTCGAGAACCCGCCGGCGCCGCGCGAGACCGCCCACCTCGTCGAGGCCGTCGAGCATCACCATCGCGCCTCCGGCCTGGAGCGCCCGGGAGAGGCACTCGCCGATCTCCTGGCCCCGCTCCTCGCGGTAGTAGCGGGCGAGGAACGCCTCCAGCGGCTCGTCACCCGCATCCAGGGCCTCGGCGTAGACGGCGAGCTGCATCGGCACCGGCAGGCGCGTGCTCAGGCCCAGCGCCCCCTCCTGGCCCGAGGCGAGCACCTGGCAGAGGAACTTGACGAAGGTGGTCTTGCCCATGCCCGGAGCTCCGAGCAGCACCATGGCGCCGCACTCCTGAAGCAGCTCGGGGAGCGGTCGCGGCTCGGAAAGCGTGCGGCCCAGGGCCTCGGCCGCTTCATCCGTCGGCTGCCATCCGGCCCGATGCAGCCGCCGGCTCCAGCTCTCCCCCAGAAGAGACTCCACGCGGCCACCCAGCTCTACGTAGACATCCAGAAGCGGCAGCTGCGGCGGCAGGCCCCCCAGGAGCGCCAGGGACCGGAAGTTGAGCAGGCGGTAGCGGTCGATCAGGGACTGGAGATACCGGCGGGTGTCCTGCGCCAGCTCCTCGGAGGGCGCGTGGCCCGCGATCCGCGTCCAGAACCGGCGGGGCTCGATCGCCCCCGCTTGACTCGAAAGCATGATGGGATAGCCGCCGGAATCGCGGCCGACGGCCACCCCGCCAATCTCGGCGAGAAGACCTGGCTGGGTTGAATCGTAAGTGCCCTCCACATCTTCCAGCCCGCGCTCGATTTGCGACATCCCGGTGCCCTCCTGGCCAAGCCCCCAGCCGCCTCCGGCAAGGGAGCCTCATCATTTTAGCATGACGACTACTACAGATAACCTTACGCGGTGACGCCCGGTCCTGCGCTGGTCCCCGATACCCCGGCCCGCGCCCTGGCTTCCGACTTGTCGACGACCACTTCCGTGAGCTTCGCCGTCCTCGAAACAGCACGGTCGATGGCCTGGAGCAGAGCGATGCGGTTGCGCCGCACGTCCGGATCCTTGTCCATGACCATCACATCCACGAAGAACCGGTCGAGGACCGGCGCGAGGTTGGCGATCCGGCGCAGGCAGCGCTCGTAATCGCCGGCCGCGGCGGCCTCCTCCACCTCGGTGCGAAGCCCCTGAAAAGCAGCGTGGAGCTCTCGTTCCGCCGGCTCCTTGAAGAGCCCCTCGTCGAGGGCCTCGTCCGGAGCGTCCTTGAGAATGTTGACGATCCGCTTCGAGGCGAGCACCACGGTGAGGAAGTCCGGCTCCTCGCGAACCCTGTGCAGGGCGTCCACCCGGGCGCGCAGATCCGGGAGGTTCGAGCCCCCCGCCGCGAGCGCCGCCTCGATCTCGTCGTAGGCATACCCACAGAGTCCAAGCACATACCGTACCCGGTCGTGGAGAAAGGGCCGGAGGTCGTCCAGGATCGCCTCGGAGCTGCGGGTGAGCCGGTCGCCGTAGAGCACCGCCGCCCGCGTCGCCGCCTCGTCGAGATCGAGCGCGAGGCCGCCTTCGAGAGCGATCCTCACCACGCCCTGAGCGGCGCGGCGCAGTCCGAAAGGATCCTTGCTCCCCGTGGGGATGAGGCCTAGGCCGAAGATGCCGGCCATCGTGTCGAACCGGTCCGCGAGACCGACCACCTGGCCGATCCGGCCGCGAGGGATGCGATCCTCGGTCGACGCGGGCATGTACTGGTCGTACACGGCTTGCCAGACCTCCTCCGCCTGCTCCTCTTCCCGGGCGTAGATTCCACCCACCACACCTTGGAGTGAAGTAAATTCTTTAACCATTTCAGTGGCGAGGTCGACCTTGAGCAGCCGGGCTGCAGCCGCAGCCTTCGGCGCGTCCTCGTGCCAGCCCAGCATTTCGCACAGGGTCATGGACAGCGCGACCAGCCGGGAGGTCTTGTCCGCATAGCTTCCGAGCCGTTCCTGGAAGGTCAGGCGCGTGAGCTGCTCCACGCGGTGGGAAAGCCCCACGCGGCGATCCTCGCCGTAGAAGAAGCGGGCGTCGGCGAGGCGGGCGGCCACCACCCACTCGTTGCCCGAGCGCGTGCGGCCGATCGGATCGTCCGGCCGGTCCATGACGGTGAGGAAGAACGGCAGCAGGCGGGCGGAGTCAGCCGCATCCTTCGGCTCGACCGTAAGCGCGCTCTGATGATCGCGGAGGCTGGTGGCCAGCACCTCGGCGGGAAGCTTCAGGAAGTCCTCGTCGAAGCCGCCTTCCATCACGCCCGGGATCTCGCACAGCGCCGCCAGCTTGTCGAGCAGCGGATCGTCCTGCACGAGCCGGCCGCCGAGCGCCTCGGCGCGGCTCTGCATGGTTTCGAGCAGAACCCGGCGCCGCTCGTCCGGCCGGACCTCGATCGAGCGCGCCGCCAGCTCCTTGCGGTACGTCTCCAGGCTGTCGACCTTGAACGGTGCGGGCGACAGGGTGGGATGGCCCACCGACTCGTCCCCCGCCTGGATTCCGAACAGCTCAAAGGGGACGACCTCGCCGTCGAGCAGAGACAGAATGCCGTGGATCGGCCGGACCCACGGCCCTTCGCCGCTCCCCCACCGCATCATCTTCGCCCAGGAGATGCCGGCGAGGATGCGCGGCACGATCTCCGCCAGCACGTCGCGGGTCGGCCGGCCCTCGGTCTTCTTCATCGCCGCGAGGTACTCGCCCTTGTCGGTCTGGACGCGCGAGAGCTGGTCCGGCTCGACGCCGGTGCGCTTCGAGAAGCCGAGCAGCGCCGGCGTGGGCGAGCCGTCGGCACCAAAGGCGGCGCGGACCGGCGGTCCCATCACCTGCTCCTCGCGGTCGGGCTCGCGCTCGGGCAGGCCGGCCATGCTGAGCATCAGGCGGCGCGGCGCGTAGCCGGTCTCGACCTCGCGCGGACCGATGCCGCGGGCCATGAGGTCTTCAAACACGCGGGTGGTCAGCTCGCGCACTCCGGGCTCCAGCATGCGGGCCGGAATCTCTTCGCTGCGGACCTCCAGCAGATACTCACCGCGCTTCGTCATGAGCCACCTCCTCCGGCCGCGCCCCGAGGAGCGGGAAACCGAGCCGCTCGCGGCTCTCCACATAGGCTTTGGCGCAGCCCACCGCGAGGTCGCGCACCCGCTTCATCAGGGCGACCCGCTCGGTGACCGAGACGGCGCCGCGGGCATCCATCACGTTGAACATGTGCGAGCACTTGAGCGCGCACTCGTAGCCGGGCAGCACGAGCCCGGCCTCCAGGCAGCGCTCGGACTCCCGCTCCCAGCCCTCGAACTGCTGCTGGAGGAAGGTCACGTCGGCCACCTCGAAGTAGTACTTCGAGAGCTCGACCTCCTCCTGATGCCGGACCTGGCCGTAGGTGATGCCCTCGACCCACTCGATCTCGTAGAGGCTCCGCGAGAGCGCCAGGAACATGGTCAGGCGTTCGAGGCCATAGGTGATCTCGGCGCTGATCGGCTTGAGCTCCAGGCCGCCCGCCTGCTGGAAGTAGGTGAACTGGGTGATCTCCATGCCGTCGAGCATCACCTGCCAGCCCACGCCCCAGGCGCCGAGCGTGGGCGCCTCCCAGTTGTCCTCCTCGAAGCGGAGGTCGTGCTTGGTCAGGTCGAGCCCGATCGCCTCCAGGCTGCGCACGTAGAGGCGCTGCACGTCGTGAGGCGACGGCTTCAGGACGACCTGGAACTGGTGATGCTTGCCCAGCCGGAAGGGGTTGTCGCCGTAGCGGCCGTCGGCCGGCCGCCGGGACGGCTGCACATAGGCCACCCGCCAGGGCTCCGGCCCGAGCACGCGGAGGAACGTGTCCGGATGCATGGTGCCCGCGCCCACTTCCATATCCAGAGGTTGCTGAAGGACACAGCCTTCCCGCGCCCAGAACTCGGATAGCTTGAGGATCAACTCCTGCAATGTGTTCCGCATCGAATTTCCTGTCGGGAGGGACCAGGGGTCCCGGATTGAGAGCGTAGTCTACCTCAGACGGAAGGCGCGGAAGGACAGCCGGCCTTCCGGCCCGCCTCGGCTTCCGGCCTCAAACCGGCCCCAAAAACCGCAAGAGCCGGGGGCCTTGCCTCCGTCCTTAAGCCTTCGCTGATGTGACATTCGAAGGTCGTTTTCCGTTCTCTATGTGGGCATGCCAAGAGGTGTGCGATTCGTACCCGATGGGGGCTCGCTCGTGGAAGTGACCGTCCGGACCATCCAGTCCCGGCTCCTTCTTCGCCCGAGCCCTGCCCTCAATGAAACCGTGATCGGCGTGCTCGGTGTTCCTGGCGGCCTTCCGGGACGCCGGTGAGCACCTCAAGGCCGGCGATCGTTCGGCGAGATTCCCGATGGGCTCCTTCCCGCCTGGATTGCCGTTCGTCCGAGCCCTGCCTTCTCTGCCCACTTGAGGCACCACCGCTCGGGGTGGCCCGAGCTCAAACATCCAAGCCAGATTGACGTCCAACCGAGGAAGATGGCGATCAAGCCCTGATGTGCTGGACTCGCCATTCCCTCTTCATTGTTCCTCTGACACCTGATTCTGGACACCGTCTGACACCGCGCGCCAGCGCACGCCAGACAGAAAAATCGGAACGGCGGCGGCCTTGGACTCGGCAGCCGCCGTCCCTCCAAGTTGTCAAGGAACGCAGGTCGGCGACAAACGATGCTCTCTACCCCGCCGACCCGGACAGGATACGGAAGGAGGTCGCCGTTCGAGCCTTCCCCTTCAAGATCGGGAACTATTTCCCGAAACGACCCTGGTCGTTCAAGGTCTCCCGGCTTCTGCGAAGGTTCCGGCGCGGCAAATAAGGTTCTCCCGCGGCTACGAAGGTTTCCCGTTGATCGGGAAAGGTTCTTCGGCGGGGGATAACCTTCTCCCGCGGCGGAGAAGGTTCTTTGGGACGGGGGAAGGTTATCCGGCGCGGGAGAAGCTTATTTGGGATTCGAGAAGGTTCTCCCTCGGCAGATAAGCTTTCCCGACGAGTGGGAAGACTTCTTTGGAGCCGGAGAAGCTTATTTGAACGGGGAGAAGCTTGTTTGAGGCGGGATAGCCTTATCTGGCGCGGGAGAAGGTTATCTGGAACGGGGAAAGAGGCCCCTCCCCTTCCCTCCCCTACTCCGGAAGGTCGGGTGCTCTTCTGGACCGGTGGACAGGATTCCGGCTCCGGCGTTCCATTCCTTTGAACTTGCGGGCTTGTTGCGGGCGGCTCGCGCTCGCTCGGTGAGCGTCGCTCCTCCGGTGGGAGTCGTGGAGTAGACGAGGACATCTCCCAGATCGCGCTCCAGGTAGAGCGGCGGCAGGCGCGCGATCGTCCTCATGTCCTCGGCGGAGATCTCGTTGCCGGCGAGGACGGCGACGGGAACGCCGGTCCAGGACTTCGGGCGCCAGAGGGGGTCCGTGGGACCGCTGCGCAGGGCGATGGCCCAGAACGGACGGACGTCTCCGCGTTCCCAGCGGGTCACGTCGGCGTGGAAGACCGCCGGCCAGGTGCGCCAGTAGCCTCCCAGGAGGTGGTTGGCGCCGGAGGCGAGCAGCTCGTCCGAGGCGCCGCTCATCTGGTCGATCGCGGCTCGCGCCCTCGCCACGGACGGCTCGCCCCACCGCCAGGCCAGTGCCGGAATCAGCAGCAGGAGCGCCAGGACGTTGGCCGTCCGCTGCCGGCGCGGCGACCGGCCCTCCAGCAGGAGGGTCAGCAGCAGGGCCGGCGCGAGCATGGCCAGGGCGAGCAGCTCGACCGAGACGTAGCGCAGGCTCCACTTGTTGACCTGCGCCCAGTAGGTCAGCCCCATGACCCCGACGTCCGCGAGGGCCGCGGTCAGCAGGCAGAGCCCCACGGCCAGGGGAAACCGCCGGCTCCAGCGCCGGAAGGCGATGACGGCGACCCAGGTGAGCAGGGCAAGGCCGGCCACCACGAGCGCGGGAGTCAGGAACTCCACGGAGCGCGCAAAGAGCGTCAGCCAGGCCTTCGGCCAGACCGTCGGCGACGCCGCTCCGAACGCCGTGCTCCGGCGGTAGATCGACAGCCAGGAGAACGCCATGCTCACATCGAACGCCAGGAACAGGGCGAACATCACGAGCAGCGCCCGGCGCTCCGGCCGCAGCCGCCAGCGGGCGGTCTCTCGGCCGGGGTGATCGGGACGGTCGGGCTCGATCCCCACCGCATGCCGGACCCAGACCAGCGGCAGCAGCCAGAAGAGCGTCGTGGCGGAGATCCAGTAGCCGAGCAGCAGGAGGGCCAGCCCGGCCACGGTCTTTGCCCGGCCGTGCCAGTCTCCCCAGCCTCCCCGGTCCAGCAGCACGATCCCGCCCAGGCTGAGCGCGATGGCTTGGCCGTAGGGCTGCATCTGGAGGAAGGCGTGCTCGCTGATCCCCTTCCCTCCCGCCCAGAGGGCCAGGGTCAGCGCCCCTACCGCCACCCAGTAGCGGCGCGGGATCACCACCCTCGCGAGCAGGAAGAAGGACGCCGCGACCGCGAGCAGGCGCAGGGCCGTCTGGAACAGCAGGTTGTGGAACGGGCTGTGGATGGGCAGGCTGAGCAGCGGCAGAAGCGAGCCGAAGCGGTTCTGCTCCCAGTAGAACGGGGTCCAGCGGTACAGCCCGCAGAGGATGGGAACCAGGGAGTCGCTGGTGTGCAGGGCGTGGATGGAGGTGAGGTCCATCCACACGGCGCAGACGACGGACGCGAGCGCCGCCGCCCCGGCCCAGGCCCACCGCTCCCCGCGCTCGGTCATTGCCTTGGGTTTGCGTAGATGCGGCAGGCCAGGTCGGTCAGCCGCCGGGGGATCAGGCGGGCCGGGTGGCGACGGCGATGATCCCGAGGCCCCGACCGGGGATCAGCGGATCGATCCGCCTCAGAATCGGGACGAGCATGTTGAAGATCTTGAGCTGGACGCGGCTGAAGCTCCGCTTCTTGAGGATCTTGCCGTTGAGCCACCAGCCGGGGATGGCGAAGTGGTTGAAGTCGCGGAACAGCTGCAGCTCGAAGCCGGTCTCGCGCAGCTCGCGGGCGAGCATCTCCCGGTCGTAGCGGACCCGGTGGCCGAGCACCTCGTCGAGGCTGGAGTACAGGTGCTGCCCCTGCGGTACGTAAAGGACGAGCTTGCCGCCGGGCGCGAGCGCGCTGTGGATGTTGCGCAGCGACTTGAGCGGGTCGCGCACGTGCTCCAGCACGTTCAGGCAGACCACGGTGTCGAACTTCCCCTGCCAGGGCGCGAAGCAGGCCTCGTCCTCGAGATCGATGCGGTCGACGCCGAGGTAGGGCTTGCCGAGCGCCATGTTGTGGAGATAGTCGAGATAGTGGGGGTTGATGTCGCTCGCCACGTAGAGGTCGCGCGGCAGGAGCCAGGTGGTGATGTTGCCGATGCCGGCGCCGATCTCCAGGACGCGGGCGCCGACGTAGGGCGCGATGCTGTCGGCCATCCAGCGGTTGAAGAGCTGGGCCTTCTCCAGGCTGTGGAGGATGTGCGAGCCGTACTCGTCCTCTTCATAGAGATCGTCGACGAGCCAGTACTTGAAGATCGCCTTGAAGGCCTTGATGCCGTCGCGCCAGCCGATCTTCTTGCCCTCGCGGTAGGTGCGGCCGAGGTAGCTGATCGGCACCTCGAAGATGCGGCACTCGCGCTTGGCGATCTTGGCGGTGATCTCGGGCTCCATCGCGAAGTCGTTCGACCGGATCGGGATCGACTTGAGCAGCGGCGCCCGGAACATCTTGTAGCAGGTCTCCATGTCCGTCAGGCTCAGGTCGGTGAACCAGTTGCTCATCGCCGTGAGCAGCTTGTTGCCGAGCGCATGGCGGTGGTAGAGCACCCGGCGGCGGTCGCTCATCAGGAAGCGCGAGCCGTAGACCACGTCGGCGCCGTCCTCCAGGAAGGGGCGGACGAGGCGCGGATAGTCGTTGGGGTCGTATTCGAGGTCGGCGTCCTGGAACAGGATGAGGTCGCCGGTGGACGCGGCGATGCCCTTGCGGATGGCGCCGCCCTTGCCCTGGTTCTCCTGCTCGAACAGGCGGATGCGGTCCGGGTGCTCGGAGGCCAGGGCGCGCAGCACCTCGGTGGTGCCGTCCCTGGAGCCGTCGTTGACGATGACGACCTCCAACTCGCGGATCTCGGGGATCGAGACCGAGAGCACCTTCTCGACCAGCGCCCGCACCAGGTAGCGCTCGTTGTAGACCGGGATGACGACGCTCAGCTTGAGCCCCGTCTCCTTGAGCCCCGTCTCCTTGAGCACGATACTGGGGTTCGTCTTGTTCACGCGCTGCTCCTGGCCCGGTGGCGCCGCGGGCGCACCTCGTTGAGTCAATGTTTCATGGTGCTGGAGAACCCTTGCCCCTACAGTGCGGCGGGCGGCGGGCACGGTCGTTCGCGAGGACCGAATCGGGCGGGAATGGTAGCATAGGGCCGGCATCGCCTTGTGGAGGCTCGTGAACAAAGAACAAGAACGCACCGCACAAGTCGCGGACCACTGGTCCCGACGATTGGACGAGGGGAGCAGCGACTTCACCGCCGATGTCTACTGGTTGGCGGTGCCGGCCGTGGCCCGCCACTTCACCCGGGGAGCCACGCGCGGCCACCGCGAGGACAGCTGGGTCAACGACTGCGTGCTGCGTCACCTCGCCGGCCGGACGCCGATGGACCGCATCCTGAGCATCGGCTGCGGCGCCGGGGAGCTGGAGCGCCATCTGGCCCTGATGTCTGCCTTTCGCGAGTGCGACGCGTGGGATCTCTCCCCTGGAGCGATCGACACCGCCCGCCGCCTCGCCCGCGAGGCAGGCTCCTCCGGCATTCACTACGAGGTGCGGGACGCCAACGCCGCCGAGATTGCGGAGGCCACGTACGACTCGGTGTGGTTCAACAGCTCGCTGCACCACGTCGAGGCGCTGGAGGAGATCTGCGAAGCCGTCGCCCGCAGTCTCAAGCCGGGCGGCTGGCTGATTCTCAACGAGTACGTCGGTCCGAGCGTGTTCGACCTGCCGGAGCGCCAGAAGCAGGCCATCCGCGCCGCCTTCGACCTGATCCCGATGCGCCTGCGTCGGCGGCGCGCGCCGGACGGCTCGCTGAAGACCGCCGACGCGCCGGCCATCCCGAACCCCAGGGAGGTCGCGGCGGTCGACCCCTCGGAGGCCGTGCGCTCCGCCGACATCCTGAAGATCGTGGCCCACTACTTCGAGATCGTGGAGCTCAACCCGGCGGGCGGCACGATCCTCCAGTTCCTGCTCCACAACATCGCCGGCAACTTCCGGCCCGAGGATCCGGCGTCGATGAAGGTGCTGGATCTCCTGATCGGCTTCGAGAGCGCGCTGATCGAAGCGGGCGATCTCGCGAGCGACTTCGCGGTGGTGGTCGCCCGCCGCCGGGACCAGCCGGCACCGCCCTTGCCGTGGAAGCGGCGGCGCTAGACGGGCGCCAGGACACTGGCAGGCCAGGAGCGGGCGGCCCGCCGGGTATCTGCCGGGTATCTGGTATATCCTTCGGTCGCTCATGAAGGACAGTGACGCCCCCACGTCTCCGCAGACATCGACCCAGGAAACGGGCGAGTACTGGTCGAAGAAGCTCCAGGGCAGCGCTTTCACTCCGGAGTGCTGCTGGCGTGCCGTGCCGGAAGTCGACCGGCGGCGCATCTTCCGCGAGACCGGCGGCAGCCCCTACAGTCACTGGGCCGAGTATTGCGTGCGAGAGCATCTCGCCGGCCGCGTGCCGGTCGAGCGGATGCTCAGCCTGGGCTGCGGCACCGGCCGGCTGGAGCGGATCCTGGCGCGGCTCGGCGCGTTCCGGCAGTGCGACGCCTGGGACGTGGCGGCCGGAGCCATCGAAGCCGCGCGCGATCTCGCCCACGAAGAAGGCTTCGCCCACATCCACTACTCGGTGAAGGACGTCACGACCGAGGACATGCCCGCGGACCGGTACGACGCGGTCTGGTTCGAGAACGCCCTCCACCACATCGAGCCGCTGGAGGAGGTCTGCGCCAAGGTCGCGCGGACCCTCAAGCCGGACGGCTATCTCTTCTTGAACGAGTACATCGGCCCGAACCGGTTCGCCTTCCCTCCCCGCCAGCGCGAGCTGGTGCGGGCGGCCTTCGCGCTCATCCCGGCGCGCTTCCGACGCCACCGGGAGTCGGGCACGATCCTGACCTCCGCCTCGCTGCCGACGCCGGCCGAGGTCGAGGCGGACGATCCCACGGAGTCGATCCGCTCCTCGGACATCCCGGACGTGGTGGCGTCGCGGTTCGACGTCGTCGCCTTCCACAAGTCGGGCGGCTCGCTGCTCCAGTTCCTGCTCAACGGGATCGCCGGCAACTTCCGCGACGACGATCCGGAGTCGATGCTGGTGATCGACATGCTTCTCCGCCTGGAGGACGAGCTGCTGGAGATCGGCGAGCTGCACAGCGACTTCGCGGTGATCGTAGCGCGGCCTCGTCAGCCTGTGGGCCGGCCCGTGGAGGCGCGGACGGTCCCGTCCTGGCGGCCGCAGCCTTCCGAATTGACCAGGATCGAGGATGCCGGCGCGGCCCTCTCCATCTCCCTCGAGGACGAGCTGGCGCAGAAGCGCGCCGCGCTCGCCGAAGCCTCGCGCTACGCCCGCAACCTGGAGACCGAGCTCGATCGCCACCGCACCCATCAGAACGAGTTGGAGCGCTACGCCCGCAACCTGGAGGCCGAGCTCGATCACCATCGCACCCATCAGGGCGATCAGGCGAGGTACGTACGCGGCCTGGAGGGCAAGCTCGCCGGGCAGCACGGCCCGGACACCGGGCACGGCCCCGACCCCGACCCCGGGGAGCTTCTCGAGCGCATTCGATCTCTGGGGACCGAGCTGGAAGGCCTGCGGCCCCGCGTCCACGCCGTGATCGTCCATCACCGCGGCGAAGCGCTGCTCGACGCCTGCCTCGGGCGGCTGCTGGCGAGCCGGGACATCCGGCTCCAGGTGGTGATCGTGGCCAACGACTGCCGCGAGCCGCTGCCTCCGTCCGCCCAGGCATCCGCCGGGGCGAGTGCCGAGGTGACTGCGGAACCGCCGGTCTACGTGGTCTCCTCCGCCCTGTCTCTGGGCTTCTCCGCCGCCAACAACCTGGGCGTGGACTGGGCTCGCAGGGAGTTGGGCGAGCCCGACTGCTGGCTCTTCCTCAACAACGACGCGGGCGTCGAGCCCGACACGCTGTCCCGCCTCGCCGGAGCGCTCGCCGAGAATCCCGGGGTCGGGATCGCCGGCCCGCTGCTGCGCATCTGGGGCGCCGAAGACCACCTCAACAGCCTCGGGCTGAACGTCACCCTCTCTGGCGAGGCCTGGGACGAGGGGATCGGGCAGGCGATCGCCGACTATGCTCCCCTGCCGCCGCAGCGGGAGGTGCTCGCGGTCACGGGCTCGGCCATGCTCGTCCGCTCCAAGGTGCTGAGCGAGATCGGCGGCTGGAACGACCTCTATGGTTATTACATGGAGGACATCGATCTCTGTCTCCAGGCCCGGGCTCGGGGTTGGACGGTCCTGCTCGTGCCGTCGGCGGTCGCGGACCACGCCATCTCGGCCACCTCGGACCAGATCACCGACTTCAAGGTTCTGCTCTCCTGGCGCAACCAGCTCGTGCTGGTCCTCCGTCACTGGCCGCTGGGAACGCTGCTGCGGGCGGCTCCCCACCTGATCGGAGCGCAGCTCTTCGTCTTCTGGAAGCGGCTGCGCATCAAGTGCTACGCCGACGCCCGCCTCCAGGCCCGCGCCTGGGGCGGAGCGCTTCGCCTCTTCCCGCGCGCCCTCGGCCAGAGGCTGCGCGGAGGAGGGAACCACGCCTGGACGCGCGAGCTTCGCCCCGCCGGCAGCGTGCCGGCGATCCGCCTCCCCGTCATCGCCCCGGGCCGCCGGCCCTGGGAGACATCCGCTCCGGAAAGGAGCCAGCCATGAGCCGCATCCTCCTCTGCGGTCTCTGCCCGCTGCCCGGAGAGAACACCCTCAAGAGCTACGGGCCGGGCATCCGGACCTGGCAGTTCGCCTGGAGCCTGGCGAGGGCCGGCCACGAGGTCCGGCTGATCGCCATGAAGATCCCGGACGCCTACCAGGCCGGCGAGGGCGAGCCCGTCGAGGAGCGCGAGGGGGTGCGGGTCGAGCGGGTGACCGACTCCGAGCTGCTGCACTCCGACCGGGTGGCCGACGCGATCCGCGACTGGAAGCCTGACGCCGTGGCCGGCGCCACGCTCTACGGCTCCTACGCCCTGGCCCGCTGCAGACCTGAGATGCCGTTCTGGGCCGACCAGTTCGGCCACGTCATGGCCGAAGCCCAAGCGAAAGCAGCACTCGACCGCTCCAACAACGTGCTGGCCTACTTCTGGCGCCTGCTCCAGCCGGTGCTGGCCCGCGCCGACCGCCTGTCCGTCGTCTCCGAGCGGCAGCGCTACGCCGCCATCGGCGAGCTGGGCGCGGCCGGCCGGCTCGGCTTCGAGACCTGCGGCTACGAGTTCATCTCGGTGATCCCCTGCGCCCAGATCCCGGACGAGCCCCTGGCCGGCAGTATCGACGGGCGCGACGGGCGCGACGCGCTCGACGTGCGCGGCGGGCGCGGCGGGCGAACACCGCCGATCCCGGAAGACGCCTTCGTCGTCCTCTGGAGCGGCAGCTACAACACCTGGAGCGATGCGCGGACCGTGTTCGAGGGGCTCGAAGGGGCGATGCGGCGCAACCCCCGCGTCCGCTTCGTGTCCACCGGCGGCGACATTCCGGGCCACGACGAGCGCACCTACCGCGAGCTCCAGGCGCGGGTGGCCGGCTCGGATCTGCGCGACCGCTTCCACCTGGAGGGCTGGGTGCCGGCCGAGCACGTCCAGTCCTACTGGCAGGCCGCCGACCTCGGAGTCCTCACCGAGCAGCCGATCTACGAGGGACTCCTGGGGAGCAAGAACCGGATCGTGCAGTGGATGGGCTACGGCCTGCCCGTGGCCTACAACCGGGTGGGAGATCTGGGCGACCTGCTGGCCGAGCGGCGCCTCGGCCTGACCTTCCGGGCGGGCGACGCCGAGGAGCTGACCCGGCATATCCTCTGGGCCGCGGACCACCCGGCGGAGCTGAAGGAGACCGGCGCCCGCGCCCGGGAGTACGTGACCCGGGAGCTGTCGTTCCAGGGCTCCACCACCGAGCTGGTGGCCTGGGCCGCCTCCCCCGCCCTGGCCCCGGACGCCGGGAGCAAGGACCGGATCGGATCGCCGGCCGACTTCGCGCCGCCGCCGGTCCAATCGGCCGCGGCCGCCGTCGTCCGGCAGATCCCGGTGGTCCGCGACTCGCAGCGCCTGCGCTCTCTCTGGCGCAGGCTCACGGCGAAGGGGTAGGCGCCCCCGAAGGCTTGAGAGACGACTCGGGGGGATCCACCGGGTAGATCCGGTACGGCAGCCCCGGCCACTCCATCAGCACCGGCCGGTCGAAGGTCCTCCTCGTCAGCACCGGCATCTTCCCGAGATGGGCCTCGGGATCGGTCCCCACCACGACCTTGTCAGGGTGGTCGGAGATCACGCGGAAGACCTGGGCGAAGCCCGCGGCCTCCGCCCCCGTCTCGCGCCGGTAGTCCGGATAGTCCACGTACAGCCCCTTCGCGAACGTCTCCGGGCTCGCGGTCACGGCCTCCGAGATCTGGGAGGCATACAGCGCCGAGCCCACCGAGTTGGTCGAGGCCTCCCGCACGCCGAGGAAGAAGTTGACCACGGTGAGGAGCACGAGCACCGTCCCCGCGGCGCGGCGGCCCCGGGTTCCGGAGGTCAGACCCCAGACGAGCAGCGCCGCGAGGATCGGAGCGAGCCAGCGGCTCCAGAGCCCGGTATCTCCCGCCTGCCCCGCCAGCCCCACCAGCCGGAGCAGCCAGGCGATCCCCAGGCTGTTCGGAGCGATCTGTCCTTCCAGGGAGGCGGCGAAGAACGGCGCCGGGATGAACAGCAGGAGGAACGCGTTGATCAGCAGCGCCGCCGCGGCCAGGGCAAGACGTTCGAGCGAGGAGGCGAACGCGGACGCCTGCCGCCGCATGGATGAGAAGACCCCGAACGCCACGACCAGGAGAGGGATCGCGAAGTACTCGACGTACCGGCCGTAGAGGTCGAAGCGCGGCAGGTAGGAGAGGATGCGGGCGAACCACATGAACGACGCCGCCAGACCTCCCGAGAGGACCAGGAAGGTCAGCACGCTCGCCAGAAACAGGCGAGCCTCTCCGGCCCGCCGGCCGTCGCCACTCAGGGGGTCCAGGTGCTTCGCCCGGACGAGCCCCCAGAGCGCGGCCGGCAGCGCGAAGCCGTAGGTCGAGAGCGAGACGTAGCCGATCTCCGCCATCAGCCGCCGCGCAGCGCCGAGAGCGAACTCCAGCGGGAAGTTCACGAGAATCGCCAGCAGGTAGAACGTCTGCGGCACGGCCCCCGGGCGGAAGGTCGAGCCGACGGCCCGCCACAGGAGCGCCGTTACGACCGGCACCGCCAGCAGGAGCAGATGGAGCCTCAGGAGCCGCCGGGCCTCCCGCGTCGGGGGGAACCGCGTCCCGGGGATCCCCCGGGCCCACTGGACGGCCAAGCCGCCCGCCGCGGCCAGGGCGAGGCTGCCCACGGCCAGGTAGCCCGCGAACCGGGTGAGCACGAGCCCCGACAGCAGCAGGCCCACCGCCCAGGCGTCCCGCGTGCGCCGCTCCTGGAGGGTCCGCACCCAGAAGTAGAGCGACCAGGTGTAGAGCGCGACGAACACGGGCTCGGACATCAGCATCAGCGCCGTGTAGGCGGGCGGTCCGAACACCAGGGCAGCGGCCAGAAGGCGGGAGCTCTCGCCGAAGAGGCGGCGTCCGATCAGCCAGGCCGCCACCACCGACGAGGTCAGCAGGGCGTGGAACAGCAGCAGGCCCACGTGATAGGCCATGGGCGCCGGCACGCCCACGACCAGGATCGGCGCCAGCAGGGCCGAGGGCAGCGGCGGATAGAAGAGAAAGTCCGGATGGGGAACGCCGCGGCCTCCCCAGTGGCCCAGGTCCCAGGCGGTGACCAGGTAGAACATCTCGTCCAGGAAGAGCCAGATCCGCGGCAGCCAGGCCGACACCACGAACGTCTTGACCGCCATGCCCAGAACCAGGAGCGTGGCGAGCCAGACCGGGACGGACATCGGCCGCCGCTCCCAGCTCCCCCAGCGAGCCGACTCCTGGTCGGCCCCGCTGGACGGCTCGGGCCGGTCGGGATCGACTGCGAGAGCCATCCCGAGGCGCAGGCAGACTCCCGCCACCAGCATGGGGAAGACCTGGAGATAGAGCCGGTCCAGCGAGCCCTGGATGTGCCACATCTGGCCGTACGGCGTGACCGCGAAGATCGGGATCCACGACGCCACGGTCGCGCCGGCGGCCGCAGCCCAGAAGGACGCCCACGGCTGCCGATCCCGCCGCTCCCGCAGGAACATCCAGGAGGCGCAGGCCGCGAGCAGCGCGCCGCCGAGCACCAGCGGCCAGGAGGCGCCCCAGCCCAGCCCCTCGCCCATGGGGACCAGCCGCTTCAGGATCTCCCGCACCGGGATGAACCAGCGTTCGAGCGACAGGACCCGGTCCAGGGGGTGGCCCTGGAGGAACGTGTCGAGCCCGCTCTCCGGAGCCCAGAGCCGCTTGAACAGGAAGACCGCAGCGAGGCCGGGAACGGCGCCGACGCCGATCGGCACCGCATCGCGCAGGATCGACGGCCGGTCCCGGCCGTGGCGCAGAGCCCACAGCCCGTACAGGCCGAGCAGGATCAGCACCATCAGGGTGCCTTCGTTCTTCGACCAGGCGAGCAGGCCGAGAAAGATGCCGCCCAGGAGCGGGGGCAGCCCGCCTCCCGAATCCTCCCGTCCCGGCAGCCGCGAAGCCAGCACCGCGAGACCACCGAGGAAGCAGTAGGCCACGGCCAGGTCGGCGCCCTGCCCGCTTCCCCACTTGAGAACCATGGGGTTGCCCCACACCAGGGCGGCGGCGACCGCTCCGAAGGCGGGCAGCCCGGAATCGGCGGCCACGGCGAAGACCAGCAGCCCCAGCCCGGCGAGAAACGCCAGGCCGGTGAGCGGCGCCGTCCAGGGATCCTCGCCGCCCGCCATGGACCACTGCGCGGCAACCGCGCCGGGGAGGAGCAGCGGATAGTTGGGATGGGAGGTGGACTCGGCCTGCTTCAGGAAGGCCGGCGCCTGCTCGTAGCCCCGGAACAGGATGCGGGCCTTGACGTTCCAGATCGCGACCGCGTCCCAGGTGCCCAGGGGCCACGCCTGGCGGATGACCGAGAACGAGACCAGCAGGGTCGCGGCGCTGACCGCCAGCAGGAGCCACGCGACGACGCGGACGGCCGTCGGCAGAGGCTGCCGAAGCGGCCGAAGCAAGACACCCCGCGGCGGAGCTTGAGCCGGCCGCCCCCGCAGCCTGGTCCAGACCAGGATGGCGGCGGCGAGAACGATCGTGGCCGCGAGGAATGCCGCCAGACCCGGAGGTCTCGCTCCGCCCCCGCCCAGGGTACGGACGAAGAAGAGGAGCAGGGAGGCCAGACCGAGCCCCAGGCCCGGGCCGAAGCCCGCGGTGTAGCGCGCCAGCCGGGCGCCGCGCAGGCCTCCGGCCCGCAGGGCCAGACAGGCCAGGAGCGCGCCGGAGGCGTTGACCGCGAGCGCGGCGAGCCAGCCGGATGTCATCTAGGGGTCCCAGGGCCGGCGGGTTCGGACCGGCCGGGCTTCGTGATCGTCACCAGGACGAGGCCCGGCGCCAGGCGATCCGTCCGCATCCCGGATTTCTGGCGCTCGGCCGCGATCACCACTTTGCCCAGCGCTTCCTGGAGGACGGCGGGGTCGTCCATGTGGAGGATCACGCGGCTCCCGGAAAGGTTCCGCGTCTCCAGCCCCGGCGGCCAGATGCGTGCCAGGGCGTGCGGCGCCGCCTCGTACTGGGCGCAGAAGAAGCGTTCCGAGGCGGAAGGATCGGGGACGTCGGTCACGAACCGGATCCGGGGCTCGCTCAACTCGCCGGGACGGACGGGGGGGAGATGGGAAAGAGCAGCATAGGCTTCCAGGCCGCCGCACATGAGACCGGCCGACGACCGGGTCCAGACGATCATCTGGATGCTCATCCAGATACCGAACGCCCATACGGGTACCAGCACGGCAAGCCAGACGTAGATCCAGGGACGCGGCTGCAGGGGGGGCAGGCGGAGGCTCATGAAGAGACCGGACTCTACCATGCGGAGCATGCAAAAAGCCTCCCCTCACCGGAGTCCGGTCAGGGGAGGCCTCTGTTCAGAGAGCCTCGCCAGGATCACAAGGCGGTCAAGCAGCGCCCGCCGTCAGGCGTCTTGAGCGTCTGGCCGTCTCAGGGAGCCGGCGTGGCGAAGTAGCCGGTCACGTCGAGGATCAGGTGCGTCGTCGCCGGCGACACCGTGAACGTGTAGACCGAGAGATCGCTCACGTTCGTGGAGAGCGGCACGATGGCGCCGTTCGCCAGCGCGGTCTCGCCGCCGGCATAGTTGATCGTCGAGATGGTCGGCAGGGTCGTGCCCGAGGGGAAGACCCGGAGGTGGCCCTTGGCGCCCGGCGTGATGACCGTGACGTTCAGAGCAACGGCCTTGGCGCCGACCGGAACGCCGCAGACGCCCTGAATCTGGAAGTCCCGGGTGGTGCCGCCGGTCAGCGCCGGGGCATAGGCCGGCTGGCGGGTATCCACAGCGCGGCAGGGAGTCAGTGCGTAGAAGCGGAATGGGCCGTCGGCGAGCGCCGGCATTGCGCTCAGAAAGAGGAGCGCGATGGCAAAGAGGCGGCCGTTGCGGCGGAACGTGTGGTCGGACATCCTTGTGACCTCCATGAAAGGTGACCTCGCTCGATGCGGCGCGCGGGGCCGAGGTGCATCCTGGCGAAGCTTCATTTTACCATGCCTGGCGTGCTTGACGCTGTCTTCATTCTCCCTGCTTCAGCTTCCATAGTCAACTACCTATGGCAGGTGAATGCAAGGTCGATTCTATTTCGAGTCCGTAGACACTAACTTCAAAGTCCATGGACACCGGATTCACCGCAACAGGTGAGAGCGCCACAAGCCCTTCTTGTCCAGCTTGTAGACCGCCAGCACCCTGACCACGGCGAGCCCGTACTGGACGCTGCGCCAGAAGCCGATCATCGACGCCTCGGGAAAGTACCGCGTCCGGATCGGGATCTCCCGGATGCGCATCCCCCGCTTCACTCCCTGGGCGATGATCTCGGTGTCGAACACGAAGTCGTCCGAGTTCCGTTCCACGTCCACCGACTCCAGGTAGCGCCTGCTGTATGCCCGCAGCCCGGAATGATACTCCGAAAGGAAGACGTAGAACGTGGCATTGGCGAGCATCGTCAGGAAAAGGTTCGCCAGATACTTCCACTTGGGCATCCCGCCTTCCATCGGACGGCCGCCCAGCATGCGGCTGCCGAAGACGGCGTCGGCCTCCCCGCTGAGGATCGGTGCGATCAGCTCGGGGACGTAGGCCGGGTCGTACTGGTGATCGGGATGGACCATGACCGCGATGTCGGCGCCGCGCGCCAGGGCCTCGCGGTAGCAGGTCTTCTGGTTGCCGCCGTAGCCGCGGTTCTTCGGGTGGACGACGGTGTGCAGGCCGAGACCGCGGGAGACCTCGACCGTGCGGTCGCGGCTGGCGTCGTCGACCACGACGATGTCGTCCACGAAGGCCATGGGCAGGTCGCGGTAGGTGCGCTCCAGCGTCTTCTCGGCGTTGTAGGCCGGCATGATGACGCAGACCTTCTGGGAGCGGGGAGTCGGAACGGGGCTCGGGTCAGCCATCGGCGGCCTAGTGTAACCTACGTTCCGCAATGAAGGTCATCGTCCAGATCCCCTGCTTCAACGAGGAGCGCACGCTCCCCCAGGTCGTGGCGGACATCCCGCGGCGGATCGAGGGCGTGGACAAGGTGGAGATCCTGGTGGTGGACGACGGCAGCACGGACGCGACCGTCGAGGTCGCGCGCCGCTGCGGCGTCGACCACGTGGTGCGCCACACGCGCAACCAGGGCCTCGCCCGGGCCTTCCGCAGCGGTCTCGACGCGGCCCTTCTCCTGGGAGCGGACATCGTCGTCAACACCGACGCCGACAACCAGTATGCGGGCAGCGCCATCCCCGATCTGATCCGGCCGATCCTCGAAGGCAGGGCCGACGTGGTGGTGGGCGACCGGCGCACGGACACCATCCCCCACTTCTCGCCGCTCAAGCGGCGGCTGCAGAAGCT
>JANMTS010000104.1:0-124046 GCA_031390755.1 Holophagales bacterium
GGCAAACGAGGCTGCGCCAGACGCTCAAACGAGGTCGATGGGGCCGGGGGAGGGCGGCAGGTGGCCGCCGAGGGGTTCATTGACAATCTGGAGGGATGGCGGCTGCCGAGTCCAAGGCCACCGCCGTCCCGACCCAGGAGGTCCGCCTGCCGGGGAGGGGGCGGAAAAGGCCGGAGGTGTGCGCCGTCGACCGTCGAGAGGAGACGCCGCGCACGGCTCTGATGACCGGGGGTGCCTCCGTGATTCGCCCAGACCTCCCCGATTTTTTAGACCCGCACGATAAGTACCACCCGTTTCCCACGATAAGTACTCCCCCGATAAGTACCCCCCCGATAAGTACCACCCGTTTCCGCAGGGTACCCGGGCTGATGGCCCGGGCTCAGGGACTTGGCGTCGGCTGCGTCGTCTGGGTCATCGGAGATGGGTGGCCGTCGGAGCGGAATTGAAAGACGAAGTAGGGTGGAATGCAGATGCCGCGCTGGTCGCCGGCGCCTCCGTTCCGGGAGAGCCAAGCCTCATCCGGTTCTTTCTGGCCGAAGTCGTTCCCGGTGTAGATCCCCGTGACCGCAGCCAGCCGTTGCTCATAGCTCTGGTGCCCGTTGGCGAGGGTGTAGCCCATGGGACGCAGACAGATGTAGTCGTCCCGGCACGGATTCGCCACGTCGCAGGCGCGCATGCCGGCATAGGAGGTCCGCTGCTCGAAGCACTCCGAGAGCGACCTGGTTCCCATCGCCACCTCGGTGAGGCAACTGTTGAACCCGCTCGACGCGACGAGCCCGCAGGTCGCCTCCGGAGGCAGGCCGCGGCACTCGGAGAGGCGTAGCATGCCACTGGGGAACCCTCCGGTCAGCGCGTCGCGCTTGACGATGGCCTGCTCGGCGGGCGTGCCGCTGCCGCCGGTCGGATCCCCTTGAAAGAACTCCTGGTGCGCCCCGTAGAAACTGTTGCCGGCCGGCGGATCGGACGGCAGGCTCGAGGCCGGGATCAGTGTGTTGCGATTCGCGCGGTCGCTCCAGTCTCCGACCGGCGCCGGAGCAGTCCTCAGATAGGTTTCGAAACCATATCGGGAAGAGGTGACGGTACCGACCTGCAGCGCGTCGCCGATCTCCTGGCGCCCTTCCGGCACGCAAGTGCCCATCCCCGGCGCGTTGCGTGAGTTGAACAGTGCCGTACAGGTGAGCCCCGGCTGGCAGTCCCACTGGCGTTGGCTGATTGCCATCTGCTCCGGCATCAGGCAGGCGCCGCCCCAGCCTCCGATCAACTGCGTAGCGCTCATTTCGGGCTTGAATTTGTTCAGGGGACGGGAGGCGTAGCTTTGCGCAAGCTGGTAGCGGTTCAGGCTCTTCCCGGCCGCAAGCTGTTCGAGGATGACGAGGCGGCGGAGCTGGTCACCGTAGAAATGGGGCGATCCGGGGAGATAGACCGCGTTGGACACCGGCGTCCCTGGCCGGTCGGTGCCCGGAAAATGGAAGCCGGCGATGGCGCGGGTCTGGTGGCAGCCGCTGCAACTGAGCTCGTTGAGGCGGAGACGGACATCCTCGGGCGATCTCATGAAGCTGAACTGCCTTCTGGAGGACGTCGCCCGTGCCAGCGCTGTCCGGATGCGATCGTCGGTCACGAGCTGCTCTTTCGGATCGAGCGCGTCCCAATACAGCGCGTTTCCTGAGCGTGTGGGGCCGCCGGGAGAAGCGCTGACCGCCCGACAGGCGAGGAAGGGCTTCGGGATGTTGAGCGTGCCGTTATCGACGTCGGAGAGGACCACGGGCGAAAGGAGGAACCTCAGGAACAGCTCGCGCGACCTGCGTCGCCGGTCGCCCGGATCGCACGAGTTTGCGTCTCCGAGCGGATTGCCGAGCAGCCGGGCGCGGTCGATCTGGTTCGTGAGATAGCTCGCCACGAACATCTTGCGGTCGGGGTTCCAGCGGAATACGCGGATGATGTAGGCGGCGGTGCTGCCGAGGTCGGTGGTGTCGCTGCCGGCGCTGATGCGGTAGGCCTGGATGTTGAGCTCGATGCGCTCGATGTCGCGGCCATCGATCAGCGAGACGACCCCCGTCGCGGGATCGGTAAGGTCGGCCACCACCTGCTCCGGCGTCCGCCCGGCTGGCCGCCGCACCTCCGCCAGCCAGCGCGACGCGACGCCCTGGCACGTGGTGACACCCTTGCGCCGGTTGCGCGGGATGGCGGGCAGCACCACGTTGAAGGTCACCGGCAGGCGCGAGGAGACGGCGCCGTCCCGGAGAGAGTAGGAAAAGCGATAGATCAGGCTGATCTCTCCACACCGGCGGTGGTTCTCGCTGCCGGGCACGATGTCGTGGATGAATTGCCGGTCGATTCGGTTGACGATTCCCACCAACTCGATGCGCGAGCCGGGGTTGGTGAGGAACTGCGGATGGATCTGCTGCTCCGGCACGATCCCCTCGGTCGTCCGAAACCCTTGGAGATCCTGCTCGATGGTCTCCCGGATGTCCTGGGCGACCCGCAGATTGAAAGGATTTGCGAGGGCGCCGATCGGCGCCTCTTTTGCCTTCGCCATGGCGAGCGCCTGGATCAGGCAGCCGAACACCAGGGGGCCTGACTTCGCACAGTCGCCGTCAGGATCCTGACGATCGAGCCGTGTGATCACTTCAGGATCGGCGACATAGGGCCCCGCGGAGATGTCCGCCCGCTGCTGGGCAGCGCCTAACGTGCAGGTCGCAAACGCAAGCACCGCCGCGGCAACAGCAGTCGTCTTCTGGTCCATGATCCCTCCGGATTTGAACGGACGATAGCATAAGGTAAAAGAGTCAAGCTCTCCGGCATCGTGCGGTACCGACGAGCACGTAGCGCGCGTTTCTTGACATGCCCTGTCAAGAAACGGAAAACGGCCCTGGAATGCCACGCCTCAATATCCTTCATCGCTGTCATCTCGCGTGGGTCGGGGCCGAGGGCCGCAGGCGGGGATCGGCGATAATCCGCCGTCCCTGCCCGAGAGAAAGGGAGTCAGCCATGTCGACCGTCGTCATCAGCCCCTACTCTGCCGCCTGGCCGGAATTCTTCACCCGGGTGCGGGCCGAGATCCTGGGGGCCTTCGCTCCGCTCGAGGTCGTCGTGGAGCACACCGGCAGCACCTCCGTTCCCGGGCTTCCGGCCAAGCCGGTGCTCGACGTGCTGCTCGGGGCCGGCCGGCTTTCGGAGGTCGAATCGAAGATCCCGGCGCTCGAAGGGTTGGGGTATTCCTACGTGTCCAAGTATGAGCGCGAGCTGCCGATGAGACGCTATTTCGTGAAGGCCGAATCGGCTCTGCCCCGCGTGCATCTCCATGCGGTCGAGCTCGGCTCACCGTTCTGGGAAGAGCATCTCCGGTTCCGGGATCTCCTGCGGACGAATCCAGGCCTCGCCTCCAGATACGCTGCCCTGAAGCTGCGGCTGGCCAAGGAGCACGCCCTGGACAAGGCCGCCTACACGGCCGCCAAGGCGCCCTTCATCCAGGCGGTTCTGTCGGGCGAGAGTCCGGAGAGCGGAGACACGTTGCCGTAGCCGGAGGGGAACCCTCTTGCAGTCCGAATTGCATCAATGTATCTTGATGCATCATGACGACGGCAACGCTGGTCTACCCTCCCTCGTTCTTGAAGCTCCTGGCGCACGAGCTGCGCTGGCGCCTCGTCGAGGCTCTGGCTCGGAGCGACCGGCGGGTCCAGGAGCTGGTTGCCCTGGTGGGCGAGCCTCCCAACCTGGTCTCCTACCATCTCCGGCGGCTGCGGGATCAGGCGCTCGTCTCGGAGCGGCGCAGCGCCGCCGATGGCCGGGACGTCTACTACAGCCTGGATCTCGATCGCCTCAAGGGCCTGTATTTCGCGGCCGGCGAGAGCCTCCACCCGGGCATCCCGGACCGGCCTCACGCGGCGAGCGGCACCGACACCGCGGCCGGCCGCAGCCGGCGCGCCCGCGTCCTCTTTCTCTGCACGCACAACAGCGCGCGCTCCCAGATGGCGGAGGGCATCCTCCGTCACCTGGGAGGGGAGCAGGTGGAGGTCTCCAGCGCCGGCACCGTGGCGACCCGGGTCCACCCCCTGGCGGTCGCCGCCATGGCCGAGAAGGGCATCGACATCGGCGGGCAGCGGTCCAAGCATCTGGAGGAGCTCGCCGGGCAGGAATTCGACGCCGTGGTGACGGTCTGCGACAACGCCCGCGAGTCGTGCCCGATCTTCCCCGGGGCACCGGAGCAGATCCACTGGAGCATTCCGGACCCGTCGGCCGTCGAGGGCGACGAGGAGACCCGGCTGCGCGCTTTCCGCATCGCCGCCGACGACCTGACGACCCGGATTCGCTACCTCCTCCTGATCCTCGAGCGCAAGCGCGACTAGCCGGAGCAACGATGCCCACCGACAAGCGACTCTCGTTCCTCGACCGCTACCTGACTCTCTGGATCTTCCTGGCGATGGGGGTCGGCATCCTGCTCGGCTACGCGGTGCCGCGGTTCAATGCGGCGATCAACGCCTGGAACGTCGGCTCGATCAGCGTTCCGCTCGCGGTCGGCCTGATCCTCATGATGTACCCGCCGCTCGCGAAGGTGCGCTACGAGGAGCTCCACCTCGTCTTCAGGAACAAGAAGGTGCTCGCGCTCTCGCTCCTGCAGAACTGGGTCGTCGGCCCCCTGCTGATGTTCGGGCTGGCGGTCGTCTTCCTGCGCGGCTACCCGGAGTACATGATCGGCCTCATCCTCATCGGCCTGGCGCGCTGCATCGCGATGGTGATCGTCTGGAACGACCTGGCGCAGGGCAGCACCGAGTACTGCGCGGGCCTGGTGGCGTTCAACTCCATCTTCCAGGTGCTGTTCTTCAGCGTCTACGCCTGGTTCTTCATCACCGTCCTTCCGGCCGCGCTCGGGCTCCAGGGTGCGGTCGTGGACATCACGATCGGGCAGATCGCCGAGAGCGTCTTTATCTACCTCGGCATCCCGTTCCTCGCGGGATTCCTGACCCGGTACGGGCTCGGGAAGATCAAGGGGCTGGAGTGGTACCACCGCGTCTTCGTGCCGCGGATCAGCCCCATCACCCTCGTGGCGCTGCTCTTCACGATCGTGGTGATGTTCAGCCTGAAGGGCGACACGATCGTGAAGCTGCCGCTGGACGTGATGCGGATCGCGGTGCCGCTCCTCCTCTACTTCGTGGTGATGTTCCTGCTCAGCTTCTGGATGAGCCGGAAGGTGGGAGCGTCCTACCCGCAGACGGCGACGCTGTCCTTCACGGCGGCCTCGAACAACTTCGAGCTTGCGATCGCCGTGGCCGTTGGAACCTTCGGGATCGCCCACGGCGCAGCCTTTGCCGCCGTCATCGGGCCGCTCGTCGAGGTTCCGGTGCTGATCGGCCTCGTCAGCGTCGCGCTGTGGCTCCGGCGCCGGTGGTTCCCTGGGGACTTACCGACCGTGCGGTAGTGGCACCTGGCCGGGTTCAACCGGCACAAGGCGTCCGGAACCAACGGCCTGCGGAAGATCGACCGTAAATACACATCCCTTCCCGGGAAGATCGCGCACCCGAAGCGCGCCACCTTGCGCTTCGACGCCTTCGCGGGCGATGACCAATCCGAGCCCGAGTCCGCTCCGATTGAAGCCGTGTTGGCGGAAGGGCTGAAAGAGATCCTCGGCGAAGCCGGGAGGCAGGCCGCCGCACTCGTCCTCCACCTCGATCAGCACCCGATCTGGCTCTGTCGTTGTGTCCGTCCTGAGCACGACCCGTCCCAGGGGTCGCGAGAACTTGAAGGCGTTCTGCAGCAGATTCCCGAGGGCGGCGGCCAGGAGCTGCCGATCGATGTCGATCGCCACATCCCCCGCGACCGGTGTCACCGTAAGCTCCCGGTGGTAGGCGCCAGCCTGGATTGTGGCGGCGAGCGCGACTTCCTCCAGGAGCTCGGCGAGCGCCACCCGCTCGCGGCGGTTCGCTCCCGCCTCGAGCCGGACTTCGACGAGCGAACCGTCGATCAGGTCGCGGAGGCCAAGGAGCGCGCGGCCGAGCATCATGCCGGTGTTGCTGCTGATCCCTATGGTGCCCGTCTTCAAGGCCTCATAGGCCAGCAGAGCGTTGTTGAGGAGATTGCGCAGCTCGTGCGCGAGAATCCCGCGCCGCTCCGTGTCCAGACTGGCGACGGAGCGATCGCGTTGACGCGCAAATTCGGTGACGGCCTCCGCGATCACCTCGTCGAGGCACCGGTTCAGGGTTCGGAATTCGTCGGCCGTGATCGGCGCCTTCAATTCGTCGGCGAGCTCCGTGATCGCCTGGCAGACGTCGCCATAGCCCTGCACCACCTGGGCGATGCTGAACCCCGCGTTCCGCAGCTCGCCGCCTTGCCGGCTGGCGCTCTCCCCCATCTCCGACGGCGCCCCAATCTGGGCCGCGGCTTCGGGTCGTTCCTGGGTGTATTGCTCACGTCGCAGAACCGTCTCGAGCTGCCGCAGGAACAGCGGAACGCCATTGTTGAGCTCGGCCTCGGTTGCGTGCGGTGCGGTGCGGGCCAGCAACCTGGCCCGCGATGCAGCAACGATGGACTCGTGATGGTCGGTCAGAAACTCATGGAGCATCGGGCACCTCTCCTCCCCCCTCCTCCCCGCGGCAAGGGGCCGGGCGCCTCGAGGGGGGCGTCAACCCTTCAGAGTCTACCCCCATCTGAGGTCAGCGCCGCTCACTTCGCGACGCTCGCAGCTAAACGGCGGGCGGATCGATCGCGCGATCCCAGTTCCGGTGCTTGGCGACGGCGTCCACGAACGCCGGCAACTTGCGCACGATCGCCCAGTCGGCCTCGTCGTCGACCGGGATGCCGGCTTCGGCGGCCACGGCTTCGCCGGCTCCAAGGATCAGGATGGGCTTGCAGTGCCGATACTGATCCTTGAGAAACTCGAGCACCTGCCCGAGGCTCCCCAGCTCTTCGGCAGCGTCCTTGCCGCCCGGGACGATGACGGCGTCGAAGAGCACCGACGACATGGTCTCGAAGGTCGCATCCGCCTCCAGCGCGCCACCCTTCGCCTCGACCGTGCCCAGGCGTGCCCCGAGCAGCTTGACCACGGCGCCGGCGTCACCGAGGCTTTTCATCATGGATTCGACCGACCGGCCGTCGGTTCCCGGAGCGATCAGAACCGCGATCTTCTTTCCCCGAAGGCTGCCGTCACCGGGCAGCGCGGTCATCGACAGCGCCGGCGAGCTGGCGACCTCGGGCTTCGTGGCCTTCGTTGAGATGTCGAGGCGCGGCATCGGCTCGGGCAGCGCAATGCCGAGCCCCTCGGCGACCCGCTGCGCCAGCTCGTCGGACACGTTGCGGAGCATCGAGACCGTCCGCTGCCGGATCGCGGGCACCTGAACCTTGGTCAGCTCGAAGCGGAAGCCGCGGACGATGTGGGCCTTCTCATAGGGCGTCTGGCTGTTCCAGAACAGGGTCGCCTGGGTGTAGTGGTCGGCGAACTTCTCCGGCTTCCCCCGCATCTTGTCGGCGGCGATCGGCTCCGGGAACGAGGTGAAGCCCGCGGCCGAGCCGGCCTGGAACGGGCAGCCGCCGCCCAGGGAATTCGGCTCGTAGGCGACGCGGCCGCGGTTGATCGCCTGGCGGTGCAGGCCGTCGCGCTGGTTGTTGTGGGCCTGGGCGATGGGCGAGTTGATCGGGATCTCGTGGAAGTTGGGGCCGCCGAGGCGCGAGAGCTGGGTGTCGAAGTACGAGTGGATCCGCCCGGCCAGGAGCGGATCGTTCGAGAAGTCGACGCCGGGGACCAGGTTCTGGACGCCGAACGCCACCTGCTCGGTCTCGGCGAAGAAGTTGTCGGGATTGCGGTTGAGCACCATCCGTCCGACCGGCGTCACCGGCACCAGCTCCTCCGGGATGAGCTTGGTGGCGTCGAGGACGTCGAAGCTGAACCGGTTCGCCTGCTCCTCGTCGAAGATCTGGAAGCCGAGCTCGTACTCGGGGAAGACGCCCGACTCGATGGATTCCCAGAGGTCGCGGCGGTGGAAATCCGGGTCGGCGCCGGAGATCTTGACGGCCTCGTCCCAATCGAGCGAATGGGTGCCCGCGGTCGGCGTCCAGTGGAACTTGACGAATTTCGACTGACCCTGAGCGTCGATCAACCGGAACGTATGCACGCCGAAGCCCTGCATCGTGCGAAAGCTTCGGGGCAAGGCGCGGTCGGACATGACCCACATCAGCATGTGGGTCGACTCCGGCATCAGGGACACGAAGTCCCAGAAGGTGTCGTGGGCGCTGGCGGCCTGCGGCATGCCGTGGTGCGGCTCGGGCTTGAGCGCATGCACGAGGTCCGGGAACTTCATGGCGTCCTGGATGAAGAACACCGGGATGTTGTTGCCGACGATGTCGAAGTTGCCTTCGTCCGTGTAAAATTTTGTCGCAAAGCCGCGAGCGTCGCGCGGGGTGTCGGCCGAGCCGCGCTCCCCCGCGACCGTCGAGAACCGCACGAACACGGGAGTTCGCTTGCCGGCCTCCGACAGGAACGAGGCGCGGGTGACCTTCGCCATGGACTCGTAGCACTCGAAGAATCCGTGGGCCGCCGAGCCGCGGGCATGCACGATCCGCTCAGGGATCCGCTCGTGGTCGAAGTGGGTGATCTTCTCGCGGAGGATGAAGTCCTCCAGCAGGGCGGGGCCGCGCAGGCCGGCCTTGAGCGAGCTCTGGTTGTCGGCGATCGGGTTGCCGAAGTTCGTCGTCAGCACCTGGCCGCCGGAGTCCACCCGCACGCGGTCGAGCGGGTCGTTGCCGGGATTGAAGCCGGGCCGGGCCGGGGAACCCGTCTTGGCCGAGGAGGTTTCTTCCGTCAGGGTGCTGCCGGTCACCGCCCGATCGGCGGGTTCGGCCGTGGCTCCCGGCTTGACGTTCCGCGCGGCCTCTCCGTACTCGCCGGCTTTGTTCGGGTTGACGGTAAAGGCGGCGGCGAGAGTATCGGTGTTCTTCGCCTTGCGGGCTGCGGGGTCGTTGGGGAGGTCACCGGGGCCTTGTGCGGGACTGCTGACGGTCGACTTGACTGCGGATTTGTTCTTGGGTGGCACCTTCGGCATTGGAGATCTCCTAGAGTGAAATGGGAGCCGTGGACCCTGAGCACGGGCGAGACGCCGCGACAGGGGGTTGGGACCGCTGAGAATGCAAGGATCGAGCCGAATGCTGAGTGGCCGCCGCCGGCCTGGAGAAGACGGGACGAGTGATATACCTCCGCGCAACAGGAAAGCCCCGTTCAAGCCTTCGAAGCCTCAGGAGAAGCTAATGGCTCACGATGTCCGCTTCGCTCTTCGCCTGCTTGCAAAGAGACCTTTCCTGACGATCGTCGCCGCCGGCTCTCTGGCCTTGGGGATCGGTTCCACCACGGCGGTATTCAGCCTTGTCGATGCGCTGCTCCTTCGTCCGTTGCCCGCGGTGCCTGCTCCCGGGTCGCTGGTGGCGGTCGTCGGCATCCAGACCAGAACCTCTGAGAAATTCCGCCGGCTTTCCTGGGCGGACTACCAGGACTATGCTGCCCAGAAAGCCGCCATCGCAGACTTGGCGGCCATGGCCGAGTGCGAGCTCAACCTGACCGGCCATGGACCCGCGCAGCGGGTCTCGGCGCTCGCCGTATCGCCCGGCTATTTCACGGCCCTGAGGCTCAGACCTGCCCTGGGCCGCCTCCTTTCCATCGCAGACGACAATGCCTTCGTCGCCGTCATCAGCCATGACTTGTGGCAGCGGCTCTTCGGTGCAGATCCCGGTGTGCTTGGCTCCGTGATCCACCTCAACGGCAAGAGCGTGACCATCATCGGGGTGGCTCCTCGAAGGTTCGTGGGAACATCCCTGGACGCCCGCCGGGAGCTCTGGCTGCCTCTTGGGGTCTATTCGAGGGTCGCCGCGGGCGTCCTCGCTTCCTTCTCCGGCAGCCAGGATCGCAAGCAGGAATGGCTCGGCGCCCTGGGCCGCCTCCCCGCCGGCATGAGCCTCAGGAACGCTCAAAGCGCGCTCGACCTGGTCGCCGCGCGATCCGCTGCCGCCCATGCCGAGTCGCGTGACCGCGGCGTGCGGGTGCTTCCGCTGACCGATCTCGCGCTCGGGCAAGGCAGCCGGCCTGTGCTCAAAGGCTTCTCAACTCGGCTCCTGGCGATCACCGGACTCGTCCTGGCCGTGGCCGTGGTCAACATCGCCGGCCTCCTCCTCGCCCGCACACAGGCCCGGCAGAGGGAGGTTGCTGTCCGGCTAAGCCTGGGAGCGAGCCGCAGCCGATTGGTCCGGCAATTCCTCGCCGAGGGCTCGACCCTGGCTCTGCTCGGGCTCGCCGGCGGCATCGGGCTGGCGAAAGCCGTGCTGCCGATCCTGGAGCGGTTAGAGTTGCCGGTCGCCCTGGCCGTGCAGGATTACACGCTCTCCTACCGAACGTTGAGCTTCGCGCTCGCCGTTTCGCTGGCGAGCTGCCTGATCTTCTCGCTCGTGCCAGCGCTCCAGGCTATGCGCACCACCTACATCCCGGGGCACGTCGACAGCGTCGCGCGCGGGCGCCGTTCGAGCTTCTCGTTGCGCGACCTCCTGGCCGGCATCCAGGTCGCCCTCACGTTCCTGATCCTGATCGCCGCGGGGCTCATGCTTCGTTCGGTCGCGAACCTCGGATCGATCGATCCCGGCTTCGATCCGTCCAGGGTTCTGGCGGCTTCGGTCGACCTCGCTCCGGCAGGGTACGAGGGTTCCCGGGCCGCCCAACTCTATCGCGACCTCCTCGATCGCCTGAGGGGCCTGCCTGGAGTCGAGGCGGTCAGCATGGCATCCGCTCTTCCAGTCATGGGGGGAGAGTTCGAGGTCGACCTCGGCGTGACTCCCGAGGATGGCCTGCCGGCGCCCGTCGGCGCGGAAGCGGGCGCTCAACCGTCCGTGCGCCATGCCATGGTGGAGAAATGGTTCTTTCAGACGGTCAGAATGAAAGTCCTGCGAGGCCGGACCTTCGGCGACGAGGACGACACGTCCGGCACCGGTGCCGTGGTCGTCAATGAAGCGGCTGCGCACCTTTTATGGGGAGACCGGAATGCGCTGGGGCGCCGCCTGCGGTTGGCCGAAACCGAAGCCCCCTTCCAGGTGATCGGCGTCGTTGCCGACGCAACCTTCAGCGGCCTCAAAGAGCACGCCGTGCCGGTGCTCTACCTCAACCATGCGCAATATGACCAATCGTTCCTTGGCGAGCTACTGGCGCCGCAAATGACCCTGTTCGTGCGCACGGCCGGAAATCCGCGAGGAAGTCTCGCCGCCGTGAGAGAAACGGTCCGGGCCATGGATTCCAGGCTCCCCGTGTTCAAGGTCTCGACGCTGGAAGAGCTTCTGAATGCGACCGTGGGCGTCGAGCGCCAAGCCGCAGCTCTTTACAGCGCGCTGGCGTTCACGGCCATGGCCCTGTCGATGTTCGGTCTCTGGGGAGCTCTCACACAGACGGTCCTCGAACGCCGCCGGGAGATCGGCATCCGGATGGCCTGCGGCGCAACCTCGGGAGCCGTGCGCACCTTGATCCTGCGCCGCAGCCTCCTGATCGCTCTTTCCGGCGTAGCTGCCGGCCTGGCCATCGCCGTGCCGGCGCGGCGAATCGTGGCAAGCCAGATCTATGGCATCGGACCGGCGGATCCTTTGACGTGGCTCCTCACGTTGATCGTCCTCGTGGTAATGACCCTTGTCGTAAGCATGATTCCTGCGTACTGGGCGTCAAGAAACGATCCAGTTGCAATATTGCGGCATGAATAACATTCTGACGCCTGAATTGCTTACCATTCCTTGACGTTCCTTCTAGCGCTAAAGTTGGGCGGAACATATCTGCGACCTCCAGAGATAGCCTGCTCTCGACCTGGCGGCGCATCCCCAGGGGACGTTACCTGGCTTCCGGGTAGCCTTACGTCATGGCGAGGCGGCCCTAAGGTCTTCGGAGCAACCCACCTCGCCGCAGAAGAAACCCGTCGCGCGGCGAGGGACGCTGACCTGCTCGTCGGGTATCGTTGCGGAATGCGGAGTGACTTTGCTCAAGAGCAACGTTATCTCCCCCGGCCCTGGGGAACTTGGCGCTACGGCGTGGAAAGCTCCTCGGATCTCAAACGAGTCTGCCTCGAGGCAGGGTGACGTCGCGGGACCACGGGGGGCTTTGCCTCGCAACGCGGTAACGTTGCCCAGCCGCGGGGAAACCCACCTGACGGCGAGGTGACGGCACCTGGCGCCCGGGTGATCCCACCAGGCGGCGCGGTGCTTTGCCGGACCGCCGGGGAAGCCTGCTGCTGCCGGGGTAACTTTGCTGCGTCGCGAGGGAACCTTCCCCGTGGCAAAGGTGAATCTCCCTGCGCGCCAGGAGGGTGGAGAAAAGCCGGGGCGTGCAGAGCACGCCCTGAGGCAGATGGGATCACCCTTGCTCATAAGGACTGCTCTTTGCGCGCTCAAGACTCAACCTCTCCTCCTCCGGTCTTGAGCGCATAGCCGACGCCGCTGACGGTGACGAGGTAGCGCGGCTCGGCGTTTTCCTCGATCGCAGGAGCTTCGATCTTCTGGCGCAGGCGGTGGACGAGCTGCTTGAGGAGCTGGCGGTCGCCGGCTCCGCGCGAGCCCCAGACGTGGCTCAGGAGGCGGTCGGACGGCAGGGTGTGGCCGGCGTTGGCGAGAAGGACTTGCAGGAGGCGCAGCTCCAGGTTGGTGAGGCGCACGGGCGCGCCTCCGGCCACGCTCACGGCCTGGTTCTCCAGGTCGAGGGCGAAGTCGCCGACCGCGAGCGGCGCCGACCGCGAGCGGCGCCGGCCGCTCCGAGCCGGCCCGCCGCAAGAGAGCGCGGACGCGGGCGAGCAGGGTCCGCGGGCTGAACGGCTTGGTCAGATAGTCGTCGGCTCCCAGGTCCAGGGCCTGTACCTGGTCCTCCTCGGACGAGCGCACGGTCAGCATCATCACCGGCACCTTCGAGACCGCCCGGATCCGGCGGCAGACCTCCAGGCCGCTGCTGCGCGGCAGGTTCACGTCCAGCACCACCAGGGACGGCTCCTCGCGCTCGAAGGCGGCCAGGGCCGCGAAGCCGTCCGTGGCTTCCACCACCAGGTAGCCGGCCTGGCGCAGGGCATAGGCCACGAGGCCGAGCAGCTCCTGGTCGTCGTCCACCACGAGAATCTTCATGCAGCTCCTTCCAGGGAGACGATCAAGGGCAGGGTGATGCGCACCCGGGCTCCCGCCCCCTCGCGGCGCGCTTCGACCGTCCCGCCGTGGCGCTCGACGATCGAGCGGACGATCCAGAGACCGAGGCCCATGCCGGACTGCTCGGGCTCGTCTCCATTCCCGGCGTCGCCGCTTCCCTCGGCTCCGACACTGCGCACGAAGCGATCGAAGAGGGTCCGGCCGGCCTGGCCTTCAGTGGTGAATCCCGGCCCTTCGTCCTCGACCCAGAGGGCGACGGCCGACTCCCCCACCTCGCCGCCGATGCGGATCTCCGAGCCTTCGGGAGAGAACTTGGCGGCGTTGGCCAGGAGGTTCACGAAGACCTGGATCAGGCGCGGCGCGTCGCCTTCGAGCGGCGGGAGCGGATAGGGCAGGTCCACGCTCAGGCGCTGGCCGCGCTGGGCGATCAGCGGCGAGGTCATCTCCGAGGCTTCCTCCACCACCTCGTCCAGGGCCACGGAACGGCGACGGATCGCAACCTGCCCTGCTTCGATCCGCACGCTCTCCAACAGGTTGTCGATGAGCTGGGTGAGCCGCAGGGTTCCCCGCTCCAGCGAGAGCACGAGCGCCTCGGTCTCCGGGTCGGCCCCCGTCGTCTGGATCCGGTCGAGCAGCAGCTCCAGCGAGGCGAGCTGCGCCGAGAGCGGCGTGCGGAACTCGTGCGAGATGTTGGCCAGCACCGAGTCGCGCAGGCGCCGTGCGGCCTCGACGTCGGTCTCGTCCCGCAGCACCTGGAACTGGTGGTCTTCGGCGGCCGGCGAGCTGTTGACCACCACCGCGCGCCGGCTGCCGTCGGACAGGAGCAGGTTTTCCGTGGCATGGGTGGCACCGCGGAAGCGGGCATGAAGGATCGGGCAGTGGTCGTCGCAGGGCCGCGAGCCGTCCGGCCCCACGGGATTCAGGACATCGCCGCAGAAGCGGCCGACCGCCTTCTCCGGCCGCACGCCCAGCAGCGCCGCTGCCTGCGGGTTGAGGTAGAGGATGCGGCGGTCGCGGTCGACGCTGAACACGCCTTCGACGATGCCGGTGAGGATCGCCTCCCCTTCGGCCTGGCGGCGGCGCAGCTCGGAGGTGAGCCGCAGCAGGCGCAGGCGGGTCTCCTCCATGGTCGCCGAGAGCATGCCCAGCTCCGCTCCGGGAGCCCGCGGCGTGGGGGTCGAGAAGTCTCCGCGGCCGACCCGGGCCGCCGCGGCGGTGAGGGCCTGGACCGGCTGCGCCAGCCACCGGCTGATCAGCCAGCCGGCGGCCGTGGCCAGAATCGCGACCCAGAGGGAGAGATAGAGCAGCTTGTGGACCAGCCCGCCCAGCGACGCGGTGATCGGTTCGGTGGGGAGCGAAACCTCGACCAGCGCGCCCGCGATCGGCAGGATCGAGACGTACGCTCCGGCTTCGTCCAGCCGGCCCGACGCCGGCCTGCCCGTGGAGAGCACCTGATCGCGGAGAACGTACCGGGAGTCGTCCGTCCGGCCCGCCGCCTCGACGGCCGAAACGATCGTCACCGGCAGGCCGACCTGCTCGGAGATCCCCTGGACGAACGCCGGGTCGAGCGCCAGCGACACGCGCGCCGTCGCCCCGGGATAGCCTCCGGGATAGAAGACTACCGGCGACTCGGCGGTCAGCCGGCCGCCGAGCCGGCCCGCGCGGGCGAACGGCCGCCCTCCGGCGATCACTTCGCAGCCGGTGAGGTGGCTCGTCACGCGGAACCGCTCCAGGAAGGCGGTGAGGGAGGCGGCGTCGCGCTCCCTCAGCAGTCGGCCGACCGTGGGGCGCTCTCCGAGCAGCCGGGCGGAGGTGCGGACATCCGCCGCGGAGCGCTCCACGGCCTCCTGCGCGGCCTTCCCGGCGAGGTCGACGCGCGCCAGCGCCTGCTCGTCCGCCAGCCGGCGGAGCAGTCCCATGGAGGCAAAGACCACGCACACCACGGCCATGACGACCAGGGCGGCGTTGATGCCGATCAGGAGAGTGCTCAGGCGCGTGCGGCGCATGGCTTCAGACTACCTGACTCCCCCGCGCC
This sequence comes from Holophagales bacterium, assembly GCA_031390755.1. Taxonomy (GTDB): domain Bacteria; phylum Acidobacteriota; class Thermoanaerobaculia; order Multivoradales; family UBA5704; genus DATMER01. Next base: position 15,161 of record JANMTS010000104.1, read on the forward strand.
CCATGCGCCACTCGATCAGGCTCTTGAGCGCCAGCGTGACCAGGGCGAGCATCGCCAGCAGCGACGCCACCGCGAACGCGGCCGAGAACTGGTACTCGTTGTAGAGGATCTCGACGTGCAGCGGCAGCGTGTTCGTGAGCCCCCGGATGTGGCCCGAGACCACGGAGACCGCGCCGAACTCGCCCATCGCCCGGGCATTGCAGAGGATGATGCCGTAGAGCAATCCCCAGCGGATCTTGGGCAGGCTGACGCGGAAGAACATCTGCCAGCCCGAAGCGCCGAGGGTCAGGGCGGCCTCTTCCTCTTCGCTTCCCTGGGCCTGCATCAGCGGGATCAGCTCGCGCGCCACGAGCGGCGCGGTGACGAAGAGGGTGGCCAGGACGATCCCCGGCACCGCGAAGATGACCTTCCAGTCGTGCTCCGAAAGCCAGGGGCCGAAGTAGCCCTGGGCGCCGAAGATGAGCACGAAGATCATGCCCGAGATCACCGGCGAGACGCTGATCGGCACGTCGATCAGGGTGACCAGCAAGCCCTTGCCGCGGAAGCGGAAGCGCGCCACGGCCCAGGCCGCGGCCAGGCCGAAGAGCAGATTGAGCGGCACCGACACCAGCGACGCGATGAGCGTCAGCTTCACGGCCGCGAGCGTCATGGGGTCGCTCACGGCTGCGAGATAGGCCTTCCAACCGCCTTCCATGGCCTTGGCGAAGACCAGGACGAGCGGCACGAAGAGGAAGAACCCAAGGAACAGCAGGGCGATCCCCGTGAGCAGCCAGCGGACCGGCCGCGGCTCGGTGAGCGCCGACGGCAGCGCTTCTCTCGATTCGTTCGACGGCGAGGCCATGCCCTATCTCCCCTCGCCGCCGCCCGTGACGAGCCGCCGGGCGCGCCGCCAGGTCAGAAGGTTGACGAGCAGCAGCAGGGAGAACGAGGCCGTGAGGAACACGGCCGCGATCGCCGTGGCGCCCGCGTAATCGTATTGCTCGAGCTGAATCATGATGAGCAGCGGCGTGATCTCCGATTTCATCGGCATGTTTCCCGAGATGAAGATGACCGAGCCGTACTCTCCGAGCCCGCGGGCGAAGGCGAGCACGAAGCCGGTGGCCATCGCGGGCAGCAGCTCGGGAAGGATGACGCGCACGAACGTCGAGGCCCGGCCGGCGCCCAGGCTGGCCGCGGCCTCCTCCACTTCCGGGTCGAGATCGGCGAGCACCGGCTGCACCGTCCGCACCACGAAGGGGAGGCCGATGAACGTGAGCGCCACCACGACCCCCAGCGGCTCATAGGCCACCTTGATCCCCATCGGCTCCAGCCAGCTCCCGATCCAGCCGTTGCCGGAGTAGACCGACGCCAGCGCGATGCCGGCCACGGCCGTCGGCAGGGCGAAGGGAAGATCGACGAGAGCGTCCACGAATCGGCGGCCCGGGAAGGTGTAGCGCTCCAGGACCCAGGCCACCAGGACGCCGAACACGGAGTTGATCAGCGCCGCGAGGAACGCGGACTGAAAGCTCAGCCGGAACGCCGCGAGCGCCCTCGGGCTCGTCACCTTGTGCAGGAACGCCTCCCAGGTCAGGGAGGCGCTCTTGAGGAAGACGGTGGAAACCGGCAGGAGAATGATCAAACACAGATAGAGAAGCGTGAAGCCCAGGGCAAGGCCGAACCCGGGGAGGACGCTGCCTCCCCGGAATCGTCTTCCGCCTCGCGCCGACCGGGCACCCTTCGCCGGCAGGGATTGCGTTGGCGTCATCGGCCCTCGAAGATCTTGTCGAAGATTCCGCCGTCGGCGAAGTGCGTCTGCTGCGCCTTGGCCCACCCGCCGAAGACCTGGTCGATGGTGATGAGCTGCAGCTGCGGGAACTGCTGCGCGTACTTCTGCGCCACCGCGGGCAGGCGCGGCCGGTAGTAGTGCTTCGCCGCGATCTCCTGGCCCTCCGGGGTGTAGAGGAAGTCCAGATAGGCCTTGGCCACCGCCGTGGTCTTCTTCTTGTTGGCCACCTTGTCGACGAGGGTCACCGGCGGCTCGGCCAGGATGCTCAGCGAGGGCGCCACGATCTGGAACTTCCCCTTCCCCATCTCCTTCGTCACCAGCATGGCTTCGTTCTCCCAGGCGAGCAGCACGTCGCCGATGCCGCGCTCGACGAACGTCACCGTGGAGCCGCGGGCGCCGGTGTCGAGGATCGGCACGTTCTTGAACAGGCGGCGGACGAGCTCCTGGGCTTTCGCGGGCGCTTGTGCGGGGTCACCGCCATACTTCTTGAGCGCATAGCCCCAGGCCGCCAGGTAGTTCCAGCGCGCGCCGCCCGAGGTCTTCGGGTTCGGCGTGATGACGGAGACGCCGGGCTTGATCAGGTCGTCCCAGTCCTTGATGTTCTTGGGATTGCCCTTGCGCACCAGGAAGACGATGGTCGACGTGTAGGGGCTGCTGTTGTTGGGCAGCCGGCTCTGCCAGCTCTTCGGCAGCAGGCCGGCGTTGGCGATGGCGTCGATGTCCCAGGCGAGGGCCAGGGTGACGACGTCGGCCGGCAGGCCGTCGATCACCGATCGCGCCTGCTTGCCCGAGCCGCCGTGGGACTGCTGGACGGTGACGTCCTGGCCGGACTTCGCCTTCCAGTGCTTCGCGAAGGCGGCGTTGAAGTCCTGGTACAGCTCGCGGGTCGGATCGTACGAGACGTTCAGCAGCTCGATCGCTTCGAGCGCGGGAGCGGCCAGCAGCACGGCGGCCAGCAGCAGGGCGATGGTCTTGGTGAATCGCATGTTGGATCTCCTTGTCATTGAATCGTCTCCGGCGACCGGACCAGCAGCACCGGCAGCTCGGCCAGGAGCGGCGCGGGGAGGAGGGTCTCCACCAGGCCGCCCAGGGACAGCTCGCCGTCGCGGCCGCGCAGCGGGGTTCCGAGGACGAGCAGGTCGTGCCCTCCCTCGGCGATCTCGGCGAGGATCTCGTCGCGGACCTTGCCGCGGCGGATGCGGGTCGACGCCTGGACACCGAGCCGCCAGAGGGTGCGCGCACCGCCGGCCAGGAAGCGCTCGGCCTGGGCCTCCTCGTCGGGCCGGCCGGCGCCCTCGGGGAGCACGGTGAGGACGGTGGTTTCGGCCTTGAGGTGGCGGGCGAGCCGGCCGGCGAAGGAGACGTCCTCCTTGCCCGGCTCGCCCACGGCCACGCAGATCAGCACCCGCGCCGGCAACCCGCCCTTGTGTCTCTGGGGGACGAGAAGCAGGTGGTGGTGGCCGGTGCTCAGAACCCCCTCGGCGCGCTCCAGGGCCTCCCGCGGCGGCGCGGTCAGAACCACGAGGTCGCAGCCCTGGCGGGCCGCCTCCTGGCCTTCTTCATGGCTCCCCGTCGATTCGATCTCCTGGGCATGGGCGCGCTGCGCGATCTCGTGGCCCAGGGCGCGGGCCGGACCGTCGCCCGCGCCGGCCGCGATCAGGAACTTCATGCCGGGATGGACCAGGGCATGAACGCGCTGGACGCCGACCCAGGTGTTGTCCCCGGGCTGGAGTGGGAAGCGGCGCGCCTGGTCCTGCGAGCGCGAGGCCTCGACCCAGACTCCGTCGTGGCCGAAGGGGACCGGCGGCGCGATGGCACGCACGCCCGGCAGCGGAGGCAGGCGCAGCCGGAGGCGCTCGTACGAGCCGACGAAGGCCCGCTGCTCCACCACGGCCTGGCCGAGGCTCGGGCAGGCGAGCGCCTCGGCCGTGCCGCGCAGCGCCACGTCCTCGGGCCGGAAGAGAACCTGCACGCGGCGCAGAGCGTCCGCCATTTCGGCCCGGGTGGTCAGGGGAAACTCGACCGGACCGAGGCGCACGCCGCCGGCCGCGCACTCGCCCACCATCAGGTTGGCGGTCCCCAGGAAGGTCGCGACGAACTCGGTTTCTGGCCTTAAGTACAGCTCTTCCGGAGGCCCCACTTCCAGGAGCCGGCCGAAGCTCAGCACGGCGAGGCGGTCCGCCAGCTCGAAGGCCTCTTCCTGGTCGTGGGTGACGAAGACGGTGGTGATGCCCAGCTCGCGCTGGATCTCCTTGATGGTGCGGCGCAGCTCGGCCCGGACCTTGGCGTCGAGCGCGCCGAACGGCTCGTCGAGCAGGAGCACCTCGGGGCTGTGCGCGAGGGCGCGGGCCAGGGCCACGCGCTGCTGCTGGCCGCCGGAGAGCTGGCGGGGCATCCGGCCGCCGAGCCCCGAGAGGCCGACCAGCTCCAGCAGCTCGTCGCGCCGGCGCCGGCGCTCGGCCTTGGCGACGCCGCGGATGGTGAGCGCGAACTCGACGTTCTCGGCCACGGTCATGCCGCGGAACAGGGCGTAGCTCTGGAAGACGAAGCCCACGCCGCGCCGGGCCGGGGGCAGCGCGGTCACGTCCTTGCCATGCAGCAGGACCCGCCCGGCGTCGATCTCGGACAGGCCCGCGATCATCCGCAGCAGCGTGCTCTTGCCGCTTCCGGAGGAGCCCAGCAGAACGAAGAGCTCGCCGTCCGCCACCTCCAGAGACACTCCGTTGACCACGGGGTTCCCGGCGTAGCGCTTGGTCAGCTCCTCAAGAACGATCGACATGCAGTGTCCTCCTCTCGCAACCCAGGATAGAGACGGGGGGTGACACTGTCAGTCGAAGGGTGGTGACAAATTCGTCCGGTTCTGGAACCTCCCTGCTTGGGTACAAGCGGGTACACTACTCGGCCCATGCGCATGCTCCTTCTCCTCGGCCCGGTTCTCGCCCTTCTTCCCCTCGCAGGCTGCGTCTCGGTGCGGCCGTACTCGGAAATCCGCCGGACCGTTCCGGAAAGCCAGTTCCTCCAGCTGGGCGACCAGCTCGTCCATGTCGAGCAGCGGGGTCAGGGCGAGCCCGTGGTCCTCCTCCACGGCTTCGGCGGCTCGACCTACGCGTGGCGCAAGGTGATCCCGACGCTCGCGCAGTCCTACCGGGTGATCGCCATCGACCTGAACGGCTTCGGCTACACCGAGCGCCCCCGCGACTTCGCGAGCTACACCCGCGAGGGCCAGGAGGCCCTGGTGCTCGGCGTGATGGACGAGCTGGGAATCGGGAAGGCTCACATCATGGGCCACTCCTACGGCGGCGGGCTGACGCTCTTCCTCGCCTCGCGCCATCCCGAGCGGCTGCTCTCGATCGTGCTGGTCGACAGCTCGGCGCCCACGTATGCCAACGACCGCCGCAGCCGGATCGCGTCGGTGAAGCCGCTCGCCTGGCTGGGGCTGCGCTACCTGCTGCGCCCGTCGTCGGTGCGCAAGTCGCTGACCGCGTCCTTCTACGATCCGTCGCTGGTGACGCCGGAGCTGGTCCAGGAGTACTACGACCGGCTGCGCGTCGAGGGGGTCATGGACGCGTTCTACGGCCTGACCGCCCCGGTCAAGACTCCCCAGCCGGCGGTGAAGCTGGAGGAGATCAAGCTTCCGACCCTGGTGGTCTGGGGGAAGAACGACACGCTGGTCTCCGTCGAGGCCGGCACCTGGGCCGCGGCCCAGCTCCAGGCCGAGCTGGTGGTCTTCGACCAGACCGGCCACGTGCCCATGGAGGAGCGGCCGGACGAGCTGCTCGCCGCGGTCCTCCCCTTCCTGAAACGCCAGAAGGGCTGACCCTGACCATGGCTTCGCTCGGCATCATCGCCACCTGCGTGCTGGGACTGGAGGAGATCCTGGAGGGGGAGCTTCGGGCTCTCGGCTACGAGGAGATCCACAAGGAGCGCGGCGCCGTCTCCTTCACCGGAACCTGGCGGGACTGCTGGCGGGCCAACTGGCGGCTGCGGACCGCGAACCGCGTGCTCGTGGAGCTGGGATCGTGGGCGGCCAACGACGGTCCCTCACTGGCCGCCGGGGCGCGCGCCCTCGTGAGCGGCCAGATGCGGGTGCCGGCACTGGCGCGGACCGAGGTCGACCTCGCCCGGCTTCTCCACCCGGACCGCAGCTTCGTGATCCAGGCGACCTCAACCGCTTCGGAGGTCCGCGACACGCGGTGGGCGGCGCTCTCGGTCAAGGACGGCCTGGTGGACGGCCAGCGCGATCTCCACGGCAAGCGGGCGTCGGTCGACCGGGACGATCCGGATCTTTACCTGCGCGTGCGGCTGCACCGGGACCATGCGACGCTCCTGCTGGACACGTCCGGCGAGCCGCTGGACCGGCGCGGCTATCGCGCGGTGACCACCAGCGCGCCGGTGCGCGAGCAGCTCGCCGCGGCGTGCGTGCTGGCCTCGGGCTGGGACGGCCGCGGGCCGGTGGTGGACCTGATGTGCGGATCGGGGACGCTGCTGATCGAGGCCGCCTGGATCGCGATGGGCTGGGCGCCCGGCCGGCTGCGCCGGAATTGGGCGTTCGAACGGCTGCCGGCCTTCGATCCCAAGGTGTTCGAGGCGATCCGCCAGGAGACGATCCCGGCGCCGGGGCCGGACGTCAAGCTCTACGGCAACGATCTGCTCAACGAGGCTCTCAACGCGGCAAGGCAGAACCTGGACGTGGCCGACGTGCTCGACCGCACCACACTCACCAAGGGCCGGGCCTCCGACTTCCGTCCGCCGGAGGAGCCGGGGCTCGTCCTCGTGAACCCTCCGCATGGCAGCCGGATCGACACGGACGCCGCGCGCTGGCGCGAGCTTGGCGATCTCCTGAAGCAGCAGTTCAAGGGATGGAAGGCCGCGGTCCTCGTAGGAGAAGACCGCGGCAAGCAGATCGGATTGCGTCCGAGGCGGCGTCTGCCCGTGATGAATGGTCCCCTTGAGGGACGCATTCTCCTATTCGATTTGTATTGATCCCATCCCCCCTCTCCCCGGCCCTCTCCCTCTTCTAGAGGACGCCGCTGAGGCGGTCGGTAAGGTACGCGATCTCCTTGGCCGTGTTGTAGTGGGCCAGGGAGATTCGGACCACCCCGTTCCGTTCGGTGAGACCGAGATCCTGGATCAGCCGCCGGGCGTGGAAGTCGCCGTAGCGGACGCCGATCCGGTGCCGGTCCAGCTCGGGCGGGATCTCCGAGGACTTCCGGCCCTCGACCACGAAGCTGACGGTCGCGACCCGGCCTTCCGGAGCGGGGTCCGGGTTGCCCAGGACTCTTACACCCTCCGTCTTTCCCAGCAGCTCCAGCAGTTTCAGCAGGGGTGCCACGGTCTCGGACTCATGGCGGGCGATGGCCTCGAACGCCGTCGCCATCAGCTCGCGGGTGCTCCCCTCCCCTCCCGCTCTCCGTCCCAGCTCTTCCAGGTACTCGACGATCGCGGGCAGGCCGTAGGTCAGCTCGAAGTTGAGGTTCCCCGGCTGGAGCTTGTAGGGGATCGCGTCCGGGGCCAGAAAGACGTGGTTGATGTTCCCCAGTCCCGCCAGGTGCTCGCGCTTGCCGTAGAGCAGGCCGATGTGGGGGCCGAAGACCTTGTAGAGACTGAGGACGTAGAAGTCCACGTCCCAGGCATGGACGTCCACCAGGCGGTGAGGCGCGAACGCCACGCCGTCGACGACAACCTTCGCGCGGCCCGCGCCGCGCTCGTGGACGAAGCGGGTGATCTCCGCCACCGGGTGGATCGTGCCGAGGATGTTCGTCGCCTGGGTGAACGCGACGAGCCGGGTGCGCGGCGTCATCAGGGCGTCGAGATCGTCGAGATCGAACGTCAGAGTGTCCGTCCGCAGACGCCAGACCTTGACGGAGACCCCGCGCTCCTCCAGCCGCAGCCAGGGGGTGATGTTCGCCTCGTGGTCGGCGTTCGTGACGACGACCTCGTCGCCGGGCTGGAGCGGGTTGTCCTCCGCCAGCGCCAGAGCCCGGGCCAGATTGCTGACGAGTTGGGTCGAAGAGGAGCCGAGCACGATCTCGTCCGGGTCGGCCCCGATCAGGGTGGCCGCGGCTCGAACCCCTTCCTGGACGCGCTCACCTGCTTGGCGCGACACGTCGTACGTGGCGCCGAGCTGCACGCTCGTGCTCAGGAGGTAGTCGCGGACCCGGTCGGCGACGGCCCGCAGAACCTGCGAGCCGCCGGCATTGTCCAGGAGGATCCAGTCCCCGGCGAGGGCCGGAAACTGGGAACGGGCGAAGTCGACATCGAGCCGCCGGACGGCACGGTTGTCCTTGACGGCCACCGTAGCCGCCACGGCCGAAGCCTGGTTGGAATCCATCGCGATCGTGGACCGGGGCCTTAGAGGCTGCGCTTCTTCGCGCGCAGACCGCGGCGGCTGCCGCCTTCCTTGCGCGGCTTGGTCCGGCCGCCGGCACCGCTGCCGCCGCCCCCAAAGCCGCCGCCACCGCCGCCGAAGCCGCCGCCGCTGTCGAAGCCGCCGCCAAAGCCGCCGCCGAAACCGCCGCCGCCGCTGTCGAAGCCGCCGCGGTAGCCGCCGTCGCTCGATCCCCGGTAGCTGCTATCGCCACCGCCCGAGCCGCCGCCACCGGCTTAGCCGCCGCCACCGCCACCGTAACCGCCGCCCCGCGGGGCGCCGCCGTAGCCGCCGCCCCCGCCGAAGCCGCCGCTGGGACGCGGCGCTCCGGGGACTCGCTCCCTCGCTTCATTCACATTCAGGCTGCGCCCCTGGAACTGCTGCCCGTTGCACTTCTCGATGGCGCGCTGAGCCTCCTCCTCGGTGCTCATCTCCACGAACCCGAAGCCGCGCGAGCGCCCGGTGACCCGGTCCATCATCACCGTCGCGGATTCGCAGGTGCCTGCCTCCGCAAAGAAACCGCGAAGGTCATCGCTCGTGGTCGCAAAGTTGAGATTTCCGACGAAAAGCTTCCTGCCCATCAGTCTGTCGCTCCTTCGGCCCTTGGGCCGTTTGTCATGGCCGACGGAGGGACCGCCGGCAAGAAACTGCGATTTCGAGGCGATCTCCTGCCATACGAATCGAGGGGGCGCCTGTCATGCCAAAGAGTTTTCAATATAGCAGAGTGTTCGAGGCGCGCCAAAGCGCGCCTCGAAACGAACGCCCCGGAGACTCGGGTCGGCAGGGCGCTCACAGGCAGCTGTCGAGGGCGGAGGTGTCCGTCACCGCGTCCGCCGATCTGCCCAGCGGGTTGAGATAGGTCTTCGTCAGGCCGGTCTGGGAGTCGGAGACCGTGAGCACGAACTGCACGTCGGTCGTGGCCGCGAAGAACACCCAGTAGTGGTCCGTCAAGCTGCAGCCGTCGAGAACCTTGACCAGCATCTCCCAGTTGTTCTCGTCGAAGAACCAGAGGAGGCCGGAGTCGTTCGCGGTCACCGGCACGACGCTTCCCTGGCCGGTGTCACCGGTGCCGGTCTTCCAGGCGACCGAGACGCGGAAGCGGCCGCTGTTGAGGCAGAGCGTGTGCGAGTCCGCGACGCAGGGGCCGATCGGAGCGTTGGTCGAGGCCGTCGCCTCGCTGGAGTAGGCCGAGAAGCCGGCCGCATTGAACGCATGGACGCGGAACACGTAGCCCGTGGCCGGGCTGAGGCCGGCGACCACGGCGCCCACGCTGTTGGCCGGCACGGACAGCACCTCCGCGTAGTTGCCGGTCAGCTCCTTGACCTCGACCCGGTAGTTGGTCTCGTTGGTGGCGTTGTCCTTCCACGTGAGCTGGATTTCCGTCGTCGACACCGGCACGGCGGTCAGGGCGCTCGGCGCCGCCGGCACCGTGACCCCGTTGCCGTAGAGGACGCGGATGCCGGCCTGGTCGTCGCTGTTGAGCCGGCCGCCGCGGGCGTCGTCGTGAATGTAGGCGCGCATCAGCGCGTCGTCGAAGACCGGGTTGTCGCAGCCCGGATCGGGGCCGCCGGTATCGCCGCAGGGGTGGTTCAGGCCGAGGGTGTGGCCGAGCTCGTGGGCGAACAGCTCCTCCGCCGCCTTCGAGCCGTTCGGGCTGGACGAAAAGAAGCAGCCCAGGCCGTCGTTGATCACCACGTCGGCGTTGGCGATGCCGTGGTAGAGGTTGCCGTTGTAGCTGGCCGTGGAGTTGTAGTACCAGGGGCCGCCGTAGGCGAGGACGCCGCCGGTGCTGCAGCTGAACGACGGCAGCTCGCCGTTGGGATCGTTGAAAACGATCGTGTTCACCTCGTCGTAGGTGACCAGGCCGTTCTTGTTGGAAGTCTTGCCGGAGTACTGGTAGTTGATCGGGGTCTGGGACTCGGCGTTCCAGTCCTGCAGCGCGGCCTGGAACTGGGCGTAGCCGCCGCCGGTCAGACCGGTCTGCGCCTTGTTGTAGGCGCTCCAATTCACCTGGCCGGCGGTGTCGAAGTTGAACCAGCGCAGGTTGTAGCCGTCCTCGGAATCCTCGAACAGCCAGAAGGGGCTGATCGCCTGGCGGATGCCTTCCTCCTGGACGAAGTAGTCGGCCTTCGCAGCGGATGTCCGGGCTTCATCTCCCGACGAACGGCCCGACGCACGCTCCGCCACCCAGTCGGCGAAGGCGTCGAAATCGCGCAGGCGGTCGACTCCCGCGCCCTCTTGGATCCCGTCGGCGGTGTGCCGCAGCTCGCGGGCCTCGGCGAGGTCGCGCACGGCCAGGGTGTGGCCCGCGGCCTGCACCTCGTGGAAGGCGCCGAGCAGCAGGTGCATCACGTGATACGTGCCGCCATTCGCGCCACTACGGGGCTCGAGGAAGAGGAGCGCCCGCTCGCCCGCGACGAACCGGGGCGCGCCGTTGATCTTCAGGGACATGCCGCCGGGGCCGACGCCGCCGGGAACCCGGACCACGGCCGTTGCCGAGGCGCCGCCCGGAACCTGCCCCTTGAGCGCCCGTTCGATTCGGACCACGTACTCGGTCGCGACCGGCGTGCCGTTGCGCAGGCCGGCCTCGCGGTCCACCGAGACGATCCGGACCACCGCTGCGACCGGCGCGGTTTCGACCAGCGCCTCGTCCGAGACCATGACGTAGCTCGTCGCTGACAGGGGCGCGCCGGCCAGGACCAGCAGCGAAAGAACGGCGCAGACTGAAAGACTTCTTGGCGTCATGTCATATATCTCCGAGTAAAGCTTGTCCAGGCATTGTACACCGGACCGATGCTAGGATGGCTCTGCGTCAACCCGCTAGGAGAGCTCATGCCGTATGCCCCATTTTCCGCCGTGCTTCGCCGTGCCTTGCCCACCGCGCTCCTCGCAGGAGCTTTCCTTTCGGGGCTGCTGACCGCCGGGCCGTCCCAGGCGGCCCGGGCCGCCGAGCCCTGGAACGGCCCGGCCTTCTCCGCCAGCCCGGCGGAGCTGGTCCGCGCCGCCGCGGCGCTGGAGGACGACGAGGCCCAGGGCGTCGACGTCCTGCTGCTGGAGACGGTGTACTCCTACGACGCCGAAGGCCGCGAGACCTACACCCAGCGCATGGTCTACCGCTTCGTCGACGACTCGGCGCACGAGAGCTGGTCCACCGTGGAGCAGCCCTGGTCGCCCTGGCACCAGGAGAAGCCGCGCTTCCGCGCCCGGGTGGTGACCCCCGACGGCGGCGAGCACCGGCTCGATCCCGCCACGGTCACGGAGAACGCCGAATCGCAGGGCTCGCCCGACATGTTCGAGGACGGCCGGGTGCTGCGCGCTCCGCTGCCGGCGACCGGGCGCGGCTCGGTGGTCGAGCAGGAGGTGACGGTGGCCGAGTCGCTCCCGTTCTTCGAGGGCGGCTCCGTGGAGCACGCCCACGTCCAGATGGCCGTGCCCGTGCGCCGCGCCCGCCTCGTCCTGGACGCCCCGGTCGGACTGCCGCTGCGCTGGACGATCCGCCTGCTCCCCGGCGTAGCCCCTTCCGAGGAGGTTTCCGCAGGCCGGCGCCGCCTCACGTTCGAGATGACCGACGTCCAGCCCTACGAGGAGCCCGAGACCGGCCTTCCGCCGGAGGTGCAGCGCGCCGCCTACGTGGCCTTCTCCACCGGCCAGTCCTGGGGCGACCTGGCGCGCCGGTACTCGGACATCGTGGACCGGACCGCGCGCGGGGCGGACCTCTCGGCGTTCGTCCAGTCGGCGCTGCGCACCGCCGGCCCGCAGTCGTCGCAGGTCGACACCATCAACGCGCTCCTGCGCAAGCTGGGCCGGGAGATCCGCTACACCGGCATCGAGCTGGGCGAGGGCGGCATCGTTCCCAGGACGCCGGCCGAGACCCTGAAACGCAAGTTCGGCGACTGCAAGGACAAGGCGGTGCTGCTCACCGCGCTGCTGCGCTCGCTCGACATCCCGGCCTACGTGGCGCTGCTCAACGCCGGCGAGGACGAGCCGGACGTCGAGGAGGCGCTGCCGGGGATGGGCGCGTTCAACCACGCCATCGTCATGGTACCGGGCAACCCGGCGGTGTGGATCGATCCGACCGAGCCGTACGCCCGGGCCGGCGAGCTGCCGATCCAGGACCAGGGGCGCCTGGCGCTGGTCGCGAGCCCCACGGCCACGGGCCTGGTGCGCACGCCCGAGTCGACATCCGCCGACAACCGCGAGGTCGAGACCCGCGAGATCTACCTCTCCGACCTGGGCGGCGCGCGCGTGGTCGAGACGACCGAGTACTGGGGCTCCCAGGACCAGGAGCTGCGCTCGTCCTATGCCGACGCCGACCCGAAGGAGATGCGCGACGGGCTGGCCGACTACGTGAGCGAGACCTACCTGGCGGACAAGCTGACCGACTTCGACTACTCCGATCCCGAAGACCTGTCGCGCCCCTTCCGCCTGCACCTGGAAGCGGCGGGCGCCGGCCGCGGCACCACGGACGTGCGCGAGGCGGCGGTCGGCATCTTCTTCTCCTCGTTCACCGACCGGCTTCCCGATGCGGTCACCGGGGCTGATACCGACGAGGGTGACGAGGGCGACGATGAGGACGACGATGAGGACGACGATGAAGGCGATGAAGGCGAAGCGGCCGCGCCCGCGAAGCGCGTGAACGACTACGTCTTCAGCCGGCCGCTGCAGCTGGAGGTCCGCTACCGGATCGTGCCGCCCGCCGGCTTCGTGGCGCGCCCGCTGCCGGCCTGGCGCTCCCGCCAGTTCGGCTCCGCGAAGCTGGAGGAGGCCTACCAGTCCAACCAGGACGGCGTGGTCACGGCCACGCTGCGCTTCGACACCGGCAAGCGCCGGATCAGCCCGTCCGAATTCGAAGCGATGCGCACCGGCCTGACCGGGCTCGGAGAGGAGAAGCCGCTCCTCATCAGCTTCGACCAGGTGGGCGAGTCCCACCTCACCGCCGGCCGGATCCGCGAGGCGCTGGACGAGTTCCGCCGGCTGTCGAGCGCCGCGCCGAAGAAGGCGCTGCCGCACACCCGCATCGCCCGTGCCCTGCTGGCGGGCGGCCTGGGCGACGCCGCCCGCGAGGAGGCCGAGCGCGCCACCAGGGTCGAGCCCGACCTCGCCTATGCCTGGGTGCTCCTCGCCTGGATGCGCCAGCACGACGACCTCGGCCGCCGCTTCGGCGAGGGCTACGACCGCGCCGGCTCGATCGCCGCCTACCGCAAGGCGCTCGAGCTCGCCCCGGACAACACCGAGGCGCGCGGCGACCTGGCGATCCTCCTGGAGCACGATGCCCAGGGCGACCGCTACACCGCGGGCGCGGACCTGACCGCCGCCATCGAGGCCTATCTGCCGCTCAAGGACGGGCTGGACGGCCTGGGCCTGGCCAACAACCTGGTCATCGCCTACATGTGGGCGCAGCGCTTCGACGAGATGAAGGCGCTGCTCGACGGGATGGATTCGGCGAACGGCCGCGGCGCGCTCAAGCTCGTGGCGCTCGCCGCGACTTCTGGAACCGGCGGCGGCGCGGATGCGGCGCTGCGCGATGCCGAGCGCAACTTCCCCGACGCCACGGCGCGGGCCGAGGCGCTCTCGGGCGCCGCCCGCAACCTGATGCTGCTGCGCCGCTATCCGGAGGCCGCGGCCCTCTTCGACGCGTCCGGCCGCCAGTCGGCGAACGCCGCCGCGGTGCTCGGCCTGGCCGAGGTGCTGCGCAAGACCCGCCGGTTCGAGGAGCTGACCTGGTCCTCGAAGGATCCGGCCGGCACGCTCCAGCGGCTCATCTCCCTCGCCGCCACCGGCGACTCCAGCCCGGAGCGGTACGCGCCGCTGCTGAGCCGCGAGATGACCCGCGGCCTCACCCCCGCGGAGAGCAAGGAGTTCTGGGACGGCTTCAAGTCCGGCTTCAGCGAGACGACGAAGGCGGCCCGCTCCGCCGAGATGCCGCTCGCCGTGGCCATGGACATCGGCCTCGCCATGGCCCGGCCCACGGTCTCCGGCGACGACGCGGTCGGCTACCGGGTCGTCCTGACCACGTCGGCGGGAACCCGGACGCGCACCGTCGCCTTCGTGGTCCCCGAGGACGGCGAGTACCGGATCGCGGCGACCGAGAAGTCGATGGCGCTGGTCGGCCGCGAGGCGCTGCGGCGGCTCGGCCAGGACGATCTCAAGGGTGCCCGGCAGTGGCTCGACTGGGCCTACGAGGAGATGGCCGAGGACGGGCGCAAGATCACGGATTCCGCGGCCGTGCCGCCGTTCCTCACTCTCTGGAGCGGCAGCGCCGGGAGTCTGGGCAAGGAGCCCGTCGCCGAGCCTGACGAGGCCCGCATCCGGTGCGCCGCGGCCAGCCTCATGGCCTGGGAGCAGATGAGCAAGGAATCGCTGCCCCTCCTGAAGGCCTGCCGGGACGCCGAAGGCGACGCGGCCCGCCAGACCGCCCTCGACCTCGCCCTGCTGGCGGACTATCAGGCGTTGCAGCAGGACCGCGAGGCGATCGCGATGGTGCAGCGGCTGGAGACGGCGAATCCCGACTCCGCCTTCCTCTACATGAATCAGGCGGTCTCGCTGCGGCGGCTCGAGCTCTGGGACGACATGGCCCGGCTCGCCGAGGCCCGCCTGAAGCGGACCAGCGACACGACGGCCCAGCTCATCCTGGTGGAGATGGCGCTGCGCAAGGGGGATTTTGACGCGGCGGAGGCGAGGCTCCAGACCGCCATCGACTCGGGCAAGGCCGGCCCGGAGGTCTACAACCAGCTGTCGTGGATCAAGCTCTTCCGCGGCAAGGCGGACGACCAGACGGTGGAGCTGGCCCAGCGGGCCGCGAGCCTGAGCGACTACAAGGTCTACAGCGTCCTCCACACGCTGGCCACGCTGTACGCCGAGCAGGGCAAGACCGCGGAGGCGTACCGGTTGGTGCTCCAGGCACTGACCGCCAAGGGGGCCGGGCCGGGCGTCAACGACTGGTACGTGTTCGGCCGGCTCGCAGAGCACTACGGCATGCCCGACGCGGCCCGGCACTACTATGAGAAGGCCAGCGAGGGCGAGGGCGCGGACCAGAACGGCCCGGCCGACACGATCCACCTGGTGCGCAAGCGGCTGGAGGCCCTCGGCTCACCGTCGGCGACACCGGCCAAGGCAAAAACCGCGAAGACCGCCGCCCGCGCCTCCTCCCGTTGATCGTCTCGCGTTGATCGTCCTCGGGATCTCGGCGTTCTTCCACGAGTCGGCCTGCTGCCTCCTGCGGGACGGCCGGCTCGTGGCCGCCGCCGAGGAGGAGCGCTTCTCCCGGGTCAAGCACGATCCCCGTCTGCCGGTCTCTGCGTTCCGCTACTGTCTGAAAGCTGCCGGCATCGGCCTGACCGACGTCGACGCCGTGGCCTACTACGAGATGCCGGAGCGCAAGCTCGCCCGCCAGCTCCAGGCCGGCATCACTGTGGGCTCCTCTCCCGACCTGCCCTGGCTCGATCCCGGCCATCCCGAGCGCGCGATCCGCGAGGGGCTCGGCTACGAGGGGCCGCTGCTGTTCTTCCCCCATCACGAGTCCCACGCCGCGAGCGCGTTCTTCTACTCCGGATTCTCCGAGGCCGCGGTGCTCACGGTGGACGGCGTCGGGGAGTGGGATACGACCACCTACGGCGCCGGCAGCGGCTCGCGGCTGGAGATCCGGGAGCGGGTCGAGTTTCCCCACTCGCTCGGGCTTCTCTACTCCACCCTGACCTCCTACCTGGGCTTCGAGGTCAACGACGGCGAGTACAAGGTGATGGGGCTGGCCCCCTACGGCGAGCCGCGGTATGCCGACCGGGTCCGCAAGCTCGTCTCGTCCGGTCCGGGCGGGCGGTTCGAGCTGGATCTGCGCCATTTCGATTTCGTGCGCGGCCGCCGGATGTTCTCGGAGGCGCTCTGCGAGCTGTTCGGCGCTCCGGCCCGGAAACGGGACGGCGAGGTGACGCGCTTCCATCAGGATGTGGCGCGCAGCCTTCAGCTCGTGCTGGAGGAGATCCTGCTGGAAAAGACCCGCTGGCTTCACGAGATCACCAGGGCTGCCGATCTCTGCATGGCCGGCGGCGTGGCGCTCAACTGCGTGGCGAACGGCCGGATCCTGCGCGAGGGTCCGTTCCGCCGCCTGTTCGTGCAGCCGGCGGCCGGGGATTCCGGCGGCTGTCTGGGCGCCGCGGCCCTGGCCCATGTGGAGCTGACCGGCGAGGCGCCGAGCACCAGTCCGGCGGGCCCGATGCGCGACGCCCGGCTCGGTCCGTCCTTTCCTGCGGACGACGTGGCGCGGCTGCTCGCGGCGACCGGTCTCCCGCATGAGGATTTCCGCGGCCGGGAGGCCGAGCTGCTGGAGGCGGTGGCGGACCGGCTCGCTTCGGGCAAGGTGGTGGGCTGGTTCCATGGCCGGATGGAGATGGGGCCGCGGGCGCTCGGCGCGCGCAGCCTGCTCGCCGATCCGCGCGATCCGGGCATGCGCGACCGGCTGAACCGGATGGTCAAGAAGCGGGAGTCCTTCCGCCCGTTCGCGCCGAGCGTGCTGCTCGCCCACGCCGCCGCGCATCTGGATCTCGATCATCCGTCGCCATTCATGCTGGAGACCTGCCAGGTGAGGTCGCCGCTCGATCTGCCCGCCATCACCCACGTGGACGGCTCGGCCCGGCCGCAGACCGTGGACCCGGAGGTCTCGCCGCGCTACGCCGCGCTGCTGGAGGCGTTCCGGCGCCGCACGGGCTGCCCGATCCTGGTGAATACGTCGTTCAACGTGAAGGGGGAGCCGATCGTGGCGAGTCCGGTGGACGCGCTGCTCTGCTTCGGGACGTCTCACATCGACTGCCTGGTGCTGGAGGATTTCGTGCTCGACCGGGAAGGGCTTCCCGAGGGATGGCCGGAGCTGCTGGAGGCCTGGCGGAAACGGCCGCGGTCGGGGTTCGGGATCAGCAAGGATCTCTACACCTTCGTATGAAGCCCCCGCATCGCTTCGAGGAGCTCGCCGCCATTCTCGCCACGCCCGAGGGCCTGCGCACCGTCCGCCTTCTCCAGGCGGCCGGACTGCTGGCCGCGCCTCCGCCCGCTCCTGCGGCCCCCGCTCCCCCCCGCCGGCCCGAGCCGATCAGCATCTGGGTTCCTCAAGAAACCAATGACGGCCAACGCGCCTGGGTCCGTCCCGATCCCCTCCCGCTCGGCGACCACTACGCCACGCGCAAGACTCTGAAACCCAAGACCGCCGAGCTGCCGCTCCGGGTCGCGTTCTTCGGCGAGTCGGTGGCGGCCGGATATCTCTATGCGCCGCATCTCACCCCGGCCCAGGTTCTGGAGCGGCAGCTCCGGGCCGCGATCGGCCGGGACGACTTCGAGGTGATCGACCTGGCGCGCACCAACGAGACGCTCCCGTCCCTAGCCGCCACGGTCCGGGCGTCGCTCCAGATCCAGCCGGACATCCTGGTCCTGTTTGTGGGGAACAACTGGAATCTCCTGGAGACCCCCGAGATCTCGCCCTACGCGCCGTCGGTCCGGGCGCGGCAGCGGTTCGGCGAGGCGCTCCAGGCGGAGGGCCTCGACGGCCCGCTCCGCCAGGCCCGGGAGGATCTGCGCCAGGTGGCCGAGGGGACGTTCGAGCTGATCGCGCTCCTCACCCGGACGATCGGCATCCCGGTCGTGCTGGTCCTGCCCGAGGTGAACCTGGCGGACTGGGAGACCCGCCAGCCCGTGGTGCGGCTCCCGGGTGTTCCCAGCGGGGGTGTGGCCCGCTGGCACGAGCTCTATCAATCGGTCCTGGGCTACGTGGAATTCGGGGAGGGCGAAGATCCCGAAGGGGCCATCGAGTCGGTGGAAGAGATGCTGGAGCTGGATGGCGGGCGCTGCCCGACGACCTGGCGCCTCCTCGGCCTGATCCGCCAGGAGCTGGACGATCCGGAAGGCGTCCGCGAGGCCTTTCTCGCGGAGGTCGACCGCTCCGCCTATCCCACCCTCGCGTTCCTCTCCGCACCGCAGGCCACGAGCCTGACGCGCGAGCTGCTGCGGGACGCTGCGCGGCGGCACGGCTTCTTCGCCGTCGACCTGCGCGAGGTTTTCGCACAGCACACGGGCTCGCCGCTGCCCGGCCGCCGGCTGTTCCTGGACTACTGCCATCTCACCCGGGAAGGCATCCAGGTCGCGATGGCCGCCGTGGCCGCGCAGGTGCTCCGGCTCTCCGGCATGACGGAGACGGACGAGACCTGGCAGAGCCTTCTATCCCGACTTCCCGCTCCGGAGATCTCGCCGGAAGCCGAAGCCACGGCCCGGCTCGGCGCCGCGATCCACTCGGCGCACCGGCTCCTGATGTCCGGCCCCAAGGCGGAGATGCTCGACCTCTGGCTCGACTCGGCTCTGGACGCCTCGCCCGGGGTCGAGTCGGCGATGCTCGATCTCCTCGAAGCCCGGTGCGCCCCCGTCCCCGCCGTGCTCACCGCGGCCCAGCAGCGCAACCTCGCCTCGCCCTACCGGCTGCTCCTCCAGCACGGCTGGCGCTGGGATCACCTGGACGCCGACCTGATCGAGGCGATCGCCCGCGTCCTGGAGCGCCGCGGCCGGCCCGTGCCGCTCGCAAGGATGCTGCTGGAGCACCACGGAATCCGCCCCGAAGGCACGGAGCTGGCCGACCCGTTCTATCTCTGGGAGCCGCTGGAGCGCTTCTACCCCGAGGTCATGGACCTCGAAGACCTCCCCCAGCGCGGGACGCTGCGCTTCCCCTGGCCGGAGGCGACGTTCTGCCTGATCGTCGACGGAACCTCGGATGTCGACCTGGAGCTGACCGCGCGATTGCCCGAAACCGACTCAGGAGAGATCGGGGTCTTCGTGAACATGCACACAGTAACCCTGCCCGCCGGGAAGAGCTGGACCCGCGCCACCGTCCGGATTCCCGCCGCCGCTCTGGAGCCCGGCCTCAACCGCCTGACCCTCCGCTTTCCCTCCCCGATACTCCCCGCCGATCCGTTCCAGCCCGTGATCGACCGGCTGAAGCTCGGTCTCTCCGCGGATCTCCACCCGGTCTTCGGCGAGGTCGCCTCGCTCCGGGCCGGCTCGATCTGCAACGAATAGGCGAAGAGGGGCTAGAGCCTCTTCCGCAGAACGCTGTAGGGGCAACCCTTGTGGTTGCCCCACACCGCTGGGGGCAGGCACAAGGCCTTGCCCCTACAGTCATCCCTTTGGCGTTCGGCGTCAGGCGCTCCTGCCGCGCCGGCTGCGGCCTACGGCACCCTCCGCCCCGGGGTCCATGGCGCCCCCGCCGCCGCGAAGGCCTCCTCCAGCTTCGCCAGGTCGCCCGCGATCAGCGCTTTCAGGTCGCTCTCCAGCGCATCGAGCCCGGCCTTGGCGATCTCCAGGTCGCGCCTCTGGGTCGCGGTCGGCATCTGCCGCGTCTGCCAGTGGCCGAACCGGATCGTCCCCACGCGCTCGCCGATCGACGGGGTTTCCGATTCGGAGAGCCTCTGCCGGGCCGGGTCGCCCTGAAGGCGCCGTTCGAGCTCCGCGACCGCCTGCCCCACCGCGTCCAGCCGGGTGTAGAGAGCCAGGTCCGCCCTGGGGGTCTCTGCCAGCGTCGCCCGCATCTGCCGGAGCTGGTTCTGGAGGCGGCCGAGCTCCTCCGCGGCCGACGACACCCGCCGCCCCGCCTCCGCCGTCTCCCCCTGGAAGGCAGCCACCGCCGCAGGGTCGGTGCCTGGCGGCAGGTTCGGCACCGGCTTCACCTCGAACGACTGCGCCGCACCCAGCGAACGGGCTCCGCTCGCCGACACCACCACCAGCTCGGCCGAGTAGCGCCCGGGCGCCACCAGAGGGCCCACCGGCGCCGCGTCCCAGGGGGGCCGGAAGGCCGGCGGATCGAGCACCACCGGGTCCGGGACCGGGCCGCGGAGATCCCAGCTCACCCGGTGCAGCCCTTCCTTGGCCGGCCCTTCGATCCACCGCACCTTTCGCCCGGCGGAGTCCGAGACGATCAGCAGCACCTTCGGGTCCGCCTCCAGCGCTTCGGCCCGCAGCCGGTCGAAGCCGGGGAAGGGCACGTCGGCCCCCTTCTCGCGCAGCGCCGTCTCGCCGGCCTTGCGCGTCTCCCGCGCGGAGGGGAGATCCTCGCGCAGGAAGTAGGTGAAGAGCGCGCCATGGGGCGGGTTCGGGGTGGTGAAATCGTCCGTGCCGAGCTCCGGGCGCCCCGGAGCCTGGCCCGGCTGGACGGGCACGAACCACCAGGCGTCGCGGACCGGGAAGAGGACACTCTCCTGCGCCACCCCCGCCAAACCCGCCGCCCCCGCCGCCCCCGCTCCCCCCGCCACCAGACTGCGGAGCGGCGTGTAGTCGTCGAGCACGTAGACGCCCCGGCCGAAGCTGGCTCCGACCAGATCGTTGTCGCGCCGGTGCAGCTTCACGTCGCGGAACGAAATCGTCGGTACGCCTCCCAGCTTGAGCCAGTGGGTGCCCCGGTCGACACTGACGTAGAGGCCGTGCTCGGTGCCGAGGAAGAACAGCTCGGGCCGGACGTGATCCTGCTGCAGCGCCCAGACGATCTCCCCCGGCGGCAGGTCTCCCGCCATGGAACGCCAGGTGCGGCCCAGGTCGGTGCTCTCGAAGACATAGGGCTTGAAGTCGCCGTTCTTGTGGTTGTCGGCGGCCACATAAAGGGTCGTGGCGTCGTGCAGCGACATCTCGACGTCGTTGACGAAGGAGAGCGCCGGCAGCCCGGGGATCGCGGCCGCACGGCTCCAGCTTTGGCCGCCGTCGGTGGTGACCTGCACCAGGCCGTCGTCGGTGCCGACCGCCAGCGTCCCTTCCCGGAGAGGCGACTCCGAGATGGCCGTGGTGGTGGCGTACTTCGACATCGCGTTGTTGTCGTGCAGCGCATCGACGCTCCAGACCCGCCCGAAGAACGTCTGCTCGTAGCGGTTCCGGCCTTGGGTCAGGTCGCCGCTGATCGGGGTCCAGCTATCGCCCCTGTCGTCGCTTCGCCAGACCCGCTGCGAGCCGTAGTAGATCCGGTCGGGGCGGTGCGGGCTCACCAGCAGCGGCGAGTCCCAGTTCCACCGCTCCGGCGCGTCCCCGTCGGCGGGCTGGGGTCGGATCAACAAGCCCTCGTCGTTCCGCCGGTCCGTGCGGTAGAGCATCCCCTCCTGGAACATCAGGTAGAGAAGGTCGGGGTCGCGCGGGTCGAAGGCGACGCCGTAGCCGTCGGCGCCGAGCGCCACGTACCAGTCCTGGTTGCGGATGCCGTCCCCGTTGAGGGTGCGCGAGGGGCCGTGCAGGGTACCCAGATCCTGCGCCCCGACCAGGATGTCGTAGAACGGCTCGCGGCTGTTGAGCGCCACCTTGTAGAACTGCGAGACCGGCAGGTTCGGGAAGTGCCGGAAGGTCTTCCCGTCGTCGAAGCTCTCGAAGAGCCCGGCGTCGGTGCCCACCAGCAGGTGGTCGCCCCCACCCTTGCCGATATTCGGGTCGATCCACAGGGCATGGTTGTCGCTGTGCTTGTCGTGGCCGGTCTCGAGGATCTCCATCGTCGCGCCGCCGTCGCGGGTCGCGTGGAGGAAGACGTCCATCTGATAGACCCGGCCGGCGTCGACGGGCGAGGCCTCGATCTCCTGGTAGTAGTGGGGGCCGGTGCCGCCGGAGATGTAGCCGTTGCGCTTCTCCCAGCTCTCGCCCCGGTCGCGCGAGCGGTAGAAGCCGCGCTCGTCCTTCCCGGCATCGATGCCAGCTTCGATCGTGGCATAGACCAGGGACGGGTCGGCGGGCGTGACGGCGAGCCCGATCTTCCCCATGTCCCCGCCCGGCAGGCCGGACGTCAGCCGGCGCCAGGTCTTGCCGTTGTCGACGGATTTCCAGAGCCCCGAGCCGGGCCCCCCACCGAGGAACCCCCAGACGTGGCGCCGGCGCTGGTAGGACGCCGCGTAGACCACCTCGGGGTTGGCGGGGTCGAATTCGAGGTCGGTGACGCCGGTGTCCTCATCGATCTGGAGCACCGCGGTCCAGGTGGCGCCGCCATCGGCGGAGCGGTAGACGCCCCGCTCCCCGCCCGCGGCCCAGAGCGGCCCTTCGGCGGCGACGAGAACCCGGTTGCCGTCGCGCGGGTCCACCAGGATGCGCCCGATGTGCTCCGACCGGGGGAGGCCCATCCGCTGCCAGGTGCGGCCGGCGTCGCGGCTGCGGTAGACCCCGTCTCCCCAGCCGACATGGCGCCCGCTGACGTTCTCGCCGGTGCCGACCCAGACCACGTCGGGGTTGGTGGGGTCGAGCGTGATCTCGCCGATCGAGTAGGAGGGCTGGTCGTCGAAGATGGGCGTCCAGGTGGTGCCGGCGTTGGTGGTCTTCCAGACCCCGCCCGAGCCGGCCGCCACGTACCAGGTGCCCGGAGCGGTGGGGTGAACCGCGATGTCGGCGATGCGGCCGCTCATCAGGCCGGGGCCGACGCTGCGGACCGGCAGCGCGGCGGAAACCCTGGCCAGCGGGGATTCGGACGGGCTGTCAGCGGCCTGGGCAGCGAGGGGAACAGCGAGGACGGAGGCGATGGCGACGGAGAGCAGGAGTCTGAGCATTCCTCATTCTATGAGGAGATCTCAGAGAGGTGAAGATCACCGAGGGGACTGCCCCCTGCGAGGACGCCGCCCGGAAGAGCCCCGCCGAGGTGGCGGCCCTCGCTGCCGGCCTGCGGGTGAAGGCCGAAGACCTCCGGGAGGCCGACGCCGAGATCTACCTCCAGGCGCAGCTCCCACGAGCCTCCCCCGCTTCCGGGGCAGCGGTTGCCCTCGCTTGGGCAGCGGTTGCCCCGGCTTGGGCAGCCCGATCCCCGATTGGGGCAGCCGTTGCCCCGGCTTGGGCAGCTCGATCCCCGACGGGGGCAGCCGTTGCCCCAGTGGGGGCAGCCAGATCCCCAATTGGGGCAGCCCGATCCCCGACGGGGGCAACCGTTGCCCAAACGAGGGATCAGGCTGCCCAAGCGAGGGGAGCCATTGCCCAAGCCGGGGGAACCATTGCCCAAGCGAGGGCAACCGCTGCCCAAGCGAGGGATCGGTCTGCCCAAGTCGGGGCAGACGTTGCCCAAGCGAGGGATCTGGCTGCCCAAGCGAGGGGAACCGCTGCCCCAGCCGGGGATCGGGCTGCCCAAGCGAGGGGAACCGCTGCCCCGGGCATGGGGGGGCCGTAGGCTGGGCGGCGGGGGCCATGATCCCTGCGTCCCTTCGGGACTTGGGAGAGGCGGGGCGGCCGGGTTCCTGGGGTTGAAACCCCAGGCTCTAACCCGAGGCCCCTTCGGGGCAGGGGCGGAGAGGCGGTGGCTTCTCCGCTCGTTCAAGCCTCCGGAGGAGGCGACAGCGCGTAGCCCGGGGTCAGAGCGCCGAAGGCGCGTCGACCCCGGGTCCAGATCCCCCAACCTCGCCGCACGGGAGGCGACCTCAAGTTCCACCGCGACGACGAAGGGAGCAAGGTTTCAATCCACGCCTCCGCACGGAAGGCGACCAGGCCGCGGCGTCGATCACCATCATGGTATGGGTGTTTCAATCCACGCCTCCGCACGGGAGGCGACGTCGGCGCCTTTACCGCAGGATATGCGGCCGGCGAGTTTCAATCCACGCCTCCGCACGGGAGGCGACTACACCGTGAAGTGGGACATCACGCTCGACGCCACGTTTCAATCCACGCCTCCGCACGGGAGGCGACACGCCCTCTCCAATCTCTACTTCACGCCCCTGGAGTTTCAATCCACGCCTCCGCACGGGAGGCGACCCGTTGGCATTTCCGAGCGGATCTGGTTCTATTGGTTTCAATCCACGCCTCCGCACGGGAGGCGACGCGCTCGGCTTGCTGGTCCCCTCCCTGGTGGAGATGTTTCAATCCACGCCTCCGCACGGGAGGCGACGACGTGCCGCCAGTAGTCGCCGAGCGTCCAGCCTTGTTTCAATCCACGCCTCCGCACGGGAGGCGACGCGCCCGGTTTAAGGGCTTGCAGCGTAAGGGATTGAGAGGCTTCCAGCGCGAACCAGGGTCTTCTGTGGCCGCTGGAAGCGGCCCCGCCCGGAACGCGATGCTGGAAGTACTTTTCCCTTCAACGACTTCTCCTTTCCGCGAACCTTCCCTCTACGAGCGATGGGCGCTTCCGGTTCGCGGGAGAGCGAGGCGACGCCACGGAGGAGCAACCGGTGGCTCCATTCCATCATAGTTCTTAAGACGCTGTTGCCGTCCGGCGTGAACCTTCTGAACCTCTCCGGCCTGCCGGCTGCGACGAGATAGGACTCTGACATTCTCAGGGAGGTGGTGGTTTCTCCGCTCGTTCAAGCCCCCGGCGGCGGCGACTCGGTTGCACCTCCGGCGTCCAGCCCACCAGCCGGAGGCCTCCGGCCGGCTGGGGCGACTTCCGGGCGGCGGTCGTCTGGGATGGCTCGGCCGGGGCGGCCGTGGCTTTGGTCTTGGCCGAGGTTTTCATTGCGGTCACCTCTCTTGAGGATCGTCTCTAGGGGCCGGCCGGCGCCGCCGTGGGTCTCCGCCTGCCGGGCAGCACGAAGGGGAAGAAGTCCAGCGGTACGAGATAGCCGATGACCAGCGCGCCGTCCTTCGGGTTTTTCTCATAGACCCGGATCGCCTGGTGGATGTGCGGGCTGACCGCGTTGCCGGAGGAGCCGACCTGCCCGATCACGGTGTCGGACGCCACGTCCGCGCCTTGCGTCAGGGCCTCGACGCCGGACAGGTGGCGGTAGTCGACCTCGATCCAGGCCTCCTTGCCGCTGCCCGGCTCCTTGTAGTGGTGGATCAGGGTCACCGCCGGGCCGCTGCGGCCCTTGGCGTCGGGAGTCCAGAGCGTCCGGATCAGCTCTCCGACGTCGGTCGAGATCTCGTTGGACGAGGAAAGGATCTTGACCGCGGCCTTGAACACCGCGGCCGAAGCCTTGCCCTTCGAGGCGTAGGGCTTCCCCTTGCCCCGCCGCGCGGCCGGCACGGCCTTGAAGATCTCCCAGGCTTCCGGCGTGATCATGCTGACTCCGCCGAAGGAGCCCTCGGAGGCCTTCACCGTGGCCAGGATCTTCGTGGTGTCGGGGATCTCGACCTTTGGATTGAGCGCGGCAAGCTCGGTCCGGAGCGCGGTCTCCAGCTTCTCGCGGATCGCCAGCCGCGCGTCCTTCACGCCGTCCGAGATCGGGCTGGCCGGCAGGGTGTTGTCGAGGACCAGCGCCCCGATCACCCGGCTCGCGTCCGGCGACCGCTTGACCGTCGACGGATCGGCGAGATACGCCTCGACGTTCGCCTTGGTGTCCTTGTCCCGTCCGAAGAAACCGTAGACCAGCTTGGCCAGGACGTCGTCGTCGCCGTGCGAGGGGCCGATCTGCGTGGCGCTCTTCACCTTCGTGGACTGCCACTCGAAGATCCGCGGAGCCGAGGAGCCGCCGGGAGACAGGATGCGGGTGAGATCCACGGTCGCGGGCTGCACCGCCACTACGTCCTTGCCCGCCGGGGAGTGGATGTCGTACTGACCCTCGCCGTGCCCGGTGTAGGTGCCGAGCGAAACGCTGTAGTCGACGCCGAGCGCCGTGCGGTTCTTGGCCACGATCGAGCGGCTGGAGACCAGCTCGACGAGCGACCGCTCCGAGGAGAAGCCGGGGAAGCTCGCGCCGAGGTTGTTCAGGGCGGTGTGGTAGATCCACCAGCGCTGGTCGTCGGGCAGCAGGGCGTCGACGTCGAAGGCCATGAAGTCGACGCCGGTGGGGAGCACGCCGCCGATCTGCGTGTCACGGAGCGCGCGGGCTTCCGTCAGCCGGGCCTCGGCGGCCGCCCGCTCCTCGGGATCCTGCGATCTCAGGAAGGCCTTGACCTCCTTGTTCTTCGAGCCCTGCCAGGTGAGCGCCGCCCCCGCCTTCTCGCGCGCGGCGGTGGCCCGGGTCTCCGCCTGCCTGGCCTTTTTCAGCGCGGCCGCCTGCCTTTTCGTCATCGGAAGCTGCGGGCCGAAGGCCGGCGTGGCCGGTCCGAGAGGCTGCCGCGCGGCCCGGGCCTCATCCTCGGCGGTCTTCGCCTTGTCGAACGCCTGCTGATCCTTGGCTCGCTGCCGGGCCACCGCCGGGGACTCCTTGAGCGACAGGAGCGCCACGTCCTCGAAGGTGCGGACGCGGACCGTCCGAGCCTCGTCGATCGAGCCGTGCATCTTGTCGGCAAGGCCCTCCAGGACGTCGGCCTGTGCGAACGGCACGGGCTGGGCCGCGGCGAGCATGGCCTTGATTGCGGCGTCGGAGTCGGCGAGCGCGGCCGGCCTCTCCGCGGCGAGACCGTCGAAGCGGGTCTGGGCCTGGGCGCGCCAGGCCTCGTACTGCAGCTCCAGGTTCGAGGGCTCGGGCTTCGTCCGCGATCCCCGGGCCGGCCTGGGCCGCTTCTTCTTCTCGGCGTCGCGCTGCTTCGTCGCCCACTGCACCACCGCGTAGGCGTAGGCCGCCGACTTGTACTGGTTCCACATCGCCAGGGTCTTGGCTTCGGCGTCGGCCCGGAGCGTGCCGGTGCCGGCGCGGACCAGCTGGGCGACGCTGGTCTCGCTGTCCGGATACTTCGAGAGGAGCGACCGCAGGAGCTTGACCGTCGACCCGCCCGCCACGCCCGACGCGAGCAGCCTCTCCGCGACGGCCAGGCTGCCGGCATGGGAATCGATGTAGCGGAGGAGCGCCTGCGGCTTCGGCTTCGCGGCCGTGAGGAGCGCCCGGATCTGCGTCTCGTCGTCCCCGGCGCCCGGGTCCGGGGCGAGGCGCGGCACCGCGGGGCCGCCCGGACCGGCGCGGGCCACGTGCTCCAGCTCATGGGTGAGCAGCGCCTGGCCGGCGGGCTGGTCCGGCCGGTAGCGCCCGTTCCGGAAGTGGACGTCGAGCCCGAGCGTGAAAGCGTGCGCGCCGAGCTCGGCCGCGGAGCGGTCGGCCTCGGGGCCGGTGTGGACGCGCACCCGGCCGAAGTCGTGGCCCAGCCGGGATTCCAGGGCGAGGCGGGTCCGGGGCTCGAGGGGCTGGCCGGCCGCGGGGCTTCCCGGCGTGGACGCGGCTTCCTGGGAAGAGGGTCCGGCCTGCGCGGGGTGCCGCATCAGGGCCGGGCTGGACGGGCGGACGGAGCGGACCGCTCGCGACGGCAGAGACCGGATTCTCGGCGTTCTTCCCATCTAGAACCTGCCCATTCAGATCACCCACCCCCGGGTCTCGGCGTCCGAGAGCGACCGCTCCAGCTTGAGGTACTCGCCGCGGGAGGCCCGCAGCAGGTGGGCCATGCGCACCGGCGTGCCTTCGTCGGCGGCCAGGAACGCGGCGGAGAGCGCGATGTTGCGGATGGTGCCGCCGGCCACGCCGAGGCGGGCGAGCTTCTCGGCGTCGAGCCCCTCGGTCGGCGTCGCCTTGGGGAACGCCCGGCGCCAGATCTCGGCACGCTGCTCCACGTCCGGGAACGGGAACTGGACTACGAAGCGCAGGCGGCGCAGGAAGGCAGAGTCGAGCGAGTCCTTGAGGTTGGTGGTGAGGATGGCGAGGCCGCGGTAGGCCTCCATCCTCTGAAGGAGATAGCTGACCTCGATGTTGGCGTAGCGGTCGTGGCTGTCCTTGACCTCGCTGCGCTTGCCGAACAGGGCGTCCGCCTCGTCGAACAGCAGGATGGCGCCGCCCTCGTCCGCGGCATCGAAGACCCGGCGCAGGTTCTTCTCGGTCTCGCCGATGTACTTGCTCACCACGGTCGAGAGGTCGATCCGGTACAGATCGAGCCGCAGCTCGCGGGCCAGCACCTCGGCGGCCATGGTCTTGCCCGTGCCGCTCGATCCGGCGAACAGCGCCGACACGCCGAGCCCGCGGGCGCCGCGGCCGGCGAAGCCCCAGGTCTCGTAGACCGCCTGCCGCTGGCGGACGTGGACGGCGACCTCGCGCAGCACGCTCTTCTGGGCCTCGGGCAGGACGAGCGTGTCCCAGTCGGCCACCGGATCGATGCGCTGGGCCAGGCCTTCCAGCCGCGGCCGGCTCTGGGAGCGGCAGGCGTCCCAGAGCGCGTGGCCGGGTTCCGACGCAAGCTGGCTGCCCGCCTCCGCGGCGAGCTGAGCGCCGGCCGAGAGGATGCTGCCGATGCCGAGCTGGAAGTTGGAGATGACCGCGTCGAGGTGGCCGTTCAGCCGGTCGGCCACGTCCGCGCCCAGGGCGGAGCGCCAGAGGCCGTCCTGCTCGACCCGTCCCGGCCGGGGGACGTCGAAGGCGAAGAGGCGGCGCTGCCGCACCTGCCGGCGCTCGCGGACCGAGAGAAGAACGACGCCGCGGACCTCCTCGGCGAGCCGGGCGAGGGCGTTCTCGCGCGCCGGGTCGCCGCCCAGGCCGTCCAGCTCGCCGGCATCCACGAACAGGGCGCTGAGGGAGAGGACGGCCTCGCGCTCCCAGAGCCGGATCATCTCGGTCAGCTCCGCGGGCACGGTCGGCAGGTCGGCCACGGCGAGAACCTGGACCCGCAGCCCGAGGGCCGCGCAGGCGGTGGCGGCGACGGCGCGCTTGGCCTCGGGGTCGTCGCCGACGAGCTGGACGACGGGGAGGCTCTCCCCGCCCTCGTGGCCGGTCGCTCCCTGGAGGGAGGCGGCAAGCCGCTCCGCCACCGCGCGGTGCGAGGGCACCGGCTCCGGCGTCACCCCGAGAGGACGGATCATGCCGGCCAGGCGGTCGTCCCAGAGCTCCAGCCCGGCGAGGAAGTGCAGGACGCGCTCGTCGATCCGGAGCGGGCTCGCGGTGAGGGCGGCGGCCGTCCCTCCCCCGCCGACGTCGATCAGCCGCCAGTAGCGCAGCGGGCCGGCCGGGGACACGGCGCTCCAGTGAGGCTCGGGCAGGGCGGCCAGGGCGAGGCTGAAGGTCGGGAACCGCCGGGAGGGGTCGCCCTGGGCCACGGCGCAGCGGGCCGCGAACCCGGAGTCGAGCTCCATGCCGGCGCAGAGGAGGAGGATCGCCCGCTCGAAGACCGAGAGCCCGAGGCGCTGGCAGAGCACCTCCAGCGCCGGAGGGGCCGGAAGGTCCACCTCGGCATCTCCGGGGTCTTCCGGTGTATCCTCTTGAGACGAAAGGGAGGAAGGCGCCTCGGCCTGCGGGGCGGGATCGGCGGGATCGGCGGCGTGGCGGTCGAGCGCGGCGCGCACCTCCTCCAGAGCTGCAAGGAGATACCGCTGGTTTCCGTCCCTCCAAAGATCGATCTGGCTGCTCGGCATGGACCCCTCCCGAAGGGGGATACGCGGTCCGCTCCGGAGACCCGCCAGGGGGGGCCAAAAACTTTTTTCGACTTTTTTCAGATTTCTTGTCAAAAAAAAGGGGCCAGCGGCAACTATATAGATGAAGAGGCTACCAACCTCCTTCAACCCGAATCTAGGAGCGACTATTTTCCTCCGGTCGCTCCTCTTTTTTTTTCTCCCACCTACTGTAGATTTCCCACGTGCGAACAAGACTCTCGCTGCTGCTGTGGCTCTCGGCCCAACTTCTCCTCGCTCTGCCCGCCGTGGGACAGGCCCCGACCGGGCCGACTGCGGCCCCTACGCCGGGGCTCGTGGTCAGCTCCGGCTACGTGGAGTCGAAGCGGATCGCCTCCGGGGAGGCGTTCCCGATCTGGATCACCTTCGAGAACCGAACCGGCCAGGAGGTGCTCGGCCTCCGCTTCGTCGATTTCCGGACCGCCGGGCTCCAGACCCGGGGCGCCTGCTGGGTGCCGGTCAACCGCGCCGCGCCAAAGGGTCCGCGCTTTCCCTCGTGCATCCCGGACTCCGCCCAGCCGGCGGCGCCGTCTCCCCTCCCGCAGCGGCTGGCCCCCGGGGAAGCCGTGACCGTGGTGGGCGACCTGGTGCGGACCGGGAGGTCCGGAGAGTTCATGCTCACCGGCATGTACCAATGGACTGACGCGCAGGGAGTCCAGCGCCGCGCCCTGCTCCCGGTCGGTCCGATCGAGGTGACGAAGAACTGGGAGGACTGGCGGACGCGGGTGCGGGAGGATCTTCCGACCGTGCTCAAGGAGGTGGTGCTGCCGTTGGCCAAGGATCTGGCCTGGCCGCTCGCCGCGTTCCTTCTCGGCGTCCTTTTCAAGGCCGGCGAGCAGAAGCGGGCGGCCCTCCAGCAGACCTGGAACCAGATGCTCTCGACGAGCCACGAGACGGCCAAGAACTACTACATGCCCGTCAGCGCCGCCGCGAACTGGTTTCTCGCGACCCTGCGGCCGGGCGCCGTCCAGGATCAGGACGAGTCGTTCTACTACCTGGCGCTGCTCTTCAGGCGGATGCGGTACCTGGTCGACGACATCAGCGGTTTCTACCTCAAGGACCGCACGGGCGAGGAGCTTATCGTCAGCTGCTGGGCTGTCATCCTCGACTCGTTCGTCAGCTCCTTCCCCTCGGGAACGGGAGTCGAGCAGAAAGAGCTGCTGGTGGCCACGATCGAGCCGGAGGAGGCCCTGCGCCAGTACAAGAGGAAGCTCTCCGCCGCGCCGGTCCCCGGCTTCCCCTTCCCCGCCCGCGCCCAGCTCATCCAGATCCGGGAGCAGTTCAAGAGCTGGACTTTGCGTGCCGACTTCCCCAAGCTGGATGTGCCGGTGCTGACGCTGTTCTATGTGGCGATCGACTACGAGATCAATCGCCCCTACGATCCCTGGTATGGCGAGCCGCAGGTGTACAACATCCAGGAGATTCTCAAGCAGGAGAAGAAGCTGAAGGTGTGGCTGCGCGAGCAGAAAGCCCGGCCGTCCCTGACCGACGAGGAGCAGACCCGGGTCAAGGACGTGGAAACCATCGTCAGGCTGGTCAGGGAACACCGCTGGAGCAACACGGGGAGGAGGGCTCCGTGGGGAACCCGCTGGGCGGTCAAGGCGTGGTACGCCTCGCGGGCCGGGGTGTGATGTCAGACCTTGATCTTGCTGGCCATCGTGCTTTCCTCCTGGAGAATTCTAGGCTTCCCCGGTTACTGGGTCAAGGAGGGGGTCAAGGCGCTGGCCCAGCTGCGGTCGGCCGCCTGTCCTTCACCCTTCAAAACCCCCCGAGCCGCCTCCGCATTTCCTCCCTGAGAAATAGCCGCGACTCGATATGTTAGACTCTCCGCCGTCCGGTTTGTTTCGCCATCTATGACTATGCAGCGCGCCATCGAAACATCCTGCCTCGCCCTCGCTCTCGCAGCCGCCGTCGGCTGCGCTGGAAATCCCCAACCCCGGGTGAAGATCAGTTACAGCGACATTCCAGCCGCGGCTGCCGCTCCGGCTCTTCCGGTCCCTGCAGAGCCGGTCGCGGCCGAGCTGGCTCCCGAGTCGGGAAAAGAGGAGAGCGCGGCCCTCGGGGCTCCCATCTCCACCCGCGAGGCCATGGACAAGGCCCTGTCCTGGTCGGTCGAGGCCCTCACCTTCTACGAGCACGGCGAGTGGGAGTCGGCGGGCAGGACGTTCAGCGACGCCCGGCTGATCCTGCTCGAAGCCGATCTTCCCGAGTTCTGGAAGAAGCAGGGTCTGGCGGCCATCCAGTCCGGGCTCCCCGAGAGCTTCCGGCACTACGACCTCGAGGCCATCGCCAGGGAGGTCGAGCGCAAGGACCGGCCCGACGCCGCCGAGCTGGCCGAGCGCGCCAGCATCGAGACCGAGGTGCGCCGCATCCTGCGCCAGTTCGGCGACAACACCCCCGAGCAGCGCTACCTGGACACGCTGGTCTACGAGAGCCAGCGCTACGTCGAATTCTACCGCGGCAAGTACCGCGAGTTCTTCGAGCGTTCCTTCCTGCGCAAGCACAAGTACTGGCCCACGATCCAGGAGGTGTTCGCCGCGCGGAAGCTGCCGCCCGAGCTGGGCTACATCGCGTTCGTCGAGAGCGGCTTCCGGCCCAGGGCCATGAGCCACGCCAACGCGCTCGGCCTGTGGCAGTTCATCCCGGAGACGGGCAAGCGCTACGGGCTCGTCCAGCGCGAGGACTTCTACGACGTGCGCAAGTCGACCGAGGCCGCCGCGGGCTACCTGCTCGACCTGCTCAACATCTTCGGCTCGCCGTCGTTCCTCCTCGCCACCGCCGCCTACAACGCGGGCGAAGGGCGGATCGTGGGCTGCCTGCGCCAGCTCGACGCGCTCGAGAAGCGCAGCTTCTGGGAGATCCGGAGCTGCCTCGCGGTCGAGACCCAGGAGTACGTGCCCAAGATCATGGCCGCGGCGGTGATCAGCGCGAATCCCAGGCGCTACGGCTTCGAGCTGCCGGACGAAGAGCAGATGCGGCAGACTTACGAGGTCGTGGTCGTACCGCAGGTGATGACCCTGGCGCGGATCTCCGAGCTGTCCGGCGTCAGCCCGTCGGATGTCCGGCTGCTCAACAACGATCTCGATGCCTCCGCCGTCACGACGCCGGGCCGCAACTTCCCGCTCTACCTCCCCATCGGCGCCGGCACCCGCTTCACGGGCGCCCTCGCCGCCCAGCCGGCGATCCCCGAGGTGACGGTGGCCTCCAGCACGGTGCCGGAGATCCAGCCGGAACGCCGGGCGCCGCAACGTACGACCTACGTGGTCAGGCGCGGCGACACGCTCAGCTCGATCGCCCGGCGCTACGACCTGGAGGTCGGCACGCTGGCGAAGTCGAACGGCATCCGCAGCCCGTACACGCTCAACGTGGGCCAGCGGATCGAGATCCCCTCGGGCAGCGGCAGGT
Source organism: Holophagales bacterium (assembly GCA_031390755.1). Taxonomy (GTDB): domain Bacteria; phylum Acidobacteriota; class Thermoanaerobaculia; order Multivoradales; family UBA5704; genus DATMER01. The sequence continues at coordinate 47,894 of JANMTS010000104.1, forward strand.
CCGGCGGGGATGCCGACGCTCGCATCCTCTATGTCGTGAAGCCGGGGAACTCCCTGGGGGACATCGCCGACATGTTCGCGGTGCGCGACGACGACATCGTGGGCTGGAACAGCCTGCGCAGCCGCAAGGTCTCGACCGGCCAGAAGCTGCACATCTACCCCAAGCGGGATTATGAGATGCGCACCTACAAGGTCCGCTCGGGCGACAGCCTGGCGGCCATCGCGCGGCGGCTCGGAGTGACCCTGACCAACCTCCTCACCGCCAACGGCCTGACCGTGCGCAAGGTGCTGAGACCGGGACAGCGGCTGGTCGCCTACGTCCCGGGCTGAGCCCTATCTGCCTGGCGGCTGAGCCGCCGTCTCTTTCTTCACATCCAGCTCCTCGATCAGCGCGTCGGACGCCGGCCGCTCCTTGCGCAGCCGCACCGCGGCGGCCTCCGCGTCGCGCATCACCCGCAGCACGTTCAGACCGGCGAGCTTGCCGATCTCCTCGTCGGTCCAGCCGCGGCGCAGCAGCTCGGCGAGCAGCACCGGATAGTCGTCCACGCCTTCCAGCCCCACCGGCGTCGAGGTGATGCCGTCGAAGTCCGAGCCGATCCCGACGTGATCGACGCCCGCGATCTTCCGGACGTGCTCGATGTGGTCGGCCGCCTGCGCGAGCGTCGCCTTCGGGCTCGGGTGCGCCTTGACCCACGCTTCCAGCTCGCTCTTGACCTGGTCCGGGCTGTCGGGATGAAGCGCTTTCAGGCGCGCCTCGGCGGCGGCGTCCTCGGCGTTCCAGGCCCGGACTTCTTCCGACAGGAAAGAGGGCACGAACGTGACCATGACCACGCCGCCGTTCGCGGGCACGAGCCGGAGCACGTCGTCCGGCACGTTGCGTGGGTGGGCGTCGAGAGCCTTCGCGGACGAGTGGGAGAAGATGACGGGAGCCTTGGCCACGGCGAGGGCGTCCTTCATGGTGGCCGGGGAGACGTGGGAGAGGTCGACCAGCATGCCGAGCCGGTTCATCTCCCGCACCACCTCCTCGCCGAACTTCGTGAGGCCGCCGTGCTCGGGCTTGTCGGTGCCGGAGTCGGCCCAGTCGACGTTCTTCGAGTGGGTGATCGTCATGTAGCGGGCGCCCGCGGCGTAGAGCTGGCGCAGCACGCCGAGGGAATTGTCGATCGAGTGGCCGCCCTCCATGCCGATGAGCGAGGCGATGCGGCCGGCCTTGTGGATGCGGACGATGTCGTCGGCCGTGGTGGCCATCTCAAAGGTGTCCGGGTAGATCTCGGTGAGGCGGTGGACGACATCCATCTGCTCCATCACGAGCCCCACGGCGCCCGGCCCCGCCTTGTCGGCCGGGATGTAGACCGACCAGAACTGCGCGCCGAGCCCGCCGGTGCGCAGGCGGGGGATGTCCGTCTGCATGGGCTTCTTGAGCTTGCCCGTGTCGGTGCGCAGGTCGAGCTGGCCGAGGTGGTTCTTCACCCGCTCGCGCAGCTCCCACGGCACGTCGTTGTGGCCGTCGACGAGCGGAACCCGGTCGAGCAGGCGGCGCGCCTTCTCGATCAGGGCCGCGTCCGGGGGCGTCCAGGGCTTCGGGGTGTCCGCGGCCAGCGCGGGCACTGCCGAAGCCGTTACAACGGCAACCATGATGACGGCGGATCGGATCCAGCTCTTCGTGTCCATGCCCGTTTCTCCTTGCGTGTTTCCCTGAGAGTCGCGGGCATTCTATCCGCGCCAGTCGTCCCCGTCAGTCGTCCCCGTCATCGCCGTCGACACTGGAGTACGCCTCGGCCGCCTCGTCCCCGTTCGCAGGCAGGCCGAGATCCTCCATCTGCTGATCGAAGCCGTCGTCGACCCGGCTGCCGCCGGCCTGGTCCGCCGACAGGAACGAATCGACCAGAACGCTGTGGGTCAGGAAGAGGGCGCCCGTGGTGGCGGCGAGCAGCAGGGCGGTCACCGCGAGCGCGCCGCCGAGCGAGCCGGAGCCAGCCGACGCCCCTGCCGCCGTGGAGCCGTTCGCCATGCTTGCGATACCGCCGGTGCCACCGGCCTCGCGGCGGCAGATCACGCAGCCGGCCATCTTCGCGGAGTCGTAGTGCAGGCCGTGGCGCTCGCACTTGACGACCGTGGACGAGCGCTTCGGCCCGTCGGGGAACGGGGGGGTCAGGATGTCACTCATAGATCTTCTCCATGTCCAGGATGTGGCGGCGGAAGACGACGCCGGACAGGTGCGCGCTCGTGAACGTCCAGTAGGCGCCGAGAATGCCGGCCGCGGCTGCTCCCACGAAGGGGATCTGCTGCAGCAGGGCGCGGGCGACGAACAGCACGACGCCGATCGCGAACACCAGGTTTGTGGCGGTGACGGCGTCCGCGCCCGCGGTGGCCAGCGCCCGCAGGTGCAGGTCGACCCGCAGCACGCTGGTCCGGTCGAAGCGCCCGGCGGCGCCGAAGGCCATGGTGCCGAGGGCGGTGCCGAGCCAGGCCAGGAAGGTGAAGCCGGCCCAGAACGCCAGGCTGGGCTCGGGAGTCAGAACCTTGCCCAGGTTGAGCATCGTGTAGGCCACGACCGGCGCGAACTGGAGCACGGCGATCACGGCGTAGGTGAGAATGTCCGCGAACCGCTCGCCCCAGTCCGCATACTCGGGCCAGTCGGGCAGGTCGTCGTCCCCCTCCGAGGTGCTGCGGACGATCTTGAACTGGAGCCCCACCATCAGCGACCAGAGACCGGCCGCGAGGGCCATGGGCCAGAGGCCGAAGCCGAACTGGACGAGGACGCCGACGAAGGCCAGGGCGACCAGCGCGGCGATGAAGCCGAACAGCGAGGTGCCGCGGAACGGATAGCCGAGCGCCTGCTGGAAGCTGTAGGGCTTCGCGACCGCCTGGCGGCGGGCGAGCCCGCGCACATCGGCCGCCGGCCCGCCGTCGAGCGGCAGGGCCCGCTCCCCGCACAGGGTGCAGAACAGCAGGGCATGGCCCTTGCGGATGCAGTCCGGACAGAGCCGCTTGCCGCAGCCGTCGCAATAGAACATGGCGGCCACGGCGGGGTGTTGCACACAGACCTCGGAGCCCATGGGTTCTCTCCTCTCTTTCCGATCACGGTACGTGCTTTGGCTTTGCCCTACGTGTCGATCCGCGGCGAAGCATTTCGCGCTTCGCAAGGGGTCTATACTCGGACCATGCGTCTCGCGACAGCCCGGTCGGCCGCTCTCTTCGTCCTGCTCGCCCTGCCGGAGGCGGGCCCGGTGCCGGCAACGCCGGCAACACCGCCAACCCCGCCAACACCGCCAACCCTGGTGGCGGTCGGCGACATCGCCTGCGATCCGGCGGACGCCGGCTACAACGGCGGTGCGGGCACGGCCACGCGGTGCCGCATGCGGGCGACCTCCGACCTGGCGATCGCGCTCTCCCCCGTCGAGGTTCTCCTCCTCGGGGACAACCAGTACGAGAACGGATCGCTCGACCGGTACCTGGCGTCGTTCGATCCCACCTGGGGGCGGCTCAAGGCGATCACGAGACCGATCCCCGGCAACCACGAATACGCCACGCCGGGCGCCCAGGGCTACTTCTCCTACTTCGGGGCCGCGGCCGGCGATCCCGCCAAAGGCTGGTATTCCTGGGATCTCGGTGCCTGGCACCTCGTGGCGCTCAACTCGAATTGCGCGGCGGTCGGCGGCTGCGACGCCGCCTCGCCCCAGGGGGAGTGGCTGGCCGCGGACCTGGCGGCGCACCCCGGCGTCTGCACGCTGGCGGCCTGGCATCATCCGAGGTTCTCCTCCGGGCCGCACGGCGACGACACCTCGGTCGAGGAGCTCTGGGCGATCCTCCAGGCGGCCGGCGCCGACGTCGTCCTGAACGGGCATGACCATGGCTACGAACGCTTCGCGCCGCAAACAGCCGGCGGTGCCGCAGATCCGCGGGGTCTCCGCGCCTTCGTTGTTGGGACTGGGGGCAAGAATATCACGGCCGTGACCACGGTCCGGGCCAACAGCGAGATCCGGGAGTACGGCGCGTTCGGGGTTCTGGAGCTGACGCTCCATCCGAACGGCTACGAGTGGCGGTTCCTGTCGGACGCGGGAAGCCTGCTCGACTCCGGCCGGGGGCTCTGCCACTCCGCGCTCCCCTCCGCCGGCTCGGACTTCCACACCGTTGCGCCGTGCCGGCTGGTCGACACCCGGGGCTCGGCGCCGCTCTCGGCCGGGGTCAGGAACATCCTGCCCGCGGCGGGGTTCTGCGGCATCCCCACGGACGCGGTGGCGATCGTGGCGAACGCGACGGCGATCGATCCCTCGGCGGCCGGAACGCTGACGCTCTTCCCTTCAGGCCTGCCCGTGCCGGCGACGGGTACGGTCAGCTTCCCGGCCGGCCGCAACCGGGCCGGCGCCGCGGTCGTCGCGCTCGGGGTGGAGGGAGACGTCGACGCGGTTCTCTCCTCCGCCGGCACCGCGCATCTCGTCCTGGACGTGAGCGGGTACTTCCGCTAGGCTGGCGCTCCCGTGGCGCTGACCTCAACCGTCTACAACCTCGACATCTCGGTGGCCGACGTGGACCGCGGCGTCTACGAGACGCTGCCTTTGCGCGTGGCCCTGCATCCGTCCGAGACGCTGGAGTTCATGCTCACCCGGGTGATCGCCTACTGCCTTCAATATGAGGAAGGGATCACGTTCTCGCGCGGCGGCGTTTCGGACCCGGACGAGCCGCCGCTGCGGATCGTCGACCCCACCGGGCGCCTCAAGGTCTGGATCGAGATCGGCTCGCCGGACGCGCCGCGGCTGAACAAAGCCTCCAAGGCGGCGGACCGGGTCGCGGTCTACACCCACCGCAACCCCGCGGTTCTCCTGCGCCAGCTCGCCGGCCAGCGCATCCACCATGCGGCCGAGATCCCCATCTATTCGTTCGGCAAGCTGATCGACGAGGCGGCGCCGCTGCTGGACCGCCGCACCACCCTCGACCTGTCGCTCACCGGCGGCGAGGTCTATCTCGCAATCGCGAACCGCAGCTTCTCCGCTCCCCTGACCGAGCACCGCATCGAAGCCTGACGGCCTGGGAGGCCGTCAACCTGGGAATGGAAATGTGTGTAGGGGCAACCCTTGTGGTTGCCCTCCTCGGGGTTCAAGTTTGACGCCCTACTCGCGGGCGTCCTCCAGGGCGCTCGCGAGCCGGCGCGCCAACTCCTCGACCCGCGGCTCGGCCAGCATCGTGATGTGATCCCCCGGGGCGACATGGATCTCGACGGGCTCGCCGGAGACGCGGCCCCAGCCGAGATCCGGCGCCGGAGGCTCCGCGCCCGGAGGCATGTCCGCGGCCCGGAAGAGGGTCACGCGGTCCGGGTAGAGACCCGGCACGTAGCGCCGTGCGGCCAGGGTGTTGGCCTGATAGACCTTCAGGATGCGCCGGAGCTGCGTCGCGCCCGAGCCCGGAGGCAGGAAGTCGGCGGCCCGGAGGCGCTCCAGAAGCACGTCCACCGGTGATTCTCCTTCCAGGTCGGCCGGTGTGAGCCCCAGGTTCTTGCCCCACAGCCGTTCCACGTAGAGCGCGATGTCGAGCAGCGCCGCGGTCTCGTCCTCGCCCTGGGCATCCTCCTGCGCATCGGGGATATCCGGAGAGCTGTCGAGGACCGCCAGCAGAGCCACCTCCTCGCCCGCGTTCCGGAGCTGTCCGGCCATCTCGAAGGCGATCAGGGCGCCGAGCGACCAGCCGCCCAGGAAGTACGGCCCCTGCGGCTGCACCTTCCGGATCTCCTCCAGGTAGAGCGCCGCCATGTCCTCCACCTTGGAGAGCGGATCGGCATCGCCCGCCATGCCCTGCGACTGCAGGCCGTAGAACGGCTGATCGGGGCCCAGGTGCCGGGCCAGCGCCGCGAAGCAGAGGACGTCGCCTCCGGCCGGATGGACGCAGAAGAACGGCGGGGCGTCTCCGGCGGGCTGGATGTCGACCAGGCAGGAAGCCACCGCGGGCTCCTCCTGGCGCAGCAGCGCCGCCATCTCCTCGACCGTGCCGCCCTGGAAGAGGACGGCCAGCGGCAGCTCCCGGCCGAAGCGCTGCTGCACCCGCTCCACCAGGCGCACGGCGAGCAGCGAGTGGCCGCCCAGCTCGAAGAAGTTGTCCCGCACGCCGATCCGCGGGATGCCCAGGACGTCCTCCCAGATCCTCACCAGGTCCAGCTCCAGCACGTCGCGCGCCTCGACCCGCTCCACGTCCCAGTCCTGGACCAGATCCATCTGCGAGAGCGCGCGGCGGTCGATCTTCCCGACCGGCGTCAATGGCAGGGCCTCCAGAAACAGGAAGCTCGCCGGCACCATGTAGTCCGGCAGGGTCAGCCTCAGATGGTCGCGCAGAGCCCCCGGTTCCAGGCCGGTGCCTTCCGAACTGGCCACGACGAAGCCGACCAGCCGCTTGTCGGCGTCGTGCCCCAGGACCAGCACGGCGCACTCGGCGACCAGGGGATGCTGGCCCAGGGCGGCTTCGATCTCCCCCAGCTCGATGCGCAGGCCGCGCACCTTGACCTGGCGGTCCACCCGGCCGAGGAAGTCCACGTCGCCGTTGGGCAGCGAGCGGACGAGGTCGCCCGTACAGTAGAGACGCTCGCCGGGCTGCTTTGTGAAGGGGTCGGGCGCAAAAGGATCGGGGACAAACCGCTCGGCGGTGAGATCCGGCCGGTTCAGATAGCCGCGGGCGAGGCCCATGCCGCCGATCCACAGCTCTCCCGGAACCCCGACGGGAACCGGACTGCCTTCCGGGTCGACGACGTAGGAGCGCAGGCCCGCGACCGGGCGGCCGATCGACGGCTCCCGGCGGAAGGTGCCGGCGCACTCCTTGGCCAGGGCGTAGATCGTGGTCTCCGTGGGTCCGTAGCAGTTGACCAGCCGCGAGGAGACCTGCGGCGGCGACCAGCGGGTGGCCAGCTCGGCCGGGCAGTTGTCGCCTCCCACGCTGACCAGGCGCAGGGCCGGGAACGCCTCGCGCGGCAGCCCGCCGAGGACCGAGGGGGTCAGCACCGCGTGCGTGATCGCCTCCCGGCGCATCCGCTCCGCCAGGGCCGGGCCGGACATCCGGACCTCGCGCTCCACCACGCACAGGGTGGCGCCGGTGGCGAACGCGAGCCAGGTCTCCAGCACGGAGGCGTCGAAGCTGAACGAGACGGACTGGAGGACGCGGCTGTGCTCGTCCACGTCGAGCTGCCGCACCGCGCGCCCGATCAGGTGGACCGCCGAGGCGTGCTGCACCTGGACGCCGTTCGGGCGCCCCGTCGAGCCGGAGGTATAGATGACGTAGGCCAGGTTCGCGGGCGCCGTGTCCGGTTCCGGCAGACCGCCGGCCGGCTCGGTCGACGTTTCCAGCGATGTTTCGAGAATGACGACCGCCGCCGGGGTCTCCGGCAGGACGGCGAGCAGGTGCTCCTGGACGAGCAGGACGCGCGCCCGGGCATCCTCCATCATCCACGCCAGCCGTTCGCGCGGATGCGTCGGATCGAGCGGCAGGTACGCTCCGCCGGCCCGGAACACGGCCAGGACGGCGACGATCCTCTCGATCCCCTCCCCGGCGCAGATGCCCACCAGGTTCTCGGGTCCGACGCCCAGCTCCCGCAACCGGCGCGCCAGGGAGTCCGCGCGAGCCGCCAGCTCGGCGTAGGTCAGCCTGTGCTCGCCGTCCTGATTCTCGAAGACCACGGCCTCCCGGTCCGGAAATCGTGCGGCGGTCGCGGCGAACAGGCGGCCGAAGGTCATGACCTCGGCCGGCGCGGGCGCGACGGCGCCTTCGAGGAAGCTGTCGGTCCACTCCGTGAGGGCCTGATGACGCTCGCCTGCGGTGAGCAGGGGGAGGTCCGAAAGCCGTAGCTCCGGCTGCGCGACGGCGCCTTCGAGGAGGGTGTTCAGATGACCGGCGAGGCGGTCGATGGTGGCCGCGTCGAAAAGGTCGGTGCTGTACTCGCAGCTCCCTTCGAGGCCGTCCGGGGTCTCGGTCAGGGAGAGCAGGAGGTCGAGCTTGGCGGTGCCGCCCTCGACCCCCATCGACTCCAGGGTCAGGTCGGGCAAGGCCAGCTCGCCGGCCGGGGCATTCTGGAGCGCAAGCACGACCTGGAAGACCGGGTGCCGCGCGAGGCTGCGCTCGATCTGCAGCTCGTCGACCAACCGCTCGAAGGGCAGCTCCTGGTGGGCGAAGGCGCCCAGGGCGGTGCCGCGGGTGGCGGTCAGCAGCTCGGCGAACGTCGGCTCGCCGCCCGGGGAGACCAGCTCGCCGCGCAGGACCACGGTGTTGACGAAAAGCCCGATCAGCCCTTCCAGCTCGCGCCGGCCGCGCCCGGCCGCGGGCGAGCCGACGAGGATGTCGTCCTGCCGGGTGTACCGGTAGAGGAGCGTCTGCCAGGCGGCCAGCAGCGTCATGTAGAGGGTCACGCCCCGCGCCCGCGCCAGTCCGGCCAGGGATCCAGAGAGCTCCGCGGGCAGGAAGATCATGCGGGCGCTGCCGCGGAACGTCTGGACCGGAGGACGCGGCCGGTCGGTGGGCAGATCGAGAATCGTCCGGGAACCGCGCAGCCGGTCCTTCCAGTAGGCGATGTGCGCCGCCAGAACGTCGCCGGCCAGCCACTCGCGCTGCCAGAGGGCGAAGTCGGGGTACTGGACCGGCAGCGGCGGCAGCACGGACAGGTCGCCAGCGGAAACGTAGAGCGCAGCCAGGTCGCCCACCAGCACGCCGATCGACCAGCCGTCGGCCACGATGTGATGCAGGTTCAGGAGCGCCCGCCACTCGCCGGTCTCCAGACGCAGGAGGAGAGCCCGCAGGAGCGGACCGGTCTGGAGGTCGAACGGCCGGCGGGCTTCGTCCCCGAACCGCTCCAGCGCCTCGGCCTCGCGCCTCTCTGCCGGCAATGCGCTCAGGTCCACGACCGGCAGCGGCACGGTCACCAACTCGGCCGGAGATACGGCCTGGAAGGGCGTGCCCGAGATCTGGTCGAAGGTGGTGCGCAGCGATTCGTGGCGGCGCACGAGCCCGGTCAGCGCAGCGGCCAGGCTGGGCACGCGGAGGTCGCCCGTCAGGCGCAACGCCACCGGCACGCTGTAGAACGCGGAGCCCGGGTCCAGGCGTTCGAGGAACCAGAGCCGTTCCTGGGCAAAGGAGAGCGGCGGATGGGCACCGCGCTCCTGGATCGACACCGGGACGAGCGGAAGCTGGACCAGGCCGCTCGCCTCGCCGCGGGCGCCCTCGACGCGCAGGGCCAGCTCCGCCAGGGTCGGGGCCTCGAAGACGGCGCGCAGCGGCAGATCGACGTCGAACAGCTCGCGCACCCGCGAGATCATCCGCGCGGCCAGCAGCGAGTGGCCGCCCAGCTCGAAGAAGTTGTCGTCCGGTCCTGGGTTGACGGAGGCGCCGAGCAGCTCGGTCCAGGAGCCGGCCAGCATCTCCTCGACCGGGGTTCTCGGAGCTTTCGATGCGGAGACCGTCTCGTCGGATTCCGGCTCGATGCGGGCGAGCGCCTTCCGGTCCACCTTGCCGTTCGGGTTGAGCGGCAGGGCGTCCAGGAAGACCCAGGCGGTCGGGACCATGAAGGAAGGAAGATGCCCGGCCAGGCGCGCGCGCAGACCGGCGGCTTCCAGGCCGTCGCCCGCCACATAGGCCACCAGGCGCTTGTCGCCGGTATCGCCGACGTGGCCGGCGTACCCAAGCGCGAGCACGGTCGCCTCGCGGACTCCCGGGTGCGCCAGGATCGCCGCCTCGACCTCCCCCAGCTCGATGCGGAAGCCCCGCACCTTGACCTGGAAGTCGGCCCGGCCCTGGAAATCGATGGCGCCATCCGCTCGGCGGCGCACGAGGTCGCCGGTCTTGTAGAACCGCTCGCCTTCCGTGCCCGCCGGGTCGGGGACGAAGCGCTCCGCCGTCAGCTCCGGACGGTTCAGATAGCCCCAGGCCAGGCCGTCGCCGCCGACGTACAGCTCGCCCGTGACGCCGACCGGCACGACGCGCAGCTCGGAGTCCAGCACGTCCAGCGTGGTGTTGCCGAGCGGCAGGCCGATCGGCACCGTCACCGCGTCGTCCGGAACGTCCTCGACGAGATGCCAGGATGCGTAGGTCGTGCTCTCGGTCGGTCCGTAGACGTGCAGCAGCCGCCGCGGCGGACCGGCGAGCAGGCAGCGGCGGACCATCGCCGGATCGACGGCCTCGCCGCCGAACAGGAGCGCGCGCAGCGGCTCGAAGGCGTCCGGGATCTCGCGCACCACCTGGTTGAACAGGGCCGTGGTCAGGAACAGCGTGGTGATCCCCTCGCGCCGGATCTGCGCCGCCAGGTCGCGCGGCGAGAGCATCGTGTCCTTGGACACCCCGGCCATCCGTGCGCCGTTGAGCAGCGCCCCCCAGATCTCGAAGGTCGCCGCGTCGAACGAGGTGTTCGACGCCTGGGCGATGACGTCGTCCGGCTGGATCGACACGTAGTTGGTGTCGCGCACCAGCCGCACCACCGCCTTGTGCGGAACCGCGACTCCCTTCGGCTGACCCGTCGAGCCCGAGGTGTAGATCACGTAGGCCAGGCTCTCCGGCGTGCCGACGGTGACCGGCGAGAAGCTGCTGCGCCGCAGGAGAAGCTCGCGGTCGCGGTCGAGGCAGACCGGCCAGACCCGGGCTTCCGGGAACAGGCCGAGCCAGCGCTCGCGGGTGACGAGCAGCGGGGCGTTCGCGTCCTCCAGCATGAAGGCGAGGCGCTCTTCCGGATAGGAAGTATCCAGGGGAATGTAGGCGCCGCCGGTCTTCAGCACGGCGAGCGTGGCGATCACCATGTCGAGCGAGCGCTCCAGGTAGATGGCCACGGGCGTACCCGGCCCGGCGCCCAGCTCCAGGAGATGGTTGGCGAGACGGTTCGCGCGCTCGTCCAGCTCCAGATAGGTGCAGGCCTCGTCGTCAAAGACCGCGGCTATGGCGTAGGGCGTCGCATGGACCTGATCCGCGAACAGCTCGTGGATGCTGACCAGGGGGAAGTCCGAGCCGGTGCCGTTCCAGTCGTAGACGATCTGGTCCGACTCGTCGAGCGTGAGCAGCGGCAGCTCGGAGAGCGCGAGGCCCGGGTCGGCCGTGATTCCCGAGAGAAGCGTCCGGAAGATGCCCGCGAAGCGCTCGGCCGTCGCCGGGTCGAACAGGTCGGCGCTGTACTCCAGGGCGCCCGCGAGCCCGTCGTCCCCGGTCTCGACCAGGGAGAGCGTCAGGTCGAACTTGGCCGTCGTGCCCTCGACGTCGAGCGTGGACAGGGTCAGGCCCTTGAGCGAGGGGATGGCGGCCGGAGCGTTCTGGAGCGCCAGCATCACCTGGAACAGCGGCTGCTGCGACAGGTTGCGCTCGACGCCCAGCTCCTCCACCAGCCGCTCGAAGGGGACGTCCTGGTGCGCGAACGCGCCGAGCGCGGCGGCCTTGGCGTCAGCGAGCAGGTCGAGGAAACCCCGGCGGGGCGACGGCCGGCCGCGCAGCACCAGGGAGTTGACGAAGAACCCGATCAGGCCCTCGACCTCGGTCCGGTTGCGACCCGCGACCGGGGTTCCGGCCAGGATGTCGTCCTGGTGGGTGATCCGGTGGAGCAGCGTCTGGAACGCGGCGAACAGCACCATGAAGAGCGTCGCGCCTTCGCGCTGAGCGATCGCCTTCAGAGCTCCGCCGAGATCGGGAAGAGCCAGCGTCACCGAGCCGCCCTGCGGCGTGCGCACCCGGGGACGCGGCCGGTCGGTGGGCAGGTCGAGCGTGTCGGGTGATCCGGCGAGGGCTTCGCGCCAATATTTGAGCTGAGCCTCCAATCCTTCCCCGCTCAACTGTTCGCGCTGCCAGACCGCGAAGTCCGCGTACTGGATCGGCAGCTCGGGCAGCGCCTCGCCGGCATAGCCCCCGTACACCCCGTACAGCACCGCGATGTCGCGGACCAGGACGCCGAGCGACCAGCCGTCGCCCGCGATGTGGTGGAGCGTGGCCAGGCAGGCGTGCTCCGTCTCGGAGAGCCGGACGAGGCCGATGCGCAGGATCGGCCCCTGGACCAGATCGAACGGCCGCCCCGCTTCGTCGGCCGCGAGCCGGCGCAGCTCCACGTCCCGCTGATCCTTGGGAAGGCCCGCGAGATCGATCGCGGGAATCTCGAAGGACTCGCCCTCGTGGATCTGCTGGATCGGCCGGCCAGCCTTGGACGGAAACGTCGTGCGCAGCGTTTCGTGGCGCCGCACGAGCGCGCGGATGCCCTCGTGGAACGCCGGCACGTCGAGCGGACCGGACAGGCGCAGGGTCAACGGCAGGTTGTACGAGGAGCTGCCGGGTTCGAGCTGCTCCAGGAACCAGAGACGCTCCTGGGAGAACGAGAGGGGCAGGTCTCCCGTACGCGGTGCGCGCGGGATTAGACTTCCCGTCTCTCCGCTCCCCCGCAGGCCGTCGATGCGGGCCGCCAGGCCGGCGAGGGTCGGCGTCTCGAACAGCGAGCGCAACGGCAGCTCGACCCCGAAGGCGTCGCGCACCCGCGACACCACCCGGGTGCCCAGCAGCGAATGGCCGCCAAGATCGAAGAAGCTGTCCTCGGCCCCGATCCGCTCGACGCCGAGCAGAGCGGACCAGATCCCGGCCAGCTTCGTTTCAGACTCCGTCCGAGGAGCCACGGACGACGCCGAACGCCGCTCGGGCTCGATGGCGGACAGCGCCTTGCGGTCCGCCTTGCCGTTGGGCGTCAGCGGCATCGTCTCCAGGAAGACGAAGCTCGTCGGGACCATGTGCTCGGGCAGCGACTCCCTCAGGAAGGCCCGGATATCGCCTTCCAGCGGCGGCACCACGTAGGCCACGAGCGAGCGGTCCGCGCCCGCACCGCGGGCCAGCACCACCGCCTCCCGGACCTCCGGATATCGGGCCAGAGCGGTCTCGATCTCGCCCAGCTCGATGCGGAAGCCGCGGATCTTCACCTGGTGATCGATCCGGCCCAGGTACTCGACCTCCCCGTTGCGCAGCCAGCGCGCCAAGTCGCCCGTGCGGTAGAGCCGCTTTCCACGTTCGAACGGATCGGGCACGAAGCGCTCCGCGGTCAGATCCGGACGGCCCAGGTAGCCACGTCCGACCTGCACGCCACCGATGTTCAGCTCGCCGGCCACGCCCACGGGGACTTGGTTGCCCTCGCGGTCGAGGATGTGGATGCGCGTGTTCGCCACCGGCCGGCCGATCGGCACCCGGTCCTCGCCCGGACGGCAGGCGTGATACGTCACGTCCACCGCCGCCTCGGTCGGGCCGTACAGGTTGTGCAGGTCCGCGCCTTCAGGTAGCCGCGCGAAGAAGCGGTCTACGAGATCGACCGGCAGCGCCTCGCCGCTCGCCATCACCCGCTTCAGGCTGCCGCACGCCTCCACCCCCGGCTGCTCGACGAACGCCTGGAGCATCGACGGCACGAAGTGGAGCGTCGTGATCCCTTCGTTGCGGATCGTCTCGACCAGATAGGCCGGGTCCTGATGGCCTCCCGGACGGGCCATTACGAGCCGCGCGCCGACGATCAGCGGCCAGAAGAATTCCCAGACCGAAACGTCGAAGCTGAACGGCGTCTTCTGGAGAACCCGGTCGTCGGGCGTGAGCCCATACTCGGATTGCATCCAGAGGAGGCGATTGACGATCCCGCGGTGCGAGTTCATCGCCCCCTTCGGCCGCCCCGTCGAGCCGGACGTGAAGATGACGTAGGCCGCCTGATCGACGTCAACCTGCGCCGTCTCGAACCGCGCCGTCTCGGCCTCCCCGTCGAGCAGGAGAACCTTGGCGCCGTGCTCGGGCAACCCTGCGACCAGGTGCTTCTGGGTCAACAGCACCGGCACCGCGGCGTCCTCCAGCATGAACGCCAGCCGCTCGGCCGGATAGGCGGGATCGAGCGGCACGTAGGCGCCGCCGGCCTTGAGGATCGCGACCAGCCCGACGACCATCTCCAGAGAACGCTCGGCGCAGATCCCCACCCGGATTTCAGGGCCCACTCCGAGGTCCGCCAAGCGGCCGGCCAGCGTCCGCGCCTGCTCGTCCAATCCGCGGAACGTCAGAGTCTGTCCCTCGAACACCACCGCATCCGCATCCGGAGTCCGTTCCACCTGGGCCGCGATCAGCCCGTCCAGAGTGACCTCCGGCATGGGCACGGCGGTCCGGTTCCAGGCGGCCAGCTCCGTGCGCTCGGCTTCGGTGAGCAGGGGCAGGTCGGACAGGCGGGTCGTCGGCTCCGCCACCGCGCCTTCGAGCAGGATGCGGAGATGGCCCAGGAGACGGCGCACGGTCTCCCGGTCGAACAGGTCCGAGGCGTAGGTGAGCGCGGCCTGAAAATCGCCGGCCGCTCTCTCGGTGAGCTCCAGCTCCAGGTCGAACTTGACCGTGTCTCCGTCCTGCTCGACGGCGCTCGCCTGCACTCCCGGCAGGTCGATCGTCCCCACCGGGATGTTCTGGAGCACGAGCATCACCTGGAAGAGCGGCCCGTGCGCCAGGCTCCGCGCCACGCCGAGGCTCTCCACCAGCTTCTCGAAGGGCACGTCCTGGTGCGCGTAGGCGCCGAGCGAGGTCTCCCGGGCTTTCAGGAGCAGATCCCGGAAGCTGCTGCGCGGCGCGGTCCGGCCGCGGAACACCAGGGTGTTCACGAAGAATCCGATCAGCCCCTCCACCTCCAGGCGCCCGCGGTTCGCCACGGGTGAGCCGACCAGCACGTCGTCCTGGCCGGACCAGCGGTGCAGCAGGGCCTGGAAGCCGGCCAGGAAGACCATGAACAGAGTCGCGCCCTCGCGGTGGGCGAGCCGCTGGAGCGCCCGGACGAGCCGCGCCGGCAGGGTCGAGATCTCCGTGCCGCCGCGATAGGACTGCATCGGAGGACGCGGCCGGTCGGTGGGCAGCTCCAGGAGCGCGGGCGAGCCCGCCAACTCCTCCCGCCACCAGCCGAGCTGCGACTCCAGCGCCCCGCCGCGCAGCCACAGCCGCTGCCAGAGCGCGAAGTCGAGATACTGGATCGGCAGCTCGTCCAGGGGGGACGGCAGCCCCTGGGCGAACGCGCCGTAGAGCGTCACGCTCTCCCGCACCAGCACGGTCGTGGACCAGCCGTCGCTGACGATGTGGTGAACGGTCAGGGTGAGGATCCACTCGGTCTCGTCGAGCCGCAGCAGGCGGGCGCGCAGCAGCGGCCCCTGGCCCAGGTCGAACGGCGTGTCCACCTCCTCCTGGAGGATGCGGTCCGCGGCCTGGGCGCGGGCCTCGGCCGGCAGCGCGCGGAGATCCTCCTCCACCAGCTCCAGCGGCTCGGCGGGATGGACGACCTGGACCGGCTCGCCGCCTTCCTGCTCGAACGTGGTGCGCAGGGCGGCGTGCCGGCGCACGACCTCCGACAGGCTGCGGGAGAGGGCCGCGGTGTCCAGCGATCCGGTGAGCCGCAGCGCCGCAGGGATGTTGTACGCCGCACTGCCCGGCTCCAGCTGGTCCAGGAACCACAGGCGCTCCTGGGCGAAGGACAGGGCGCCGCGTCCGGCGCGGCTCAGGCCGGTCGCCTTCAAGGGCGGGACATCCAGCCCCTTGCCTTCGGCGAGAAGCGCGTCGATCCGCAGCGCCATGTCCGCGAGGACCGGAGCCTCGAAGATCGTGCGCAGCGGCATCTCCACTCCGAACGCCTCGCGCACCTGCGACACCAGCCGCGTGGCGAGAAGCGAGTGACCGCCGACCTCGAAGAAGTGGGAGCCGGCTCCGGGCCCGTCAAGACCCAGCAGCTCGGCCCAGATCGCGGCGAGCCGCATCTCGACCGGCGTCCGGGGCGCCAGAGATCCGGCGCCGGACGGCAGATCGGGCTGGATGCGCGACAGCGCCTGGCGGTCGGCCTTGCCGTTCGGCGACAGCGGCAGGGCGTCGAGCACCACCCAGGCCGACGGCACCATGTAGTCCGGCAGCTCGCGGCCCAGCCCAGCGCGCAGAGAGGCGGGATCGACGGGCTCACCCGACTGCGCCGTGACGTAGCCCACGAGGCTGCCGGCGCGGGCCAGCACGACCGCCTCGGCCACGCCGGGCTGCCGCGCCAGGGCGGCCTCGATCTCGCCCAGCTCGATGCGGAAGCCGCGGATCTTCACCTGGTGATCGATCCGGCCCAGGTATTCGACCTCGCCCGTCGCCAACCATCTGGCGAGATCGCCCGTGCGGTACAAACGCTGGCCGGACTCGAACAGATCGGGCACGAAGCGCTCTGCGGTCAGGTCCGGACGGGCCAGATATCCGCGTCCCACCTGCACGCCGCCGATGTGCAGCTCCCCGGCCACGCCCACCGGGGCCTCGTTGCCTTCGCGGTCGAGGATGTGGATGCGCGTGTTCGCGACCGGCCGGCCGATCGGCACCCGCTCCTCGCCCGGACGGCAGGCGTGGAACGTCACGTCCACCGCCGCCTCGGTCGGGCCGTAGAGGTTGTGCAGCTCCACGCCTTCCGGCAGCCGCGTGAAGAACCGATCCACCAGGTCGACGGGCAGCGCCTCGCCGCTCGCCATCACCCTCTTCAGGCTCCCGCACGCCTCCACCCCGGGCTGCTCCACGAAGATCTGGAGCATCGACGGGACGAAGTGCAGCGTCGTGATCGCCTCCTTCTGGATCGTCTCCACCAGGTACGCCGGATCCTGGTGCCCACCCGGACGCGCCATCACGAGCCGCGCGCCCACGATCAGCGGCCAGAAAAACTCCCAGACCGACACGTCGAAGCTGAACGGCGTCTTCTGGAGAATCCGGTCGTCGGCCGTCAGCGGATAGGCAGACTGCATCCAGAGGAGGCGGTTGACGATCCCGCGATGCGAGTTCATCGCCCCCTTCGGGCGGCCCGTCGAGCCCGAAGTGAAGATGACGTAGGCCGCCTGGTCGACGCCCGCCGGCGTGCCCGGTGCCGGCTTGAACCCGGCCGTCTCGGCCTCTCCGTCGAGCAGAATCACCCGCGCGCCATGCGCTGGCAGCCCCTCGGCGAGACGGCTCTGGGTCAGGAGCACCGGCACCGCGGCGTCCTCCAGCATGAAGGCCAGACGCTCGGCCGGATACGCGGGATCGAGCGGCACGTAGGCGCCCCCGGCCTTGAGGATGCCGAGCAGCCCCACCACCATCTCCAGCGAGCGCTCGGCGCAGATCCCCAACCGGACTTCCGGCCCGACGCCCAGGCCTGCGAGATGCGCGGCCAGGTTTCCAGCCTTCTCCTCCAGCTCGCGGAAGGTCAGCGCGCGATCCTCGAACGACACGGCCACCGCGTCCGGCATCCGCGCCGCCTGCGCCGCGATCAGCTCGTCGAGACGAACGTCGGGCATGGGGACGGCCGTGCGGTTCCACGCCGCCAGCTCGGCGCGTTCCGGCTCGGTGAGCAGCGGCAGGTCGGCCACGCGGGTCTCCGGCGCGGCGGCGACGGCTTCCAGGAGGACGCGCAGGTGCCCGAGCAGACGCCTCGCGGTGCCGGCCTCGAACAGGTCGGTGGCATAGGTGAGGGAGACCTCAATGTTCTCGTCACCCTCGGTCAGCTCCAGGGACAGGTCGAACTTCGCGGTCTCGATCGTCAGGTCGACGAGGCTCACCCGGACGTCGGGCAGCGCGATCGAGCCCGTCGGGACGTTCTGCAGGGCGAGCATGACCTGGAAGATCGGGCCGTGCGCCAGGCTGCGCTCGACGCCCAGCCCCTCCACCAGCTTCTCGAAGGGGAGATCCTGATGGGCGAAGGCGCCGAGCGCGGTCTCCCGCGCGGCGGCCAACAGCTCCCGGAAGGGTTCCAGCGGCGCGTTCCGCCCCCGCAGCACGAGGGTGTTCACGAAGAACCCGATCAGCCCTTCGACCTCGGAGCGGACGCGGTTCGCCACGGGCGTGCCGACGAGCACGCCGTCCTGGCCCGACCAGCGGTGCAGCAGAACCTGGACCGCGGCCAGGATCAGCATGAACAGCGTGACCCCCTCGCGCCGGGAGAGCTGATGGAGCGCCCGCGCGAGCGCCGGCGGCAGGACCGAGACCTCGACGGCGCCGCGGTAGGACTGGGCCGGCGGCCGGGGATAGTCGGTGGGCAGCTCGAGGAGCGCGGGCGCGCCGGCGAGCTCGCGGCGCCACCAGTCGAGTTGGGATTCCAGCTCGCCGCCCCGCAGCCACAGCCGCTGCCAGAGCGCGAAGTCCAGGTACTGGATCGGCGGCTCCGGAAGCGGGGACGGCAGACCGTGGGCGAACGCTTGATACAGCGCCGCGCTCTCCTGGACCAGCACCGCGGTGGACCAGCCGTCGCTGACGATGTGGTGGACGGTCAGGGTGAGCAGCCACTCGGTGTCGGCGACGCGCACGAGCCGCGCCCGGAGCAGCGGGCCACGCTGGAGATCGAACGGCGTCTCCACCTCCTCGCGCAGGATCGCCGCCGCCGATTCCTCGCGGGCCTCGGGGGCCAGGCTGCGAAGATCCTCCTCCGGCAGCTCCAGCGGGACTGGAGGATGGACGACCTGGACCGGCTCCCCGCCTTCCTCCACGAACGTGGTGCGGAGCGCGGCATGGCGCCGGACGACCTCGGACAGGCTCCGCGCCAGGGCTCCGGTGTCGAGCGACCCGGTGAGCCGCAGTGCCGCCGGAATGTTGTAGGCCGTGCTGCCGGGCTCCAGACGATCCAGGAACCACAGCCGCTCCTGGGCGAAGGACAGCGGACCGCGGGTCAGGCCGGTGGCGCGCAGGGCCGGGGCTTTGAGGCCCTCGCCCCTGCCGGTCCGCTCGGCGATCGCGGCGTCGATCCGCGCCGCCATGTCCGCCAGCACCGGCACCTCGAACACCGAGCGCAGCGGCAGCTCGACGCCGAACGCGTCCCGCACCTGGGAGGTCAGGCGCGTGGCGAGCAGCGAGTGGCCGCCGAGGTCGAAGAAGCTGTCCCGGGCGCCCGGGCTGCCCACGCCGAGCAGGCCGGTCCAGATCGCGGCGAGCCGGATCTCCACGGGTGTGTGCGGCGCGACCGCCCCGGATCCGCCGCCGGACGGCGCCTCGATCTGCATCCGCGAGAGGGCGCGCCGGTCGATCTTGCCGTTCGGCGACAGCGGCATGGCGGCGAGCACCACCCAGGCCGACGGGACCATGTAGTCCGGCAGCTCCCGGGCCAGTCCGGCCCGCAATTGCGTGGAATCCGTGGGCGCCGCGTCCGGAGCCGCCACCACGTAGCCCACCAGGCTCGTGCCCCGGCGCCCGCCCTCCACGCCCTCGGCGGTCTCGCGGGCCAGGACCACGGCCTCGACCACGCCCGGCAGGCGCGCCAGGACGGCCTCGATCTCGCCCAGCTCGATGCGGAAGCCGCGAACCTTGACCTGATGGTCGGCGCGGCCGACGAACTCCAGGCGCCCGGAGGCGTTCCAGCGCACCAGGTCGCCGGTGCGGTAGAGGCGGGCGCCGGGCTGATCGGAGACGGGGCCGGAGAACGGATCGGGTACGAACCGGTCCGCGGTGAGGTCGGGCCGGCCGAGGTAGCCCCGCGCCAGCAGGGAGCCGCCCAGGAACAGCTCGCCGACGATGCCCACCGGGCAGAGGCCGCCGTGCGGATCGAGCACCCAGGCCGTGCGGCCGGCGAGCGGCGCGCCGATCGAGACCGCGCCGCTGGCACTGCCGGAAATACTCGCAGCGGCGGCGTCCACGTCGAGGACGGTCGCGGTCACCACAGCCTCCGTCGGGCCGTAGGTGTTGAGCAGCCGGATCGGCGCGAGCGGCGTCCGGAGCCAGAGCCGCGCCACTTCGGGCTGCATGGCCTCGCCGCCCAGCGCCGCGACCCGCAGCCGCAGACCGGCGGGAAGGCTCTCCAGCCCTTCCAGCTCCCGCACCCACTGATGCCAGTAGGCGGTCGGGATGTCGATGGCCGTCACCCCGAGGTCGACCAGCCGGCCCAGCAGCTCCTCCGGCGGCCAGATGTCCGCACCGGTCGGCACCAGCGTGGCGCCGGAGATCAGCGAGGCGAGCATCTCTTCCAGAGAGGCGTCGAAGCCGGGCGAGACGAACTGGAGCACCCGCTCGCCGGGGCCGAGCCCGAACAGCTCGGCGGCGACCTCCATGTGCTCCACCGCCGGGCCATGGGCGATCCCCGCGCCCTTCGGACGGCCGGTCGAGCCGGAGGTGTAGATCACATAGGCGAGGTTCTCCGGCTGGACCGGATGGATGGCGGTCGCCGTCGCCTGGATCGGTTCCTCTCCAAGCTGATCTGGCTCGTCCACCAGGGCGATCCGGACGCGCGCGTTCGCGAGCCGGCCCGCCAGGCGCTCCGACGTCACGGCGACCGGCGTCCCCGAGTCCGCCAGGATGTAGGCCAGCCGCTCCTCCGGGTAGCTCGGATCGAGCGGCAGGTAGGCTCCGCCCGACTTGAGCACGCCGAGCAGCGCGACGACCAGCTCGGGCGAGCGGTGGAGGTAGACCGCCACCGGCACGTCCGGCGTCACGCCCATCGCCCGCAGGCGCGCGGCCAGGCGCTCCGCGCGGCGGTCGAGCTCCGCGTAGGTGAGGGTTTCTCCCTCTCTGGTGATCACCGCGAGCGCCTCGGGCTGGCCGGCGGCCCGGGCCTCGATGACGTGGTGCAGGCAGCGCGCCGGCCGCAGCGCCAGGACCGGACCCGCGGACCAGGACAGCAGCTCGTCCCGCTCGGCCGCGCTGAGCAGGGGGAGGTCGGAGAACGGCCGGTCGGGGTCGCCTGCCGCGCCCTCGATCAGCACGCGCAGATGGCCGAGCAGCCGGCGGACGGTCGGCGGGTCGAACAGGTCCAGGCTGTACTCGACGTCGCCGCGCACCGCCCCCGCCGCCTCCCCTGGCACTTCGGCCAGGGAGAGGCTCAGGTCGAACTGGGTCTCGGTCCGGACGGAGTCGACCGGCTCCAGGGTCAGGCCGGGCAGCGTCAGCGCCGCGACCGGAGCGTTCTGCAGGGCGAGCATCACCTGGAACAGCGGCGTGTGGGAGAGGCTGCGCTCCACCCCCAGCGACTCGACCAGGCGCTCGAACGGCAGATCCTGATGCGCATAGGCGTCGAGCGCCGAGGTGCGGGCACGCCCGATCAACCCGCGATAGGTCAGGCGCGACGGGCCGGGGGGCGCCCCGGGAGGCGCCGGAGGATCCAGGCGGCCGCGCAGCACCAGGGTGTTGACGAAGAAGCCGATCAGCCCCTCGGTCTCCATCCGGCCGCGGTTCGCCACCGGCGACCCGACCAGGATGTCGGGCTGTCCCGAGTAGCGGTGCAGCCAGGCCTGGAAGGCGGCCAGGAGCGCCATGAAAAGCGTGGCGCCTTCGCGCCGGGCGAGGTCCCGGAGCGGCTCCGCGACCTCAGCCGGCAGCGCGAACGGCTCGGTGCCGCCGAGGGAGCTGCGCACGGCGGGCCGCGGCCGGTCCGACGGCAGCTCCACGACCTCGGGCGCCCCGGCCAGCTCGCCGGTCCAGTAGCGCACCTGGGTTTCCAGGACCTCGCCGCGCAGCCAATCGCGCTGCCAGACCGCGTAGTCGGCGTACTGGATGGGCAGCTCGGGCAGCGGCGCGCCCACATCGCCGACATAGAAGGCCACGGCCTCGCGCACCAGCACCCCCATGGACCAGCCGTCGCTCACGATGTGGTGCATCGTCACCAGGAGCCGCCACTCTTCCGCCGCCAGGCGCAGGAGCCGGGTGCGCAGCAGGGGACCGGCCGCGAGGTCGAACGGCGTGCCGGCCTCCTCGGAGGTCAGCCGCCGTGCCTCGGCCTCGCGCTCGTCCGGCGGCAGAGCCCGCAGATCCATGACGGGCAGCGTCCAGCGCGCGAAAGGAGAGACGGCCTGGCGCGGCTCTCCATCGATCTCGGAGAACGTGGTGCGCAGCGCCTCGTGCCGCCGGACGACCCCTGCGAAGCTGCGCTCCAGGGCCGGCACGCGGAGCGGGCCGTTCAGCCGCAGGGCGAACGGGATGTTGTACGCGACGCTGCCCGGCTCCAGCCGGTCCAGGAACCACAGGCGCTCCTGGGCGAAGGACAGCGGCGCCTCCGCCGTTCCGGACCGCCGCGGGATCTCCTGGTGCGCCCAGGTCCGCTCGCCGTCGATGCGCGCCGCCATGTCCGCGAGCACCGGCGCCTCGAAGACCGCGCGCAGCGGCAGCTCCACGCCGAACGTCTCGCCCACCCGCGAGGTCAGCCGGGTCGCGAGGAGCGAATGGCCTCCCGAGGCGAAGAAATCGTCCAGGGCACCCGCCGGAGCGCCGAGGATCTCGCTCCAGATCGCCGCCAGCCGTTCCTCCGTGGCCGTGCGCGGCGGCACGAACCCGGCGCCTTCCGCCGCCTCCGCCGCCGAAGCCATCCGGGCCAGCGCCCGACGGTCCACCTTGCCGTTCGGGGTGAGCGGCAGCGCGTCCAGCATCACGTACGAAGCGGGCACCATGAAGGCCGGCAGCCGGCCGGAGAGATGATCGCGCAGCTCCGCCGAGGACAGCTCCGTGACCACGCAGGCGACGAGCCGCTTGCCGCCGCCCTCTCCCAGAGCCAGCACCGCGGCGTCACGCACGGCCGGATGCGCGGCCAGGGCGGCCTCGATCTCGCCGGGCTCGATGCGGAAGCCGCGGATCTTGACCTGCTGGTCGACGCGTCCGCGGTACTCCAGCAGCCCGTCCGGACGCCGGCGCACCAGGTCTCCGGTCCTGTACAGACGCTCCCCGCCCCGGGCGCCGAACGGGTCGGGGACGAAGCGCTCCGCGGTCAGGTCCGGCCGGCTCACGTAGCCCCAGGCCAGCCCGTCGCCGCCGGCGTACAGCTCGCCGGGGACCCCGGCCGGCAGCGGCTGACCCTCCCGGTCGAGCAAATAAAGAGTGGTGTTCGAGAGCGGCTGCCCGATCGGCACTGTCGGCGTAGGCAGCGCATCTTCGGGCACCGCGTCGACGCGGTGCCAGGAGACGATCGTGGTGCATTCGGTCGGACCGTAGGCGTTGACCAGCCGCCCGGGAGCGCTGTGGAGCAGGGCCTCGCGGACCGCCGCCGGGTCCGCGGCCTCGCCGCCGAACATCACCGCGCGTAGTCCGCGGAACAGGTCCGGCTGCTCGCGCACCACCTGGTTGAACAGCGCCGTGGTCAGGAAGAGGACCGAGACCCGCTCCTCGCGCAGCCGCGCGCCGAGCGAGGCAGCCGAGAGCAGGTCGTCCACCGCGACCCCAGCGAGCGCCGCGCCGTTAAGCAGGGCGCCCCAGATCTCCAGCGTGGCGGCGTCGAAGGAGACGTTCGCGGCCTGGGCCATGACGTCGTCCGGACCGATGCTCACCAGGTTGCTCTTCCGCACCAGCCGGACGATGCCCCGGTGCGGCAGCGCGACGCCTTTCGGCCGGCCCGTGGAGCCGGAGGTGTAGAGCACGCACGCCAGGCTCTCCGGCACGGTGAGCGCCGGCAGGTCGTCCTCTTTCTGGACTGACAGCACGTCCTGGTCCCGGTCCAGGCAGACCTCCTGCACGCCGCCGAACAGGCCGAGCCGGCTCTCGTCCGTGACGAGGACAGGCGCGCCGACGTCCTCCAGCATGAAGGCCAGGCGTTCCTCCGGGAAAGACAGGTCGAGCGGCACGTAGGCGCCGCCGGCCTTAACGATCGCCAGCATGGCCACGATCAGGCCGGCCGAGCGCTCCAGGCAGAGACCGACCGGCGTGCCCGCGCCGACCCCGAGCCCGCGCAGGTGCCGGGCGAGGCGGTTGGCCCGCCGGTTCAGCTCGCCATAGCTCAGGCGCTCCTGGCCGAAGCTCAGGGCCGGGGCCTCCGGCGCTCTCCGCGCGTGCTCCTGGAACAGCTCCGGCAGGCCGGCGCCCGGCTGATCGGTCCAGGCGTCGTTCCAGGCCGTGAGCGCCTGGTGCCGCTCGGCCGGGGTCATCAGCGGCAGGTCCGATACGCGCCGCTCCGGATCGGCCGCCGCGGCCTCGAGCAGCGTGCGGAAGTTCTCCAGCAGGCGGCGCACGGTAGTCCTGTCGAACAGCTCCGCAGCGTACTCCAGCACGCCCGAGATCCCGTCCTCCTCCTCGGTCAGCTCCAGGCTCAGGTCGAACTTCGCCGCCTCGCTCGACAGCTCGAGAGTCGACAGGGTGAGCCCAGGCAGGTCCAGCGTCTCGCGCGGCACGTTCTGCAGGGCGAAGGTGACCTGGAAGAGCGGGTTGTACGCCAGCGTGCGCTCGACCTGCAGGGTCTCCACGAGCTTCTCGAAGGGCAGGTCCTGGTGGGCGTAGGCGCCCAGGGCGAAGTCCCGCAGGCGCTCCACGAGATCGCCGAAGCCCGGGCTTGCCGGTTCGAGGCGGCTGCGGAAGACGAGCGTGTTCGCGAACAGTCCCACGAGCGGCTCCAGCTCAGCCTCGGTGCGGCCGGCGATCGGCGAGCCCACCAGCAGGTCGTCCTGCCCGGTGATCCGGTGCAGGAGGGCCTGGAAGGCGGCGAGCAGGACCATGAACGGGGTCGCTCTCCGCGCCTTGCCGAGGCCCCACAGCGCGCCCGCCGCGCCTGAGAGACGGGCCGGAAGCGTCATCCTCTCGGTTTCGCCCCGGTAGCTGCGCACGGCCGGGCGGGGCCGGTCCACGGGCAGCTCCAGCACCGTGGGCGTGCCGGCCAGCGCCTGCCGCCACCAGTCCAGCCGCTCCTCCAGAAGGTCTCCCCGCAGCAGGCCGCGCTGCCACAGGACGTAGTCGGAGTACTGCACGGCCAGCTCCGGCAGCCGTGCGCCGGCGTACAGGGCGGCCACCTCGCGCTGGATGACTCCCAGCGACCAGCCGTCGCCCATGATGTGGTGGAGCAGGAAGAGGAAGGCATGCTCCTCCTCGTCCAGCCGCAGGAGGAAGGTCCGCAGCAGGGGGCCGGCCGCCAGGTCGAACGGGCGGCGGGCCTCCTGGCCGGCGAGCTGCCCAAGCTCGGATTCCCGCGGACCGGCGGGGAGGGCCGCGAGGTCCACCGTGGCAAGCGACGGTGGGCCCGCCCAGGGCCGGATGTGCTGCACGGGCCGCCCGTCCATCTCGGCGAAGACGGTCCGCAGCACGTCGTGGCGGCGCACGATCTCTCCCAGCGCGCGCTCCAGAGCCACCGGGTCCAGCCGGCCGCTCAGCCGGAGGCCGCCCAGCATGCTGTAGGCGGGGCTGCCCGCTTCCAGGCGCTCCAGGAACCAGAGGCGCTCCTGCGCGAAGGAGAGCGGCGCCTCGAAGGGTCCACCGTGGCGGTCCCACCGTACGAGGCCGGGTGCCGCGGGAGCGGCCAGCCTACCGAGGGCCTCCACCCGCGCCGCCATCT
This sequence comes from Holophagales bacterium, assembly GCA_031390755.1. Taxonomy (GTDB): domain Bacteria; phylum Acidobacteriota; class Thermoanaerobaculia; order Multivoradales; family UBA5704; genus DATMER01. The sequence goes on from JANMTS010000104.1 coordinate 73,064, forward strand.
CCGCCACGCGCGGCAGCTCGAAAATCTCCCGCAGCGGCAGCTCCACCCCGAACGCCTGGCGCAGCCGGGTGACGAGCTGGATGCCGATCAGGGAGTCGCCGCCGAGCTCGAAGAAGTCGTCGTGGACACCGACGAGGTGGAGGCCGAGGAGGTCCTGCCAGATCACGGCGAGCCGCCGCTCGGCGTCTGTGGCGGGCGCCACGTAGGCCGTGGCGAGCTCGGGGCGGGCATGCGCCGGACGCGGCGCGGCGAAGACCGCTTCCAGATCAGCCGCCTGGCGCGGCGCGTGGCTCGCGGCCACCCGCGCGGGAAGGTCCTGGCGCGACACCGCGACCTGCGGCCAGCCGGCGGCGAGCGCGCGCTCCAAGGCTTCGACGCCGCGGTCCGGCGGGATCGCATTGCGGAGCTGCTGCTCGCGCAGCCGCCGCAGCGGCTCGGGCAACGCAGTATCCACGGCCATCCCGACCTCCTGCCACGCGTCCCAGTCGATCGCGACGGTCAGCGCGCCGCGCGCGCTGCGAGCGTTGCGAGAATGGGCGAAGCTGTCCAGGAAGGCGTTGGCGGCGCAGTAGTCCACCTGGCCGGCGTCGGAGAGGAGCGAGGCCACCGAGGAGAAGAGCGCCAGGAAGTCGAGCGCCGGCCCGTCCATCGGGGACAACTCCGGCGGGAACAGCTCGTCCAGCACGAGCGTCCCGAGGATTTTCGGGGCCAGCACGGCCTCGGCCGCCGCGCGGGTCTTGACCGCGATGAGGCCGCCGCCCGCCACGCCCGCGGCATGGATCACGCCGTGGATCGCGCCGAACCGCTCCAGCGCGAGGTCGCGCACCTCGCGCATCCGCTCCAGGTCGGTCACGTCCGCGGCCACGGCCATCACCTCGGCGCCGAGCGTCTCCAGGCCGGACAGCTCGCGCAGGCGGCGGCCCACCAGGACCAGGCGGGCGCGATAGCGGCGCGCCAGGTGCTCGGCGATCCGCAGGCCCAGCCCTCCCATGCCGCCGGTGATCAGGTAGACGCCCTCCTCGCGGAAAGGCATGCTTTGCGCCTCCAGCCGCACCGGTTCCAGGGTGCGCACCCAGCGGTGGGAGCCGCGCCAGGCGATTACCGGATCAGAGCGTGGATCGGACTCCGCTCCCGCCATCTCGGCGAGCAGGCGATCGATCCGCCGGCGGTCCGGCAGCCCCGAGCCGAGATCCAGCGCGCGGCAGCGCACGCCCGGGGCCTCCTGCGGCAGGGTCTCGATCACGCCCAGGACGGCGGCGGCGACCGCGGCAAGAGGACCGGGATCCTCGTCGCCGCTCACCTCATGGACGTGCCGCGTCACGGCCGTGAGCTCCACCGGCCGCGCCCCTGTCCTGGCGGCCAGCGCCTGTGCGAGAGACAGAAGACTGAAGAAGCCGAGGTCCAGCTCCCGGCGGGCGTCCTCGCCGCCGTCCAGGCTCCAGAGGTGGACGATCCGTCCCGGCTCGTGCCGAGCCAGGAGATCCTCGTAGTCGATTTCCGGGTCCGGCCGGACCAGCGCCACCGTGGCGCCGGCCTCGGTCAGGCGGCGCTCCAACGCCTCGCCGAAGCCACCACTGTCCGCGAAGATCAGCCAGGGCGACTCCGCAAAGTCCGGAACCGCCGGCGCGGCCTTGGACTGTTTCCAGACCGGAACGTAGAACCAGTCGGCCAGATCCGTGGGCAGAGCCCGGGGCTGCGTAGCGGCGCCGGGCTCCGGCTCGATCCAGAAGCGCTCGCGCTCGAACGGATAGGTCGGGAGCGGCACGCGCCGGCGCCCGGCGGAGGTCAGGCGCCAATCGATCCGCAGGCCGGCGAGCCAGAGCCGGCCGAGCGCGGTCAGGAGAAAGGCGCTGTCCGAGCCCGGCTCCTGCGGGTGGCGCACCGAAGCGAGCGCCACGGCGCCCGCCGATGCGGCCGGGCGCCGCGCCAGGCTGGTCAGCGCGTTGCCCGGCCCCACCTCCAGCAGGACGCGGTCCGGCTCGCGCAGCAGCTCGGCCACGCCGTCCGCGAACCGGACCGTGCCGCGCAGGTGGCGCACCCAGTAGCCGGGGTCGGTAGCCTGCGCCGCGGTGATCCAGGTGCCCGTAACGTTGGAGAGGAAGGGGAGGCGCGGCGCGCGCAGGCGGACCTTCGCCAGCTCGCTGCCGAAGCGGCCAAGGATCGGGTCCATCATGGCCGAGTGGAACGCGTGCAACGTGCGCAGCCGGCGGCAGGCGACCCCCTCCTCCGCCAGCGCCCGCTCCAGCGCCTCGACGGCCACGGCCGGACCGGACACGACGCAGCGCGACGGCTCGTTGACCGCGGCGATGCTGAGATCACCGCGATCGCCTCCGAGCCGCGGCAACACCTCCGGCTCGGACAGCGGCACCGCGGTCATGCAGCCTCCGGGCAGCTCCTGCATGAGCCGGCCGCGGGCCGCGACGAGCGCCAGCGCCTCCTCCAGGGTGAAGACCTCGGACAGGCAGGCGGCCACGTACTCGCCCAGGCTGTGGCCGAGCAGGGCCGACGGCTGGATGCCCCACGACATCCAGAGACGCGCCAGGGCGTGCTCGAAGACGAACAGCGCCGGCTGCGCGAGCGCGGTCTGCTGGAGGCGCTCCGCGGCGGTCTCTGATTCCCCGGACCAGATCACCTCGCGGACGTCCAGGCCCAGGTGGGGCCTCAGGATCCCGGCACAGCGGTCGATCTCCCGGCGGAAGACCTCCTCGGTCTCGTACAGCTCCCGCCCCATGCCCGGATACTGCGACCCCTGGCCGCTGAGCAGGAACGCCACCGGCCGCTCGCGCGGGTCACCGGCGCCGACCGCGGTCCAGACCCGGCCCGGGTCGCGGCTCTCCAGGGCTTCGGCCGCGTCCTGCGGGCCTCGACAGGCCACGGCGCGGCGGTGGCGGAAGGCCTTGCGGCCGGCCTGGAGCGTCCAGGCCACGTCCGCGAGGTCGAGGTCCGGGTGCTCGCGCAGGTGGCGCACGAGCTGGCCGGTCTGGGCCTCCAGGGCGCCGGCCGTGCGGGCCGAGAGCACCAGGAGCTGCCACGGGCGGCCCGGTTGATCCGGCGCGGCCGGCCCGGCGGGAGGCGCCTCCTCCAGGATCAGGTGGGCGTTCGTGCCGCCCATGCCGAACGAGCTCACGCCGGCCCGCCGCGGCCCCTCCGACTCCCACGGAGCGAGACGCGCGTTGACGTACACCGGGCTGGACGCCAGCTCGAGCTGCGGGTTCGGCTCCTCGAAGTGCAGGCTCGGCGGGATCTCCCGGTGCTGCAGGGCGAGCACGGTCTTGATCAGGCCGGTCACGCCGGCGGCCGCGTCGAGGTGTCCGAGGTTGCTCTTGACCGAGCCGATGGCGCAGTAGCCGCAGCGGTCCGTGTGCGACCGGTAGGCCTGGGTCAGGGCCTGGATCTCGATCGGATCGCCGATCGGCGTGCCGGTGCCGTGCGCCTCGACATAGGTGATCGTCTCCGCGCTCACCCCGGCGCCGGCCAGAGCCTCGGCGATCACCTCCGCCTGCCCCTCGATGCTCGGCGTGGTGAAACCGACCTTGAAAGAGCCGTCGTTGTTCACGGCCGAGCCCAGGATCACGGCCCGGACGCCGTCGCCGTCGGCCAGCGCGTCCGCCAGGCGCTTGAGCACGACCAGGCCGCCGCCGCCGCCGAACACCGTGCCCTCGGCGCGGGCGTCGAAGGACCGGCAGTGGCCGTCCGGCGACTGGATCGACCCCTGGACGAAGCGATAGCCGGTGCGCAGTTGGACCGGGATCGAGATGCCGCCGGCCAGGGCCATGTCGCACTCGCCCGCCAGCAGGCTCCGGACCGCGGTGTGGACCGCCACCAGCGACGTAGAGCAGGCGCTCTGCACGGCGTAGCTCGGTCCCTTGAGGTTGAGCTTGTACGAGACCCGCGCCGGGATCGCGTCGCTGATGTTGCCGAGCATCATCTGCACCGGATCGGCCGAGCGCAGCACCTCCGGTGCCTGGGCCAGGTTGTAGAGCATGTACATGCTCGCGGTGGCACCGGCGAACACGCCGACCCGCATCCCGCCAGTATCGTCGGCGTGGCCCGCGTCCTCCAGCGCCTCCCAGGCCAGCTCCAGGAAGATCCGCTGCTGCGGATCGAGGAGCTCGGCTTCGCGATAGCTCATGCCGAAGAAGCGGGCGTCGAATTGGTCGATGCCGTCGGGCAGGGCCACGGCCGGGATGTGGCCGGGATCGTCCAGCAGGGACGGATCGCCGCCGCGCTCCAGGATCTCCTCGGGAGTGAGCCGCCGCACGGATTCGACTCCGCCGCGCAGGTTGCGCCAGAGCTCCCCGGTGTTGCGGGCGCCCGGGAACCGGCCGCTCAGGCCGACGACGGCAATGCGCGCATCGGCCTCCCGCGGCCGGGAGGCCGAAGGCGCGGCGCGCTCGGCACGGATGGGCTGCGGCGGTATTTGGGGCGGTTGGGACGGTTGGGACGGTGGAACCGGCGGGGCCATGCTGCGGGCCAGCGACGCGATCGTGGGATGGCGGAACAGGTCCATCAGCGTGAGCCCGCGGCTGCCCGGCGGCAGGAGGTCGCGCAGGCGCGACAGCACCCGCGTCAGCAGGAGCGAATGACCGCCCAGGTCGAAGAAGTTGTCCTCGACGCCGATCTCATCGCGGCCCAGGACCTCGCTCCACACCCCGGCGATCCGGCGCTCCAGGTCGCTCTGCGGAGCCGCCTTCGCCGGCGCCGGTTCCTCCCGCGTTTCGATCCGCGCCAGCGCCTTGCGGTCCACCTTGCCGTTGGGCGTCAAGGGCAGGGCGTCCAGGATCACGAACGAGGACGGCACCATCGGCTCGGGCAGCCGCTCCCGAGCGGCGGCGCGCAGCTCTCCCGCCAGGTCGTCCCGCGCCTCCGCCGCCACGTAGGCGATCAGGGCCTGGCCCGTTCCGGAGTCCCGCAGATCCACCACCACCTGCTTCACGGCCGGGTGAGCCGCCAGCGCCGCCTCGACCTCCCCCAGCTCGATCCGCACGCCGCGGATCTTGACCTGATGATCGATCCGGCCCAGGTACTCGACCTCGCCGCCGGGGAGGTGGCGCGCCAGGTCGCCGGTGCGGTAGAGCCGGTCCCCGGCGGCGGCTCCTGCCTCCGCGAACGGATCGGGGACGAAACGGTCGGCCGTGAGGTCCGGCCGCCTCAGGTACCCGCGCGCCACCTGCACGCCGCCGATGAACAGCTCGCCCGCCACACCCACCGGCACCGGGCTGCCCTGCCGGTCCAGGAGGTGGATGCGCGTGTTGGCCACGGGCCTGCCGATCGGCGTCCTCTCCTCGCCCGGACGGCACGGGTGGAAGGTGACGTCGACGGCCGCCTCCGTGGGGCCGTAGAGGTTGTGCAGCTCCACCCCGGGCAGAAGCCTGAGAAAGCGGTTCGCCAGCTCGGTGGGCAGCGCCTCGCCGCTCGTCATCACGCGGCGCAGGCCCGCGCAGCGCTCCACCCCGGGCTGTTCCAGGAAGACCTGGAGCATGGAGGGGACGAAGTGGAGCGTCGTGATGCCTTCCCGCTCGATCGTCTCCAGCAGGTAGCCCGGATCCTGGTGGCCGCCCGGACGGGCCACCACCAGGCGGGCTCCCACGATCAGCGGCCAGAAGAATTCCCACACCGAAACGTCGAAGCTGAACGGGGTCTTCTGGAGGACGCGGTCCGCGGGGGTGAGGCCATACTCGGCCTGCATCCAGAGCAGGCGGTTGACGATGCCGCGATGGCTGTTGACGACCCCCTTGGGCCGGCCCGTCGAGCCCGACGTGAAGATCGCGTAAGCCGCCTGATCCGGGTCCCTGACGTCCCTGGCGTCCTTTCCGTCCTTTCCATCCTTTCCGTCCTTTCCGTCCTTTCTGTCCTTTCTGTCCCTCAGGTCCGCCTGCGTCAGCAGCACCGAAACCGCCGCGTCCTCCTGCATGAATGCCAGGCGCTCGGCGGGATACGCCGGGTCGAGCGGCACATAGGCGGCGCCGGCCCGGAGGATGCCCACCAGGGCCTCCACCATCTCCAGCGAGCGCTCGGCGCACACGCCCACGAGCGACTCCGGACGGACGCCCAGCGAGCCGAGATGGGCGGCCAGCGACGAGGCGCGGTCCCACAGCTCGCGGTAGGTCAGCGACCGATCCTCGAAGGACACCGCCACGGCGTCGGGCGTCCGCTCCACCTGAGCCGCGATCAGCTCGTGCAGGAGCGCGTCGCGTTCCGGATACTGGACGGCGGTGTCGTTCCAGCCGGCGAGGAGCTGCCGCCTCTCGCTCTCCGAGAGGAGCGGCAGCTCTTCCAGCCGGCGGCCGGGATCGGCCAGGGCCGCCGCCAGCAGCACCCTCAGGTGGCCGAGCCACCTCCGGGCCGTGGCCGCGTCGAAAAGGTCGGAGCTGTACTCGAAGGCGGCGGACAGCCCGCCCTCGTCCACCCGGGCCATCAGCGTCAGGTCGTAACGCGCGGCGCCCCCATGGACCTCCCGCGCCTCCAGGGTCAGGCCGGGCAGCTCGACGCCTTCCAGCGGCGGGCTCTGGAGCACGAACAGCACCTGGAACACAGCCGAGCGGGAGAGGTCCCGCTGGGTTTCCAGGGCCTCGACCAGCTTTTCGAACGGCAGATCCTGGTGCTCGAAGGCCGCGAGGCAGGTCTCCCGCACCTGGCCCAGGAGATCCCTGAACGAGAGCCCCCCGCCCCCCTCGCCGGAAAACCGCGCCCGCAGCACCAGCAGGTTGACGAAGAAGCCGACGAGCCCTTCGACCTCCGGCCGTGTGCGGTTCGCCACAGGCGACCCCACCAGGAGGTCGTCCTGTCCGGAGAGCCGGTGCAGCAGCATCTGGAAGGCCGCCAGCAGGGTCATGAAACGGCTCGCCCCTTCGCGCCGGCTCAGCTCATCCAGGCCTTCGGTGAGCCCGGCGAAGGACACGGCTTCCACGCCGCCCATCGAGGATGGAGCTGGGGGCCGCGGCCGGTCCGCAGGCAGCTCCAGCAGGGTCGGAGCCCCCGCCAGGCGATCCCGCCAGAACGCCAGCAGCCGTTCCAGAACCTCGCCCCGGAGCTGCTGCCGCTGCCACTCGGCGAAGTCCACGTACTGGATCGGCAGCTCGGGCAGCGGCGACGGGAGCCCCTGCGAGAGGGCTCCGTAGAGAGCGCTCAGCTCGACCACGAGCAGGTCGAGCGACCAGCCGTCGCTCGCGATGTGGTGGACCGTGAACAGTGCCACGTGCTCCAGCTCGCCGAGCCGCAGGAGGAGCGTCCGCAGCATCGGCCCGTGGGTCAGGTCGAACGGCCGCCGCGCCTCCTCGCTCGACAGCCGCCCGGTCTCGGCCTGACGCAGGGTCTCCGGCAGCCCGCCGAGATCGACGACGGGCAGGCTCAGGGAGACGTGCGGCGAGACGATCTGGAGCGCGACGCCGTCCGCCTCGTGGAACGTCGTCTGCAGCGCCTCCTGGCGGCGGACGATCTCGCGCAGGCTCGCCTCCAGCGCGGCCACGTCCAGCCGGCCTTCGATGCGCGCCGCGCGCGGCTCGTTGTAGATCGGGTTGCCCGGCTCCAGCCGGTCGATGAACCAGAGCCGCTCCTGGGAGAACGAGAGCGGGTACGGGCCGCCGGTCTCCCGCAACGGGCTCCTTGGGATCGGCGCCGGCCCCTCCGCCTGGAGGAACCCGATCGCCTCGGCCAGCTCGGCCGGAGTCGGGAACGAGAACACGTGCTGGAGCGGAAACTCCACCCCGAACACGTCGCGCACCCGGGCCAGGATCTGCGGCGCCAGCAGCGAGTGGCCGCCGAGCTGGAAGAAGTCGTCGTGCGCCCCGACCGGAGAGACCCCCAGAATGTCGCACCAGATCGCCGCGACCTTCTCCTCCGCCTCGTTGCGCGGAGCCTCGAAAGGATTGAACAGGTTCGGCCGGGGGTGATGCGTCGAGGCCGCGGTCTCCGCGGCCGTCACCGCGGCAGGCGTCAGCGATGAGTCTCCCCCGCTGCTCTTCCACCCTTCGATCCAGTACCGCTGCCGCTCGAACGGATACGTCGGCAAGGAAACCCGCCGGCCTCCTCTCCCTTCCAAGGGCGGGAGGGGGCGCCCCTCTCCCGAGGGAGAGGGGACGGGGGTGAGGACTCGAAGCGCCGCAACCGCCTCCTCGACACTCTTGCAGACCACCTCCCGCCGGTGCTCGAACACCCGGCGGCCGACCCCTAGCGTGTGCTCCACGTCCGCCAGGTCGAGCTCCGGATGGCTCTCCAGCCAGTCCGCCAGCCGGTGGCAGGCGCGGTCGAGCGCCTCCGGGCTGCGGGCCGACAGCAGCAGGACGTACGAATCCCGCGCCGCCGTCCTCCGCGGAACCTCCGGAGCCTCCTCCAGGACGAGATGGACGTTCGTGCCGCCGAACCCGAACGAGCTGACGCCCGCGCGCCGCGGCTCGCCTGGCACTTCCGGCCAGGGCCGTAGCACCGTGTTCACGAACACCGGGCTGGACGCGAAGTCGATCTCCGGGTTCGGCACCTCGAAGTGCAGGCTCGGCGGGATCTCCCGGTGCTTGAGCGCCAGCACGGTCTTGATGAGGCCGGAGATGCCGGCCGCCACGTCCAGGTGCCCGATGTTGGTCTTGATCGAGCCGATCGGGATCGGATCGCCCTCCGGAAAGACCCTGGCCAGCGCCTGGATCTCGATCGGATCGCCGAGCCGCGTGCCGGTGCCGTGCGCCTCGATGTAGGAGGCGGTCGACAGATCCACGCCCGCGGCGCTCCAGGCCTCGGCGATCACCTCCGCCTGGCCCTCGACGCTCGGCGCCGTGTAGCCGACCTTGAGCGCGCCGTCGTTGTTCACGGCCGAGCCCAGGATGAGCGCCAGGATGTTGTCGCCGTCCCGGACCGCGTCCTCGGCCCGCTTGAGCACCACCACGCCAGCGCCGCCGCCGAAGAGGATGCCCTCGGCCCCCGCGTCGAACGCCCGGCACTTGCCCGACTTCGCGAACACCGAGCCTTCCGCCGTCCTGTAGCCGTGCAGCAGGTGGACGTTGATCGACACGCCGCCCGCGAGCGCCAGGTCGCACTCGCCGTTGAGCAGGCTCTGGCAGGCCATGTGCGTGGCCACGGCCGAGGTCGAGCAGGCGCTCTGCACCGTGAAGCTCGGCCCCTTGAGGTTGAGCTTGTAGGAGACCCGCGTCGCCAGCGAGTCGCCGGCGTTACCGACGAGCAGCTGAAGCGGGTCCATCGACCCGAGCAGGCCCGGGTTGGACATCAGGTTGAACAGCAGGTAGGTGCTCGTGGTCTGGCCCGCGAAGACGCCGGTCATGCCAACCTGGTCCGGATCGTAGCCCGCATCCTCCAGCGCCTCCCAGCAGGTCTCCAGGAAGACCCGCTGCTGGGGATCGAGGATCTCGGCCTCGCGCGGATTGATGCCGAAGAACCCGGCGTCGAACCGGTCCAGGTCGGGAGGCTGGGCCGCGGCCCGGATGAACGAGGGATCGGCGATCAGCGCCGGATCGACCCCGAACGCCCGCAGCTCGTCGTCGGTGAAGAACCGCACGGAATCCACCCCGCCCCGCAGGTTGCGCCAGAGCTCGTCGAGGTTGCGCGCTCCGGGGAAACGCCCCGCCATGCCGACGACGGCGATCCCAACGCTCCCGCCATCCAGATCTTTGTGCATCCCTGACTCCACCGTTCTTTCGCTGTTTGTCCTGCCGATGTCCTGCACCAAGGGGAACGTCGGGGACGTCTCGTACGCCGTTCTCCAGCCGGCGGCAAGGCCTATCTGTTCTGGTGCCTTCACCTCCCCCGGCGGGGACAAAGCATACTCCCGACCGGGCGAGGTACGATGAGGGCCGGCCCCCTCCACCAACGCCACTGGAGCACGTGACACATGATCGCCATTCTCGCCATCTCCCTGACACTGCTGGCCGCCGACGTCCAGCCCCCGCCGGCCTCCGCCCCCGTCGAGGACGAGCCCTTCGTTCTTACGTTCGTGGTCGGCGATTACGCCATCGTCGGCCGCGAGCCGGACGGCGGCGCCGCCTATGCGGGCTCGGCTCGGATCGAAAAGGTGGGCCGCGAGCTTCGGCTGCTCCGGAAGGTCGGGTCCGAAAGCTCGGTGGCGGTCGGAACCCACGACTTCGCGAGCCCTGGAGAAGGAGAGGTGCTGCGGTTCCGCTGGACGGTCGCTGAGAAACGGGAGAAGGGGGAGGAGCGGAGCATGACCTGCCTGGTTGGGAGCGACCTGGACAACTTCGCCCGCCTCACCTGCTATTGGACCCGGGGCGGCACCCAGCCGGACGAGCCCGGGCTCGAAGCCCTGTTCGGCACCGGCGCCTGGCCGGACGAGGCGCCGAACCGGGTTTTCAAGCCCTGAAGCTAGCTTCGCTGGGAGCGCCGGCTTCCAGCCGGCTCTGGCTCTTAAGGCCGCCAGGATGGCGGCGCTCCCAGCGAAGTAGCGCCTGCGCCTCAGTTCGCCGGTGCCGGCGGGGTCGGCGGAGCGGGCGGCGGCGGCGGCGGAGCCTCGGCCAGCACGTCCATCATGAGCTTCCAGGCGCCGTCGCGCTTCTCCCAGACGCGCATGTAGTTGCCCTTGACCTTCGTCTCGCCGTTCTGCCACTCGGCCGTGCCGTAGGTGTAGCCCATGTCGCCGGCGGCCGAGACGCCGCCCTCGATCGGCTGGGACGTCATCGCGGCCGCGTCCTTCTTCAAGCCGTCGGCGAGAGAGTCCTTGCCCATGTAGGGGAATGCGCCGCCGCGTAGCACGATGGCGTCGCCGGCCAGGTGGGACTGGAAGGCCGCCGCGGTCGCCTTGGCCGAGGCCTGGCCCAGCGCCCGGTCGGCTGCCAGCAGGGCCGCCTTCTCCGCCGAGGCGTCGGCAGCTTTAGCCGCACCCGGGGACGCCGTCGCCTTGAGCGTCGGAGTGCTCTTGTCGGTCGACGCCGAATCGTAGTGGTTGCCGAGGTCGATCGCGAAGCGCCAGGTGCCGTCGGCCTGCTTGCGCCAGAGCGTCGCGAAGTTGCCGTACCCGACCTCCTCGCTCCCCGGCTGCCGCAACTCGTAGGGACCCGTCGTCCATCCCATGTCCCCGGAGCTGGAGATGTTCGCGTGGGCCGGCCACCAGGTCAGCGTCACCGGCGGGCTCGGGCGCGCCAGGGTCCACTCCTTGCCCTTCACGAAGGTACCGCCGCGGACGAGAATGCCGTCGTCCTCGATGTAGGTGGCGAACGCGTCCTTCATTCCCTTCTCCTCCGACAGCTTGGAAAAGGCGCGCTCGGTCGCCACCATGGCGTCAAAGTCGGCCTGAAGGCTGGCGGGCGGTTGGGCGAGAGTTGGCATGGCGACGAACACCGACAACGTCAGTATCAACGTAAATAGGGCAAAGGACCGTCTCATAGGATCTCCTCTGGAGGTTCATGTTTGCAGCTGCTATCGGACCGGAGGCGGCGGCTCGGGCTGCGGTATCGGGCCAGGTAATGGGGCTTCGGCCACGCAGTCGACCTTGAGCTTCCAGGCGCCCCCCCGCCGCTCCCAGACCCGCAGATAGTGGGCCGTCACCGTGCCGCCGTCGGCGTCCTTCCAACTCGCGTGGCCCCAGGTGTACCCGAGGTCGCCCGCGGTCGAGACGCCGCCGGCCTCGGGCCGGGACTCCATCCGGGCCGGCACGGCTCTGGCGAGCGCCGACCGGACCGGCTCCCGGCCCTCCGACGGCGCCGCACCGTTGCGCATCAGGATTCCGTCGTCCGCCAGCCGCGCCAGGTACGCCTCCGCAACGCCGCCCTCTCCCGCCGTGGCCGCCCCGAGATCCCGGTCCGCGGCGAGCAGCCCGGCCTTCGGGTCCGCGCCGGCGGCGGCCTCCGCATCGCCCAGGGTCGCAAGGGTCGGCGCGGCCGGCGGCGCGCCGTCCGGCGGCGGCGTGTGGACGCCGAAGTTGACCACGAAGCGCCATCTCCCGTCCAGATCCTTCCGCCAGACGGTCAGGTATTCGCCGTAGTGGACCTCCTCTCTACCGTCGAGGTTCAGGTCATAGGGGTCGACCGTCCACCCCAGGTCGCCGGAGCGGGCGATGCCGGCCCACGCCGGCCGCAGGAACAGCTTGAACGGCGGGCTCGGCTGCTCCCGCGTCCAAGCCTTGCCCTGCACCGCCTCCCCGCCGCGGAAGAGGATCGCGTCGTCCGCCAGGAACTCCAGGAACGCCTCCTTGACCGGCCGCGTCCCGGACATCCGGCCGAACGCCCGGTCCGCGGCGATCATGGCGTCGAGGGGGGCCGTCTTTTCAGCCGATTTATCGGCAAACCCGGCCGCGGCGAGGAGCCCTCCCAGGCAGAACAGCGCGGTGATTCGTCTCATGGTGTCAGTCGGGCATCAATAGTTACCCGGGCAGTCGCAGTACTTTCCCGTGCCGCCGCCCATCGCGGCGCAGGTGTTCACCACGCCGCAGATGTAATACCGCCCTCCCGGCAGGACGGCGCAGATGTCGCCGACGAACATTCCCTGGCAGGCGGCGACGCTGCAAGAGCCGCAAGCCATGCCGGCGGCCTCCGAGGGCTCGGGGTTGACAAAGGGCAGGGCCGTTCCGGAACAGTCGGGCGCCACCGGGGTCATCCTGGAAGGGGATCCGGAGCCGGCTTCCGACGAAGGAGCCGCCGCCGTGGTCGCGCTCACCAAAGATCCGGTCAGCAGCAGGAAGGCAAAGGCGAGAGAGGTGGAGCTGAGCTTCATTCGATTCTCCTCTTAGAGGGATGACAGAAGCTCTGGGGACGCGTTCCCCGGAGCCTCGCGAAGTGTGGTGAATCCAGGAATGACGATGCGTCTTTCGAGGATCTCCTTCGACGAACGGGTCGGCTGCCGAGCCGGCCGAATCCGGCCAGCCTGGGCAAAGGATTCTATCAGAGGCTGGAGAGGCCTCCGCGTCTCAGTGCCAGCCCGTCAGCGACTGATAGATGGAGAACAGATTCCCCACCATGTGCATCGCGATGGGCAGCCAGAGCGAACGTCCGTAGTGCCGGGCGAGGCCGAGCACGACGCCGTCGGCCGCGATCAGCGCGATGAGGCCGGCCCCGTACTGGTAGTGCAGCATCGCCCACACCACGGCGACGATCGCGATGGCCGGCAGGGGGCCGAGTCCCGCCTTCCGCAGCCGGTGGAGGAAGGCTCCGCGCATCACGACCTCCTCCGAGAATGGCCCGATGAGGCCGATCATGGCGATGCGCAGCACCAGGATCAGCGGCGGATACTCGGGCCACGGCTCAGGCTGCTGGATGCCGAACGCGCGGATCGCCAACTCGCCAGCCGCCATCCACGCGATCCACAGCCCGAGCCAGCCGAGCGCGGCCCTCCAGGTCGGCGCCCGAAAGCCCAGGTCGTCGCGCCAGGAAATGCCGCGCATTCTGGAGACCACCAACACCACAACGGCCCCGGCTGCCACCAGGGCGACCTTCAGAAGCGTCGACTGCAACTGTTCATCCATGGATGTCTCCAAGCCAGGCCGGGCTTTTCGCGATCAACGTCTCAGCGGCACTCCACCCCTCGTCGGTGATCCTCGCTAGAGCGCCTCAAACCACGCCCTGATCTTCTGGGCCATCAGATTCCGCCGCACCTCCAGAAAATCATCGTATGGAGGTATCTCGCCATCAAGAAGCGATGCAGGGAGGCAGTTCATCCTCAGGTTCGCGATCATCCCCTCACGATCAGCGATGTTTCCATACCGCTTCGTACCCCTCGAGCACTGTTGGGCCAGTTCCTTGAAATACTGCTCCGGTGGCTTCTCGCCGATCGCAATGTTGATCTCACTCTGAGCCAGAACGAAGTTTGCAATCTGATTGTAGCGGCCGCGAGTCAGGCCCAGCTTCTTGAGATGATTCCGCGGATAGACATGGTGCACGTCGCTACGATTCATCAGGAGGTCCAGGGCAGTGATGTCGCGGGATAGGAAGCCCTTGTCTCCCATCTTCACCTGTGCTGCCTTGTAGGCCAGAAAGAATGGGCTAGTAGAGGAAGCGGTGTCCAGCTCGATCGGAAGCAGATTTGACCAGAAGTTCTCGGACAACTCCGATGCGATCACCGCTTCGCAGAATGCGACAAGGCCCACTCCTTCGATCTGGCGGATGTCATAGTCGATATCCGTCTCCGGATTGCCCTTGGAGTAGCGCCGGGTGAGCACCGACAGGGCATACCATCGCCGGACCAGCCTTTCGAGATCCCCAGGCCGCAACTTCTCGGCGCGTCCACGCAGGTAGAGAATGTACGCAAAGTTCACACTGTTCTGAGCGCCGATGAGATCCTTGGTGACGAAGCCTGCCGACCGAATGATCATCGTGATGCGCTCGAAGTGCGTTTGATTCACGAACGCAAGAATGCCCTTCTTGAGGCGGCCGAACGAGGACTCCGCGATCTCCTCTTCATACTGTTTGGTCTCGAAGTTGCGTCCGGAGAGAAGCGCGACGAGATCTTGCAGCTTGCCGCGCCGGAACTCCGACGTGAAAGCGACTCGCAGCATGTCCGTGTAGCTGGGATCGTAGATGTCGTCGTTCACATCCCTCAACCAGCGGATCTGCGGCAAGAACTCGGACGCGGCGAAGGCCTTGTCGCCCTTCTCGATAGCGGGCAGGAACTCCGGCGCCACGCAAAGGTGGCAGAAGTAGTCGATCGCCTTGCGTAGAAGATTCCCTTCGTAGCTAGAGTTGGCCGCGATCTTCGACATCGCAAAGTCGGCCTGAGAGAGCTCGGCTCCCGCCGAGTTGACTCGAATGAAGATCTCGGTCACGGTTTCGATATCGAGATCCTCAGCCAACTCGATGACACCAACGTGGTTGAAGACGATTTTCGCGAGCTTCTGCAGCACTTTCCCCACCTCTTTCCGGCTGGCAGTGGGGTTCTTCTCAGAATAGATTTCTGTCAACTCGATCAGATCGGAGCTGGGCCCGAAAACGTCAGCGACGTCGTCGATCCAGGCAACGTCTTTTCGAATCGCAGGGTTGGCGACCTCGAAGCGCTCCTCCTGCGGATGGAATGCGATGCGGATGCGGACCGTCTCGTAATCCTTCGTCAGCACCTCTCGCCCCATGAGCGCGGCCGTGAGCGCGGTGACGCGCTGCTGACCATCGATCAGGATCCGCTTGCCGGCCGAGGAGGTGCCGTCCTTGAGGCGAACTGTTGGGTTGCGCCATGCGATCAGATAGCCGACCGGGTATCCTTGATAGAGCGAGTCGAGCAGGTTGCGAACCTTCGTGGCATCCCACACAAAAGGGCGCTGGATCTCAGGGATTGCAATGTCCCCCGCCTTGACCATCGTGAGAAGCGTTTCAATCGAGTGCGGCGTAACAGAGTAGCGCTGAGTCATAGATCATCTCCCCAATGCCTGGTAATTATAGGCCAGTGGCCATCGTCGTCGAAGGAGGTTGCTCCAATGCCAAGAGGGCTGCCGCCCCCTGGAGCCACTGTGGCCAAACAACGCCCTCATGGCGCTCGACAATGCAGGCACCGGAGCCATCAAGGTCTACCTCGGCTCGACGGCGCCCGCGCACCTGCTTCTCGACGTGAACGGGTACTTCCAGTGAACCAACCTACGACGTCTGGCGAATCCCTTGCCGGCGGCCGATGGCAAGCCCTGCCGCGTAGGCGCAGGCCAGGCCCACGGCGGCCACGCCGCCCCAGAACGACACCGGAAGCAGGTAGGAAGCATTGCTGCCGTCCGTGGCGATCAGGTAGACCCACTCGTCCAGAGCCATCCCCAGGCCGGCACCGAAGACGAGCAACGCCAGATCGAGCCGCCGCGTCGAGCCCCGGAAAATGGCCAGGGGCACGCCTCCCGCCGTCACCAGCAGCAGCCCTGTGAAAAGGTGATGGACATTGTACGAGCCCACATTGAAGTCCGAGTTGGGCGACATGTGGAGCAGGACTCGGAGGACCAGGAACGTGACCGCAATCGATCCGATCAGAAGGAGCGCGTTTCGGCGGACGGTTGCGGCGGGGGTATGGATAGGGCGCATCTGTTCCTCTTCTTCCAGTCAGTCGTTGGGCATGGCCAGCCGCTCCTGGAGCAGCCGGGAGACCAGCGGTCCATGCTGGCGGAGATCACGCCGGAGAAAGGACGCTGTCTCTTCGGTGAAGTCCTGAACGTACGGCCCCGTCGTCGCCAACGCCCGGTCCGCGCAAGACTCGGCATAACGCCAGATTCCCTCCAGCGTGTCCACGCCCATGCAGACCGCGGCATCGATCGCTCTCGGAAGGAGACGGTCGAGCAGATGGGGCCGATGACGGCCGATGGCACAGGCGGCGCCCAGAGTCTGTTGAAAGGCAAGGTCCGCATTCTGGCTGCCCTGATACGACTCGAACGCCGCCAGCACCGCGGCATCCTCGTTTCCGGAATCGGGCTCCGCCATCCGCCCGAGCCGGGGAATCGAAATCAACGGAGCGCCCTCATAACGGATCGCTGGATGACCGCATTGTGAATGAAACTGCCCTTCGGCGTCACGCCGCCTGCTCGTAGGTCATCCGGAACACCATGTCGGCCAGCCAGCGGCGGAAGGAGTCGTCGTCGCTGTACAGCTTGAACAGCTGGGTGTCGTCCTTGAGCACGCCGGTCATCACCCTGCCCAGTGCCTTTTCCAATTCGATGCGCGCGTTCTGCGGGTCCGAGCTCTCCCGCGCATTGCGATAGGCCGCATCCGCGGCGACGCCGTCCGGAATGTCGCGGGTGATCAGGCGCTCGACCCGGTCTTTGTCGTCCCAGTTGGTGTTTCCATACTGATCGTTGAACACCCGCAGGATGTTGGAGAGACGGTCAAGCTCGGGCTCCGGCTTGTGGCCAGCCCCGGAGGCCGAAGCCGGGTCGATTTCGGCGTCTTCGTCCGGGAGCTGGATGCGCACCGCCGCCTGTTTCTCGATCCGGTAGCTGTCCATGTCGATCGCTTCGAGGATGCCCCGGGAGAGGTCGTCTTCCCTGGGAGCCGGCAGCTTGGGCACGAGGAAGGTGAGGAAGATGGAGAGCTTTTCCCAGCCCGCATTCGTGTATGGAAGGATCGAGGCGAGAAACCCGTAGGTTCGCAGGAACGCCTTCGCGTTGCCTTTGAATTCGATCTGCCCGTCCTCGTCGAGGTGCTCTCTGTAGACGGCCACGCAGGAGTCCAGGATGGGGTCGAGCGTCTCGCGCCCGGCTCCCTCCAGATAGTGCCCGACGAGTGTATCGGCCTCTTCCTGGGAGTAGACCTGCGCTCCGTCCAGATTGGCTTTGAGGTCGTGCAGTTTGTTCGGGTCGGTCTCGTCGCTGAGGATGGTCGTCCGGTAGTGCTCGGCGAATGCCTTCTGGATTGTGTCGACGTCGTTCTGGAAGTCGAGCACGAAGACGTCGTGCTTCTTCGGATGCGCCCGGTTCAGGCGGGAGAGCGTCTGGACCGCCTTGACTCCGGCCAGCGGCTTGTCGACGTACATGGTGTGCAGCAGGGGCTCGTCGTAGCCGGTCTGGAACTTGTCGGCGCAGACGAGAAACCGGTAGGGATCTTCCTTGAACCGGTCCGGGATCGCGTTGCTGGGGAAGCCGTTGAACGAGGCTTCGGTCTCCTTGGTTTCGCCGAACTCCCCTGAGAACGCGACGATGGCCTGATAGGGGCTCTTCCGCTTCGCGAGATAGGCCCGGATGGCGAGGAAGTATTGAATCGCTTTTTCGATGCCGCCGGTCACGACCATGGCCCGGGCCTGGCCGCCGATCTTGTTGAGGGCAAGCACCTGCTCGTGGAAGTGGTCGACCATGATCTCGGCCTTGAGGCCGATCGCGTGGTCGTGGCCTTCCACATAGCGGCGGAGCTTCTTCTTCGCTTTCTTGGTATCGAATTCGGGATCGTCGTCGATCCGCTTCACGAGCTTGTAGTAGCTCACGACCGGCGTGTAGGTCTGCAGCACGTCGAGGATGAAGCCTTCCTGGATCGCCTGCTTCATCGTGTAGCTGTGGAAGGGGCGATGCTTGATCTTGCCGTCCTGCTCGAAGGGCTCGCCGAAGGTCTCCAACGTCTTGCCCTTGGGTGTGGCGGTGAAGGCAAAATAGCTTGCGTTGGGCAGGAGCTTGCGCGATTCCATGATGCGGTTGACGGCGTCTTCCGTCGTCTCGTCGTCTTCCTCGGCTCCGACCTCGGAGAGCGCCCGGTTGACCGCCGCCGAGGACCGGCCGCCCTGGCTCGAATGGGCTTCGTCGATGAGGATGGCGAACCGCCGCCCGCGGTGCTCGCTCCCGATCTCATCAAGGATGACCGGGAACTTCTGCACCGTGGAGATGATGATCTTCTTGCCGTCTTCGATGAATCGTTTCAGGTCGGTTGAGTGGTCCGCATGGCCGACCGTGGCGCTCACCTGGGCGAACTGTTTGATGGTGTCGCGGATCTGCTGGTCGAGGATGCGCCGGTCGGTGACGACGAGGATCGAATCAAAGACCGCCGCGTCGCCCTTGCGCAGGCTGATGAGCTGGTGCGCCAGCCAGGCGATGGAGTTGGACTTGCCGCTTCCCGCCGAGTGCTGGATCAGGTACCGCCGGCCCGCGCCCTGAACCGCGGCATCGCCGAGCAGCTTCCGCACCACGTCGAGCTGGTGGTAGCGGGGAAAGAGCGGCACCTGTTTCTTGCGGCCGGTCTTCTCGTCTTTGGTCTCGACGATCTGGGCGTAGTTTTCCAGGATGTCGGTGAGGCCGTCCCGCGTGAGGATGCGCCGCCAGAGATAGTCGGTCTTGAGGCCGTTGGGGTTCGGCGGGTTGCCCGCGCCTGCATTCCACCCCTGGTTGAACGGCAGGAACCAGGAGTCTTTCCCCTTGAGGTGGGCGCAGAATTTCACTTCGTGCTCGTCGAGGGCAAAGTGGACGATGCAGCGTCCCATCTCGAACAGCAACTCGCGCGGATTCCGGTCGCGGCGGTACTGCTCCACCGCGTCTTCCACGGTCTGCTTGGTGAGGCTGTTCTTCAGCTCGAAGGTGGCGACCGGCAAGCCGTTGAGGAAGAGGGCGAGATCGAGCGCGAGCTGGGTCTCGTCCCGGCTGTAGCGCAGCTGCCGGGTGATGCTGAAGCGGTTCTGCTCGAAGCGCTCAACGGCCACGCGGTTGCCCGGCGACGGTGTACCGTAGAAGAGATCGATGTCCAGCGGGCCGTGCTTGACGCCCCGCCGCAGCACGTCGATGACCCCGCGCCGGCTCACCTCGCCTTGCAGCCGCGAAAGAAACTTGTGCCGCGCCGGGCTCTCTTGATCCAGATCGAGCGCGTCCGTGACCTTCGGCTGGGTGGCCCGCAGAAACGCGCTCAGCTGGGCAAGGTCGATCGCATACTCGCGGTTGTAGTCCCGGGCCTCCCCCAGAATCCAACCGGCGCCATAGATGGAAGGCCGCTCCCGCAGCTCGCCGGCCACGCCATCCAGCGGCGCGGTCCCGCCGAGCATCGCGGCGACGATCAGATCCTCAAGGCCCTTCTCGGTGGTATTCGTAGGCATCAGCCCGCTCCATCAAGTACCCATCAACTAGGCCAAGTCGTTGATTTCATTGCCGCATCCCTCTCCTCTCCCAAGCCCCCTCCCTCACGCCATCAAGTACCCATCAACTACGGCGGCTCCGCTGCGGGGCCGCCCAGGCCGGCACGTAGCTCATGAGCTTGGGTGCCGCGTCCGGATCGTAGGCCACGATCGTCCCTCCCTCGACCGCCTCCCGGATCAGGCGCGAGGCGGTCGCAAGGTTCCGCGGCTCGATCCCAAACCGCTGCCGCAAGGAGGTGTTGGTCAGGTGCTCCCGGCCGACATACCGCAAGCAAGCATGGAGATAGACCGCCCGCACCCGGTCAGCCTTGTCCATCTTCGCAAGCCGCTGCGGTGCGAACAACACCACTCGCGTATGCTCGGAAGGCGCCTCGACCAGGGGAGCCGGTAGCTGATAGAGCTCCGTCTGGAACACCACCTTATCCCAGCCGCTGCCCCGTTCCTCGCAAATGCCGATGCGGCGGAGCAGAGAGGCCAATGCCTCGTTGCGTGACCTGGGGGGCGTATCCACGAATCGCTGCGTGTCCACCAGCGGCTCACCGGGATTGGTGATCTCGACTCGATCGTCAAAGATCTCCACCATCGGCCCGGTGCCGGCAGAAAAGAAGTCTTGATGGATGAGCGCATTGGCCACCAACTCGCGTACCGCCAGCTCAGGAAACCTGGGCACCGTCTTTCGCAATGCCTGGTCGATGACTTCACTGGAAGGCAGGAGGCCGTTGATGAAGCCGATCAGGCCCTCGAAACCGCTCGCATACCCCTTGGCGCCGACCTTCTCCCGGAGGGTCTCAACTCGATTCGTTCCACGGTACTGAATCACGCGCATGGCCTTGCGGCGCAAGGACCGGAACTCCTCCAGCCTCTTCGCAAACAGGAGCGCCCCCAGGCACGTGATGTTCCAATTCCCGGAGTCGCACTTCCGAATCAAAGCGTCGCCAGCCATCGCTTCCAGAATGCCGTCGCGGTTCTCCGGCAGAGGGATCTTCAGAAGCTCGAAGTAGGCCGGGTAGTCCAACAGACCCAACACCTGGTCCGCCGGAATCCGCTCGGCGGCAATCCCATCTTCGAAGAGCGTGCGATCGAAGGTCCGCCAGAGCGCACGCTCCTTCTGGGGAAACTCCTTCAGCTTCTTTTTGTAGGAGCCCACGCGGATCAGTTCCTGGCCGCGGAACTGCACCGGGTGCCGAAAGGCACGCTCGATCTCCAGCAGCACGACCGGCCGGCCTTCCACGCTCACCTCAAAAAAGTGAAAATGGATCTTGGGGGACAGAAGCCGCAGCAGCCAGTTCTCCAGCTCTTCGTTGCCTACCTTGGCCGCGTGAGGCTTGAAGGATGTACCTACGATCTCGTGGTCGCCGTCCGAGACACCCCAGATCAGGTAGGCGAATGCCTTGCCCGCAAGGGCGGCGGAGTTTGACAGCGCCGAGATGTATTCACCGATCTCCTCGGGGTCGGCGTTGTTGACCTTGAGCTCCAGCCATTCGGTCTCCTTGGGGAGATTGCAGAGCTCCCTGACCAGACTCACGAGGTAGCTGGTCGGGTGTTCGCTGGTCACTCCGTCGCCTCCTCGGCTCCTGCCTCAGCGTCCAGCCCTTCAACGTCCTCCTCGTCGTCTGCTTCAGTCATGTCCAGCGGCTCCGGTTCCTCAAGCTCTTCCGGCAATTTCGCCGCAGCCTCACGTACATCGAGTTTGCCGGTGACTACGTCGGCGATCAAGCGGGTGCGGTATTCGGCAAGGAGGGCGATCTCTCTCAGTGCAGCTCCCTCTGCATCCTCAATACTGCTGGTAGCCTCCTTTATATGAGCGACGATTGCCTCTTGTTCCGCTCTCGGCGGAAACGGGAATCGATGAGCTCGAAGTTTTTCCCCAGTGAGGTGAGCAATGGTGCTTTCGTGGCCATCGCTGAAAGCATCTCTATCTGTTGCCAATCGGAAGACATAAAAGAGGAATCTCGCCGTGTCTCGGTCATTCGACAAGGGTCGCAGCCGATGAAGGGCTTTTTGAAAGGCGCAAATCGTAAGGTCCCCGATCCATATCGCACACCGTCCAACTTCGCCGCCTTCGCATACAAGGAGGTCACCAGGCGTTACCGTATAACGCTCATACTCTCCTGGCGAGACATCCATCGCCGGCAGGTCAGTCGTATTAATCCTTCCCCACTGCACATCCGTATTGCGCAGGTAGGGAAGCAGAAGCAGACCCGTGATGCGCTTTGAGTCAAGCATCTTGCCGAGGCTTTGCCGATACCTCAACCGGAGGGCCATCACCTCCCAATGCTCCGGCACCTCCCCCAACCACTCCACCCCCGAAGGCTTGAGCCGCACAGCGGGGTACAGACCGCGGGTCACAGCCCGGTGAATGATGGCCTGCTTCTGCTCGTTCAGCAGCGCGATGAGCTTCTTCTTGGCGCGGATGTAGCGCTGGATGCGGCGGTCGGCGTGGTTGAGGAAGCGGACGATGGCGGTTTGCTCGGCCGGCGGCGGAATCACAACGGGAATTCGCTTCATTCCTTGCAGAGAAAGGTCCCATTGACCAATTCGGACACCATCCGATGCGCGAGCAAACAACTCTACGTAGAGCCTACTTCTTAGCAGCGCCTGCCCAAAGTGGCGGTCGTCAATACTGAAATCAAAGACGTAGTAGGCCGGGCTCACAATGCCGGCAATGGGCGCGATTCCTAGAGAGCCTTGCCAGGCTTTCATCTTATTGATAACCAGACTACCAGCTCGCACGACCTTATAGTTACTCAGGTCATCTGGAATGAAGTTATGATTCTCATCATCCCTCATGCTGGACCGAGGAATCACACCTTTCTCGCGCACCACTGACAGCAATGGGAGATCCGATCCTCGACGCTGGCTAACCGAAGAAGTCAGCGACCCCAGGCTGCGCACTTCCCAATGAGCCGGTATATCTCCGAGCAATGGAGCACTTGAGGCCTTGTAGCTCGGATACGGCTTCAAGCTCGCTTTCCCTATAGCTTGGCTCTCCGGGATAGCGCTTGACTGCGCAGGATAAACCATGGATATCTGCTTCGCAATTACCCTTGGTGGGGACGCAATCACTCGCCGCTCTGGTCTCTGGACGCTTTTCCTGTAATCACTCTCGCCGCGACCGATGACTGGTTGAATGGGGTGGCCGTCAAGCAGAAACTCCGGGATTGACAGTGGATCAACGTGCATCGGGGCCGCAAGGGCTCCGCTTCGAACTTCCTCCCTAAGCTCCATCAGCAGCCTGCCTAGCACATTGATCCCGACAAGCGTCCGATCGTCTACCGGGTTGGCACCCCAGAAGTCGTCCTTCCGCGAGGCTTCCACGATGGGACGGCTTCCTGTCGAAAGCAGGAGCTCACTGAAGCGCGTCCAGTTCTGCGCCAACTTCACTCGCAGACACCAGCGCATGATCTTGACCCGTACCTGGTTCCAGTCTGGCCTGGATTCACGCCGGTACGGCTTGCTCTTCATCTTCGCTGTCATCGGGCTGGCTTGCGCGATGATCAATCTCTGAACCTCGGGCATGTGCGGGAATCGACATGCCTGATAGAGAGCCTCAGATGTCAGGATTCGGACAGCATTCACCTGAAGAGGGAAGCCTCCCGCCATGTTGGACAAGCCACCAAATTCCTCAGTTGTTCGAAGAAAAACAGCGCTCTCCATCCGATCATAGGTGCGAAACCGAGAATCTCTGCGGTTGTCAGGAGGAGAAATCATACCAGCCTGCCTCCTTGCCATACGTCTTGCGCGGAAAAAGGGGGTACCACCTGCTGAGAGGGCTCGATGCGCTGGCATCAGGATCGCCCCACCAGAGCGCCAGGGGGCAGTTGTTGGGGCAATTGCGAAAGGTTACAACCGGCGAGCCGAACCCCAGACCGTAGGCACTAAAACCAAGTGGCCGGACCCAACGGCTTGGATTTTGACTGAAACCCCGGATTTTTACTCCGGCGAGCAGCAGCTCCCTTTCCAGGGTCTGCCGTCCTTGCTCAGATGAAAACACTGTGGACGCGGGCCACGCCGCCGGACGACGGAGCTCGAAAGGAAATTTCTCTTCCATGGCCATATAGGCCTTCAGCTGATCGTCATCTGGAAGACTGGCAGGCCAAAGGACTTCAGAGGCGGCTCGGTACTTCTTGCGATTCTCGAAAGAAATTGCGCGCCAGAACTCGAAATCGATCTTCTTTCCAACCTTTTCTGCTTCCTTCCTCAGGCGCTCGATGCACTGCCACTGACCGAGCTTGTGAGCAGCTATGACAATAATATGGACTTTTGCTTCCTGAGGTGCATCGCCACTAATCCACGTTGTCAGATCATTGCCTATCCGACTCCCACTGAAGAGCACGTCGTCAAGGTAAACATATTGGCCGCTGCCACCAGTACACGCAGTGCGGGCCAACCCGCAATGCTTCAGGAGACTGTCCCCGAGGAGCTCAAGCATTTCGGCTTGACTTTGCCCATTCTTCTGAATTTCAAGCAAACCTGCTCCCCTCCAAAACTCGCAAGGGTCGCTTCCTGCCAACTCTTCGGTTCGGACAAGCTCGTCAATGAACTCTTGCACGAATCTGCGCGTAAAGTAGGTCTTCTTCAGGACATGATCCAACTCGCGCAATATTGGTTGCTGCGCCTCGTCTGCAAACTGACGGACCCATCGATCGACATGATCGGGAGTAGGCGTCTGTAGCTCACCAGCGCGGTAGTCGGCAATTGTCGTCGCAAGTGAGCTCAGCAGCTGTGCACGCTCGGTCATCAGTTCTCTCCGCTAAGCCAGCGTGGCGCACGGTTTGCGCTGGAGCCAGCATGCGCCCAAAAGACGCTGTTTGTGCTCATTCTGCCCCATCCCCCAGAATCTCCGCCAACAACCCATCCGTCTCCCTCTCCAACGCCAGGATATCCGCGCGGATTTCCTCCAGCGAACGCAGCGGCTTCGGCTTGTAGAAATACCGGGTGAAGCTGATCTCGTAGCCGATCTTCACGCTGGCCGGGTCGTACCACGCGCCCGGCGCGTGCGGCAGCACCTCGCGATTCAGGAAGGCCTCGATGCCGCCGGGCTCCAGGAGCGGCACCTGCTCGGTGTCGCGCAGATCCGGATCGGACTCGTATTCGACGACGGCCGGCTTGCCTTGGATCTTCGCCTGGAACAGGCCGCGCAACGGGTCGGGCTCGGTGCCTTTCCTGTGGATCTTGCGGATCACGGGCGGCGCGGCCTCGTCGCGCTCGGCTCCATCCTTGAGCGCGGACTTGATCTCCTTCGGCGTGTAGGCTCGGTTCGGATCGAGCCCCTTGAGCCGGAGCGGGCGCTCAACCGTCACCTTCCAATAGCCGAAGGCCTCGTTCGGGAAGATCTTCGACTGCTCCGTCTCCTCGAAGGCGAGGAAGGTGTCGCAGATCCGCTGGATGTCCTCCTCGGACAGCTCGCAGTTCTTCTTGCCCAGGTTCTTGCGCAGCGGCTTGAACCACGGCGTGGCATCGATGAGCTGCACCTTGCCGCGGCGAGGAGCGGGCTTGTGGTTGGTCAGAACCCACACGTACGTCGCGATGCCCGTGTTGTAGAACATGTTGAGTGGCAGGGCGACGATCGCCTCGAGCCAGTCGTTCTCCACGATCCAGCGGCGGATGTTGCTCTCGCCCTGGCCGGCGTCGCCCGTGAAGAGCGACGAGCCGTTGTGAACCTCGGCGATCCGGCTGCCCAGCTTCGAGCTCCGCTTCATCTTGGACAGCAGGTTGGCCAGGAACAGCATCTGACCGTCGCTGGAGCGCGTGAGCAGCGAATACTCGGCATCGCCCGCGTGCTCGATCACGAAGCGCAGATCCTTGATGCCGCCCTTGCCTCCCATCCGTTCGAGATCGCTCTTCCAACTCTTGCCGTAGGGCGGATTCGAGAGCATGAAGTCGAACTCGCGGGACGGGAAGGCGTCGTTCGCCAGCGTCGAGTGCTCGGGGCCGCCGACGATGTTGTCCGCGGAATCGCCCTCGCCCTTGAGCAGAAGGTCCGCCTTGCAGATGGCATAGGTCTCGGCGTTGATCTCCTGGCCGTAGAGGTGGGTTGCCACCTGCTTGCCGCGCTCGGCGGCCAGCTCCTGGAGCGTCTCTTCCGCCACGGTCAGCATGCCGCCGGTGCCGCAGGCGCCGTCATAGAGCAGATAGGTGCCGGACTCGATCTCCCCGGCGATGGGCAGGAAGATCAGCTTCGCCATGAGCTTCACGGCATCGCGGGGCGTCCAGTGCTCGCCGGCCTCCTCGTTGTTCTCCTCGTTGAAGCGCCGGACCAGCTCCTCGAAGATCGTGCCCATGGCGTGGTTGTCGAGGCCGGGATGCTTGACCGAGCCGTCGCCGTGCAGAACCGGCCGGGGGCTGAGGTTGATGTCCGGCGACAGGAGCTTCTCGATCAGCGTGCCGAGCGCATCCGCCTTGGAGAGGCGCGGAATCTGGTTGCGGAACTCGAAGTTCTCCAGGATCTCCTGCACGTTCGGAGAGAAACCGTTGAGCCAGGCCTCGAAGTCCGCCCGGAGCTTCTGCTGGCTGGTGCGGGCCTTGAGGTCGCGCAGGGAGAAGCCCGACGTGTTGTAGAAGTCCTGGCCGGCAGCCTGGCGCAGAGCCTTGTCCTGGTGAACGATGTCCGCCTTGTCCAGGGAAGCCCTCATGGCGAGCACGGCGTCCTTGGTCCCTTCCAGGAGGGTATCGAGCCGGCGCAGGACCGTCATGGGCAGGATGACATCGCGGTACTTGCCGCGCACGTAGAGATCCCGCAGCACGTCGTCCGCGATACCCCAGATGTAGTTGACGATCCAGCTGAGTTGACCCTGTTGCATTCTTCCTCAGATCCGGGGGAGGCAGCCAAGCTTGCTGCAAGCCTGTCGTTGGTCCGGCGGCATTATAGAGGATGACCTTGGAGGATGACCTTGAGAGGGCCGGGAGGCGGTGGCCCAAGAGCGGGGCGATCACTGTGGCCGGGGCGATGGCTGCCCCCGCTTGGGCGACAGTTGCCCCCGCTTGGGCAACGGTTGCCCCCGTTGGGGGGAGCGCTGCCCCGGCTTGGGCAACCGCTTCCCCCGTTGGGGAGAGCACTGCCCCAGCTTGGGCAACCGCTGCCCCCGTTGGGGAGAGTACTGCCCCGGCTTGGGCAACGGCTGCCCCCGTTGGGGAGAGCACTGCCCCGGCTTGGGCAACCGCTGCCCCGGCGAGGGGAAGCGCTGCCCCATGACTGCCCAAGCGGGGGCAATGGCAGCCCAAACGAGCGCGACGACCGCCCCCGACTCGGGGACCGAACGCAAAGCGGGCCGTGCTGTGACGCACGGCCCGGCTTCGACTCGGAGGTTGTTCGGGGATCAGAAGGTGTGCTTGGCGAGGAGGTACCCGATCGTCGCCTTGTAGGCGGGGTCGCGGTACCAGCCGCTCAGATAGCTCGCGGTCGCCTGCGCCGGTCCGATGAGCGGGATCGCGGGCAGGACGTAGCTGTAGGGGTCGAACTGGATGTCGTCGAACGCCACGTCCTCGTAGGCCAGGCCGGCGGTGAGATCCCAGCTGCCGGTGACCTGGAAGGTGCCGTTCAGGTCCAGCGCCAACCGCTTGTTGTTGCCGTAGTTGTTGATGTTGACGAGCGTCGTGGGCAGCGCCGCGGCCCCGGCGAGGCCGTTGAAGTCGACGGCGCCCCGGCTGCGGTTCCACGAGGCGGCGCCGGTGACCAGCAGGCGCTCCTGCGCCGGCCAGTCGAAGCCGAGGCCGAACGCCGCGAACCGGTCGTCGATGCCGGTGAGCACCGTGTAGTTGGTGGCACCCGTCGTGCTGTTGCG
This sequence comes from Holophagales bacterium, assembly GCA_031390755.1. GTDB lineage: Bacteria > Acidobacteriota > Thermoanaerobaculia > Multivoradales > UBA5704 > DATMER01. The sequence continues at coordinate 100,294 of JANMTS010000104.1, forward strand.
GCTGACGAGGCGGGCGTCGGTCGTGGCCCGTTCGTAGTCGACGTACGCCTTCACGCGGAAGCCGTCCTGCTCGCCGAAGATCGAGCTCACGTAGATCTCGCCGCGGTCGTCTCCGGTGCGGCCGGAAGGCGAGTCGTCATACTGGCTCTTCTTGTAGTAGTACTCGAAGCTGAAGTCCGCCTTGGCACTCGGCGTGTAGTCGAGCCCGGCCTTGTAGACCGTCCGGTCCAGGTTCGCGGTGTCGAAGCTCCACACCGTGTTCGGCAGGGCCGGGGAGAGGAAGTTCGAGCGCCGCTCGATGAGCTGGACCTTGAGGCTGGCCACAAGGGTGTCCATGGAGGTGTTGCGCCACTCGAGCGAGTAGCGCTTCTCCTTGGTCGAGTCGGAGTCGGGATGGAATTCGCGGTCCGTCTTGACCTGGTCGAAGCCGCCGCTGATGCGGTTGGTCTTGGACGGACGCCAGGCCAGCTCGGCGCCGTAGTTGCGCCGCTCGAAGCCGAAGGGCTCGTTCTCGCAGATGCGCGGGCCGGTCGACGAGCCGACCGGGCCGGTGCCGCCGACGACGCCCACGCAGCCGAGGCTGCTGGTCGCCGTCGTGAAGCCCGAGAACAGCACGTCGGTCGACTTGTTCTCCCGCTTCAGATCGTAGGCGTAGAGGCGGACGTCGACGCGGTCCACCGGCATGGCGGACCAGGTGACCGCCCAGGTGTCGTAGTCGATCTTCCCCTTGAAGACCTCCGACGACGCCAGGAACGGCGTGGTCGTCTTGGTGGTCGCGGTCCCGATCAGCTGGGAGGTGCCGAGCGTCACGTCGCTGGTCGACTCGCTCTGCGTGTAGCGCAGCCCGAGGCTCGAATCCAGGGGGAGCTTGATCAGAGTGTTCAGGCTCAAGCGCTTCAGCCGGTTGTCGGCCGGTAGGTAGCTGGTGTCGACGCCCAGGTTCGTCCCCGTAAGCCTGTCGTTGCCGAAGTAGCCGTTGGTCCATTGGAGGATGGGGTCGTCGTTCTCGAACTTGCTGTCGAGGTAGGCCAGCGCGAGATGCAGCCTGGTCGACGAGTAACCGCTCTCGAACGAGAGGTTGCGCGTCGAGTACTCCACCGGCACCGCGAGATCGACGAAGCCGTTGCTCGAGCCGGTGCCCTGGGCGTAGGCCTGGAGCTTGTTGCCGTCGAAGCTGACGTTGCCGACATCGGCGCGTACGTACCAGGGCGAATCGAGGGAGAGCTCGAACATGGCGCCGTCGTTGCGGCGCTTGTAGGCGAGGTCGTAGACGTTCCACTTCGACGGATCGAGGCTCGGCAGCACGGCGGTCTGGTTCGCGGTGCCGGCGCCGCTGTACGGCGTCCGGGCTCCGGTCGTGAAGAAGTGCTGCATGCTGTCGCTGAAGAGCCCGTACTTGAACGAGCCGTACGAGCCGCCGCGCAGATCCAGGTACATGTCCTTGCGGCCGAGGTTCTCGGCGTAGAAGTCGAGGTAGTAGTCGGCGCTGCGGCCCATGAGGTCGAAGGCCGACAGCACACCGTTGGTCAGGTCGCGATACTCCCGCATCTTGCCTTCGTCGACGGTGTCCGTGGTGTCGACGAGCTGGCCGCCGAGCGTGACCGAGCCGGTCAGGGTGAAGTCGCCGTCGGCGGCGTACGCCGCCGGCAGCGTCGGCAGGGTGAAGAGGAAGAGGGAGGCGATCAGGACGGCAGCCGATTTGCGTTGCTTCGTGTCCATGATGTCCTCCTCAGCGCAGCAGGAAGTGGCCGCGGGATGCGGGTGCGTTGCTGCCGTGGATCGTCTGGTGGCAGTTGACGCAGGAGCGGGCGTCGAAGCGGGTCGCCCGATCCTGGTTGGCGCCACCAACGGAGAAGCTGGAACCGTAGGCGAGCTGTCCGTGGGCGCTGCCGTGGCAATCCTGGCAGAGCTGGGGCACCTTCACCGTGAGGAGCTTCGGTACGTTCGAGCCGTGCGAGTTGTGGCACGACAGGCAGTTCTCCTCGACCGGCAGGTGGGACCAGACGAAGGGTCCGCGTTTTTCGCTGTGGCAACCCACGCAGAGCTGGTTGACCGACTCGTTCTTGACCATCGCGTGCGACAGGGCGCCGTGCGGGTTGTGGCAGTCGGAGCAGGCGACCTTGCCCTCGTAGATCGGATGATGGGAGGTCTTGTTGAGCTGCGCGCGGATCGACTTGTGGCATTCGCCGCAAGTCTCGTATTGCAGCTTGCGCTGGGTCGTCAGATACGTCGCGGTCGACGGGTCGCCGCGCTTCCCGTGGATGCTGTGACAGTCGGCGCAGGAGACATCGTTCTTCCTGTGCTTCCCGGAATCCCAGAAGGCCATCTGCCGGTCGCCGCCGTGGCAGGAAAGGCACGCCGCGCTCTTCTCCGTCGAAGTCATGCTCCGGTCGAAGGAGCGGGCCGGCTTGATGGTTGGATCCTCCAGGTGGGCGGCGACATCGCCGTGGCAGGACTGGCACACCAGGCTGGTGCCGTCGAGCTTGGCGCCGTGCTTCGTGGTTGCGAGGCCGTGGACGGCTTCCTCGTGGCAGTCCGCGCAGACGGGCTGAGGCCCGCCCCCCTGCGCACCGGCTGCCGGGACCGGCATCAGCAGCAAGGTGCAGAAAGCGCTCGCGATCCCCAGGGCCAGGATCCATCGGTGGCGCATTCCTCTCTCCTTTCGTCAAAGCGATCCGAGTGGGCTCGGAGCACATTCGGCTTCCATGGGCTGGAGCCAAACTATCGGTTTGACGGCCGGAGCGCGCCCGCCGCAGGGGCTAAGAGCCGGAGCACGAAAGGGTGGGGGACTTCCCCACCCCAAGGGGTGGGGAGACGGAGCCTGCGCGGCAGGAGCGCATGACGCCGAACGCGCCACGTTGATGACTGTAGGGGCAGGCCTTGTGCCTGCCCTCAGCGGTATGGGGCAACCACAAGGGTTGCCCCTACAACGTTCTGCCGCGCAGACTGCTAGAGGGGACTACCCGCGCCGCTGGCGCATCCGCTCGCGGCGCATGGCTCCGCGGCTGCGGCGGTCTTCGAAGGCTTCGTCCTCGGCGCCTTCCTCGCTGCGCTGGAGCAGCTTCACGAAGGCGCTGACGGTCGGACCCTCGAAGAGGCTGACTCCGGTGACGTCGGCGTTCACCTCGCTCTTGATGCGCGAGATGACCTTCAGGCCGACGAGGGAGTTGCCGCCCAGGTCGAAGAAGTTGTCATGGACGCCGACGCGGTCGATGCCGAGGATCTCCTGCCAGATCTTCGCGATCTTCTCCTCCAGCTCGTTGCGCGGCGCCACGTAGGCGCTTCCCAGCACGGGGCGGGAGTGGACCTCGCGGGCGTCCACCGCCTCGGCCGCCAGCTCCTCCAGCGTCTTCGAGGTGAAGCTCTCCTCGATCTTCGACTGGAAATCCTCGCGGGTGACCGCGACCTGGGTGAGACGCCCGCGGAGACTGCGGAGGACGCGCTCCAGGGCGTCGACGCCCTGCGCCGGCGAGAGACCCTTCTTCAGGCTCTCCTCGCGCCAGGCCTTCAGCTCGGCCGGCACCTCGGTCTCGACCGCCATGCCGACCTCCTGCCAGGCGTCCCAGTCGATCGAGACGACCGGCAGCCCCTCGCGCAGGCTCTCGGACTTCGCGAAGGCGTCGAGGAAGCCGTTCGCCGCCGCGTAGTCGGACTGGCCCGGCTGCGACAGGATCGCCGTCACCGAGGAGAACAGCGCCACGAAGTCGAGGCCGAGACCGTCGAACACGTCGGTCAGGACCCGGGTGCCGCGGATCTTCGAGGCGAAGACGCCCTCGGCGATCTCCCGGGTCTTGGTCTGGATGAGGCCCATGCCCGGCACGCCCGCGGCGTGGAAGATGCCGTGGATCGCTCCGAACCGTTCCAGTGCCCGGTCCCGGACGCCCTGCATGGCGTCGCGGTCGGCGCTGTCCGCGCTCTCCACCATCACCTCGGCGCCGGCCGCTTCCAGGGCCCGGACCTTCAGGAGGCGCCGGCTCATCCGGTCGTCCTCGCCGTGGGTCGAGAGCCAGCCGTCCCACTCGCCGCGCGCCGGCAGGCCGGAACGGCCGGTGAGGATGAGCTTCGCCTTGTAGCGCGTCGCCAGGTGCTCGGCTACGGCGAGTCCAATACCACCGAGGCCGCCGGTGACCAGGTAGACGCCCTGCTCCTTGAGGACCGGAGCGCCCGCGTCCGCGTCGAGGCGGATCTGCTGGAAGGTCTGCGTCCAGCGGTGCGCGCCGCGGTAGGCCACGACGGGGTCGAGCTTGCCGCCGCCCAGCTCGCCGAGCACGCCGTCCACGAGGGCGGCGAGCTTGGAGTGGGCGGTCGGAATCACGGCCGGCACGTCGATCGAGCGCGGCTTGATCTTCGGCAGCTCGCGGGGGATGACCTTGGCGGTGCCGAGGATCGTGGCGCGCTCGGGGATCATCTCCTCCTCGCCCGTGACTTCCTGAGCGCCGCTCGTCACCACGAGGAGGTCGACATCGGCGTCAGGTCCCTGGCCGGCGTCGAGATTGGCCGCGAGCGTGCGCGCCAGGAAGACGAGGCTGTAGTAGCCGCGGTCGAGCGTCTCCTCCAGCGTGGTTTCCCCGGGGCCGGAATTCCAGAGGTGGACGACCTTGGAGGGCAGCTTGCCGACGGCCTTGAGATCCGCGACCAGCCTCGTGTAGTCGTCCTCGCTGCGCGGATCGAGACGGTAGGAGTCGTCCGAGACCCGGGCGAAGGCGTGGCCGATCTCGACCGTGGTCACGTCGGCTCCCAGCTCGCGCAGCCGCCGTTCGAGGTGCGGTCCGAGATCCTCGGGCGAGGTGAACAAGAGCCACTTCGCTCCCGTCTCCTGAAGATGCAGAGAACCGGGCCGCTCGCTGCGAGTCCAGGCCGGAACCCAGAACCAGTCCGCCGGGTCCTTGGAGGCCTTCTTGCGGCCGGCCAGCACGGGGTGGAGCGGGTCGACCCAGAAGCGCTGGCGCTCGAAGGGATAGGTCGGCAGCGGCACGCGGCGGCGGTTCTCCGCGGCCCAGAAGGCGTTGAAGTCGACGTCCACGCCGGCCAGCCAGAGACGGCCGAGCGCGGTGAGGATGAAGGCCGCGTCCGCGTGCTTTTCCTTGGGATGGCGGATCGTCGAGACGATCGCGTGCGTGGCCTGCTTCGTAGGATGGACGCGCGCCGAGGTCGAGAGCACGTTGCTCGGGCCGACCTCCAGGAGCACCCGGGCGTCGTCCTTGAACAGCTCGCCCAAGTTGTCGGCGAAGCGGACGGCGCCGCGCAGCTGGGCCGCCCAGTAGTCCGGGCTGGTGGCCTCCTCGGGGAGGATCCAGGTTCCCGAGACGTTCGAGAGGTAGGGGATCTTCGGCGCCTGCCGCGGCACCCGCTCCACCGTGGCCCGAAACTCGTCGAGGATCGGGTCCATCATGGCGGAGTGGAAGGCGTGGGAGGTGTGGACCGGCCGCACGTCGAGCCCGCGCTCCTCCATCTCCTTGCGGAACGCGGCCACGGCGTCATGGGTGCCGGAGACCACGGTCATGTCGATCCGGTTGATGGCGCCGACCGAGACCTCGGGGTGGTTGGCGAGCAGCGGCAGCACGTCGCCCTCGGACAGCGGCACCGCCAGCATCGAGCCGGACGGCAGGCTCTGGACGAGCTTGCCGCGCCGGGCGACGAGCACCAGGCCGTCCTCCATGGAGAAGACGCCCGCGAGCGCGGCGGCCGTGTACTCGCCGACGCTGTGGCCGATCATGGCCTGCGGGCGCACGCCCCAGCTCAGGAAGAGCTGCGCCGTGGCGTACTCGACGATGTAGAGGGCCGGCTGCGCGAACATCGTCTGGCGCAGGCGCTCGCCCGCGGCTTCCAGGTCAGCGGTATCGGCGCCATCGGCGGGATAGATCACCTCGCGGATGTCGACGCCGTCGAGGTGCGGCTTGAGGATCTCGGCGCAGCGGTCGACCACGTCGCGGAACACCGGCTCGGACTCGTAGAGGTCCAGGCCCATGTTCGGGTACTGCGAGCCCTGGCCCGGGAACAGGAAGGCCACGGCGCGCTCGCCGGCCTCGCGGTAGCCGGTGACGACGCGGTCCGGCTCCATCTCCTTGAGCGTCCGGGCCGCGTCCTCGGTGCTCTCGCAGACCACGAAGCGCCGGTTGTCGAAGCGCCGGCGGCCGGTCTGAAGGGTATAGGACACGTCGCCGAGCGGCTGATCCGGATGAGTCCGCAGGTGAGCCGCCAGATTGCCGCTGATCGTCTCCAGCGCGGTCGGCGTCTTGGACGACAGCAGCAGGAGCTGGTACGGCCGCGACGGGCCGGACGACTGCTGCTCCGGCGCCTCTTCGAGCACGATGTGCGTGTTTGTGCCGCCCATGCCGAGCGAGCTGACGCCGGCCCGCCGCGGAATCCCCGGCAGCGGCTCCCAGGGCTTCAGCTCGGCGCTGACGTAGAACGGGCTGTTCGCGAAGTCGATCTTCGGGTTCGGGCTCTTGAAGTGGCAGATCGGCACCAGGGTCTTGTGGTGCAGGCAGAGCGAGGCCTTGATCAGGCCGATGACGCCGGCCGCCGTGTCGAGGTGGCCGATGTTCGTCTTGACCGAGCCGATGGCACAGTACTGCTTCTTGTCAGTCCCGCCGTTACCGGTGCGGAAGGCCTGCGTGTAGGCGGCCACCTCGATGGGGTCGCCGATCGGGGTACCGGTGCCGTGGGCTTCGATATACGTGATCGTGTCCGGCGTCACGCCGGCTGCGGCCTGGGCCATCATGATGACGTCGGCGTGCCCGTCGACGCTCGGCGCCATGTAGCTCACCTTGTTCGAGCCGTCGTTGTTGCAGGCCGAGCCCTTGATCACCGCGAGGATGTTGTCGCCATCGGCCACCGCCTCGGAGAGACGCTTGAGGATCACGGCGCCGCCGCCGTGGCCGCTGACGAAACCCTTGGCGTCGGCGTCGAAAGCACGGCAGTGGCCATCCGGATCGGTGATGCCGCCTTCCTGGAACATGTAGCCCGAGATCTCGGGCACGTGGACCGAGGCGCCGCCCGCGATGGCCATGTCGCACTCGTGGTTGAGCAGACTCAGGCAGGCGTAGTGGATCGCGGTCAGCGAGGTCGAGGACGAGGACTGCACCAGCACGCTCGGCCCCCGCAGGTTCATGCGGTAGGAGACCTCGGTGGTGATGCTGTCCTTGTCGTTGCCGATGGCCGCCGCGAGGCTGTCGACCGACGCCACGAGGTCGATGTGGTAGTAGAGGTTTTTCAGCCAGTAGGTGTTCATGCTCTGGCCGCCGAACACACCCACGCGGCCCGGGTAGCGCTCGGTGTCGTAGCCCGCGGTCTCCATGGCCTCCCAGGCGCATTCGAGGAACTGGCGGTGCTGCGGATCGGTGAGCTCGGCGCTCCTCGGGTTGTAGCCGAAGAAGCCGGCGTCGAAGAGCTCGACGTCGCCGATGATCCCCTGAGCCTTGACGTAGTTGGGGTTGGCGATCAGCTCCGGATCGTTGCCCGCGGCGAGCAGCTCCTCGTCCGTGAAGCGGCGGATGGACTCGACCTTGTTCACCAGGTTCTGCCAGAGCTGATCGACGCTCTTCGCGCCGGAGACGTGGGCGCTCATGCCGATGACCGCGATCTCCGTGTCCCGCCGGCCGCCGCGCTTGGCCTCGGCGCGCCGCCGGCTCTCCTCGGCGACGCGGTTCTCCGCTCCAGCGGCATCGGCAGCATCGGCGGCATTCGGAGCGAGCACGCGCACCAGCGAGCCGATCGTCGGGTAGCGGAAGAGGTCGATGAGCGAGACCTCCTGGGTCACGCCCTGCGCCGCCAGCGCCTCCTTGAGGCGGGCGTGGACGCGGGTCATGAGCAGTGAGTGGCCGCCCAGGTCGAAGAAGTTGTCGTTGATGCCGACCTTGTCGACCTTGAGCGCTTCCTTCCAAACCTCGGCGATGACCCGCTCCACCTCGCCGCGCGGCGCCACGTAGGCCGCGGTCAGCTCGGGCCGGAGCTGCTCGGGCACGGGCAGGGCCTTCACGTCGAGCTTGCCGTTCGGGGTGAGCGGCAGGGACGGGAGGTTCAGGAAGACGGCCGGCACCATGTAGTCCGGCAGCTTCTCCTTGGCGAACGCGATCAGGTCGCCCGCGGTCGGATGATGACCTTCCTCGGGAACGACATAAGCGACGAGGCGCTTCTCGCCCGTGTCCTCCCGCGGGACGACCGCAAGCTCCTTGACCGACGGGTGGAGGCCCAGGACGGTCTCGATCTCGCCCAGCTCGATGCGGAAGCCGCGGATCTTCACCTGCTGGTCGATGCGGCCGTGGTATTCGAGGCGGCCGTCGGACCGCCAGCGCGCGAGGTCGCCGGTGCGGTACATGCGATCGCCGGCTTCGCCGAACGGATCGGGCACAAAACGTTCACCCGTGTTGGCCGGGTTCCGCTGATAGCCGCGCGCCACGCCCTCGCCCGCGATGTACAGCTCGCCGGGAGCGCCGACCGGACGCGGCTGCAACTCCCCGTCCAGCACGTAGAGCCGGTGGCCGGTCACGGGCCGGCCGATCGGGATCGGCTGAGCCGACTTGAAGTCCTCCGCGGTCAGCCGGTAGACCGTCGAGCAGATGGTGGTCTCGGTGAGGCCGTAGCCGTTGACCAGCTCGGCCGTGTCGAGGAGCCGGTCGACGTCGCCCGCGGAGAGCGACTCGCCGCCGGAGAGGATCAGGCGAAGCTTCGGCAGCTGGTCCTTGATCGCGTTCAAGCCCGCGATCATCGAGGGCACCGTGCTCAGGATCGACACGCCGCGCCGGCCGATGAGGTCGGCGAGCCGGCTGAAGTCGAGCATCTCGCCCTTGTCCGGCATCGCCACCGCGGCCCCGGCGCAGAGCGCCGGCAGCACCTCGCCCACGAAGCTCGCCGAAGCGACCGAGGTCAGCGGCAGGACGACGTCGGCGGTGCCGGGCCGGTAGCTGCCCAGGAACGAAGCGATCATCGACACCAGGTTGCCATGCGTCAGCAGCACGCCCTTGGGCTCGCCCGTGGAGCCGGAGGTGTAGATGAGGCAGGCGGTGGAGGCGGAGGCCCTCAGCCCCTCGTGCGAGGAGACGCTGCCGACTCCAGAGGTCGACTCCGTAAGAGAGACCGTCGATACGGATTCAGGCCAGGTGAGGCCGGAATCGGAGAGGACGAGGCTCGCTCCGGCGTTGTCGAGCATGAAGGCCCGCCGCTCGGCCGGGGCTTCCGGGTCCATCGGCAGGTAGCCGGCTCCGGACTTGAGGATGCCGAGCGTGCCGGCCAGGAGGTCCAGGGAACGGTCGGCGCAGAGGCCGACCAGCGTGTCGGGCCGGACTCCCAGGCCGCGCAGGTGGGCGGCGAGGCGGTCCGCGCGCTCGTTCAGCTCGCGGTAGCTCAGGCTCTGGTCGCCCGCCAGCACGGCGACGGCTTCGGGCGTCTTCGCGGCCTGGGCCTCGAACAGCTCGTGGACCAAGGCTCCGGCCGGCAGGTCCGCGGCCGGCTCGGCCGGGCGGTTCCAGTCGGAGAGCAGGAGCGCGCGCTCGGCCTCGGCCACGATCGGCAGGGCGGACAGGCGCCGGGAGGGCTCAGACGCGGCGGTTTCCAGCAGAGTCAGGAAGCTCGCGACCAGGCGCTCGGCCGTGGCGCGGTCGAAGAGGTCGACATTGAAGTCGAGCGTACCGGCAAGGCCGCCGGCCAGCTCCCCCACCGACATCGTGAGGTCGAACTGCGCGACCCGCTGCGGCAACGGAAGGTGCTGGAGGCGCAGGCCTCCGACCTCGACCTCGGCTCCGGCCTCGCCCACGGCGAAGGCGGTGAGGCCCTGCTCCTGCCCTTCGGTGCCGGCCAGAGTCGGCGCGTTCTGGAGCGCGAACATGACCTGGAACAGCGGCGAGCGGCTCGGATCGCGCTCGGGCTGGAGGCGCTCGACAAGGGTCGGGAACGGATAGTCCTGGTGCTCGAAGGCGCCGAGCACGGAACGGCGCGTGGCACCGAGGAAGTCCGAGAACGCAGGATCGCTACCCGCGTTGGAACGAAGCACGACCGGGTTCACAAAGTAGCCGACCACGCCGGAGAGGCGCGCCCGGCCGCGGCCGGCGGAAGGCGAGCCCACCAGCAGGTCGGACTGCCCGGCCCAGCGGTGCAGCAGAGCCTGGAACGCGGCGAGAAGCGTCATGTAGAGCGTGGCCTGATTGGCCTGGGCCAGCGCCTTGACGCGCTTCGTCAGCTCAGGAGCAACGCGGAAGCTCACGGCGTCGCCGACGTAGGTCTGCACCGGCGGACGCTGGCGGTCCGTGGGCAGGTCGAGCACCGGCAGCTCGCCGCCCAGCTCCCCCTTCCAGTAGCCGAGCAGCTTCTCGCCCTCGGCGCCCGCGAGCACCTCGCGCTGCCAGCGCACGGTGTCGGTGAAGCGCAGCTCGGGCCGCGCCAACTCGATCGGCCGGCCCGCGACGAACGCCGAGTAGAACGCGCCCAGCTCGCGCGCCAGCACGGCGACGGACCAGAAGTCGCCGATGACGTGATGGAGCGTCAGGAGAAGGACGTTGTCCTGCTCCGACTTGCGGAACAGCTTACGGAACAGATGCACGCGCAGCAGCGGACCGGCCGCGAGGTCGAACGGCCGGTTGGCCTCCTCGTCCAGGCGGCGCATCAATGCGCCGTCGCTCCAGCCGGCAGCGTCCTCTTCCACGAAGGCCACGTCCATGCGCTCGTGGACCTTTTGGACCGGCTCGCCGTCCACCAGCTCGAACGTGGTGCGGAGCGCCGGATGGCGGTCCACCAACGCCTGGAAAGCGGCATGAAGGGACTTCGAGTCGACCGGCGTCACGATCTTGACGGCCGTGGGCATGTTGTAGGCCGCGCTGCCGGGCTCCAGGCGCCAGAGGAACCAGAGCGCCTTCTGGCCGTCGGACAGCGGGAACGAGCCGCTCTCAGGGCCGCTCGGGTCCAGGCGCATCGCCTCGGCCGGGGCTTCAGACTTTCCTAGCCCGCTCGCGACCTGATCCGCAATCTGTCCCAGCGTGATGCCGCCGAAGAAGCTCTCCATCGGCAGCGACACGCCGGTACGCGACTCGATCTCATGCATCAGCTCGATGGCTTTCAGCGAATCGAGCGCGTAATCGGCCACGGCGCGGGAGGGCGAGATGTCCGACAGGCGGACGTTCGCGGCCGCGGCCAGCCTTCCGGCGAGCCAGAGGACCACGTCGTCGCGGTTCTTGAGCTCGACCGGGCCAGCAGTATTGGCGGCGTCGGCGTCCCCAACTTCTCCACCGACAGCGCCGCCCTCCTTCCAGAGGCCGACCAGGTCGAGGCGTCCTTCCAGGAAGTCGGCCTTGCTCTGGCGGCGCTGGATCTTGCCGCTCGTCGTCTTCGGGATGGCGCCGGGCTTGATCAGCGCCAGGGCGTGGAGCTGGACCTCGTGATCGTCGGCGAGCGCCTTGCGCACGGCCGCGGCGATCTCGTCCACATCCGCGGAGCGCGCCTCGCGCTGGATCTCCTGCACGACGACCAGGCGCTCCTCGCCGTCCACGTCCACCGAGAACGCCGCGCCCGAGCCCGGCCGCAGGGCGCGGTGCGCGCGCTCGACGGTCAACTCCAGATCCTGCGGGTAGTGGTTCGTGCCGCGGATGATGACCAGATCCTTCTGGCGGCCGGTGATGAACAGCTCGCCGTTCCAGAGGAAGCCGAGGTCGCCGGTGCGCAGGAACGGCCCGTAACCGTCGGTCGCGCCTTCCGATAGATACGCGTTGAACGTCTCCTCGGTCACGTCCGGCCGGTTCCAGTAGCCGCGCGCGATGCTGCCGCCCTTGACCCAGATCTCACCGACCGTGCCTTCGGGACGGCGCTCGCGGGTCTCGGGATCGGCGATCACGGCTTCGAGGTCGCCGAGGATCCGGCCGCAGCCCACCAGGACGCGCGACGGCTCCCCTTCGGCCGCGGGCACGATCCGGTTGCGGCCCAGCTCGTCGGCGCGGAACGCGGTCGCCACGTGGCGCTCGTGCTTGGTGCCGGCCGAGACGATCAGCGTGGTCTCGGCCAGGCCGTAGCAGGGATAGAGCGCCTCGGGCCGGAAGCCGTAGGGCGCGTAGACCTTGGCGAACTTGCGCAGCGTCTCCTCGCGCACCGGCTCGGCGCCGTTGAACGCCACCCGCCAGCTCGACAGGTCGAGCCCTTCCCGCTGCTCGGGCGAGACCTTGTAGACGCACAGCTCGTAGGCGAAGTTCGGGCCGCCGCTGGTGTGGCCGCCGTAGGTCGAGATCGCCTTGAGCCAGCGCACCGGGCTCTGGAGGAACGACACCGGCGCCATGAGCGTGCAGGGCACGCCCACGTACATCGACTGGATCATGTTCCCGATCAGGCCGAGGTCGTGGTAGAGCGGCAGCCAGCTCACGCACGGCGTGCCTTGCTCGCCAACCCCGCCAATACCATCATGTTCGCAGGCGTTCTTGATCAGCTCCTCGTTGTGGAGCAGGTTGCCGTGGGTGACCATCACGCCCTTGGGCGTGGCGGTCGAGCCCGAGGTGTACTGGAGGAACGCGAGCGTGTCGCGGTCCACCCCGGGATCGCGCCAGCGGTCGGCCCAGCCGGCCTCGAGGTCGTCCGTGGTGCGCCAGGCCAGCGCCTTCACGTCCGGCAGCTCCTCCACCCGGCGCTCGATCGACGAGTAGACGCCGGTCGTGGTCAGCGTCACCTTCGCCTCGGCGTCCGACAGGATGGCGCGGATGCGCGGCATGGGGCGGTTCGGCCGCGGCGGATAGGCCGGCACGGCCACGATGCCGCCGTACAGACAGCCGAAGAACGCCGCCACGTAGTCGAGGCTCGCCGGATACAGCAGCAGCGCGCGGTCGCCGCGCGCCGACAGTTCCTGGAGGAGGGCGCCGATGGCGCGGGCCTTCCGGTCCAGCTCGGCGTAGGTGAGCGTGGTCACTTCCGGCTCCCCCTCTCCGGGGAAATTCAGGAAGCGGTACGCAAGGCGATCCGGCTGATGCTGCGCGCGCCAGCGCAGGATCTCGACCAGGGAGCTCATTTCGAACGGGTGCAATTCTTGGCTCATTTTTCCGGCGTCAGGGTCAACACCGACTCGGCCTGGGCCCGCGCGGTCTCGCGGCTGGTGAGCACCGGGTGGTACTCGTTGGCCGCCCACATTCGGGCCTGGTCGTCACGGTGAGGGTGAAACGGGATGGCGACCTGACCGGTGCTGTTGACCGCGACGGAGCGGCTCAGATCCGAAAGGTCCGCGATGAAACGTTGAGAGGGACCGAATCCGACCTGGAAGTCCTCGTCGCCGCCGGTGGCGTTGACGGTCGAGCCGTCGCCGGACAGCGGCATCGACTTGCTGTTGAAGATCCAGTTGAGCGGCGCCACGGGGCTTAAGCCCAGCGGCTGGTGCCTGAAGGAGATCCGGTGGATCTCGCCCCACTTCCAGTCGGCCGGGTCGCCGCCCATCTCGTCCGAGAGCCACTCGATGGCCTCGGTGAAGCTACGGCACGCGATGTCGTCGCGGGTCTCCACCTTGTCCTTCGTGGTCTTGTCGTCGAAGAACGGATCGTTCGGCCGCGCGAGCATGCCGCCGAACATCTCGGTCTGCATGAACACGAGCCCGTGCGCCGGTCCCTTCATCAGATCTTCGCCCATCTCATCCTTGAAGGTGTCCGGCAGCAGAAAACGGAGCCAGGCGGAGAACACCGTCGGCGCCACCGCTTCCTTGTCGAAGCGGAGATCCCAGCTCTTCAAGGCGTCGAGGGCCTTGCGCTCGGCGTCGTTGGCGGGCTTGACCGCGGCCAGCAGGTGGGGCCGGACCAGACCGGCCCACTGGAGCGTCACGTCGGCCTGGAAGGCCTTCATGTCGTCGAGCGTGACGCTCGAATCCGCGCCCACGATCTCGTTGATGCGGCGCGCCCGGTCGGCCGGCGGCCAGTCGCGGGTCAGGATGTGGGGATAGCCGTCCGGGACCACCTTGTGGTTCGCGGTGACGATGAAGCCGGACGCCGGGTTGAGCGCGTTCGGCATCTCCTCGTACGGGATGTAGCCCTGCCACTCGGACTCGCCGGTCCAGCCCGGGACGGGCTGCGTGCCCTCGTGGGCCGGCATCCGCTTCGGCACCCGCGCCGTCGACTGATAGCCGATGTTGCCGTCGACGTCCGCGTAGGTGAAGTTCAGGCTCGGCGTGTCCCACATCGACAGCGCCTGGTGGAACTCCTGCCAGTTGCCGGCGCGGTCCACGGCCGAGATGGCGTCGAGCAGCCGGCTGCCTTCCGCGGCGGCCCAGTGCAGCGCGAGCGGCCGGGGGTCCGTCCACTGCGGCATCACGCCGTGAACCAGGGGCCCGTGCCGCGTCGACAGCACCTCCAGGGTGACGGACGGCTTGCCCTTCACCGGGATGGCCTCGCGCTCCACGCGCAGCTCCTCCCACCTGCCCTGGAACATGGCCTTCTTCGGGTTCTTCGGGTCGTCCAGCTTCTCGAAGTAGACGTCCTGCACGTCGGCGTTCAGGTTCGTGACGCCCCAGGCGGTGCGCTTGTTCTGCCCCATGATCACGAACGGCAGGCCGGCCAGCGAGTAGCCGGTCACGTCGAAGCGTCCGCCATGGAGGCCGACCTCGTACCAGACCGAAGGCAGGGCGAGACCGAGATGGGTGTCGTTGGCGAGCAGCGGCTTGCCGGTGGCCGTGCGGCTGCCGTGGACGACCCAGGAGTTGCTCCCCCAGGTCAGGTCGGGACGGCCGAGCCCCGGCAGGTAGGCGGCGAGCTGCCGGACGAGCGCGCTCGTCTGCACCGGAGCCCCGGCAGGCACCTGCAGAGCAGGGATCGGTAGCGCGGGAGACGGGACGATGAACGGCCCGGCCTCCGGATACGGCGGGATGAGCTGGCGGATCGCGTCCTGGCTCAGCTTGGAGGTCATCTGGAGCCGGGCCATCTCCAGCGGCGAGTTCAGGCTCAGGTTGAGGCTGAGGGCGCGGCTCCAGGCCAGCGTGTCCACCGGCGACCAAGGATCGGGATGGATGTTGAGGATCGTCAGCTCGATCGGCAGCTTGCCCTCGTGCGACTTCAGGAAGGCGTTGACGCCGTCCGAGTACGCCTGGAGGATGGCGCGGGTGTCCGCCGAGAGCTGGGCCAGGTCGCGCTCCGCGGAGCGGCGCAGGCCGATCGTGCGCAGGTAGCGGTCCGCCGGCAGCGGCCCCTCGCCGAACAGCGAGCTCAGCCGGCCGCTCGCCACCGTGCGGCTGAAGTGCATCTGCCAGAAGCGGTCCTGGGCGTGGACGTACCCTTGCGCGAAGAACAGATCGTGCTCGTTCTGCGCGAAAAGGTGGGGCACGCCCCAGCGGTCGCGCATCACCTCCACCGGCGCCGAAAGACCGGCCACCTTCACCGAGCCCTCGGCCTGAGGGAAGGAGCGGCGGATCTTCCAGTACCCTAGAATGAGGATCACGACGACGAGCGCCGCCAACGCGAGCAGGAGAATCTTGATAGCCTTCCGGAGCCGTTTCATATCGAGGTTCGAATTGGACCTGTTTGGATCTGTTGTTGAGAAAATCGATGAGCGCGAAAGGACGGAGTGTCTTGCCGCAGGGCGCCCGAGAGAGTACTTCAAACCCCGGGTTCCGTCCAAATACCCGCCCAATACTCGCCCAGCGCCTGCCCAATACTCGCCGGCAGTCCGCTTTTGCCCGTCGAGCGGCACCTATCCTTCTAGTGCCACGTCTGCGGTCAGGCGGGACGGGAGCGGTCCGCCCGTTCGGCTTTCAATACGTCCTGAGCTGATTCCCGGCCCTCTACCGAGCGGCCATCTCTAAGGAGTTGTAAACTTTTATGAAACATGAAGGAGGATCGATGGTTCTGAAAACTACGGCCCTGTGTGCCGCGGGTGCGCTGGGACTGCTGCTTGCCGTCCCTTCGGCGGCCCTGCCCGGAATCACGTTCGAAGACATCGCCGCCGACGGCGGCGCGGGCCTCGAATTCAGCCACGCGCCCGGCGCCCGTTACCAGTTCCTGCTCGACGCTCTGGCGAACGGGTCCATCGACGTGCCCACCGAGTACTTCCCGGCCCCGTTCAAGCCGAACGGCGTCCCGGGCGTCGCCATCTTCGACTATGACGGCGACGGCGACCTGGACCTCTATGCCACCAACGGACCGGGCGCCGGCAATGCCCTGTTCGCGAACCAGCTGGCCGACTCCGGCCACCTCCAGTTCGTCGACGTGGCCCACGAGGCCGGCGTCGACCTCGTCGCCAACGAGAGCCAGGGCGTCTGCTTCGGCGACATCGACAACGACGACGACAAGGATCTGCTCGTCCTCGGCTTCCTGGGGACGCACCACCTGTTCGAGAACAACGGCAACGGGACGTTCGACGACATCACGGCGCTCAGCCACGTCACCGGCCAGAACCTGAACGGCGTCTCGTGCGCCATGGGCGACATCGACAACGACGGTCTGCTCGACATCGCGATCGCCAACGCGTTCGACTTCACCCACCAGTTCGCGATCACGACCGAGCCCTTCATCCACAACCAGCCCAACCTGCTCTACCACAACGACGGCAACAACACCTTCTCGGACGTCAGCGTCTCGTCGGGCATCCGGAGCAAGGTGCTGTTCCCGGAGCACCCCGCCGACCTGACCTGGTCGATCTCCATGGTCGACTATGACAAGGACGGCGACGTCGACATCTTCCTCGGCGACGACATGCGGTCGGCCGGGTTCTCCGACACCCTGCTGCGCCTCTACCGGAACGACGGCACCGGCCACTTCACCGACTTCACGGGCAACGCCCACCTCGACGTCGTCGGCTCCTGGCGCGGCCTCGCGTTCGGCGACCTCAACTGCGACGGCCGCATCGACATCTTTGCGACCAACCTGGGCGACTTCATCTTCTTCCCGGGCAGCGTCCCGCCGGGCACGTTCTCGACGGTCTGGTTCCTCCAGCAGGCCGACGGCACGTTCCACCGGCAGGCCCTGAACAGCCTCGTCACCATCCCGAACGGCTGGGGCAACTCGATGTTCGACTACGACAACGACGGCGACCTCGACGTCGTGTTCTACGGCAACCAGGACTCCCCGCTGTTCTGGGACGTCTCGAACCCCGGCGTCGTCATGGAGAACACGGGCAGCTGCTCGGGCAACCTCCAGTGGGACACGAACGCGATCCCCCAGGGCCGCCATACCCGCCGGATCGTCGAAGGCCTCGCCACCGGCGACCTCAACGACGACGGCTTCGACGACATCGTGAGCATCTCGAGCTTCAACGTCCCCGAGGATTCGGTGCTCGCGCCGGACTTCACCAGCGAGACGGGCTCGCCGTTCGACGTGACCGCGCTCGCGGTCTACACGACGACGCCGACCTCCGACCCCAACACCTTCCATCACGAGGGCGATCTCGGCATCCCCGGCTCGCTCGCGGTCGAGATCAGCAGCGGCAACGGCAACAACTGGGCGAAGGTGAACCTGGTCGGAACCGTCGGCATCACGTCCTTGGGTCAGTCGAACCGGGACGGCGCCGGCGCCGTGGTCTCCTACACCCGCCCTCTCGCCAACAACACCACCAAGTCGGTCACCAAGCCGATCGGCGGCGGCTCGAGCATGCTGTCGCAGGGCAGCCTGGAGCTCACCCTCGGTCTCGGCACCGGCCGGCGCGGTCTGGTCGAGGTTCTCTGGCCGGGCGGCACGAAGAACCGGCTCTATGGCGTCCGCCTCGGCGAGCGCGTCGGCTTCCCCGAGATCCCGTGCTCCTACGATGCGAGCTGGCGCACCACCGGCGACTACATCAGCTGCGTGGTCACGTCGCTCGACGAGATCCGCGACGAAGGCCTCATCGACGGACCGGGCCACATCCGCTTCTTCCTGAGCGCGCTCAACGCCTACCTCGAGTTCCACGGAATCTCGTTCTAGGCAAATCCTGACTGACTACCCTCCGGCCCCCTCGTCCGCTCCGGCGGACGGCGGGGGCCGGCAGGCCCTGGCTCCGCCAGCTCAGCTCCCGCAGGCTCGGATCAGCACCAGGACCGCCACCCCCAACAGCAGCGCTCCGCCGATCAGCCACGGCCGCATGTCGCGGGCCACGTCGGTCGCCACCCTTGCGGCCACCTCGGCCTGGGTCAGGTGCTGCACGGGCGGCAGGACCGGAGCTGCGACCGGTGCGATCGGATCTGCCACGACCGGGATCGCAGGGCCAGCCACCGGAGGCACGGCAGGCATTGCCGCGATCTCGCGCGCCAGCCCTTCGAGGCCCAGGCGGGTGATCGACTTCGTGGAGCTTTCCAGAAGGCGCTGGCCCACTCCCGCGATCCGGCCGCCGACCTGGGAGTCCAGGTCGTAGGTGAGGGTGGTCGCCGACCCCGTGCCCGCCAGGGTGAGGTCGCCCTCGCCGGTCATGAAGCCGGCCGGCCCCTTGCCGTCGAGCTTCATGTGGTAGCTCTCCGCGGTCTTCAGGTCGGAGATCAGCAGGCTCCCCTGGAACTGTCCCTTCACCGGCCCGACCTGGACGGTGAGCACGCCGCGGAATTCGTTCTCCCCCACCCTCTCCAGCTTCTCGCAGCCGGGCAGCGTGCGCGCCAGGATCTCGGGGTCGAGCAGCGCCCTCCAGACCTGCTCGCGGGGAGCCTCGAACACGTAGGACCCTTGGATCTTCATGACGCCTCCCGGACCAGCTCCCAGAGCCGGCTTGGTTTGAGGGGGATCTCCAGAATCTCCAGGCCCGGGACGGCGAACGCGTCCTCGATCGCCTGGGCGAACAGCGCGCCCACCGGGATGGCTCCGGCCTCGCCCGCCCCCTTGGTGCCGAGCGGGTTGAGCGGCGACGCGGTCTCCTCGTGCCCGACCTCGACGCGCGGCACGTCGAGCGCCGTAGGCAGCAGGAAGTCCATGAGGCTCGCGTTCATGAGCTGGCCGTTCTCGCCGTAGACGAGCTGCTCGAAGTAGCAGTTGCCGATCCCCTGGGCGACGCCGCCGTGGACCTGCCCGTCGACGAGCAGCGGATTGATGACCCGGCCGCAGTCGTGGACCACCACGTACTTCCTGATGTCGATCTGGAAGGTCTCGCGGTCGATCTCGACGATCATGGCGTGGCAGCCGCTGGCGGTGGCGCCGCGGAACGGGCCGAAGTAGCGCGTCGCCTCCAGGCCCGGCTCGGTGCCCGGCTTGACCGCTCCGCGCATGGGATTGGCGATCTTCGCCAGCTCCGCGAGCGAGATGGTGCGCCCGGGCTCGGTTGTCACGTACGCCTGACCGCCGGCCAGCTCGACCTGATCTTCGGGGACTCCGAAGCGCTCGGCCGCGAGGCGCACCGCCTTCTCGCGCACGCTCCTGGCCGCCTCGTTCACGGCGTTGCCGGCGACCACGGCGCCGCGGCTCGCGAACGTCCCGGTCCCCCAGTGGAACTGGTCGCTGTCGCCGGTGACGACCTCGACGTCCTCGACGTTCACGCCGAGCTGCTCGGCCGCGATCTGCGCCAGCACGGTGAAGTGCCCCTGGCCCTGCGTGCCGACGCCGGTGACCACCGTCACCTTGCCGCTCGCCTGGACCTGCACCCGCGCGCCCTCGAACGGGCCGATGCCGGTGCCTTCGACGTAGGCGACGACGCCGATGCCCACGGTCTTGCCTTCGGCGCGCAGGCGCGGCTGCTCTTCGGCCAGGAAGCGCTCGTAGCCGATGCGCTCCAGGGTCTGGTCGAGCACCGGCTCGTAGTTGCCGCTGTCGTAGTAGAGCGGCGCGAAATCCTGATAGATGATCACGTGGTCGTGCGGGAACTCGTCCGGCCGCAGGAAGTTGCGGCGGCGGATCTCGATGCGGTCGATCCCCAGCTCGCGCGCCGCGAGGTCCATGAGCCGCTCGATCACGAACACGCCGTGCGGCCGGCCCGCGCCGCGGTAGGGGGTGACGATCGTCTTGGTGGTGAAGACGGCCCGCAGCTCGCTGTCGTAGGCCGGCACCCGGTACGGCCCCATGAGCGTGCACTGGCTGTTGAGCGGCACGGTCAGGCCGTAGGGATCGTAGGCGCCGGTGTCGTGGAGGAAGCTGTCCTTCACGCCGAGCAGGATGCCGTCCTTCGTGAAGGCGATCTCGGCGTCGTGGATCTGGCCGCGCTCCTGGGTGGTGGCGTAGAAGTTCTCCACCCGGTCCTCGATCCACTTCACCGGCTGCTCCAACCGGATCGCCAGCCAGGGGATGAGCACCTCTTCCGGATAGAACATCATGATCTTGGGGCCGAAGCCGCCGCCGATGAACGGCGCCACCAGCCGCACCTGGTGCTCGGAGAGGCCGAGCATGGCCGCGAGACCGTTGCGCACGGGGATCGGCGCCTGGGTGGTGTCCCACACGGTGAGCCGCTGGGCGCGCAGATCCCACTGCGCGACCACGCCGCGGTTCTCGATGGCCGCGGACGCGCCGCGGTCGTACGAGAAGCGGCGCTTCAGGATGAAGTCGGCCTTGGCTCGGGCGGCCTCGTAGTCGCCCTTTTTCTGGACCACGAGGGCGGCGAGGTTCGATTCCAGATCCTCGTGGATCAGCGCGGCTCCGGGCGCGAGCGCCGCTTCCAGGTCGACCACGGCGGGCAGCGGCTCGTAGTCGACCATCACCTCTTCGGCCGCGTCCTCGGCCACGTAGCGCGACACCGCCACGACCAGCGCCACGGGCTCGCCCACGTGGCGGACCTTGTCCTTCGCGAGCGGCACCTGGGTGCGCTCGTGGAAGATCATCCCCTCGACGGGCGGCGGCGGCACGAGCAGCGGCCCGTGCTGCCAGTAGTCCCCGAGATCCGCCGCGGTGTAGACCGCGACCACGCCTTCCCGCTCCCGAGCCTGGGCGGCGTCGATGCCCAGGATGCGGGCGTGGGCGTGCGGGCTGCGCACGAAGGCCACGTGCAGCATGCCGGGCAGGGTGACGTCGTCGACGAAGAGGGCGCGTCCGGTCAGCAGACGCGGATCCTCGTTGCGCTTGATCCGTTCGCCGACGGGCGTGGCTGTCACGGCTTCTCCTCTACGAAGCCGACGATCCGCGCGAACGCCGCCTCGCCGCCCTTGAACCGGAACGGAAAGCAGCCGAGCCAGATGCGCTGGTCGAGCACCTCGTCGATCTGCCCGCCGACGTTCTCGGCGTGAAAGACGCCGTGCGGGAAGAGCTTGACGTGCATGCACTGGTAGTCGGCGGGCCAGGGGAACGCCTGCTCCAGCGACATGCCGATCACTTTTTCCACCTCCGGAATCAGGTCCGGCCGCGCCTTGCGCACGTTGGTGTTGAAGGGATGATCCGCGGCGATGCAGTCCACCCCGAGCCAGCGGACGCCGCGGTCGAGGATCCAGTCGCAGAACTCGCTCTGCGGTCCGGGGTGCTTCAGGAACATCCGCGGCAGGTCGGGGAGCTCCTGGTTGTGGACCTTGTACCAATCCTCGTTGTAGTACTTGTGATAGCCGGTGTGAATGATCAGGATGTCGCCGCGCTGGATGGTGATGCCGGTCTTGCGCTCCCACTCCTCGAAGTGCTTCGGGCCGTAGATCTCGTAGTCGCCGACGCCGAGCGCTTCGAGGTCGACGATGCAGGCCGGCCCCATCAGCTTGTCGAGCGGGATGCCCGCGATGTCCGGCCCCGGATCGTAGAAGTGGTAGGGCGAGTCGAGGTGGGTGGCGATGTGGTTCGTGGTGGAGATGAACTGCGCGTTGACGCCTTCGAACGCCAGCCGCTTCACCCACTTGACCGTCGGCCCCTCGTAGAAGGCGAAGGACGGGGAATCCATGCTGAAGTTTTGCGACAGGTCGAGAACCTTCACCCTGCTCATGTCATAGGGAACGTACATCGCGTCTCCTTTCACCTCGTGGAATCCTTACCCAAGCTCAATACCCGTACCGCTCCGCGAACGCTTCCAGCGCCTCCTCGAACACCGCCATGGGCGGCCGCACCAGCCCGGCGCCCACCTGGCCGACGCCGGCATCCTTGTGGGCGATGCCGGTGTTGACGCGCGGGGTGATGCCCAGCTCGATCACCTTGCGCAGGTCGATCCCGACCGGCGTGCCGCGGAAGCCGAGCACCGGGATCGTGAAGTGCTCATGCTCGGCGGCGGTGATCTCGTACATCTCCTGCGTGGCCCGGACCGCGTCCTGGGGCGAGCCGCCGATGAAGGTGACGATCGCGGGCGCCGCGGCCATGGCGAAGGCGCCGATGCCCGCGGTCTCGGTGATCGTGCTGTCGCCGATGTCCGGGTTGGCGTCGGCGCTCGAAAAGCCCGGGAAGTAGAGGCCGTCGGGCACCATGGCCGGCGCCGTGAACCAGCGGTCGCCGAGGCCGCTGACCCGGATGCCAAAGTCCGTGCCGTTGCGCGCCATG
This sequence comes from Holophagales bacterium, assembly GCA_031390755.1. Classification (GTDB taxonomy): domain Bacteria; phylum Acidobacteriota; class Thermoanaerobaculia; order Multivoradales; family UBA5704; genus DATMER01. Next base: position 122,553 of record JANMTS010000104.1, read on the forward strand.
GTCGAGACGATCGTGCTCCCCTCGACGCCGTGGGCCGCGTCGGCCATGGCCTTGCACGCCGCCATCACGGGGTTCAAGACGGCGAGCGCGGTGTCTCCCAGGTAGCGCAGGACTTCCGACTCGGCACCGACGGCGGTACTCCCCTGCCCCGCCACGTGCGGCGCGAGCTGTTTCAGGAAGAGGAGCGAGCCGGCCTTGTTGCGGTTGTGCCCCTCGTCGCCCATGTGCAGCGCCTCGGCGAGGAGCGTCCGCAGGTCGACGCCGCCGCTTCGCGCGAGCGCTTCGGCCAGGATGGGCGCCAGCGTGCCGTTCATCCAGCGCAGCTTTTCGATCACCTCGGCGCTGAAGGCGCCGTAGCGCAAAACCTTTCCATAGCCTTCGTTGAGGTTGGAGAAGGTCCGGCTGCCGTGGGCCGAGTCCTCGACCACGTAGACCTGCATGGACGAGGACGTGACGCCGGCCATGGGTCCGACCGTGGCGTGGTGGTGGCAGGGCTCGAAGTCGATCTCTCCGCGTTCGACGAGCGCGACCGCGCCGCCTTCATCGCTCGCCAGCCCTTCGAAGATCAGGGCTCCGATCACGGCGCCGCGCATCGGTCCGGACATTCGCGGCCAGTCGATCGGCGGGCCGGCGTGGAGCAAGAGGTTTTCGCGAAGACCCGGGATGACGTCGCCCGCCCGCGCGACGGTGGTCAGGACCGGCCGCGAGGCGATCATCCGCTCGACGGCGGTCCGGTTGGCGCTCTCGATATCGATACTCATGGCTTCATCCTCGCCAGCAGACCCGCCAGCCGTTCGTTGCCGCCGGCCGGCGGGCGCCAGTCCATCTGCACCGCGGCGGCTCCCTGGGAGAGCAGGCTCGCGTGAAACGACTCCAGTCCGGCGTTGACCGCGGCGAGCGGCGCCTGGATCGCTTCCAGGGGGACCGGAACGCCGTCAGGCTGTGTCTCTGTTGAAAAGGACCGAAAAATCCAGTCCACCGCATCGGTCACCGTCCGGAAGACGTTCGCGCCCGCGGCGGCGAGCGTCGAGATCTGGATGTCCAGCCCCTGCGGATCGGCGTCCGTGCCGATCACGACGACGGCGACCCGGACGCGGCCGGCCTGCACAATCTCGGCGATCCGCGGCGCCAGCTCTCCGGCCGGGTCGGCGTGCGAACCTTCGCCGAGAACGACGTCGAGCAGGATCAGGCCGGTCTCGGGATCGGCGGCTTCCTGACGGAGACGCCGGAGCCGGAGGTCCGGATCGATCATGGGATGAAGGCGCCCGACCGTGAACTCGTCGGCGCCGAGGTCCAGGATCGCGTGGCCGTGGTTCTCCAACCGATGCGATCCCAGATTGCTGCTCACCGGTCCAAGGAACGCGGAAAGGCCCAGCCAGGCCTCATAGGCAAGGGTTCCGCCCGAGAAGAGGCCCCGAACCGAGCCTTCCCCCACTGGGACCGCCGGCGTCCCGCCGGCCAACACACTAGTTAGTGCCGGCGGGACGCCGGCGC
>JANMTS010000111.1:0-43145 GCA_031390755.1 Holophagales bacterium
CTCCTCCCCCCTCAGCTCGACGGCGAGGCCGTCGGGGGCCGCGGAGTCTTTCACCACCTGGACGGGCAGGCTCAGGCCCGGCGTTAGCTCGAAGGACGTGCGCAGGATCTCGTGCCGGTCGACCACCGTGCGGACCGCGGCCTCCAGCTTCGCGGGATCGAAGTCGGCGCCTACGGGATCGACTCTCACGGCGATCCGGGAGCGATAGGGCGAGCCTTCCGCTCCGGCGCCCAGGAGCCAGAGCCGGCTCTGCTGCGGCGACAGGCGGAATCCCTCGCTCACCCGACCCCTCCGGCGGATTGAGGGCGCTGGCGGCGGATGCTGCGCAACGACTTGAGGCCCACGGCCCTGAGATCCCGCTCCCGCTCTTCCTGCCGGCGGCGGCCGACCGCGTCGACCTCCAGGCCCAGCTCTTCCAGCCGGACGTCGGGGTCCGCCGTCACGGCGCGCAGCAGCGCCTCGTACTGCTCCAGCAGCTCCTCCATGGCGGCGCGGTCGTAGACCTCCGTGCTGAACGCCATGGACAGCAGCAGCCCGTCGCCGGTCTCGGAGACGCGCAGATTCATGTCGAGCTGGGCCGTCGTCAATTCCTGCTCCAGAAGCCCGACTTCCAGTCCGGGCATCTCCAATTGCTCGTGCGGGGCATTCTGCAGAACAACCTTCACCTGAAAGAGTGGTGCGTGCCGAAGGCTGCGCGGGACGCGCATCGCTTCAACCACTTGATCGAAGGGCAGATCCTGGTGGGAGAACGCCTCCAGGGTCCCGGCGCGCACCCGGCCGAGCAGCTCGCGGAAGGTGGGGTTGCCCGAGAGATCCGTGCGCAGGACCAGCTGGTTGATGAAGAAGCCGATCAGCCCTTCCGTCTCGACGCGGTCGCGGCCGGCCACGTCGGTGCCGAGGACGATGTCCGCGGCGCCGGTGCGCAGGCCGAGCAGGGCCTGGAACGCCGCGGTCAGCATCATGAACAGGGTCGCCGACTCGCTCCGGCCGAGCGATCTCAGGCCGCGCGCCAGCTCGGCTGGCACGGCACGCCGGTGCTCGGCGCCGCGGTGGCTCGGCTCCGCCGGACGCTGCCGGGCTCCCGGAAGCTCCAGCAGGGCCGGCGCCCGGTCGAGCGCGGCCGTCCAATAGGCGAGCAGGCCGTCGAGCGTCTCCCCCTGGAGGAACCCGCGCTGCCAGCCGGCGAAGTCCGCGTACTGGACCGGCAGCTCCGGGAGCCGCGCCGGCGCGCCGTCCAGCGCCGCGCGGTAGAGCGCCGCCACCTCGCGCACCAGGACGCTCAGCGACCAGCCGTCGCCGACCACGTGGTGGAGGGTGAACAGCACGGCGTGCACGGCGTGCTCGGCGTGCTCGGCGGTCGCCAGCCCGAGGAGCGTGGTCCGCAGGAGCGGCCCGCGGGAGAGGTCGAACGGCCGCAGCGCCTCGGCGGCGGCCAGCCGGCGCGCCTCGCCGTCCCGCCTTTCGGACGGCAGCCCCGTCAGATCGACGACGGGCAGCGGCACGGCAGACTCCGGAGCGATCACCTGGACCGGCCGGTTGCCCTTCTCGCGGCCCTCCTCGCGGAAGACGGTGCGCAGCGTCTCGTGGCGGGCGACGACGCCGGACAGGCTCGCGGCGAGCGCCGCCCGGTCGAGCGGTCCCCGGAGGCGTAGCGCGGCGGGCATGTTGTAGGCCGCGGACCCGGGGTGGAGCTGGTCGAGGAACCAGAGGCGCTCCTGGGCCGGAGAGAGCGGGATCGATCCGGTTCGCGGGAGCACGGGCATCGGTCCCTGGGGACGGAGACCTCCGCCGTTGAGGCGGCTTTCGATCCGCGCCGCCAGCCCCGCGGCGGTCGGCGCCTCGAACAGCTCGCGTAGCGCCAGGTCGACCCCGAACGCCCGCCGAGCCCGGGAGACGACCTGGGTGGCGAGCAGCGAGTGGCCGCCGGACTGGAAGAAGTCGGCGTCCACGGCCACGCTCTCCAGCCGCAGCACCTCGGCGAAGATGCCGGCCATCAGCTCCTCGACGGGCGTCCGCGGAGCCACCGGAGTCGCTATCGAGGCCTCGTCCCACGACGGAGCCTCCTTCGCCAGGGCTCGGCGATCCACCTTGCCGCTCGGTGTCAGCGGGAGAGCGGCCGGCGTCGCGAACCAGGCCGGAATCATGTAGTCGGGGAGCCGGCCGCGTAGCTCCTCGCGCAGGCGCGCCGGGTCGAGCGCGGCGCCATCCTCGGGGACCAGGTACGCGGCCAGGCCCCGGCCTCCTGGGAGATCGTCGCGGACGATCACGACGGCGGCCCGGACCCCCGCGATCCCGGCGAGCGCCGCCTCGATCTCGCCCGGCTCGACCCGGAAGCCGCGGATCTTGACCTGCTGGTCGATGCGGCCCAGGTATTCGATCTCGCCGTCCGTGCGGTGGCGCGCCAGATCGCCGGTCCGGTAGAGCCGCGCCCCCGGAAGGGCGCTCCAGGGGTCCGGCAGGAACTTTTCGGCGGTCAGATCAGGCCGACCCAGATAGCCCGCGCCGAAGGCGACGCCGGCCAGGCAAAGCTCGCCCGCGACTCCCGCGGGGACAAGCTGGTCCACCAGCGTGTCAATCAGATAGACGCGGACGTTGGCGATCGGCCGACCGATGGGCGGCAGGCCGGGCCAGGCGGCGGGGTCGCCTTCCAGAACGGCCGCCGTGACCACGTGGCTCTCCGAGGGACCGTAGTGGTTGTGCAGCCGGCAGCCCGGCAGCCCGGCGAACCAGCGCCGGACGGCGGGCGTGATCTGGAGCTGCTCGCCGGCCGTGACCACGTCGCGGAGGCTCAGGGCCAGCGTGCCCGCGGGGTCAGCGAGATCGGATGCCTCGGCGAGGCTCCTCAGGGCGACGAACGGGAGATAGAGGCGCTCGATCCGCTCCCGCCCCAGAAGACCGAGCAACGCCGGAACGTCGCGCCGAGTCTCCTCGGAAACCAGATGCAGAGCACCGCCCGCGCACCAGGTCGAAAAGATCTCCTGGAACGACACGTCGAAGCTCAGCGACGCGAACTGGAGCGTGGCCGCCGGACCTGCGAGCCCGCCGTGCTCCTCCTGCCAGGTGAGGAGGTTGACCAGGGCGCGGTGGGTGACCGCCACGCCCTTCGGCCGGCCGGTGGAGCCCGACGTGTAGATGACGTAGGCCGCCATTTCAAAGCTGCCCTGGACAGAGAGGAGCGCGGACGGCTCGGTCTCAAGGTTCTCAAGGGTGACGACGCTCGCGTCGGTCTGCGGCAGCCGGCCGGCCAGCTCGTCGCGGGTGATCAGCACGGCGGCGCCGGAGTCCTCCAGCATGTAGGCAATCCGCTCGACCGGGTAGTCGGGCGCGAGCGGCACGCAGGCGCCGCCGGCCTCCAGGATGCCGAGCAGCGCCACGACCATGTCTAGCGACCGCTCCAGGCAGAGCCCCGCCAGGAAGCCCGGGGTCGGCGCCACACGGCGGAGCCGCCAGGCCACCTGCCGGGAGCGGCGCACCAGCTCTGCGTAGGTCAGCCGCTCGCCGTCGAAGGCGACCGCCACCGCGTCCGGCGTGCGGACGGCCTGCCGCGCCACGAGTTGCTCCAGCCGCAGCGCGGGCGGTGGAGAGCCCGGCACGTCGTTCCAGACGACCAGAACCTGATGCCGCTCCTCGTCGGAAAGCACGGGCAGCTCGGCGAGAGGCGTCTCGGGGCTCGCCAGCGCCGCGGCGAGCAGCGTCGAGAGGCGGTCCACGATGCGGTCGGCCGTGACCTCCTCGAAGAGGTCAGCCGCGTACTCCAGGCTTCCGGCGAGACCGCGCGGCGACTCGTTGAGCGACAGCGTCAGATCGAACTTCGCCGCCGTGGGCCCGGAGTCGATCGGCTCCAGCTCCAGGCCCGGCAGCCGCAGCCCGCCCAGCCCGCCAGACACTGCTTTCTGGAGCACGAGCATGACCTGGAAGATCGGCGAGTGGGCGAGGCTGCGCTCCGGTTGCAGCTCCTCGACCAGGCGCTCGAACGGCAGATCCTGGTGCGCGTAGGCGCCCAAGGCCTGATCCCGGACCTGCCCGACCCAGTCCGCGAAGGTCAGCTCCCCGGCCGGCTGGCCGCGCAGGGCGAGTGTGTTGGCGAAGAAGCCGACGAGCCCCTCGACCTCGGACCGGCCGCGGTTGGCGACCGGCGTGCCGACCACCACGTCGTCCCGTCCGGTAAGCCGGGCGAGCAGCGCCTGGAACCCGGCCATCAGGACCATGAACGAGGTGGCTCCCAGCCCACGGCCAAAGGGCTCCAGCTCCAGGGGGATCCGCGCGTCTACGCTCGCGCCGCGCAGCCGCTCGAACGGCGGACGGGGGTGATCGAGCGGCAGGTCGATGAGCGCCGGAGCGCCGGAAAGCTGCTCGCGCCACCAGTCGATCTGCTCGCCGAGCACCGCGCCCGCGAGCCACGACCGCTGCCACACGGCGAAGTCCGCGTACTGCACCGGCAGAACCGGCAGGGACGGCGGACGGCTCTCCAGGGCGGCGGCGTACAGCTCGCCGACGTCCCGGACCAGGATGCCCAGCGACCAGCCGTCCGCGACGATGTGGTGAAGCGTCAGGAAGAGGACATAGCGCTCGGTATCGAGCGAGTTGAGCCGGGCGACGACGGCCCGCAGGAGCGGCCCGCGGGCCAGGTCGAACGGCCGGGCCGCTTCTTCGGCGGCCAGCAGACGGGACTCCCCTTCCGGCCTGCCGCGCAGGTCGACCAGCCGGGGCTCGACCGCGAACGGCTCGCCCACGATCTGCCGGCCCTCCTCGAAGGTGGTGCGTAGCGCCTCGTGCCGGGCGACCAGCGCCGACAGGCTGGCCGCGAGCGCCGGCAGCGACAGCGCGCCGCGCAGGCCCAGAGCCAACGGCACGTTGTAGGCCGCCGAGCTCGGGGCGAGCTGGTCGAGGAACCAGAGCCGCTCCTGGGCGAACGACATCGGAAGATCCCGGTCCCGGGGAACCGGAACCAGCGGCGGGGCTTCGACGGCGGCTCCGAATTGGACGCGCTCGGCGAGCCCGCGGACCGTCGGGTTCTCGAACAGCTCCCGCAGCGCCAGCTCGATGCCGAACACCGACCGAACCCGCGACGTCACCTGCGTGGCGAGCAGCGAGTGGCCGCCCAGCTCGAAGAAGTCGTCCTCGGCTCCGACCTGCTCGCGGCCGAGCACCTCGGAGAAGATCCCGGCCAGCAGCTCCTCGGCCGGAGTCCGCAGCTCGGCCGGATTCGTGTCCTCTATATATAAGGACAGGGAATCCAGGGCTCGCCGGTCGACCTTGCCGTGGACGGTCAGCGGCAGGGCGTCGAGAACCAGGACGTGCGCCGGCACCATGTAGTCCGGCAGCCGGACTTTCAGCGCCTCTCGCAGGTCCGGCGCGGACAGATTCTTGCCGGCGACGTAGGCGACCAGCGCCCGGCCGCCGGGCAGGTCGTCGCGGACCGAGACGGCCGCATCCTCGACGCCCGCGCAGGCCACGAGCGCCGCCTCGATCTCACCCGGCTCGATGCGGAAGCCGCGGATCTTCACCTGTTGATCGGCGCGGCCGAGGAACTCCAGCTCGCCGTCCGGCCGCCGCCGCGCCAGGTCGCCCGACCGGTACAGCCGCACTCCCGGCTCGGTCCCGAACGCCGAGGGGATCAATCGCTCGGCAGTCAGCTCCGGACGGTTCAGATAACCGCGCATCAGGCCGGCGCCGCCGACGTGGATCTCACCCGGAGCCCCCACCGGAACCGGATTGCCCCGGCGGTCCAGCAGCGCCAGCCAGAGGTCCGGAAGGGGTCCGCCTATCGGGCTTCCGGCGGAGACCCTATCTAAAGGACAGAAGGTGACGTGAACCGTCGTCTCGGTGATGCCGTACATGTTGACCGGCAGTGGGGGCCTTCCATCTCGCTGGAGCCACGAGCCGAGCGTCGCCGGCTCCAGAGCCTCGCCGCCGAAGACGACGAAACGCAGATCTCCGTCTCCCCTCTTCTCCAGCCAGGGCAGGAGCTGCCGGAACGCGGAGGGCGTCTGGCTCAGCACGGTCACGCCCTCGGAGAGCACAAGCTCACAGAAGGCCTCGGGCGAGCGGCTCACCTCCCAGGGGACGACCACCAGCCTGCCGCCGTAGAGCAGCGCCCCCCAGATCTCCCAGACCGAGAAGTCGAACGCCACCGAGTGGAACAGGCTCCAGATGTCCCGCTCGGTGAAACCGAAGAGATCCTCGGTCGAGGAGAACAGCCGCGACGCGTTGGCGTGGGTGATCAGCGAGCCCTTCGGCCGGCCGGTCGATCCCGAGGTGTAGATGACGTAGGCCAGGTTCTCCGGTCCGGCTCCGCTCGCGACTGGAGCGTCGCTCTCCTGCATCGCTTCGGCGATCGTCTCCTTCGTCACGGTGAGGCTGGCGCCGGAGTCGGTCGTGATGAAGTCGATGCGCTCGGCCGGATAGGCCGGGTCGAGCGGCAGGTAGGCGGCTCCGGACTTGAGGATGCCGAGCACGCCGACGACCATCTCCAGCGAGCGCTCCAGGTAGAGGGCCACGAGCGTCTCGGGTCCGGCGCCCCTCTTCCTTAGATACCGCGCGAGCCGGTTGGACCGCCGGTCCAGCTCGCCGTAGGTCAGGCTGTCGCCATCGAAACTGACCGCGATCCGGTCCGGAGACTCGGCGGCCCGCTCGGAGAAGCGCTCGTGCAGGCAGAAGACCTCGAAGCTCCAACGCTCGTCCAGGCCGACCAACACCTGGCGCTCGTCGTCCGGCGACAGAAGCGGCAGCTCCGACAGGCGCGCCGTGCCGACGGAGGCTGCGGCCAGCCGCTCGAAGCCCTGCGCGAAGCGCTCCACGGTGGCGGCGTCGAACAGCCGCTCGTCGTAGGCCCAGAACACGGAGAGGCCGGCCGGGTTCTCCACCAGGCTGAGCGTGAGGTCGAACTTGGCCTCACCGTCGCGCGCGCCGACCGGCTCCAGGATGAGGCCAGGCACCTCCAGCCTCTCGAACGGCGCGTTCTGGAGCACGAGCACGGTCTGGAACAGCGGCGAGCGCCCCAGGTCGCGCTCCGGTTGCAGCTCCTCCACGAGCCGCTCGAACGGCAGATCCTGGTGCGCGTAGGCGCCGAGCGCGGTCTCGCGCACCCGGGCGAGGAGGTCCGCGAGCCGCGGGTCGCCCTCCGACCGGACGCGCAGGGCGAGGTTGTTGGCGAAGAAGCCGATCAGCCCTTCGAGCTCGGAACGGCCGCGGTTGGCGACGGGCGAGCCGACGATCAGGTCGTCCTGGCCCGAGAGCCGCGCCAGCAGGACGTGGAACGCGGCCAGCAGCACCATGAACAGCGTCGCGCCCTCGGTGCGGGCGAGCGCGGAGAGCCCCTCCGAAACCTCCCGGGACAGCCGGCCGGTGCGCAGCCCCTCGCGGCCCGCCGTTCCGGTCCGCGGCCGGTCGGTGGGCAGGTCGAGCACCGTGGGTGCCCCGGCGAGGGCCTCGCGCCACCAGGCGAGCCGGGCTTCGAGAACCTCGCCGCGGAGCCAGCCGCGCTGCCAGACCGCGTAGTCCGCGTACTGGATCGGCAGCTCCGGCAGGCTCGGCCGAACACCGCGGACATGGGTCTCGTAGAGCGCGCCCATCTCCTTCACCAACACGCCGAGCGACCAGCCGTCCGCCGCGATGTGGTGCAGCGTCACGAGCATCGTGTGCCGCTCGGGAGCGAGGCGCAGGAGGGCCGCCCGCAGCAGCGGACCGCGCTCCAGGTCGAACGGCAGCGCCGCCTCCCGAGCCGCGAGCCGGCCGGCCTCCCGCTCCCCAAGCCTGGGAGGGAGCGTCCCAAGGTCCACGAGCGGCATCCCAACGCTGGGAGACGGCTTCCCAACGCTGGGAGATGGCGTCCCGAGACTGGGAGTCGGCCACACCCGCTGCTGCGGCCGTCCCCCGACGCTCTCGAACGACGTCCGCAGAGACTCGTGCCGCCGCACCACGTCCGCGAGGCTCGCCGCAAGCGCGGGAAGCGACAGCGCACCCTTCAAACCGATCGCAACCGGCAGGTTGTACGCCGCGGATCCCGGGTGAAGCTGGTCGAGAAACCAGAGGCGCTCCTGCGCAAAGGACAGCGGCAGCTCTCCAGTCTCGGGAACAGACCGGGGAACCGGCTGGATCGCGCCGCCGTCCTGCCGCGCCCACGTGGGAAGCGCTTCGAGAGCCGCCGCCAGGCCGGCCGCGGAGGGCTGCTCGAAGACGGTGCGCAACGGCAGCTCCACCCCGAAGACCGTCCGCAACCGGGACGCCAGCCGGGTCGCCAGGATCGAGTTGCCGCCCAGCTCGAAGAAGTCGTCGGTCCGCCCCGCCCGCTCGACTCCGAGCACCTCGGCGCACAGCCCCGCCACCAGCTCCTCGACCGGCGTGCGCGGGGGCTCGTAGCTCCGGCCGGCCGTCGTTCCGCCCTTGCCCAGCCCGGCGAGAGCGCCGCGGTCGACCTTGCCGTTCGCGGTCAGCGGCAGCTCGTCGAGGAGCACGAAGCCGGCTGGCACCATATAGGCGGGGAGCTTCGCGCGCAGGAAGGCTCGCATCTCCTCGATGGGATCGCCGGCAGCGGGGATCTCCGGATCGAGCACGACGTAGGCGACGAGGCTCCGGTCCTGCCGCTCGCCCACGGCCGAGACGACGTTGGAGCGCACCGCCGGGTGGGAGGCGAGCGCGGCCTCGATCTCCCCCAGCTCGATACGGTAGCCCTGGACCTTGACCTGGAAGTCCTCCCGGCCCAGGAACTCGATGTCGCCGTTCGGCAGGTAGCGCCCGAGGTCGCCCGTCCGGTAGAGACGCTCGCCCGTGTGCGAGCCATGAAGGACGACCGGGAAGCGGGCCTCCGTCTTCTCGGGGTCGCGCCAGTAGCCCCGGGCGAGACCGATGCCGCCGATGTAGAGCTCGCCCGGCACCCACACCGGCCGCGGCTCCATGGCGTCGTCCAGCACGTGGAACGTCTGGTTCACCATGGGCCGGCCGTAGGGCACGCTCCGCCAGCCCGGCTCGATGCGGTCGATCGGATGGAGGATCGACCAGATCGACGCCTCGGTGGCGCCGCCCAGGCTGACGATCTCGACCGTATTCGATCTGGATCGGGACAGCTCGCGGATGCGGCCCGGCAGGTCGACCGGAATCCAGTCGCCGCTCATCAGGATCAGCCGCAGGTCGGGCGGCAGCGGCTCGCCGCGCCCCTCCAGCTCGGAGACCAGCATCGCCATCAGCGCCGGGACGGTGTTCCAGACCGTGACCCGCTCGCGGCGCAGCAGCTCGGCCCAGCGCGCAGGCTCGCGCGCATCGTCCACCCGCGGAAAGACGATCGCGCCGCCGGCCGCGAGCAGGCCGAAGACGTCGTACACCGAGAGGTCAAAGTTGAGCGCCGAGAGCGCCAGCACCCGGTCGTCCGGCCCGATCCCGAAGCGCGCGTTCATGTCGGCCACAGTGTTGAGCGCGCCGCGGTGGTCGATCATCACGCCCTTCGGCTGGCCGGTCGATCCCGAGGTGAAGATGACGTAGGCGAGGTCGTCCGGCGCCTGGAGCGGATGGTGGAGATCCTCCGTTCCTGGCTCCGCGGTCGCCCCCTCCACGGTGAGCGCCTGGACGCCCGCCGGCCACGGCAGCCGGTCGAGCAGGCCGTCCTGGGTCAGCGCGACCTCCACCCGGCCGTTCTCCAGCAGCCAGGCGAGGCGCTCGTCCGGGAGCGTGGGATCGATGGGCAGGTAGGCGGCGCCCGCGCGGAGCACCGCGAGCACGGCGACGACCTGCTCCCAGCCCTTCTCCATCACCACGGCCACGAGCGTGTTCGGACGGACGCCGAGCCGTCTCAGCCGCGCGGCAGCCGCATCCGCGAGCGCCAGCAGCTCGCCGTAGGTCAGCCGCCGGTCCGGCGCGGCCACCGCCAGGCGCTCCGGCTCGCGCCTCGCCCGCTCCAGGAACGGCTCGTGGAGCAGGCCGGCGGGCACCGGCGCCGCGGTCGCGTTGACCGCGATTCTCTGCGCGAGCTGGGCGGGCGGCAGGCCGGCGGCGAGCGGCCCGGACCAGGCGTCCGGCTCCGAGGCGAGCTGCCGGAGCAGCTCGCCCTGGACGGCGAACATGTCGTCGAGCATCCCCTCCAGAAAGGCTTCGTCGACCGCGTCCCAGTTCAGCTCCAGCCGCCCCTCGCGTTCCATCACCTGGAAGTCGAGGAGCACCTGCGGCGTCTGGGAGATGCTGTAGACCAGCTCGGCGAGCGGCGTTTCGGGCGCGGCTCCGCGATCCAGATCGCCAAGGTCGAGCGTGCTCGTGAAGACGATCGGCGTCGCGGCGCGCGCGGCGCCTCCCGTGGTGCGGCCCAGCTCGCGCAGCACCTCCACGCCGCTCACGGTGCGGTGGTCGAGGTCGCTCCAGAGCTGCCGCTGGACCCGGCGCGCCCGCCGCTCGAAGGGCTCGGCCGGCGCGCGCTCCAGCTCCAGCAGGAGCGTCGACGTGAAGTCGCCCTGCAGCGAGCCGACCTCCGGGTGGAACGGCAGCCGGTTGAACAGGGTGAGGACGATCCGGAAGCGCGGCGTCTTGCTCCAGGCGCCGAGCACCTCGGCGAAGACCGCGAGCAGCAGGGCCGACGGCGTGATTCCGGCGCGCAGGCCGCGGCGCCGCAGGCTCTGCCAGGCGTCGGCCGGCAGCCCGCCCCGGCGGCGGCGGAAGATCGGACGGGTGAGCGCCGAGGGGCTCTGGACGAGCGGCAGCTCCGGCCCGGGAGGCAGATCCTCCAGCCGCTTCAGCCAGTAGGCGCGCGCCCGGCGGTACCGGCCGGTCTCGCGCAACGCCAGCTCGGCCAGCACGTAGTCGCGGAACGACAGGGACAGCGGCGGTGGCGGCTCGAAGCCGAGGTAGAGCCGCTGCATCTCGCGGGTGAGCAGCCGGTTGCTCCAGGCGTCGGCGATCAGGTAGTCGAAGCTGACGCAGATCCGCACCCGGTTGATCCCATGCCCCCCCAGGAGGAACGCCCGGATCTCGAACAGCGGCCAGCGGTCCGTGGCGAGCACCTGGTGGGACATCCGCTCCCGGCTCGCCTCCAGGCGCTCGGCCGCAGCTTCTCCGGTCATCCCCGCCAGGTCTTCCAGCTCGATGCGGTAGGCCGGCACGTCGCGGAGGATCTTCTGGCTGCCGTCGGGCAGGAAGACGGCGCGCAGCATGTCGTGGCGGTCGATCAGCGACTGCCAGGCCCGCTCGAAGCGCTCGAAGTCCAGATCGCCCTCGATCTCGAAGTACCGGTGGGAGGCCACGTTGCCCAGGTCGATGGCGCCGAGGCGGCCGACCCAGTAGGCCTGCTGGATGTCGGTCAGGGGGAACGGCAGGTGCCGGTCCTCGGGCGCAATCCGGAGGAGCGATTCGAGCGGCTCGTCCGGAGTCGGATCCGAGCCCCCGTTTCGCAGCTCGTCCACCCGGGCCGCCATCCCCGCCACGGTCGGAGCCTCGAACAGATCGCGCAGCCCGATCTCCGTCCCCAGCGCCTGGCGGACCCGGAAGATCAGCCGCGTCGCGAGCAGCGAATGGCCGCCGAGGTCGAAGAAGTCGTCGTGCGGCCCGACGGCGTCCACCGCGAGCACGTCCTCCCAGATCGCCGCCAGGATCGCCAGGATCGCCTCGGTGGCGGTCGTCGGGCCGTCGTCCGCGCCGGTTCCGGCGGCAGTTTCCAGCGAGGGCTGAACGGGATCGGGATCAGGCAGCGCGGCGCGATCGACCTTGCCGGTGCGGGTGAGCGGCCACTCCGGCACGAGCACGAAGGCCGAGGGCACCATGGCCTCGGGCAGGTGCTCGCGGAGCGCCCGGCGCAGCTCGGCGGGAGACGGCTCGGAGTCCGGAGAGAGGATCCAGGCGATCAGGCGCAGCTCGCCGCGGCCGTCCTCGCGCGCCGCGACCACGGCCTCCCGCACCTCGGGCAGACCGTTGAGCTTCGCCTCGACCTCGCCCAGCTCGACACGCTGGCCGCGGATCTTCACCTGCGAGTCGGCGCGGCCGACGAACTCCAGGCCGCCGTCCGGCAGCCAGCGGCCGAGGTCGCCGGTGCGGTAGGTGCGCCAGCCGTCGGCGTCCGGGCCAAAGAAAGCGGCGGCGGTCAGCTCCGGCCGGCGCCAGTAGCCGAGCGCCAGGTGGCGGCTGCGCAGCAGGATCTCGCCGACGCCATAGATTGCCGCCTGCCCGCCCGCACCGTTGAGGAGGCGAATCTCGGTGTCCGCGACGGGGAAGCCCACGGGCACGGTGTCGCGCTCCGAGTGGCGGCCGTCGGCGATGTGCTGGAGGGCGAGCGTCGACTCGGTCGGCCCAAGGCCGTTCACGAAGACGCAATCCGCGGGGAAGGCGCGCCGGAAGCGGTCGAGATCGCGCCGCACGCACTTCTCGCCGCCGAGCACCACGCGGCGCACGGAGCCGAATCGCCGCTGGCCCGACTCTCCGGTCAGCGCGCGGAACAGAGTCGGCGTCGAGTGGTAGACCGTGATGCGGTGCTCGTCGATCCAGTCCGCCAGCGGCTCGACTCCCTGCTTCTTGACGTCATACGGATGAAGGGCCGCGCCGTTGAGCAGCGCGCCGAACACGTCCATCACCGCGGCGTCGAAGGTGCAGGAGGCGAGCAGGGCGATCCGATCCTCCGGCGTCAGCGCCAGGGAATCCGCATAGGCCTGGATGTGATGCAGGACGTTGACGTGGCTCTGAACCACGCCCTTCGGCTCGCCGGTCGATCCCGAGGTGTAGAGGATGTAGGCCGGAGCGTCTCCGGACACCGCCGGCAGAGGCAGATCGCCCTCCGGCAGCGCGTCCGCGTCGAGCACTGGGAGGCCATTGGCAAGAGAGAGCGCCTGATCGAGGTTCTCCCGGTCGGCCACGATCACGCCGGCCTCGGCGTCGCGCAGGAGGAAGGCCAGCCGCGCCGCGGGCGACCCCGGATCGAGCGGCACGTAGGTCCAGCCGGCCTTGAGCGCGCCCAGGATGGCGGCGACGAGCGGCGCGCCGTGGTCGAACAACAGGGCGACGCGTCCGGGCTCCGGGCCGGCCGTCCCGAGAAGAGCGCGGGCGATGCGGTCCGAAGCCCGGTCGAGCCGCTCGTAGGTCCACGTCTCCGACCCGTCCACGAGCGCCGGCCGGTCGCCGAAAGTCCGGACCACGGCCGCGAACCGCTCCGGGATCGAGCCCGTCACCTCCTCCTGGCGCCTCGGTCCGAGCCGCGCGGCCCCATCCAGGACCAGCTCGGAGATCCGGACGCCGGGATCGGCCGCCGCCCCCGCCAGCACGGCTCTGTAGTGCCCGGCCATGCGCTCCATCTGGACGGCGTCGAAGATCGCGGCGTCGTAGTGAAGCTGAAGCTCGATTTCGGAGGCGCGCTCGATGGCGTAGACCGTCAGGTCGAACTTGGGCGCGAGCGCCGGCAGCTCGATCGATGCCGCCGCGATCCCGGGCAGCGGCGGCGGGTCGCCCGCACCGAAGGCGAGAAGGTTGAACAGCACCTGGAAGAGCGGCGTCCGCTCCAGGTCGCGCGCCGGCCGCAGGGCTTCGAGCAGCGCCTCGAACGGCACGTCCTGATGCGTGTAGGCCCCGAGGCTCGCCTCGCGGACCCGGGCCAGCGCCTCGCCGAAGGACGGATCTCCCGAGAGATCGGTCCGCAGCGCCAGCGTGTTCAGGAAAACGCCGACCAGCCCCTCGGTCTCCAGCCGGCCGCGCCCCGCCACCGGCGTGCCGACGCAGAGGTCGGTCTGGCCGGTGACGCGCATCAGCAGGGCCTCGAACCCGGCGAGCAGGATCATGAACAGGGTCGCGCCCTCGCGGCCGGCGAGCGCCCGCAGGCTCCGGGACAGCTCGGCCGGCAGCCGGACCGTCGCCCGGGCGCCGCGCCGCGCTCCTCCCCTCGGCCGCGCAACCGGCAGATCGAGCGGCGGCGGCAGGTCGCGGAACCGCTCCCGCCACCAGTCGAGCTGAGCCGCGAAGACCTCCTGCCGGGTCCGCTGCCAGGCCGCCACGTCGGCGTACCGGACCGGCAGCTCCGGCAGGGGCGAGGGCCGGCCCTCGGAGAACGCTCCGTACAGGAGGCCGAGCTCGCGCATCAGCACCTCCAGCGACCAGCCGTCGCCAGCGATGTGGTGCAGCGCGACCAGGAGCGCATGCTCGCCAGCGTCCAGGGTGAGGAGGACCGCCCGCAGCGGTGACCTCGTCTCCAGGTCGAATGGCCGCAGCGTCTCCTGGCCGGCGAGCCGGCGCAGCTCGGTCTCCCTGAGCCCCGCGGGAAGCCCGGCCAGATCGACGGCCGGGAGCGGGAAGCCCGCGAACGGCTCGATCGTCTGGACCGGCTCTCCTTCCGGCTCGGCAAAGCGGGTGCGCAGTGGCTCATGGCGGCGGACCACCTCCCCGAGCGCCGCGGCGAACGCCGGCACTACCAGCGGACCGGTGAGGCGGACCGCCGCCGGCACGTTGTAGGCCGACGAGCCAGGCTCCAGGCGGTGCAGCACCCAGAGCCGCTGCTGGGCGAAGGAGAGCGGGGCTGCGGCGCCGGGCTCCCGGCGGGGGATCGGCTCCCGCGCCGCGGGGTCCGCGCCCAGCGCCAGCTCGACGACCGCGGCCAGGTCTTCCAGGACCGGCGTCTCGAACACGGCGCGCAACGGCAGCTCGACGCCGAGCGCCGCCTGCACCCGGGAGACCAGGCGCGTGGCGAGCAGCGAATGCCCGCCGAGGTCGAAGAAACCGTCGCGCCGGCTCACGGCCTCGATCTCCAGAACCTCGCGCCAGATCGACGCCAGGATCTCCTCGACCGCGGTGCGCGGAGTTTCTCCCCCAGGGCGCCCGGCGGCGCCCTCGGCCGCCGGCTCGATTCCCGCGAGGGCCCGGCGGTCGACCTTGCCGTTCGGCGACAGTGGCAGGGCCGGCAGCACGGCGAACGCGGACGGGACCATGTACTCCGGCACCCGTTCGCGCACCCAGGCCCGCAGCTCGGCCGCGGAGATCGAGCCGCCCTCCCGGGCGGCGACATAGGCGGCCAGCCGCGGCCCGCCCGGGCCTTCGCCCAACAGCACCACGGCCTCGGCCACTCCCGGATGCGATCCCAGCGCCGCCTCGATCTCTCCCAGCTCGATGCGGAAGCCGCGCAGCTTCACCTGGTGGTCGATGCGCCCGAGAAACTCGATGCCGCCGTCCGCCTGATGCCGGACGAGGTCGCCGGTCCGGTAGAGCCGCGCCCCGGGCTCGCCGCCGAACGGATCGGGCACGAAGCGGCTCGCCGTCATCGCCGGATCGCCGGCATAGCCGCGGGCGAGCCCGGCGCCGCCGACCCGCAGCTCGCCGGGAACGCCGGCCGGCACGAGGTTGCCCGCGGGATCGAGCACGGCCAGCCGATAGCCTGGCAGGGGCCGGCCAAGGTTCCCCACTCCCTCCTCGCCAGCAACGGCGGAGACCTGCCCGGCCGAGGACCACACGGTCGCCTCGGTGGGGCCGTAGAAGTTCCAGATCGGCGCTCCCCAGCCGCCCAGCTTCGCGGCCAGCTCGCGCGGGAACGCCTCGCCGCCGCAGACCACGAAGCGCAGTGACGGCGCGGGCGGCGCGGGCGGCCCGTCCAGCGCGGCGAGCTGCCGCACCGCCGAGGGCGTCTGGTTGAGCACGGTCACGCGCTCGGCCCGCAGCAGGTCGCGGAGATCCGAAGGCGAGTGGGCGACCTCCAGCGGCACGACGACGAGCTTGCCGCCGAGCGCGAGCGCGCCCCAGATCTCCCAGACCGAGAAGTCGAAGGCGAACGAGTGGAAGACGGTCCAGGCGTCGTGCTCGCCGAACCCGAACTGGCGGCGGGCCACGGACATCAGGTGGACCGCGCTGCGGTGGGTGATCTCCACCCCCTTGGGCTGGCCGGTCGAGCCCGAGGTATAGATGACGTAGGCCAGGTTCGCGGGCGCGGCGGTGTTCGACGGGCGTCGCGGCCGACGGCCTTCCTCTCCCAGATCCTCGATCCGAATCAGGTGTCCAGAGATCGGCGGCAGCTCCGGCTCCAGACTCTCCCGGGTGACGACGACCGGCGGCGCCGCATTCGCCAGGATGCGCGCGATCCGCTGCGCCGGGTAGGCCGGATCGAGCGGCAGGTACGCGCCCCCGGACTTGAGGATGCCGAGAAGTCCGACGATCATGTCCGCCGAGCGCTCTATATAAAGGCCGACCGGCGTCTCTGGTCCGACTCCGAGCCGGCGGAGGCTGCGTGCCAGCGCATTGGCCCTGCGGTCCAGCTCGCGGTAGGTCAGGCGCACGGCGCCGCAGACGACGGCCTCGGCGTCCGGCCGGCGGTCCGCCCAGGCCTCGACCCGCTCGTGCAGGCAGCCCTCGCCGGGCTCCACGTCGTTGCTCACGCTCCACTCGTGGAGAAGCTGTTGGCGCTCGACCGGCGTGAGCACGGGGAGATCCGAGAGCCGCGCCGACGGATCGGCCACGGCGCCGTCGAGCAGGGTCAGCAGCCGGCCGTGGAGGCGGGCCACCGTCGGGGCGTCGAACAGGTCGGACGCGTACTCGAAGGAGCCGGCGACGCTCGACGGCGTCTCGGTGAGATCGAGCGCCAGATCGAAGCGAGCCGTGCCCGGCTCCACGGGGATCGGCAGGAGATCCAGATCGCCGAAGCGGGCCGGCCGCTCCGGGAAGGCGTGCAGCCCGAAGAGCACCTGGAAGACCGGGTTGTGCGACAGGTCGCGGCGCGGCGCAAGGCGCTCGACCAGCAGCTCGAACGGCAGATCCTGCTGCGCGAACGAGGCCAGCGCGGAGGCGCGCGCCCGCTCCAGCAGCTCGCGGAACGAGGGATCGCCGTCGAGATCCAGAGGCAGGACCAGGGTGTTGGCGAAGTTGCCGATCAGCCGCTCCAGCTCGACCGCACCGCGGTTGGCGACCGGCGTGCCGACCGCCAGGCGCGCGGTGCCGCTGGCGCGGCTCAGCAGCGCGCCGAAGCCGGCCAGGAGCGTCATGAACAGGGTGCCGCCCGAGGCGCGGCTCAGGGCGCGGAGCCCTTCGACCGTGGCCGGCGGAATCACCGCCCGGACCCGTGAGCCGCGGTAGGTCTGGACCGCAGGCCGGGCGCGGTCGGCCGGCAGGTCGAGCACCGGCGGCACGCCCTCCAATCGGCGGCGCCATCCGTCCAGCTTGCGCTCCAGGGTCTCGCCGGCCAGCCACTTCCGCTGCCAGACCGCATGGTCCGCCACCTGGAGCGGCAGCTCCGGCAGCGGCGAGGGCCGGCCCTGCGAGAACGCCTCATAGAGGACGGCCAGCTCGCTCTCCAGAAGGCCGATCGACCAGCCGTCGCACACGGTGTGGTGGACGTGGATCAGCAGCGCGTGCTCCGGCCCGCCGAGCCGCAGCAGCCGGCAGCGCAGCAGCGGACCCGAGGCGAGGTCGAACGGGCGGTGCGCCTCCAGCGCGGCCTGGAGCCGCGCCTCGCCGTCCCGCCTCTCCTCCGGCAGTCCGGCCAGGTCGATCGCCGGCAGGGGGACGGGCGCGGGCGGGGCGATCGCCTGCACCGGCCGGCCGTCCCGGGCCGGGAACGTGGTGCGCAGCGACTCGTGGCGGCGCGCGATCTCCGAGAGCGCGCCGGCCAGGGCGGGCGGGGCCAGCGGACCCCGCAGGCGCGCGGCGAGGAACAGGTGGTAGAGCGCCGACTCGGGCGACAGCCGGTCGAGGAACCACATCCGCTGCTGGGCGAACGAGAGCGGCAGCCCGCGGTCGCGAGCGGCTGGCTCGATCGGTGGCGGCGCCTCCCCCTCGGATTCCCCGATTCGCCGTGCCAACCCGGCCACTGTCGGCTCCTCGAACAGCGCGCGGACCGGCAGCTCCACCCCGAACGCTCGGCGGACGCGCGAGATCACCCGGGTCGCGAGCAGCGAGTGGCCGCCCAGCGCAAAGAAGTCGTCGTGTACTCCGATCGAGCCGGGAGCGACGCCGGACACCCCGGATAGGACCTCGGCCCAGATTCCCGCCAGGATCTCCTCGGCAGGGGTGAGCGGCTGCGCCGGCCCTTCAGAACGGTCGGCCCCGGGGCCGGCGCGAGCGCGGCGAGCGCCTTGCGGTCGATCTTGCCGGCGGCGGTCAGCGGCAGCGCGGGCAGCACCGAGACCGAGGCCGGCACCAGCGCGCGCGGCAGCCGGTCGCGCAGCCGGGCGAGCAGCTCGGGACCCGTCATTCCGTCTCCGGCTACGAACGCCGCCAGCCGGCGATCCAAACCGTCCCCCACCGCGAGCACCAGCGCCTGGGTCACTCCCGGGATGTCCCGCAAGGCCGCCTCGATCTCCGCCGGCTCGATGCGCACGCCGCGGACCTTGATCTGGTGGTCGAGCCGGCCCAGGAACTCCAGCGTGCCGTCCGGCAGCCAGCGCGCCCGGTCGCCCGTCCGGTAGAGGAGGCCGCCGGTCTCGGAGAAGGGGTTGGCCACGAAGACGCGGCGGGTCTTCTCCTCGTCCTTCAGATAGCCGTGCCCGACGCAGCGTCCCGCCACGCACAGCTCGCCGGGCACGCCGATGGGCGCGGGCCGGCCGCCGGGGTCGAGCACCAGCGCGGCCACGTTCGAGATCGGCCGCCCAATCGGCACCCGCGCCGGCGTCGAGTCGCCCACCGGGTGGCAGATGCAGCCGATGCTCGCCTCGGTCGGACCGTAGAGGTTGACCAGGCGGACATCCGGGAACAGCCGGCGGAAGGCGCGCGCCGCTCCCGGCTCCATCTCCTCGCCGCCCACCACCACCGCGCGCAGGGAGTCCAACACGCCTAGTCGCTGAGCAGGCTCGTCGCCGGCCACCAGGCGCTCGACGACCAGGTTGAACACCGAGGGCACGAAGTCGGTCATCGTGATCCGGTGGCGCTCGATCAGGCCGGACACCGCGTCCGGATCGAGGCCGGCCCGGGACGACGTGAGCACGGTCCGGCCGCCTAGGGTCAGCGGCCAGAAGATCTGCCAGACCGCGCTGTCGTAGATGCAGCGCGTCGTCTGGAGGACCGATCCAGCAGCCCCTGCGCCGAAGAAGCGCTCCATCCAGAGGAAGCGGTTGACGATGCCGCGGTGCGGGATCGACACCCCCTTGGGCCGGCCGGTCGAGCCGGAGGTGTAGATTGCATAGATCGGAGATTCCGGACCCATGGCGACCCCCGGAGCCTCATCCAACTCCGAATCGATCTCCAACGGTGCCCGCAGCACCAGCCCGCCCGAGAGATCGGCCAGCTCGTCGAGCACCCCGGCGAGCCGGGCCTCGGGCCAATCCACGTCGAGCGGCACGAAGGCGCCGCCGCAGCGCAGCACCCCCAGCATGGCCACGACCAGATCGAGACCCGAATCGAACAGCAGCGGTACGAACGAGCCGGGGCCGATCCCCGCTGCGGCGAGGCGGGAGGCGAGCCGCCCGCTGCGCCGCCACAGCTCGCCGTAGGTGAGCTCGTCGCCGCCATCCGCGGTCACGACCGCTACGGCTTCGGGATGCTTCGCCACCCGCGCAGCGAGGATCTCGTGCAGGCAGAGACCGTCGCGAGCGTCGTTCGCAGCGGTGTCCCCCCACTCGACCAGGAGCTGGTGGCGCTCGGACTCGGCGAGGAGCGGCAGCTCGGAGAGCGCCAGGCCCGGGTCTTCCCCAAGCCCGGCCATCAGGGTGACGAGCTGCCCGGCCATCCGCTCGGCGGTCGTCTCGTCGAACAGATCGCGGGCGAATTCGAGAAGACCGGTGAGGCCGCCGGCCATCTCGGTGAGCGAGAGACTCAGGTCAACCTTGGCGCCTCCCGAGGGGAGCGGCACCGGGGTCAGCTCCAGGTCCGGCAGGACGATGGCGCCGCCCGGCGTGTTCTGGAGGACGAGCAGCGCCTGGAAGAGCGGCGAGTGGCCGAGCGCGCGGTCCGGCCGTAGCGCCTCGACCAGCTTCTCGAACGGCAGATCCTGGTGCGCATGGGCCGCGAGCGCCGCCTCGCGGGTGCGGGCGAGCAGCTCCCGGAACGCCGGATCGCCGCGCAGATCTCCACGGAGAACCAGCGTGTTGACGAACGGCCCGATCAGCGGCTCGGCCTCCAGCACGGTGCGGCCGGCGATCGGCGAGCCCACGGCGAGGTCGTCCTCGCCGGTCAGCCGGTGCAGCCAGGCCTGGAACGCGGCGAGCAGCACCATGTAAAAGGTCGCCCCTTCGGCTCGGCCCAGGTCGAGCAGCCTTCGGGTCAGCCCGGCGTCCAGGTGGAAGGGCCGGGCGCCGTTCCGTGTCGAGGGACGCGCCGGGCGCGGCCGGTCCGCGGGCAGCTCCAGCACTGCCGGAAGACCGTCCAGCCGCTCGCGCCACCAGGCGAGCTGGGCGTCGAGCACGCCGCTCCCGAGCCACTCCCGCTGCCAGGCCGCGAAGTCGGCGAACTGGATCGGCAGCGGATCGAGTGCCGGCTCGCGGCCTTCCGCCAGCGCGGGGTAGAGCGCCGAGAGCTCGCGCGCCACGATGCCGAGCGACCAGCCGTCGCCCGCCGCGTGGTGGAGGACGAACAGGGCCTGGTGCTCGCGCGGCTCCAGCTTCAGCAGCAGCAGCCGGAGCAGCGGCCCGCGCGCGAGGTCGAACGGCCGGACCGCCTCCGCCTGCGTGAGCCGCCCGGCCTCCTGCCGCCGCCGCTCGGACGCGAGCGCCGAAAGATCGACCTCGGGCAGCGCCACTTCGTCGGCTTCCGCCACCGCCAGCGAGGGTGCGCCGTCCGCCTCCACGAACGTCGCGCGCAAAACCTCGTGGCGGGCGACGATCGCCGAGAAGGCGGCGCGCAACGCCGCGACATCCAGCCGGCCCGAGAGACGCAAGGCCGCCGGCATGTTGTAGGCCGCGGAGCCCGGCTCCAGGCGATCCAGGAACCAGATCCGTTCCTGGGCGAACGAGAGCGGCAGGCCACCTTCGTGACGTGGCAGCGGCTCGATGGCGGTCGTCCGAATCGGCCGGATCGGCCGGCCGCCGCGGCCTCCCCCGATCGCCTCCTCGATGCGGGCCGCGAGGCCGGCCACGGTCGGCTCCTCGAAGACCGCCCGCAAGGGCAGATCGATTCCGAACGCCTTCTGAACCCGCGAAAGGACGCGGGTGGCGAGCAGCGAGTGGCCGCCGAGGCCGAAGAAGTCGTCGTGCATCCCGAAGGCGTCCACGCCCAGAACTTCGCTCCAGATCCCGGCGAGCAGGGCTTCTGCCGGGGTGGCCTGGGTCCGCGGACCGGCCCCCTGGGCAGCGACGCCAGGCTGGGAGGACCGGGCGGGCGGATCGGGCAGGGCCGCCCGGTCGACCTTGCCGGTCGGCGTCAGCGGCCAGGTCGGCAGGAAGACGATCTCGGCCGGGATCATCGAGTCCGGAAGCCGGAGCCGCAGCTCCCGCCGCAGGTCGTCCGCCCGCGGTTCGGACTGGCCCTCGGGGGCGAGCAGGTAGGCCAGGAGCCGCACGTCGCCGGAGGCGTCCTCCCGGGCGACCGCGACCGCCTCGCGCACTCCGGGGAGAGCGTTCAGCCGCGCCTCGACCTCGCCCAGCTCCACCCTCTGGCCGCGGATCTTCACCTGCCGGTCGGCGCGGCCGACGAACTCGAGCGCTCCGTCCGGCAGCCACCGGCCGAGGTCGCCCAGGTGGTAGGCGCGACCGCCGTCCGAATCCGGATCGGGCCGGAACGCCGCGGCCGTGAGGTCCGGGCGGCCCCAGTAGCCGAGCGCGACGTGGCCGGAGGCGAGCACGATCTCGCCGACGCCGTACGGCGAGACCTGCCGGCCCGTGGCGGTCTGGAGCGTCACCCGGGTATCGACGACCGGCAGGCCGACCGGCACGGTGCCGCGCTCCACTCGGAGATCCGCGGCGGACGCGAAGAGCTGGAGCCCGAGCGTCGACTCCGTGGGGCCGAGGCCGTTGACGAAGACGCTCTCCCCGGGGAAGAACCGCCGGAAGCGCTCCAGATCCTGCGCCAGGCAGCGCTCGCCGCCGAGCACGACGAGCCGCACGGCCGGGAAGGAGTCTCTTCCGGCATCCCCGGCCTCGTCGAGCACCCGCCGGTAGAGGGTCGGGGTCGAGTGGTAGACCGTGATCCCCTCGCGCCGCAGCCACGGCGCGATCCGGGCCGTGCCCTCGCCGCGCACGTCGAAGGGATGGAGCACCGCGCCGCTCAGCAGGGCGCCGTAGATGTCCATGACCGAGGCGTCGAACGCGTAGGAGGCGAGCAGCGCCACGCGGTCCGCCGGTCCGAGCCCGAGCGCGTCGGCGTAGGCCCCGGCGTGGTGGAGGACGTTGCGGTGGGTCTGGGCCACGCCCTTCGCCTGGCCCGTCGAGCCGGAGGTATAGAGGATGTAGGCCGGCAGCCCCGGGGGCACGTCGATCCTCACCTGCGGCACCGGTCCGGCCGGCGGCTCGGCGGGGATGACAATTAGATAGGGAGCCAAAGTCTGAGCTAGGGCGAGGCGGGCCTCGTCCACGAGGATCTCGTCCGCGCCGCAGTCGGCGAGGATGGCCGCGAGCCGGGCCGGCGGCAGCGCGGCGTCGAGCGGCACGTAGGTCCGCCCGGCCTTGAGCGCGCCGAGCATCGCCGCCACCATGGGCGCGCCGTGGGCGGCCAGCAGACCGATCGTGGTCCCCAACGGCCGGCCGGGCAGGCTGGCCGCCACCGCGTCCGAGGCCCGCCGCAGATCGGCGTACGTCCAGACCCGGCCCCCGTCCACGAGCGCCGGAGCCTCGGGTGCGAGCGCGGCGCGCTCCTCGAACCGGCCGTGGAGCGTGCCGTCGAGCCAAGCGCGGCGTTCGGCGGTCCGCCCAGCTGTCCGATCGACTGCGCTTCTCCCGGGCTCCAGCGGGATCTCCGACAGGCGCAGTCCCGGATCGGCCGCAACTGCTTCGAGAAGCGCCTTCAAGTGGGCCGCTGCGCGCTCGACCTGGACCGCTTCGAGCACGGCAGTGTCGTACTGGAACCGGAGCCGGAAGCCTTCCGCCGTCTCGGCGACATACAGAGTCAGGTCGAGCTTGGCCGTGGTCTCGGGCACCTCCAGCCGCCGGAGCCCAACCCCGGGAAGATCGAGCGCGTCTTCGAGGCCCGTGCCCCCCGCCGCGAAGTTGAGCGTGTTGAGCAGCACCTGGAAGAACGGCGAGCCGTGGAGGTCGCGCTGGGGCTGAAGCTCCTCGACCAGCTTCTCGAACGGCAGATCCTGGCGGGCGAAGGCGTCCAGCGTCTCGCCGCGGGCGCGGCCCAGCATCTCCAGGAACGTGGGGTCGCCCGACAGGTCCGCCCGCAGAACCAGGGTGTTGAGGAAGAAGCCGATCAGCCCCTCGGTCTCGGCGCGGGTGCGGCCCGCGACCGGCGCGCCGATGCAGAGATCGGTCTGGCCGGAGGCCCGCGCGAGCACGCCCTGGAGTCCGGCCAGCAGCGTCATGAAGGTCGTGGCGCCCGCGCGCCGGCCGAGCGAGCGCAGCGCCGCCGCGAGCGGCTCCGGCAGGACGGTGTCGAGGCGGGCTCCCCGCGGCCGGCCGGACTCCTCGCGCGGCCGGGCCGGCGGGAGCGACACGGGCGGCGGCAGGTCCCGGAGCTTCTCCCGCCACCAGGCGAGCTGGCCGTCCAGGACATCGCCCGTCAGCCAGCCGCGCTGCCAGACCGACCAGTCCCCATACTGGAGCGGTAGCTCCGGCAGAGACCCCTCATCTCCATAGAAGAAGGACAGCTCGCGCAGCAGGATGCGCAGCGACCAGCCGTCCCCGGCCACGTGGTGCAGGGTGAGGAGGAGGACGTGCTCCTGCTCTCCGAGGCGGACCGCGCCAGTCCGCAGCAGAGGGCCCGTGGAGAGGTCGAACGGCCGCACCGCCTCCTCCTGGGCCAACCGCAGGAGCTCCTCTTCTCTGTCTCCGAGACCGGACAGGTCGATCACCGGGAACGGCTGTGGGGACGGCGGCTGGATCTCCTGGACCGGTCCCGTTTCGCCGGCCCTGAACACCGTCCGCAGCACCTCGTGGCGCCGGACGACCTCGCCGCAGGCCCGGGCGAAACGGGCCGGATCGAACGGGCCGGACAGGAAGGCTGCGAGCGGGACGTTCCAGGCCGGATTCCCAGGCTCCAGCCGGTCGAGCAGCCAGAGCCGCTCCTGGGCGAACGAGAGAGGCAGGTCGGCGCGATCCCGGACGGGGACGAGCGGGACGAGCGGCGGGGCCGGCCGGGCTTCATGCTGGACGGCCAGGACCCGCCGGGCCAGACCGGCCACGGTCGGCGTCTCGAACAGGCTGCGCAGCGGCAGCTCGACCCCGAAATCCGTACGCAGCCGCGAGACCACCCGCGTGGCCAGAAGCGAATGGCCGCCCAGCTCGAAGAAGTCGTCCCCGGCGCCGATCCGCTCGCGGCCCAGGACGGCGGCCCAGATCTCGGCGATCTGCTCCTCGACCGGACCGTTCGGCGGCACGTACGCCGCGACGGCCTCCCGGGCTTCGGGATCGGGCAGGGCCTTTCTGTCCAACTTGCCGTTGGGGGTCCGGGGCAGCGCGTCGAGGAATACCCAGTCTGCGGGGATCAGGAAGGCCGGGACGCGCTCGCGCAGGAAGTCCCGCAGCCGGTCCACACCGATCTCGTCGGCCACGGTAATTACATAGGCGACTACATAGGCGACGAGCCGCGGGCTCCCGGAGGCGTCGTTCCTGACCGCGGCGGCGGCCTCCCGGACGGCCGGATGGGCCGCAAGCACGGCCTCGATCTCCCCCAGCTCGATACGGAAGCCGCGCAGCTTGACCTGCTGGTCGAGGCGGCCGAGATAGTCGAGCCGGCCGTCGGGCAGCCGGCGAACCAGGTCGCCGGTCCGGTAGAGCCGTGCGCCCGGCTCAACAGGAGACGCGAATGGATCGGGACGGAAACGATCGGCGGTCAGATCCGGCCGGCCGAGATAGCCGCGCGCGAGGCCGGCGCCGCCGAGCCAAAGCTCGCCCGGCACGCCCGGCGGCAGCGGCTGAAGGCGCGCGTCGAGCACCCAGGCGTGGCCGTTCTCCAGCGGCCTGCCGATCGGCACCCGGCCTATGGGCACCAGGGACACCGAGCTGGTTTCGACCCGCTCGCCGGTCGAGTAGGTCGTGTCCTCGGACGGGCCGTAGAGGTTCCAGACCTCTTCCACTCCGGGCAGCTCGCCAAGCCGCGCGGCCAGCTCGGGCGGGAACGGCTCGCCGGCCAGGTTGACCGCCCGCACCGAATCCGGCACCGCGCCGGCCCGCACCAGCTCGGCCATGGCCGACGGCACGGTGTTGACCAGTGTGACCTCTCCGGCGGCGGGCAGCCACGGCAGCGCCAGCGCGTCGTCCGCGAGCACCACGGCGCCGCCCGTGGAGAGCGGCGCGAACAGCTCGAAGACCGAGAGGTCGAAGCCCACCGAGGTCGCCGCCAGCACCCGGGACAGCACCTCCGGCCGGTAGGTGCGGGCGGCCCAGGCCATCCGCGCCACCGCGGACGCGTGGCGGATCGCGACCCCCTTGGGGACGCCGGTCGAGCCCGACGTATAGATCAGGTAGGCGAGCTGCTCGGGGTGAACCGCGCCCGACGCCCAGAAGCCGTCCCCGTCGTCCTCACCGTCTCCGGCCTCGACGACCTCCCCGGGGAAGTCCGGGAGGAGCGGGACGAGCGATCCCTGCGCGACCACCACCCGGGCGCCGCTGTCGGCGAGCAGGAAGGCGAGCCGCTCCCGCGGATAGGACGGATCGAGCGGCACGTAGGCGCCGCCCGCGCGAAGCACCGCGAGCATCGAGACCACGAGGTCCGGCGTGCGCTCCGAGAGCACCCCGACCAGCGACTCGGGGCCGACGCCCAGGCTCCGGAGCCGGCGCGCCAGCCGCCAAGACCGGGCCTCCAGCTCGGCGTAGGTGACCCGCTCGCGGCCGTGGATCAAGGCGACGGCGTCCGGTGTCCGGACCGCCTGGCGCTCGAACAGCTCGTGGAGGCCATGTACATCCGGAAGCGGAGCCGCGGTGTCATTCCAGGCAGTCAGCTCCGCGCGCTCGGACTCGGTCATCAGCGGCAGATCGCCGGCCGGCCGCTCTGGATCGTCCAGAGCGCTCGCGAGCAGCGTTTCAAACCGGTCGATCCAGCGGCGCACGGTCGTCGGATCGAACAGGGCGGCGTCCACCTCCAGACCGCCAGACAGGCCGTCGTCCGCACCGGCGAGCGACAGCGAAAGATCGAGCTTGGCAGTGCCGGTGTGGACCGGAACATCGCGAGCCATGACGCCGGGCAGCCGCAGCCCCTCGACCGGGCCGTCCTGGACCGCGAGGAGAACCTGGAAGAGCGGCGTGCGCGACAGGTCGCGCCGCGGCCGCAGCTCCTCGACCAGCCGCTCGAACGGCACGTCGCGGTGCGCGTGGGCCGCGAGCCAGAGATCCCGCGTCTGGCGCACCAGCTCCCTGAAGGGGACATCGCCGTCGACCCGCACGGGCAGCGGCAGTGTGTTCAGGAAGAGACCGATCAACCCCTCGGTCTCCACCCGGTCGCGCCGCGCCACCGGCACGCCGATCGCGATCGTCTCTTGGTTGGCGTGCCGGCCGACGAGCGCGGCCCACCCGGCGAGGAGCACGGAGAAGAGCGTCGCCTGCTCGCTCCGGGCCAGGCCGCGCAGCCGCCGGGTGAGCTCCGCGGGCAGCGCGATCGGCTCGGCGGCGCCGCGGGACGAACGCACCGCCGGCCGCGGCCGGTCCGCGGGAAGGTCCAGATCCTCGACGCCCGCGAGCTGCCCGCGCCAGAACGCGAGGCCCGCCTCGGCACCTTCCGTCCGCGATCTCTCCCAGGCCGCCCAATCCGCGTAGCGGACCGGCAGCTCCGGCAGAGCCTCGCCCCGGTACGCCGCCGAAACCTCCCGCAGGAACACGCCGGTCGATCCGCCGTCCCAGACCGCGTGGTGGGCGACGACGACCAACCGATGCTCCGCCCCGCCGAGCCGCAGCAGCCACGCCCGGAGCAGCGGACCGGACTCCAGATCGAACGGCCGCCGCGCCAGCTCGTCCGCCAGCCGCGACGCCTCGGCTTCGGGCCGACCGCTCAGATCGACCACCCGCAGCTCGAAGTCCGAGACCGGAAGCAGCTCAACGATCAAGCCGTGCGCCTCCCCCTCTCCCGGGGCGGGGGACTCGGGCGGACCGGGAGAGGGGGCCGGGGGGTGAGGGCGGCTTCTGAACACCGCGCGCACCGCCTCCTGCCTCGCGGCCACATGGTGGAACGCCTGGCGGAGCCGGCCGACGCTCAGCTCGCCGGTGAGCCGGAGCACGAACGGCAGGTTGTAGACCACGCTTCCGGGCTCCAGCCGGTCCAGGAACCAGAGCCGTTCCTGGGCGAAAGAGAGAGGCGTCTCCCCACCGGCAGGGATCGCGGAGATCGGTGCGAAGGCTTCCTCTTGTCGGCCGCGCTCGATCGCCGCAGCCAGCGCCGCCGGAGTCGGGCTCTCGAACAGCGCGCGCAGCGGCAGGTCCACGCCGAATGCGTCGCGAAGCCGGGCCGCGACCCGCGCGGCGAGCAGCGAGTGGCCGCCCAGCCCGAAGAAGTCGTCGTTCCGGCCGACGGCTTCGACCCCGAGGAGGTCCGCCCAGATCTGCGCCACGATCTCCTCGACCGGCGTGCGCGCCGTCTCCCCGGCGACGGCTGGCCCGCGCTCCGCTTCGGGCAGGGCCTTGCGGTCCAGCTTGCCGTTCGGCGTGCGCGGCAAGGCGTCGAGAACCACCCAGACAGCCGGGACCATGAACGCGGGCAGGCGCTCGGCGAGCCACGAACGAACGGTCTCAGGGTCGACAGGTTTGGAGCCGACGAGGTAGGCGATCAGACTGCCGTTCCGGACCGCCACCGCCGCCTCGGAGACATCCGGATGACCGGCAAGCGCCGCCTCGATCTCCCCCGGTTCGATGCGGAAGCCGCGCAGCTTGACCTGATGGTCGAGCCGGCCGAGGAACTCCAGCTCGCCGTCCGGGCTGCGGCGCACCCGGTCGCCCGTCCGGTACAGGCGCTCGCCCGGGTCGTCCCCGAGCCCGGCGAACGGATCGGGCCGGAAGCGGTCCGCGGTCAGGTCCGGCCGGCCCAGGTAGCCGCGCGCCACACCCGCGCCGCCGAGCCACAGCTCCCCCGGCACGCCGGCAGGCACCAGCCGCCCGGCCGCGTCGAGCACGAACGCCCGGCCGTTGGCCAGAGGCCGGCCGATCGAGGGCGCGCCGGTCCCGCGGCCGATCACCGCACCCGTCGAGTAGGTCGTGTCCTCCGAGGGGCCGTAAAGGTTCCACAGCTCCTCGACGCCGGGCAGCGCGAGCGCGAGGTCGGCCACGTCGCGCCGCAGCGCCTCGCCGGCCAGGTTGATGATCCGGACCGACGCCGGAACAGACCGGGCCCGCGCCAGCTCCTCCATCGCCGACGGCACGGTGTTGACGAGCGTCACCTCGGCCGCGGCGGCCAGGCCGGGGAGCGCGAGGGCGTCGTCCGCCAGGATCACCGCGCCGCCGAGCGCGAGCGGCACGAAGATCTCGAACACCGAGAGGTCGAAGCCCAGGGAGGTCGCCGCGAGCACGCCCGCCAAGTGCTCGCGGGGGAACGCGTCCGCCGCCCAGGCCACGAGCGCCGCCGCGTTGCCATGGGAGATCGCCACCGCCTTGGGGGTGCCGGTCGAACCCGAGGTATAGATAAGGTACGCGAGCTGGGAGGGAGCCGCCGGAGGCCGGGACGCCGTCCGAATCTCCGGGGAGCCGGGGCCGAGCGGCAGCCGATCCACCGCAAGACCCTCTCCAAGCCCCTCGGTCGCCAGCACCACCCGGGCGCCGCTATCGGCGATCAGGAAGTCGATGCGCTCCCGGGGATAGGACGGATCGAGCGGCACGTAGGCGCCGCCGGCCTTGAGCACGGCCAGCAGGCCCGCGATCATCCAGGGGGTGCGCCGGGCGAGGACGCCGACCAGCGTATCCGGCCCCACCCCCAGGTCTACGAGAAGGGCTGCGATCCGGCCGGCCTCGCGGTCGAGCCGGGCGCAGGTCCAGCGCTCGTCGCCCCAGATCACGGCCGTTCCTTCCGGGTCGCTCTGAGCCCGAGCCTCGAACAGCTCGTGCAGCCCGCACGACTGGAACGGCCGCGCCGTCGCATTCCACTCAACCCGCGCCTGCCGTTCTTCCTGGGGAGTCAGGAGCGGCAGATCCTCCACCGGAAGGTCCGGATCGGCCGCGAGCCCCGCGAGGAGGGTCGCGAGATGACCGGTCAGCCGCAGGCCCGTGGCCGGATCGAAGAGGTCCGAGTCCAGCTCCAGCGTTCCGCCCTGCCCGGTGAGCGACAGCGTCAGGTCGAACTTCGAGGTGCCGCTGTGGACGGGCAGCAGCTCGACGTCGAGCCCGGGCAGCTCCGGCACCGGGACCGGGCCGTCGCGCAGCACGAGGAGAACTTCGAACAGGGGGCTCCGCGACAGGTCGCGCCGCGGTTGAAGCTCCTCGACCAGGCGCTCGAACGGAACCTCCTGGTGGGCGAAGGCGCCCAGCGCCGTCTCCCGGGCCCGGGCGATCAGATCGCGGCCCGTGACGCCGTCTCCGTCCAGGCGGACTCGCAACGGGAGGGTGTTGACGAAGAAGCCGATGAGCGGCTCGACCTCCGCCCGTCCCCGGTTCGCGACCGCGGTGCCGACGACGACATCCTCGACGCCCGTCCAGCGCGCCAGCACAGCGGCGAAGCCGGCGAGGAGCGCCGCGAAGAGCGTCGTGCCCTCGCGCCGCGCGAGCCCGCGCAGCCGGTCGAGCAGCGCCGGGTCCAGACCGGCCGGCATCTCGGCGCCGCGGAAACGCTGGACCGCCGGCCGCCGCCGGTCCGTGGGCAGATCGAGCGCGGCCGGCGCGCCTTCGAGAGCCCGGCGCCACCAGTCCAGGCGTGGCGCCAGCACTCCACCATCCAGCCAGGCCCGCTGCCAGACCGCGTAGTCCGCATACTGGACCGCGAGGTCCGGCAGAGGAGATGGACGGCCTTTTGCGAACGCCTCGCACAGGCCGCCCAGCTCCCGGAGGAACACCGCGATCGACTCGCCGTCGAACGCGGCATGATGGAAGGTCAGGAGGAGCCAGTGCTCCGCAGTGCCGAGCACCAGCCGGGCGGCGCGGACGAGTGGCGGCCGCGAGAGATCGAACGGCTGGCGGGCTTCGGCCTCCGCCAGCCTCCGCGCCTCGTCGGCAAAGGCGGGAGGTCCCGAGAGATCGATCAGCGGAACGGCGAGCGGCTCTGGCGGAGCGATCCGCTGCACGGGCCGGCCGTTCGCTTCTACAAATCCCGTCCGCAATACCTCGTGCCGACGGACGATCTCGGCCAGCGCAGTTTCCAGAATCGGCCCGCGCAGTCGGCCCCGGAGCCGGAGCACAGCCGGCACGTTGTAGACCGGGCTTCCCGGCAGGAGACGGTCGAGCAGCCAGAGGCGCTCCTGCGCGTAGGAGAGCGGCAGCGGGCGGTCCCGGGGGACGGGCACGAGCGGCGGTGCTTCCGGGCCCATCTTTCCGATCAAAACCGCGCCGCGGGCGCGCTCGACCGCTTCGGCGAAGCCCGCGAGCGTCGGGTTCTCAAACAGCTCGCGCAGCGGCGGCTCGACCCCGAACGGCTCGCGCATCCGCGCCACGGCCCGCGCGGCCAGCAGCGAGTGGCCGCCGCGCTCGAAGAAGTCGTCGCCGCGGCCCACCCGGTCCACACCGAGCAGATCGGTCCAGATCGCGGCCAGCGCCTCCTCGACCGGGCCTTCCGGGGGCACGAAATCGGCGGCCTCGTCGGCTTCGGGGTCAGGGAGAGCCCGGCGGTCGACCTTGCCGTTGGGGTTGAGCGGAAGCGCCGACAGCGACACGAACGCCGACGGCACCATCGGCTCCGGCAGCCGTTCCAGGAGGAACGCGCGCAGCTCGGCGGCGGCGAGGGGGCGGTCCGAAGCGACCCAGGCGACGAGCCTCCGGCCCCCGGAGGAGGAGCCCTCGTCCCGCACGGCTACCGCCGCCTGGCGGACCGCGGGATGGCGGGCCAGCGCCGCCTCGACCTCGCCGGGCTCGACGCGATGGCCGCGGATCTTGACCTGCTGGTCGATGCGGCCGAGGAACTCGATCGTGCCGTCGGCTCGCCAGCGCGCGAGGTCGCCCGTGCGGTAGAGGCGCTCTCCAGATTCCCCGACGGACGGAGGAGCCGGCACGAAGCGCTCGGCCGTCAGGTCGGGCCGGCCCAGGTACCCGCGCGCGAGCCCATCGCCGGCCGCGTAGAGCTCGCCCGGAACTCCCACCGGCACCGGGGCGAGGGCCGCGTCGAGCAGATAAGCCCGCGTGTTGGCGATCGGCCGGCCGATCGGCACCGACTGCAACGGCGCGCCGGACGGCTCCGAGAGGCTGTGCGTGCAGGTGAAGGTCGTCCCCTCGGTCGGGCCGTATCCGTTGATGAGCGTGCGCCCGGGCAGCTCGCGCAGGAAGCGCTCGACGGCCGGGGGCGAGAGAGCGTCGCCTCCGGCGAGGAGCTGGCGCACCGGCCGCAGGATCTCGGGGCGCGCCTCGATCACCTGATGAAAGAGGCCGGCCGTGAGCCAGAGCGTGGTGACCTGGTGGCGTTCGAGCGCCTCGCCCAGCTCCGCGAACGACGGCGGCCCCGGCGGCATCAACGCCAGCCGGCCGCCATTCAGGAGCGGCCCCCAGATCTCCAGCGTCGAGGCGTCGAACGAGGTCGGTGCGAGGAGAAGGAAGACCTCGTCCGGGCCGAACGCGGCGAAGCCCGTGTCCCGGACCAGGCGGACCACCGAGCGGTGCTCGACGCCGACCGCCTTGGGCCGGCCGGTCGAGCCCGACGTGAACATGACGTAGACGAGGTTTCGTGACCTGGCCGAGGCCTGACCCCATTGGGGATCGCGCGGGCTGCGGCGGCGCAAAGCCGGCGCCTCGCGGCGGAGATCGACGGTCGTCAGCCCGCGCCCGGCCAGCGGCCGACCCGAGCGTTCCCCGTCCACGATCAGGAAGGAGAGCCCGACCTCGTCGGCCATCGCCGCGAGCCTCTCCCGAGGGTGGCCCGGATCGAGCGGCACGTAGGCGCCGCCCGCCTTGAGCACGGCCAGGAACGCGGTCACCAGCTCCGGCGACCGGTCCATCGCCACGCCCACGAGGCACTCCGGACCCACGCCGAGACTTCGGAGATGCCGCGCGAGCCGGTTGGCGCGCGCGTTGAGCTCGCCGTAGGTCATCTCCAGACCGGCGGGCGGCCCGGCGAGCGCCACGCGATCCGGCGTCCGCGCCGCCTGCTCCTCGAAGAGCCCATGCACCGTGGCCTCGCGCGGGTAGGCCGTGGCGGTGCGGTTCCAGTCCACGACCACCTGGAGGCGCTCGGCCTCGTCCAGGATCTCCAGCTCGGCGACCCGGCGGTCCGGCGCGGCGGTCGCCCCCGCAAGCCCTTCGAGGAGCCGGCCGAAATGCCCGAGCATGCGCTCGGCCGTCGCGGTGTCGAAGAGGTCCGCGCTCCACTCCAGGGAGAGCCCCAGGTCTCCGTCCAGCTCCGCCGCCATCAGGGTCAGGTCGCGCTGGGCGGAACGGCTCTCCAGCGGTACGGACTCCAGGGTCGTGCCTCCGAGCGCGAGCCGCGCTCCGGGCTCGCCGAGCGCGAAGGCCGTGAGCGCTTCGAGGCCCGGCAGCGGCGACTTCTCCAGCGCCAGCATGACCTGGACGAGCGGCGACCGGCCGGCATCTCGTTGTAACCGCTCGGCGAGCAGCGGGAACGGAAAGCCCTGGCGCCCGAAGGCCTCCAGCGCCGTGGCGCGCACCCGTGCCAGATGCTCCGGCACGGTCGGGTCTCCGGACAGATCGGCCCGCAACGCAACCGGGTTCGCGAGGTAGCCGACGAGGCCCGCATAGCGGCCGGTCCGGCCCGAGGTGGGGGCGCCGACCAGGAAATCCTCCTGCCGGCTGTACCGGGCCAGCAGGGCCTGGAACCCCGTGAGGAGGAGCATGAACGGCGTGCAGCCCGAGGCGCGCGCCAGCGCTCGCAGCTTCGCGGTCGGCCCGGGTCCGAGCCGGACGGTCCGCGTGCCGCCGGTCCAGGTCGGCACCGGCGGCCGGGGCCGATCGGTCGGCAGGTCGAGCGGCGGAACGCCTTCGAGACGGTCCCGCCAGGAGGCCCACAATCCCTCATCCACCGGCTTGCGGCTCTCCCGCAGCCACTCCGCATAGCGGCCCGCCGGCGCGGGCGGCAGCTCGGCGCCGGCCAGCAGGAGACCCAGCTCGCGGACCAGCACGGCCAGCGACCAGAAGTCTGCCGCGACATGGTCGACCGAGACCTGGAGGACGTCCCCGAAGAGGGCCGCGCGGAAGACCGGCCCGTTCTCCAGGTCGAACGGCCGGAAGGCCTCCTCGCGGATTCGCGCCCGCAGCTCGTCGGCGCCGATGTCGGCGATGTCGGCCGTGTCGACGGCGTGGAAGGTGACGGCGGCGTGTTCGACGACGCTCTGCACCGGGCCGTCCGGGCCGGCGGCGAACGTGGCGCGCAGAGCCGGATGGCGGTCCACGAGCGTCTGCAGGGCACGCCCGAGCCGTTCGGGCTCGACGGCCGGGATCAGCCGCGCAGCCCCGGCGATGTGGTAAGCAGTGCCCGTCGGCGCGAGGCGGTGGAGAACCCAGATCGCCTCCTGCCCGGGCGACAGGGGAAGCTCGCCCGTGTCGCTCTCCTCCGGTCCGGACTCCGGCAGTGCCGGCAATGCCGGCGAAACTGTTTCCAGGCCGGCCAGCACCCGCTCGACCAGCGATCCGAACCCGCAGCCCGCAAGCAGCTCGGACAGCGGCAGCGGCACGCCCGTCGCGGTCTCCACCGCGGCCTGGAGCTGGATGGCTGAGAGCGAATCGAGACCGAGGCCCGTCAGCGGCTCGTCCGGACCCGGCCGGCGCACGCCGAGCCCCAGCTCCGCGGCGATTCTGGCTCCGACGAAGGCGGCCACCGCGGCGGGTCGCTCGTCCGCCGGAAGGCCAAGCAGCGCCTCCCGGGTGAGCGTCCCGCCCTCCGTCCCTGCCTCCGTACCAAGCGCGCTCGCGCCGACGACGGTCAGCTCCCCGGCCTGGTACGCGGTGCGGGAGGCCCGGCGCCGCACCTTGCCGCTCGTGGTCTTGGGCAGCGTCCCGAAGCGGATCAGCACCACCTCGTGAACCTGGACCTCGTGCTCCTCGGCCACCGCCCGGCGCACCGCGGACGCGACCCCCTCGACCGCCTCCGGGGCGCCGGAGAAGTGCCTGTCCACCTCGCAGACCAGCACGAGGCGCTCCTCGCCCTGTACGTCCACCGCGAAGCCAGCCGAGCTGCCGGGCCTCAACGTCGGATGGCTCAGCTCCGCCGTCCGCTCCAGATCCTGCGGATAGTGGTTGCGTCCGCGCAGGATCACCAGATCCTTGAGCCGCCCGGTCACAAACAGCTCGCCGCCCTCGAAAAAACCGAGGTCACCCGTTCTCAGGAAGGGACGGTCTTCGCCGGGCAGACGGCCTCCGAACGCGGCCGCCGTCTCCTCCTCCTGGTTCCAGTAGCCGGCCGCGACGCTGGGACCGGCGATCCAGACCTCTCCGACGCGTCCGGCCTGGAGGATCTCTCCGGTCTCCGGATCGACGATCTCGACCCGCTGGCCGCCCCAGGCCTCACCGCATCCGACCAGCCGGCGCGCCCCCTCAGTCTCCTCTCCTTCGGTCTCTCCCTCGGTGCGCACCGCCCGATTCCGCTCCAGGGCGGCGCTCTGGAACGACGCCTCCCGCGCCGCCTGTCCGCGCTGCGGGCCGGTGACGAACAGCGTCGCTTCGGCCAGGCCGTAGCAGGGATAGAACGCCTCGCGCCGAAAGCCGCTGGAGGCGAACGCCTCGGCGAAGCGGAAGAGCGTCTCGGCCCGGACCGGCTCCGCGCCGTTGAACGCCACCTGCCAGCTCGACAGGTCCAGCCCTTCGCGGTCTCCAGAGCCGATCTTCTGCACGCACAGGTCGTAGGCGAAGTTCGGACCGCCGCTCGTCGTCCCGCGGTAGCGGCTGATCGCCTCCAGCCACCGCCGGGGCCGTTGGAGGAAGGCCGTCGGCGACATCAGGACGCAGGAGCCGCCGCTCGCCAGTGGCTGCAGCGCGTTCCCGATCAATCCCATGTCGTGGTAGAGCGGCAGCCAGCCGACCACCACCGACGACGCATCCTGCCCGAACGCGTCCCGGATGAGCGTCCCGTTGTGGACCAGGTTCCGGTTGGTGACGATCACCCCCTTGGGCGCGGCCGTCGATCCGGAGGTGTACTGAAGGAAGGCGGGCGCCCCGGGATCTGGCCGCTCCAGAGGTCCGGGCTCGCCCGAAGGCTCGTCCAGCGCGTCCACCGCCAGCCAGCGCAGCTCGCCAAGCTCCGGCCGCTGCTCCGCGAGGCGCGGCATCGTGGCGAGCAACTCGGACGTGGTGAGCACGGCGCGCGGACGGGCGTCGCGCACGATGGCCGCGAGCCGGGGCTGGTCGCGCCGGGGGCGCGGCGGATAGGCGGGAACCGCCGCGACTCCGGCGTAGAGGCAGCCGAAGAACGCGGCGATGAAGTCCAGGCCGGCGGGGAAGAGCAGAAGCGCCCTGTCTCCGGGCTCGCAGGCGCTCCGGAGCGCCGCGGCGATGGCCCGGGCCCGGCGGTCCAGCTCCGCGTGGGTCAGGTGGCCGGCTTCGGCCTCGCCGTCCTGGAGAAACGTGTAGACGCGCCGGTCCGGCTCCTCGCGGGCCCGCAGGCCGAGCAGCTCCTGGAGGCTCGCAACGTCTTCGAGTCGGACCATCCGCATCAGGTACTCCAACCGGATCAGCTCTTTGCCGGAAGAGCTCCCTCAGTTGTCCTGGCAATGGTCCTGGCAAGCTCCTCCGCGTGCTCGGCGAGCGAGCGGTCGAACTCGATCTGGCCGTAGTCGAGCTTCAGGATGCGGTCCGCCACGTGGAAGTAGTGGTCGTCGTGACTGATCACGAACACCGTCTTGCCGCGGCGCCGGAGCTCCGGGAGGATCTCCAGATAGAACACCTGCTTGAAGGTGGGATCCTGGTCCGCGGCCCACTCGTCGAAGAGGTAGATCGAGCGGTCTTCCAGGAACGCCGTGAGCAGCGCGAGCCGCTTGCGCTGACCCTGGGACAGGGCGAGCGTCGAGAACCGGCCCTGCTCCACCTTCACCTTGCGGTCGAGCTGGAGCCGTTCGAGATAGCGCAGGGCGTTGCCGTCGAGTGCGGCGCTGTCCAGGCCGAGCAGGTTGTCGAACAGGAAGAAGTCCGAGAAGACCACCGAGAACCGCTCCCGGTACGTCTCGCGGTTGAGGTCCGTGACCGGCTCGCCCGCGAAGACGATCTCTCCCTCCTCCGGCGTGTAGAGGCCGATCAGGAGCTTGGCGAGCGTGGTCTTGCCGCTGCCGTTGCCGCCGACCACGAAGACCAGCTCGCCGGGCCGGAACGTCAGGTTCACCGGGCCGAGCAGGAAGCTCTCGTCGTTCTCCTGGCGGTAGCTGTGGGCCACGCCGACCAGCTCCAGCCGGTCCCAGCCCGCCGCCGCGGCCGAGGCCTTCTCCATCGCCAGCAGATCCACCACCGGCGCTTCGGCCTCCAGCGAGAAGCCCAGATCCTCCACCGTGTCGATCGCCACCGTGGCGCGTCCCAGGCCCGGCAGCGCCGTCAGCAGCACCTCCAGCGGCGCCATCATCTGGAAGAGGACGATGGTGTAACCGACCATCACCTGGGCTTCGATCGTCTGGAACCTCGGCAGGACCAACACGATGATTCCCGTCAACACGAAGAACAGCGCCTGGCCCCAGCTCGACGTGGCCGAAAACACGATCTGGCCGGTCTTCTGAGCGCTCTGCAGCTCGCGCGTGCTGGACTCGACCGCCTTCAGGAAGGCCTGGCGGCGGCCCGCGTGCATCTTCAGCTCCTTGGTGCCCTCGACCATCGAACGGATCTGGCCGAACACCTCGTCGAGCTTCTGGCGCGACCGCCGGAAGAAGTGCATCGCCTTGCTGGCCGCCAGCCGGTACGAAAGGATGCCCACCACGATGAAGACCGACGCCTGAAGGAGCAGCCAGCCGTTGAGCCAGCCGAGATAGACCAGGCAGCTCACCACGAGCGACAGGTGCATCGTGAGCAGCGGAATCATCGACATCGCGTCGGCGATCGTGCCGATGTCGTTGGTCAGCGTGGCGAGCA
Source organism: Holophagales bacterium (assembly GCA_031390755.1). Taxonomy (GTDB): domain Bacteria; phylum Acidobacteriota; class Thermoanaerobaculia; order Multivoradales; family UBA5704; genus DATMER01. The sequence goes on from JANMTS010000111.1 coordinate 37,062, forward strand.
GCCGCGGCGCCCCCACCTGCTCGAGCTGCCGCAACGGCGCGGAGAGCACGCGCCGCGACAGCCGCAGGCGCAACGCGAGGAGGCTGCTCTGCGTGAGGTCGACGAGCAGCGACTGCGACAGGAAACGGCAGGCGGGCAGCACCACGCAGAGCGCCGCGAACGCCCAGACCCGCGACATCGCCGCCAATCCGGGCCTGGTGATGATCGTGGTGAGCAGCGCGATCATCGCGGTGCTCGCGAGGCCGCTCACCACGCCGGTGATCGCGATCGCGATGATGCGCGCTCGGGAGAACGGGATGTCCGAGGACAGCCGCAGCAGGAAGGAAACCAGACGGGAGATGGCGCGCATGGGGCTACCTTCAGACCTTACAGCCGGGCCTGGGCCCGGGAGACCGGCTCGGCCATCCCGACGAGAACCTGCCGCGGACCCGAGAAGGGGGCGCGGCCGTGGGCGACCATCATGTTGTCCAGCAACAGGAGGTCGCCCTTCTGCCAGGGAAAGCTCACCGTCTCCCGGCGGTACGCCTCGCGCAGGTGCTCCATCACGTCCGGCTCGATCGGCGAGCCGTCACCGTAGTAGGTGTTCGCGGGGAGGTCCGTCTCGCCGAACTCGGCGAGCAGGCCTTCGCGGATGTCCTTCTCCAGCGTCGAGATGTGGAAGAACGTGGCGTGGTTGAACCAGACCGCCTCGCCCGTCTTCGGGTGTTTCGACAGGGCCGGCCGGACCGCCTTCGTGCGCAGCCGGTTGCCGTCCTTCCACTCCACCTCGATCTCGTTCTTGGCGCAGTGCGCCTCCACCGCGGACCGGTCGTCCGTCTGGAAGACCGTGGGCCAGGAGAGCCCGAAGCCGTCGCCGAAGTTGCGGACGTACATCCAGCCCTTCTGCGCGAACCGCTCGCGGATCTCCGGCGAGATGTGCCGGAGGACGCGGCGGACGTCCGCGATCGGCGTCTCGCCCCGCTCCAGCGCAGCCTGGCGGCAGAGGAAGAAGATCTTGAGCGGCCAGACGCTCTGGTACGAGTTCTCGTTGTGCAGGAAGATCGGATGGCTCGGCGGATAGTCCGTCGACGTGTAGATGTTGCCGGCCACGGCGGAGCGCGGCGACGAGCGCTCGCGGTACTCCAGCGACTCCCCCGACACCGCCTGGATGACCTGCTCCAGGTCGGCGGCCTCCGGCAGGCTGAACCCCCGGAACAGGATGCCGCCGTGATGCAGCAGCTTCTCGTCGAGAAGCGCGCGGTTGTTCTCGGCCCATGCCGCCAGGTTCAGGCCCTGCACCGCGGGCTCGATCAGCAGAGGCAGGTCGCCGTCGGGAAGCAACGGCCGCACGTTCACCAGGCTGTCCGTCGACACGCTCACGGCGCGCCGGCGAATCCCGCCGATACCCCCGGGGCCTCCGATGCCTCCAATGCCTCCAAGGGAGGGTTTCTTCGCGTCAGGACTGTCCATCGTCATGTCCTTGCCTCTCGATCCTTCAAGTTCGACAATACAGATCTCCCCCACAGCGGCACCCAGCCGGCCGTCAACTGTGTAGGTGAGGGTCACCTCGAAAGCGTGACACGCTCAGGGCTGCCGCGTCTGGACCTCATTTTCGAAGAGTTTCCCCACCTTCCCCTCGAGACGCTTCTCGCAGGCGAGGACGGCGCGGGCTTCCTCGTCGAGCGGCGGCTGGCTCTTCCAGTCCCAGTCGGGAACGAGCTCGTAGACCACATAGCCGCGATAGAGGTTCCACATGTGCAGCACATAGGAAGCCAGCTCGGTCTCGACCACCTTGCCGCTGGAGATCGACGCGTGGAACACCTTGTACTGGGCGGCGTCGCGCGACTCGGGCGGCACTCCCACCCCCCCCACCCCCCCCGATACCGCCGCGACTTCGAGCAGCACGGAGTGGACCTGCGCCATCGGCCCGCTGAAGGTACCGTACTTCTGGAGATATCTCTCGGTCGCCACCGGAAAGAGGACATAGTAGCCCTCCGGCAGCATCCCCCCGCACTGCACCAGCCCATGCGGAGGAATCACCTCCAGATCCACCGCGGTCTTGTCCTGGTGGTAGAGCGGACAGCCATAGGAGATGCTCTTCGTGAACGTGCCCGGGCTCAGATCGAGATGGAACGGCTGCACGGCGCTCGACCGGCAGAACGAGAAGTCGACACGCCGCAGGGGGAGCGGGTCGAGAGCCGCCCACTGATCGATGAAATGCTTGCGCAGCCCGAAGGCAGGGTGGCCGTCGAAGTAGCGCAGGCGGTCCATGACCGCGAGCTTCTCCTCCGGATTGCTGCCATAGGCCTCGGCGAGCAGGAGATGCAACCAGGTGAGGCAGTTGACCTTCCCCTCCGGATACCGCGGGTCGGGATCCCACGACCCCGGCCCCTCGCCGAGCACGTCCTGATAGACCACGCTCACGTTGCGGGTCTTCTCCAACGCCTCGCGAACCCGCTGCGTGAAGCCGGCCGCCGTCGGCTGGGCCGAAGCGAGGCCCGGAATCAGAAGGGCCGCAACCGCCAGCCCCAGAATCCACCGCTTCGCCGCCTCTCTCCTGCACACCATGGGAACCGTCCTTTCCTGCATCCACAAGGAAGGGTACAGCTCAGCCGAAAAGCGAGCCGCGCGATCCGGCATGAGCCTGGCGGCCTGCCAACCCGGCTGCGGCCCCATTTCGCTGGCAAGCTCTTTCTGCTTGAAGAGCAAGGACTTAGCGCCAAATGTATAGAAAACGGACTTTTTGGTGGTGGCGGAAAGCGTAACTTGTCGCGGCACGTCGCTTACACTCTCCGGCGTCGCGCCAATGACGGTGCGATTTGCACGGGCCTCGGGAAAAGGCTCGAACCCAAAGGAGACCGACCATGCCGAGACTGACGTCCTACTCCGATCATCTGAGCTACTGGCAGCAGCTCTTGACCGCCCTCGCGGACAACGAGGGCAATCTGCCGCAGTTGACGATCCAGCGCGAGAAGCTCGAGGGCCTTCTGGCCCAGGCGCTGGCACAGGTGAACACGCAGGCGATCCACACGGCGGCCAAGCAGCTGGCCTCCAACGAGCTGGCGACCCTGATCGATCAGGGAGGCAAGTTGGCGACGGTCCTCCGCACCAGCCTCCGGGAGCACTACGGCAGCCGGAGCGAGAAGCTGACCGAGTTTCGCATCCAGCCGTTCCGCGGCAAGAAGAAGGCCGCGGTGGTCGTTCCTCCCCCTCCGGAGGCGCCGGCTCCCGCCGAGTAGGCTCTTTCCTTCCTCTTCCCTTCAGAAGCTTCCTCTCCGGGGCGTGCCAAGGCACGCCCCTTTTCTTGTCCCGTCTGGCCGTTGGAAGACCAGTCCGCGAGTTGCTTGGGTTACCGGCGCCTTGACATGGCCTTTCGTCAAGTGCTCTGATCTCGAGACACTATGCAAATTCTCCCGACCGTTCTTGTTCTGGCCCTGCTGGCGGGGGCTGGCTCGTCCTCCCCTTCACCCTCCAAGCTGGCGTTGTCCGCGCTGTCCAATCTGAAAGCGAGCAAGATGGGTGTGGATCGCGCCGGCAACTTCTGGTCCTTTCAACGGCCGGGCGGCAAGATCCAGGTTCTCAATCTGGATGGCCGGGTCATGCACGAAGAGCACCTTTTCGGGGCTTCGACCGTAGATGTCGACTCGGACTGGGGAGTCGTCGGCCTGGTCAATTCGGGCAACGAGCTCCAATGGATGGGCTGGGACGGGAAGACCTCAAGCCTCGTGCTCCCGGAGCAAGCTGCGGACCTCTGCTGGATCGGAGCCTTCGCGGTCGCGGTCACGCCCCAGACGGCACCCTATCGGATCGAGATCTGGAACGTCCGGGACAAATTTCCTGTCAAGACCCTTGGCAAAGAGGTCCAGATCCGACCGATCGTCGGCGCCACCCGGCTCCGCACGGTCCTCCTGCGTTACGACTTTCAGAAAGAGCTCCTCTACTCGCTGGATAGCTTCACCGGCGACCTGCAGGTCTACCGCCAGAATGGCAGCCTTGCTTGGAGCGCGGCAGTCGAGAACCCCGAACGGCAGAAGTCGGAGGACTGGCTCCGGGATGTCGATGAGACGGCGCGCAGAAACCGAGACCGGCAGACTCCGTCCATGTTCTCGCTGATGCTTGCTCTCTCGGCGGATGGATCGCCCTGGATTCTCCAACATCAGAACCCTCAGGAGCGGACAGCCGTTCTCGTTCGGCCGGATCCCAAGGGAATCCAGACCGAGACCCTGCGGGATCTTCCCTGCCCCAGCAAGTTCTTCATGCTCTGGAAGGATCAGCTCATCCTGTCCCGCGATTCCGCGGCCCCGCAGGGGCCGTGCAGCAGTGTACGAAGGTTTCCCTAAGGAGAGAGGGTCATGAGAGAGAAGGCCAAAGTGGTTGTCCTTGTCGTGCTGCTGTCGGCGCTGGCGCTTGGCGGGATGCTTGTTCCAATCGGCGCCGATACGGAGTATCAGGACTACGGCTCAGGAGGGTCCGGGGGTGGAGGCTGCTCCTATTGCAGCCAGGGCCAATGCGGCTGCGCGCCTCCCCCCGCAGGTCAGACTCTGTCGTTCTCTTGCTCGTGCAGCTCGATCTGGTGTTCCCGGTCCTGTAACTACTACTAGCCGTTCGCGTTGACTGTGAACGCCTCCGTCCTGTTCCTGCTCGTTCTTGTGGCCGGCCCGAGCCCGGCCCTGCTGGCGCAAGATGTCCGCCTGACCGGTGAGCCGGCCAAGGGGCGCTGGGTCGAGGTGACTCCGGTCTCTCCCGGCGTGCCGGGAAGGGTTCTGGAGGTTCAGGACGGGGCGGGATCGGTCGCTCTGCAAGAGGGGCCCGCCGGCCCCGCCATGCTTTGCGTCGGCGGCGACGGCCTCGCCACGGTTTGTGAGCGCGTGTTCCTGGAGGCCGGAAGGCCGGTCACGCTGGCGGGTCCGGTCTCCGGGGTTCTCGTGACCGGCCGCATCCGGATCGGAAGGGCTCCGGCCGCCGGAGCCCGGCTTGGCTTTTTGCCGGACCCTCTCCCCTTGCGGCGTCCCTTCGGAATGCCCCTCTTTCGAAAGGACGGGCGCCTCGTCAAGCGCGTGACCACCGATGGAGCTGGCAGCTACTCGGTCCTCCTTGCGCCGGGCCATTACAGGCTCGACATGACCACCGAGGGCGGCCGGACCGAGCAGAGCGAGGCGTTTCTCGTCCCCGAGCCCAGATCGCTGGTGCCGCCGGGAAAGGTAGCCTCCAAGGGTCCGCCGGTTTACGACCGGGGCGATCTGGTTCTGGAAGACGGGCTTCGGGTGGAGGTCGACGTGACGGACTCCGCCGGTGCTCCCCTGGAGGGGGTCACGGTCGGCGCGGTTCAGGCAGGGGAGGACGGCCGCCTCATCGAGTTTCAGACCCTCAGCGATGCCGCCGGCCATGCGGTGCTGTCCCGGATCGACGGCTCGCAGCCCGTGTCGATCGTCTGTCAGGCGCCTGGGCGGTCGCGGGTCGTGCGCCGCTTCGAAACCGTCCCCGGCTCCGTTCTATGCCCGCTGGCGCGAACCCCTTCCCTCCAGGGAAAAGTCCTCGACACGGAGGACCGGGCTCTCGCGGGCGCCCTGGTGTCTCTCCGGGCCGATGAGCGATCGTCGCCCACGGACAAGGAGGGCGCCTTTCTGTTCGAGGAGCTTTCACCGGGAGAGCACTCTCTGACGATCGCCATGCCGGGGTTCCAGCCCGCAACGCGCGAGGTCACGCTGGAGCCGGAGGAGCGCCGCGCTCTTCCAGTCGTCCGGCTGGAACCGGGCGACCTCCTTACGGGCAAGGTCGTGGATGGAGTCCGGGACGAGCCGGTCGCGGGAGTGACCGTCACGGTGATCGACCCTCCCGGTGCAGGCTCCGCCGTAACGGATGAGAACGGCGTTTTCCAGCTCACCACCGGCGGTCCCGTGAGCCTCGAAGTCGCCGCGAGCTCCTATCCCTCCGTTTTCGTGCAGGCCGACCCGGCCCCTCAGCAGGGGGAGCCGCTCCTGATCAAGGTGTTTCCGGGAGGCCGCATCCAGGTTCATGTCTGGGACGAGGAGGCCGACGCCCCCTGCACCGGCTGCCCTCTCAACATCACCCTTCCGGGCGGGCGGTCCTGGGGCCTCGAGACCG
>JANMTS010000131.1:0-19412 GCA_031390755.1 Holophagales bacterium
CCCCCCCTACGGGAGGGGGCCTATTTATTGATCCCATCCCCCCGTCTTTGATCCCATTCCCCTCTCCCCGGCCCTCTCCCCAGGGTTGGGGAGAGGGAGAAATTGATCCCACTCCCCTCTCCCCGGCCCTCTCCCCATGGATGGGGAGAGGGAGCCCCCTCCCTCGTTCCTCTCGAATTCATGCGGCTCTCAAAATCTCTCCTCACGCACCTTGAAGATTAGCGCTCGAATCTGCCCGGCCGGTTTGGTCGGGATTCTGCGCGGTTCCCGGCCCGCGGCAAGGCAGCTGCGACCGTCCATGGACAGGGGAGGACAAGGAAATGCGCCGTAAGCTTGCTTGGCTGATGTTGTTTGCCATCGGCAGTGCAGCCCATGCCGTCGTACCGGATGCGGTACCCACCGCGTCACGGCATGCGGTTGCCGATGTCACGTTTGTGGATTCCGTCGTCGGCTCGCAGTTGGATCTCCTGCGGCTTGGCGAGGAAGACGTGGCTCGCGATCAGGAGGGGCTGCCCCCCCGGTTCGCCGTGCCCGAAAAGGTTTCCATCACGCCCGCCCGCAAGGGCACCTGGGAGGATCTCGGCAACGGACAGATGATCTGGCGCCTGCGCGTCATCGGCCGGGAAGGCACGAATTCGCTGAACCTCGGCTTCACCCGCTACAACATGACGCCGGGCGGCCGCCTGCTGCTCTACTCGACGGACGGCACCCAGATCTCGCGGGTCTTCACCGCCGCGGACAACGAGGCCCATGGCGAGCTCTGGACGCCCGTCGTCATCACCTCCGACCTCGTCGTCGAGGTCACCCTGCCGAAGCGCGAGATGAACGCCCTCGATCTCAAGCTCGGCTGGATCAACCAGGGCTACCGCGGCTTCGGCACGATCTCCGCGGACTCCTACAACAAGTCCGGCAGCTGCAACCTCGACGTCGCCTGCCTGGGCTCCACGGACACGTGGCGCGAGGAGATGCGCTCGGTGGGTGTGATCTCGACCGGCGGCTCGACCTTCTGCACGGGCTCGCTCGTCAACAACACGGCCAACGACCGCAAGATGTTCTTCATGACGGCCAACCACTGCTCGATCAACTCCGGAAACGCCGCCTCGCTGGTGGTGTACTGGAACTATCAGAACTCGTTCTGCCGCACCCCGGGCAGCACGCAGAGCGGCCAGGCCGGCGACGGCTCGCTGTCCCAGTTCCACACGGGCTCCTTCTTCCGCGCCGCCTACTCGGCCTCGGACATGACCCTGGTGGAGCTCGACGACCCCGCGGTCACGGCCTACAATCACTTCTGGTCTGGATGGGACCGCTCGACCGGCGACTTCACATGCACGGCTTCGGTGCCCTGCGCGTCGATCCACCACCCGTCGACCGATGAGAAGCGCATCACCTACGTCACCACCAACACCGCGACCACGAGCTACAGCGGCACGACGTCGCCCGGCGACGGCTCGCACGTCTGGGCCAAGTGGGCCGTCGATCCTCCGGGTCCCTACACCATCCCGGGCGTGACCGAGCCCGGCTCCTCCGGCTCGCCGCTCTACAACAGCTCCGGCCGCTTCATCGGCCAACTCCACGGCGGACCCTCCGCGTGCGGCGCCACGGGCAACAACCTCTCCGACTACTACGGCCGCTTCAACGTCTCCTGGACCGGCGGCGGCACCAGCAGCACCCGCCTTTCGAACTGGCTCGACGCCGGCGGCACGGGCGCCACGACGATCGCCGGTATCGACACTTCCACGGGCCCCTGCACGCCCCCGTCCGTGCCGACCGGCGTGACCGCCTCGGCGGCGTCGGCGACGCAGATCAACGTCGGCTGGGGCTCGGTCTCGGGCGCCACGTCGTACACGGTCCTGCGCTCGGCGACCAGCGGCGGACCCTACTCGTCCGTCGGCACGTCGGCCACCACCTCGTTCTCGAACACGGGCCTGACCTGCAACACGCCCTACTACTACGTGGTGCAGTCGTCGAACGGCTCCTGCAACTCCGCCAACTCGGCCCAGGCGACCGCGACCACGTCGGCCTGCCCGATCTGCACCGCCGTCACGGAGGTGGAGACGAACAACACCCGCACCGCGCCGCAGGTGATCTCGGGCTCGTGCAACCAGATCTCGGGAACCTTCCTCAACGACACGTCCACAGGGACGGAGGACTACTTCCGGATCAGCCTGCCCGCGGGCAAGACGGTGACGGCGCTTCTCAACGGCCTCTCCGTGGACTACGATCTCTACCTCTACAACTCGACCACGGGCAGCGCGGTGGCGAGCTCGCTGAACGGCGGCACGACGGCCGACACGGCGTCCTGGACCAACTCGGGCGGCTCCGCGGTCAACGTCTTCGTGCGCGTCTACCGCTACTCGTCGACCCGGACGACCTATCAGCTCAAGGTCAGCTATCCGTAAGGGTTGATCCCATCAGGGTTGATCCCATTCCCCTCTCCCCGGCCCTCTCCCCAGGGATGGGGAGAGGGAGAAAGAGAAGGGCTCAGCCTGATCAGCGCCCGTCCTCGCAAGGGGGCGGGCACTTTTCGTTTCAGGGGCCTTTCACCGCGACCGGGCCGGTGCTCACCAGCTCCAGCTTCCAGCTCTCCGCGTCCGTTCCCTGGAGATTGAGATGACCGGACAGGAAGTAGAGCCGCTGGGTGTCCGCGCTCTTCGAGGTGCAGAACCGGTCCTGGAGATAGAACGGCGGAATGGACTGATAGTAGAGCGTCGCCTGCACGGCGGCGGGAGTCCCCGCCAGCTCGGCGAGATCGATCTCGTAGACCAGCGAATCGCCGCCGCCGTCGCGGTAGTCCGGATCGCCCTCGACGCCGGACGGCTCGACGTCCTCGGCCAGGTCCGCGCCCGCTCCGAACGCCTCCGCGATCTTCGTCCGCTCCGCAACAGGAAGAAAACCAGTCGGAAGAATGCGGTTGTCCTTCGCCCGGCCGCAGATGGACAGGAAGCTCGTGGTCAACGGCGGTCTGGCCGGCACGTGCAGGCCGCACCTGGGATCCTTCCCCGCGGGCGCCGTCACCAGCTCCTGATAGATCTGCGCCTGGTCCTGCCGGGTGATCACCTGGTGATGCGGCTGGAAGACCAGCTTGTCCGGATTGAGCCGGGCCGAGCAGTCGTCGTTCCACCACAGCTCCCCCGCCACCGGCTGGCCCTTCTCGTCGACGATCACCCCGGCGCCGTTGGTGCGGCCCGAAGCCCAGAGGACGTTGCCGTTCACGTCCATCACGGACAGCTCGACGAAGGCGCGGCGGAAGCCCACGCCCGACGGCAGCTTGTGGCCGACCAGGCTGTCGATCTTCACCGTGCCCGCCAGCTTGCCGTCCCTGCGCTCGACGGAAAGGCCGATCTTCGCCGTGGACTGCGAGGCCTGGTCGAGCATCATCTGCTCGGTGAGCAGGAGCGGATCGAGTCCCTTGCTCACCAGCATCGGATCCTGGGTGCGGATGCCCAGCACGTCCGGAAACTGCTGCGCCATCTTGACCAGGAACACGTTCAAACCCACCAGCGTGTGCAGCGCGAACCCTTCGCGCACCTTGAGATCGATGTCCTTCGCTCCGAGCGCATACTCGGCCTGCGGGAAGTTGCTGCGCTCCTGGATGCCCGCGATCTTGCTCCGCAGCGGCTTACCCGCCGCGTCCTTGTTCGGCATGTGGCAGCCCTGGCACGACTGCGCCAGCGAGCCCGCGCCGTAGGGCAGCTTGCCGTCCGGCGTGTCGCCCGTGCGGTAGGCGCTGAACGCCCACTCGGGATAGGTGGTCTGCTCGTAGGTGTATCCGATCACTTTTCCCTTGTTCATCACCGGCAGGTGGACCGTATGGCAGCTCCCGCAGACCTCGGAGCTGCGGATCGCCGTCGAGTGAACCGGCTCGATGCCCAGCGATGCCTTCATCGGCACGATCTGCGGCTCCTCGAACGGACCGAGGATCTGGTCCGGAGCGCCCACCAGGTAGCTGCCGGTGAACGTCTTCGCGAAGCCCTTGTTTCCCGGGTTGAGGAAGTCCTGCCGCTCCTTCACGCAGTTGTTCTGCGGCTGGTCGATCGCCGGGCTTTCCGGTCCCTGGCCGGGCAGCATCCGGTGGCAGGAGGTACAGGTGATCCCGTCCCGCGCGAGCGCTCCATAGTCCGCCAGAGCCTCCAGCGGATTGCCGGCCGGATAGGGGACCGCCTTGGAGTACTCCCGGAGGAACGGCGGGCACTCGCCCGTCTCCTCGAAGCTGTCGATCGCGTGCTGCCGCTGGCCCGCGACGCCGTGGCATCCGAGGCAGACCGTCTGCACGGTCGTAGAGGCCTCGGGATGAAACGTCTCGGTCTCGCTCGCGAGCTGCGCGTAGAAGACCGGATCGCGGCCGGCGAGCCCCATGGGCGAGGTCTTCCACGTCGCGTAGGGCGAGAGGTTGAGGAGATTGTCCCCATGGGGATTGGGTTTCGTCATGTCGAATTGCAGCCCGGTCGCGCCCGCGTCGTGGCAGCCGAGGCACTGCGACGAGGTCACGAACTGGCTCGCCGCGGTGACGGCTCCCGCCTTCACCCACACGTTGTCGTAGGTTTCCGACGGCATGCGCAGCACGGTCTCCCAGGTGGGCCGGGAGAGGCGGGTGGCCGGAAGGGCATCCGTGAACGCGCTGTCGTACACGTACCGCGGCTGGCCGAGGCGCGGCGCGTCGTCGGTCGGCAGCGAGACGAGGCGGTGATGGCTCGCGACCGGCTTCACGTCGTAGAAGTGCTGCGACAGGAACACCAGCGGCTCGCCCGGCTCCCCTTCCACGTTGCGCAGGCTGGAGAACGTCTGATTGTTCTTCGCCGAGGCGTGGCAGTTCACGCAGTACTGGCCGAAACCCATGTAGGGATAGCGGTTCGTCGAGTCCGGGGGAAAGTCCGGAGTCCAGCCGCTCCAGCCGAACCAGCCCCAGAACCAACCGTCCTGCGAGGCTTTCCGGTCGCGCACCATCACGGCGGCGCCGGACGTGGGCAGGAGGCGAAGGGGATCGACCGTGGCGCAGGCGGCGGCGGGCGCCGGATACATCTCCTTGACGATCACGGCACCGTCGGGAATCGGCGGGCTATCCGGGGGCGCCGAGCTCTCCTCCGCCGGCCGGTTCACTTTCATCCAGTCGAGCATCTCGGGCGAGTACCAGACCACGACCGGCGCATGCGTGCCGTGATAGGCCCCGACCCAGGTTCCGTCCTGAAGGCTGGCCGTGAAGGGCCCGGTGTCGCGCACGTGCTTGTCCCGCTTCCAGCCGCTCGCTACGTCGCGATAGCAGAAGCTCCGGAGGTATTTTCCCAGAGCCTCCTCGTACTGCTCGAGCGGCAGCGCGCTGGGACGGCGGATCACCGGCGCGAGCCGGGCGCAGAGGCCGGGGTCCTGCGGACCCAGCGGAGCCGGCTGCTCCGCGGCGCACGACGGCTGGGCCGCCGCCGAGCCCTGGAGGACGGGATCGAACGAGAGCACGGCAAAGCAGCACAACGCGAAGATCGACAGGATCACACGGCTCGTCCTCACTGGACACCTCCTGGTCTTACGGCTGAAGCTGAACCCGGTTTGTCGGTGGGCCTATTCTTCTTCAAAATGGGCCGCCAAGGCGAGGGGGGCCGGGAAACTCCGTCCCCGGCTGGCGCTCTCTTGCGGTTCCTAGGATGCCCAGGGCCAGGGCATGGCGCAGCGGGCTGCGGGGCGCCTGGCGGCGTTATCGCTGCGAGTCCTCACCCCCCGACCCCCTCTCCCATCTCCCGGCCCCCGCCCCCGGGAGAGGGGGCGCCACCACCCAAAAGCCCTCGGAAAAAGCTGAACGGCAACGCGCGCAGCCTCACTGTCTGTTCCCGGCGGGCGGGGGGGACTCGCAGCGAGACCTTTCCCGTCACGTCACATCCCGTCCCGTCACGTCCTGTCACGCTCTGCCGCTACGACGGCTGAGGAACGCGCCTCAGGCCTTCTCGACCCGCATCGATTCGAGCACTTCCGCGAGATTGTCGTAGCTCGCCGCGACGCCGCTCTCCATCGGCGAGGCGAGGACGCCGTCTCGCGCCTCCTTCGATTGGTAGAGCACGGTCGACGAGAGCGTCGTCGTCCCCTCCCTCTCCACCAGAACGACGGTTTCGACCGCCTCGCCGGGATACCAGGCGTCGTCGAAGACCTCGGTATTCACGATGCGCTCGGGGCGGACGATCTCGCGGTAGACGCCGCGCATGCCCATGGAGTTGCCGTTCGGGCCGCGCCAGAGATAGCGGTAGGTTCCGCCCACCTTGAGGTCGATCTCACAGACATCCATCGACCAGCCGTTCTGGGCGCCGAGCCAGCGCTTGACCAGGTCGGGCACGGTCATGGCTTCGAAGACCAGCTCGCGCGGGGCGTCGAAGGAGCGGGTCATCAGGATCTCGCGGTCGTTGTCGGTCGTCGTGATCGTCAGCTTGTGGCTCATTTCGGTCTCTCCTCTTCGTCGATCGGTTCAGCTTGCTTCCGGGCCTTCATCTCTTCCAGGAGCGCGTCCAGGCTCTGGAAGTTGGCTTCCCAGAAGCGGCGGTAGTTTTCCAGCCAGCCGGCGGCCTCCTTGAGCGCCGCGGCTTCAATCCGGCAGGGCCGGCGTTGGGCGTCGCGCCCCCGGGAGATCAGCCCCGCCTTCTCCAGCACCTTGAGATGCTTGGAGATCGCGGGCTGGGTCATCGCGAACGGCTCGGCCAGTTCCATCACCGAAGCCTCTCCCTGGGTCAGCCGGGCCAGGATCGCCCGGCGCGTGGGATCAGCCAGCGCCGCGAACGTGGCGTCGAGCTGACCTTGGGTTGCCGAATAACCAGATAGTTCCATAACCTGTAGGTAATGTAATCGAGCCGTCGGACTCCTGTCAACCCCCGTCCGCCGACGACTCCCGCGAAGTCATGAACGGCCCCGCGCGATTCGTGGACCGTCCCGGGCCGTCCGCGGACGGGCGCGGTCACGCCGTGGATGTCCCGGATGGAGCGTTGGACGAGCCCGTCGAGCCGCTGGGCCGTCCGTCCCCTCGGATGAGCCGTTCGTCCCCGGCCAGGAGCCGTCCGGACCCTCGCCCGGGTCACCCGGACTTCGCTGTGAGTCGTTCCTCCCGATCTGTGGGCGTTCCGTCCCGTGGGGTGAGAGGCTCGTCCCATGGGAGGAGCCTTGGCGGCACGGGGACGAGTCGTTCCTCCCACGGGGTGAGAGGCTCGTCCCCGAGGAGGAGCGGCCCATCCCAGGGGACGGACGGCCGTCCCGCGGGACGAGTCGTCGCGGCATCGGGATGGGTCGCCCGTCCCTCGGGAGGGAAGGCTCATCCCGCTGGAGGAGCGGCCCGTCCCATGGGTTGGATCGTCCAAACGTAGACGGGGATTGAAAAACCGCTTTTCGGGGACCGCCGACGCCCCGCCGGCGGACTTCCCTCACCGATACCGCGCCATGAACCCGCGGTCGATCCGATCCTTGAGGCGCCACGCCCAGCGGCTGTGGGAGACGACTCCCTTGTAGCGGAGCAGGGCCTTGCCGTCGCCGGTGTTGAGGAGAGACAGGAAGCTCGATTGCGGCTCGTAGCGCGGCGGGGTTCCGCCGTCCAGGGCGGCGAGGAGGCTCCTCCAGAGGATCGGGCCTTCGCGGACGGCATAGACGCCGGCTTTTGGGGTGTCAGGGCGGCTGACGAGCGTCACGCAGTCGCCGGCTCCGAAGACCCGCTTGTCGGCCGTCGAGCGCAACGCATCGTCCACCCGCAGGAAGCCTCGTTCGTCTACGGGTAGGCCTGAGGGCTCGAACAGCGGCCAGGCCGCGGCGCCGGTCAGCCAGACCGTCAGGCCGGAGGGCAGCCTCGATCCGTCGTCGATCCGGACGGCATCGGGCTCGACCCGCTGAACCTTTGACCTGGTGCGGACGGCGATCCGCTTGTCCGCGAGGACGGCCTCGGCCCGCACGCGGAATCGGTCCGAATACCCTCCCAGGATCGCCTCGGAGCCTTCGAGGATCGTCACCTGGCGCCGGCAGCCGGCGACGTCGGCGACACTCAGAACGGCGGCGATGGCGCAGGCGACCTCGACTCCCGCCGCTCCGCCTCCGACGACGACTGCGCGAGGCTCCGGCTCGTTCGCCAGCTCCTCGATCCTCCTCCGTAGCTCGGCCGCGCGGGACATCGGCTTGACCAGCGACGCGTTGCGGCGGACGGACTCCTCCTGGTCTCCGGCCGACCGCGAGCCGACGTTGAAGGAGACGAGGTCATACCCCAGCTCGGTGCCGTCTTCGAGATGAACCGCCCTCGCGACGGGATCGAGCGCCGTCGCGCGGGCCTGGACGAACCGGCCGCCGGCTTTCGCGGCGAGCGCCGGCAGATCGAACGCGATCTCCCGCTCGTCGTAGAGGCCTTGCAGGAAGCCGGGCACCATGCCCGAGTAGTGGTGGCGGTCCGCCGCGGAGACCAGCGTCAGCTCCACCCCGGCCCGCGGCTCGGTTGCCAGGCGGCGCAGCACTTCCAGGTGGGCGTGGCCGGCTCCCACCAGCAGCAGGCGGACCCTGGATGTCAGCGCCGCCCGCCTGCCGCGTTCTGCGTGCCTTCGCCAGTGACCCGCCAGATGACGTTGCCCACGTCGTCCGCCAGAAGCAGGGCGCCGCGCTTGTCGATGGCCACGCCGACCGGGCGCCCCATCGCATCGCCGTTCTCCTTGACGAAGCCGGTCAGCACGTCGACCGGCTCACCCGAGGGCTTGCCGCCCGTGAAGGGCACGAAGATCACCTTGTAGCCGCTGCGCGGCTTGCGGTTCCAGGAGCCGTGCTGGCCGACGAACATCCCCTGGCGGAACCGTTCCGGCAGCGCGGTTCCCGCGGCCGAGGCCAGGCCGAGCGAGGCGGTGTGCGCGCCGAGGGCGTAGTCGGGCACGAGAGCCCTGGCCACGAGGTCGGGCCGCTGCGGCTTGACCCGCTTGTCGACGTGCCGGCCGAAGTAGCTGTAGGGCCAGCCGTAGAAGCCGCCATCCTTGACGGAGGTCATGTAGTCGGGCACGAGATCGTTGCCCAGCTCGTCGCGCTCGTTGACGGAGGTCCACAGGGCGCCGGTCTCGGGCTCCCAGGCCATCCCGACCGGGTTGCGCAGACCGGAGGCGAAGATGCGGTGGCTGCCGGTCGCGCGGTCCACCTCCCAGATGGCGGCGCGCCCCTCCTCCGCCTGAATGCCGTTCTCGGCCGCGTTGCTGTTGGAGCCGATGGCGACGTAGAGCTTCCTGCCGTCCGCCGAGGCGAGGACGTTCTTCGTCCAGTGATGGTTGAGCGCGCCGCCCGGAAGGTCGACGAGCTTGATCGCGGGGGCCGTGATCCGGGTGTCGCCCTCCTTGTAGGGGAACCTCACCAGAGCGTCGCTGTTGGCCACATAGAGATCGCTCCCCACGAGCGCCATGCCGAAGGGTGAATTGAGACCGGTGAGGAAGGCCGTGCGCGTCTCGGCCACGCCGTCGCCGTCGGCGTCGCGCAGCAGCGAGATGCGGTTGGCGCTGGGCACGGCACCGCCGGCCTTCTTCTGGAGCTTCTTGAAGAAATAGCCCTTGATTCCCTTCGCATCCTCGGGCCGCGGCGGCGCGTTGGTCTCGGCCACGAGCACGTCGCCGTTCGGCAGCACGTAGATCCAGCGCGGGTGGTCCAACTCCCGGGCGAAGGCGGCGACCGCCGTCCCCGGAGCGGCGACCGGCTTGGCGCCCTCGGACCAGCCCTTGGCCGTGACCACGTTGATCACGGGGATCGGCGCGCTCCTGGGAGGCGGCAGCTCCGGATTCGGCCCCGTACCGGCCATGACCGGCCGCGGCGACGCACCGCCGCAGGCCGCCACGATCATGGCGCCCAGGGCAAGAACCAGCAGGCAGCTCAGGAAAATCTTGAACGGAATGTGTTTCGGAGTCGTTCTCGCGGGTTCGAGCATGGGAGGCCCTCCATGGAACCGAGCGCCCAGAGCGCCCCTTCCAGCCTTTGCTTCAGCAAGAAGCGCGCCCGGGAGAGGCCTCCCGCGCCGCGCGGAAGAATCGCTCCTCCCAGAAGAACGCCCCCAGACCGACCAGGGCGTTGGCGGCGCAGGCTCCCGCGAAGATGCCGGGCAGCCCCCAGAGATGGGCTCCCAGATAGGCCAGGGGGACGTAGAGGGCGAACATGCGCAGCAGGGTCAGGTCGCCGTCTGCCTCGCCCGCGCCGAGTCGCCCGCGCTCGACCCCGAAGCCGTGCGCCGGGCCTGCTTCGACCACCTTCCCCGCTACGCCGTACCGGACGAGGTCCGGATCGTCGACGCCCTCCCCCACCTGCCCAGCGGCAAGGTCGACCGGCGAACGGTCCGGGAGCTGGCGGCGGGCTGACGCGCCAGGGCAGGGTCGCCCTGGACCGCGTCGGTCGTTCTTGCCAGGCGCGCAAAACGATTGTAGGATGGCGCTATCCAAGGAAGCAAAGACTTTAAAGCGAGCGACAGTTGTTGTGGACCCTTGGAGGAGAGACGGTCATTGAACGAGATCCCGAAACAATCGCTCTCGTGGATAAAAAATTCCGTTCGTTGCTGACCGAAGCGGAACAGGCCGAGCTGATGCACTTGCAGGCCGATCTCGACGAGGCTGATTCGAAGTTCTACGAGCCTATTGAAACGAAGCTTGAACTGGCGCTGACCAAGCTTCGGCAGCGATCGCAGGCGAGGTGAGAGCTGGCGGTCTTCCGTCGGCGTGAAACACCTCCATCTCCCGTCAAGCATTATTCTGAGATCAGGCTCCCGCAGACGCTTCAGCCACCGAACCTTTGGTGGGGTTGCTGCTACCGATGTCAAGGTGGCCAGCGGGGAATCCCTGACGGCCACGACGCCTGCGACCGTGACAGCCGGCAAGGTCACTGTCGAGGTCACCAATGCGGACGGCAAGAAGGCCTCGCTGCCTGACGCGTTTACCTACGTGTAGGCCCGGAGAGGGGCCGCGGCCTCCCTCTCAAAAGGGGGGTCGCAGGTGCCTCGGGGCAGAACCTGGACCGGCCGCTGCTGCTTGATCGCGCAGCAGCGGCTTTGGAGGCCCTCAGGCTCGGGTCAGATCGCCCGTTCAACTGGCGCCCTTCCCTCCAACCCACCGCCAACACCCATACAGGTGCTCGAACCGGAAGGGTTTCGCTCCGTAGCTGTTCCGGATCTCGGCCACCCGTTGCAGGGTGTCGAGGAACTTGACCTCCGGCCTTGCGGCCAGGCCTTTCGCGATCCAGTCTCTCAGCTCGGCTTCGCTTTGCAGGGGTTCTTTCGACTGCCGGAAGACCTGCTGCTCGTACTGAGACAGCAGGCATTCCCTCGTGGGTTTGCAGCAGATCTCGGGCGACTTCCCGGTGTAGCCGTTCGCGCCGCCGCTCTCCAGGGTCTCGATGCCCCCGGACAGCGATTCGCGGTTGGCGGGGTCCTGGGTCTGGTCGCGCAGGTAGCGCAGCGCCGGCAGGGTGGCGGGCTCGGCGAGATCCATGAGGACCCAGGCCTGGCGCTCGGCGGCCGGCCGGGCCAGGTAGGCGCGCAGCAGCCGGAAGGCGTCGGCGCCGCTGGCCGAGCGGCCCAACTCGCAGAGGAGCCAGTCGAAGACCTGGTTGTCCGCCGGGCGGCGGCCGGACTCCAGCCAGTCGAGCAGGCGGTCCACCTGCGGCTGGGCGATGCGGGGGAACGAGCCGGGAAAGCTGAGGCGGAACTGGCGGTGGGGCGAGAGGTTCCAGAGATCCCAGCCATCCCGGAAGACCACGCCCTTGCCGGCGCCGAGGATGGCCCAGAGCAGCTCCCATTGAACGTCCTGCTCCGGCTCGACGGCGAGGCGGTCGAGCGCCGACGGCACCATCTCCTGCGGGAAGTGGGCGAAGCCGATCCGCACCGCCAGCACGCGCTGCCAGCCGGTCTCCAGGCGCCCGGCGAGCGTCGCCCAGACCGCCGGCACTCCGCGGGTGCGCAGCCCGTAGGAGCGCAGGCCGAACATGCGGCCGTTGTAGCAGCCCTGGAGCGGCAGATCGGTCGCGGCCCGATGGAGGCTTTCCAGCTCGCGGCGCTGCTGCGCGGGGTCGGCCGCGGGCGGGAGATATCCGGCCAGGAAGAGCGCCAGGATCGAGCGCGGACCGCAACCCTCCCCCGCCTTCTCCACCTCGGAAGCCAGCGTCTCGCGGCTGCGTTCGGCGAGCGGGATGTCGTGCCAGTGCGCGGCCAGCTCCTGGAGCGGCGGGAACTGGTCCTGGACCAGGAGCGTGCTGGCCAGGAAGCCGATCTCGCGCACCTGCGTGGCCTTCTGGATCGCCTCCTGTCCCCGGGGGGAGCCGAGGTTGTGGAGGGCCTGCATGGCGATGCTGCGCTTGAGCTCGCTGCCGCCGTCGAGGTGCTGGATCAGCACCCGCTCGGCCGCCCCGCCATGGCCGGAGACGGCGAGCGCATACGTCAGCGTGTAGATGAGATCGTCCATGCCGTACCCGGGCGGCGCGCCGGCCGGCAGCAGCCCCGTCAGGGCGTCCGGCTTGACCTGGGCGAGCGACTGGTCGAGCAGCTTCGGGCCGGGAAACTCGGGGGCTCCGGCGTCCCGCTCCAGCACGAGCAGGGCCGCGCGGGAGAGCGTGTAGCGCACGTAGGACGATTCCTCCGGCGCGCTCAGCCGCCGCAGGTCGGCCTCGGAGAGACCCTGGAGCGCTCCGAGGTGGACGGTCCGCAGCAGGCGGATCTCGACCGGCTCGGCGGGTGCGGCACTCGCCGCCGCGGGCAGCGCCGCGGCGAGCCCCACGACCGCGAGCCCCACCAACACGAACCGCCGCACGGCGCGTCTCATCGGGGCCGCAGATCGAGTTGAAGGTACAGGGTGCCGGTCAGCTCGACCGGCTCGGAGGAGCCTACGCGGATGTCGTCCACGCGCATCCCGGGCGAGGGCCAGACGAGGCTCTGCACCTGGACGCCGCCATAGGGATCGATCGTGCGCAGACCGTCGAGGCGCAGGCCGTCGTCACGGAAGTAGTCGTCGAGGCCCTCCAGGATGCCCACGCAGCTCTCGCGGACCTGGGCGCCTACCTGGGAAGAGATCTGGCTCGACCGCTGATCGCACCAGCTCCGGTACCCCTGCTTCCGGCATTCGGCCAGGATGCCCTGAAGCCTCTCCCCCAGCCCATCGAAGCGGTACAGGGCCACCAGCTTGGCGCCGCGCACCTGGTCTTCCAGCTTCATCTCGTTGCCGAAGCGGTCGACGCCGAGCAGCAGCAGCCGGTCGAGAATCTCGTCGATCGGCGCGGCGATGGGCAGCTCGATCTCCAGCCGCTGCAACACGACGAACGGAGCCTTCGGATCGCTCTGCCCCGGAGCTTCCAAACCGCGCACCGCGCGCAGACGCTCCAGGCGGCGGACGGTCCCGCCATGCCCCTTCGCCAGCTCGTCGACGGCGGCGAGCTGCCGATCGAGCTGCTGCTGAACGTCAGCCGGCTTGAGCCCCTCCGCCGTCATTCCGACCGCGACGACCGCCGCCGAGGGAGCAACCGTCCCCCGGCACGCCACGGAAAGCCGCTGGCCGTTGATCCGCGCGACGATCTCGACGATGTCGGCCGGTGGATACAGGGCCTCGCCGAAAGCAAAAGCGCCGGGGGCGAGGAGATGGGAACCAAGGACGGCCCAGAGGCCGCCGAGAAGGGCGAGCTGTTTCGTTTGCACGATGACTACGAGTATACGCCTGAGCGCCGCGGACGGCGTCGCCCGAGTCTACGCCAGGCGCGCGACCCCGGCACCCGGCCCACCATCATTGGTCTTCAGCCCCTGGAAGGGGCTGGGCCACACCTCCCCGTTCGTCGTTCCGGTCGTCCGCCAGCTCACGCAGAAGTTCCTTCAGTGGAGCTACCGGCGCCCGAGCAGGAAGCGGAGTCTCACAGGCTGCGGGAGGCGTGATCCATCCTCGGCGGACAGCGTCGGCGAGCGGCGACTCTCCTGTCCAGCGCGAAGCCCCAGCTTTTCGTGTCAATCGATATCCTCCTCGCGGATCTGATCGATCAAATCGTTGGAAACCTGACTTCCGCGGGGAGGGAAAGGCTCGAAGCCGACAAGACTCTTGGGTGCAGCTTCAGAAGCCTCCGGTCCTTCAACGTTCTCAGCACTATAGGCATTTTCTCCGAGGATCTCTTCGAGACTGTTGATTGCGACGGCGCGCATGGGACCACGGTAGTTTCACTGACGCGGGCTGTCAAGCGCCTCCCCCTCCGTCCAAACGCCGTCCTCCATCTCGGTGCGGTAGGATCTGCCTGAGGTGATCGAGATGCAGACAGTCTACACGGCAGTCATTCAGCGCAACGGGGACTGGTGGATCGGCTGGGTCGAGGAGTTGACCGGCGTGAGCTCGCAAGGGCGTACGCGGGAGGAGCTGGTGGAAAACCTCCGGTCCGCCTTGGCCGAGGCCCTGGAGATGAATCGGGCCGACCGCGGCGAACTCTCTCCACCCAGGAACCAAGGGCTGTTGAGTTGGCTCCTGGCCTGTCCTGAGAAAGGCTTCTTCTCTCCCATCGAATCCGAGGCTAAGGGGGCGAGCTCAAGCGTTTCGAGGGAGGGCGACTGCGAACAGGTATTGCAAGCCCCCAGCGGGGGCGACAGCATGTAGGCCGGGGTCAGAAGCGCCGCCAGGCGCGCGACCCCGGCACCCGGCCCACCATCCTTGGTTTTAAGCCCCTGGAAGGGGCTGATCCACTTTGCTTTACTGACCTTCTTGGGCCTTCTCCCTGAGAACGTCTTCCAACAAGCGGACCGGCGAGAAAGGTGACGCTAAAACCTGCTCCCACTCAGCAACCGCGGTCGCATGATCCGGCGAGCCGTCCAGCGGCCGAGTCACCGCCCCCACGCTACGGAAGCAGAAGGCGTAAGGCAGGCAAGGCGGTTCTCTGCCTGCCTGGAAGGCGGAGAGCTAGTCACCGTGAAGGGTTGGCTGTCGCCGCCGTTTGGTGCCTTCCCGGGAACCTCGAAAGGCCCGGAATCCTACGCCGGGCAGCACCGCCACACCCTCGTTTTCCTGCCCGACGGGCGGTTACTCGCCACCTTGAGCACCAGCCGCGAGTGCAAGGCCTTAGCAGCCGAGCTGGCGCGCGCCTGGTTCCGCGAAGGTGCTGCCGCGTCCATCCTCAACAACCAACGATAGGAGAGCCACGGGGCGGGTTTCCGCCCCATGCTACCATGGGACTTATGCCTAACCGCCCACGTAGGCCCCGCGACCCTAACGAGCTTGCTTTCCAGGTATTCCAGGAAGCCATAGGCGAAGCAACCCCGCCACCGCCCGAGCGGGAGAAGAACGCCGCCGCCGTCGCTCTGGGGAAGCTCGGGGGAGCAAAGGGTGGCGCGGCCCGGGCCGCGAAGATGACAGCGGGAGAGCGGGCAGAGAGCGCACGACATGCTGCCATCGTGCGCTGGAAAAAACAGAATCCTAAACCCGATGGCGAATTCGCAGTCGCGGCTCCAAGGCGATCAAATAATTGGAGTAGGCACGGACAACCCGGTTGTAAAGATCTGCCACCTTGGGGGCCTTCATCCCCACAACCAACGCGAAGGGGATAGGTTTGGGTGCGCGTGCCGCCTCTAGTCCTTCTCTATGCTGGTACTGAATGTCGAACACCGGCTTATAAAGTTTGTTGCCGCGCTTCTTCCTGCGCGCGCGGATGCAGGGTTCCCACTTTTGCCCATCTTTCCGTAGCTGAAATTCAGCCGCAGCATACATATTCCTCAACGAGAAAAACGACTCGCTTTTGGGATGAACGGGTGGGCGATTCTTGGCGAAGTTTCGCTCGTCTGGGCGGAATGTTACAAGGACTCCACTTCGGGTATAAGCGCCGGCGTGTTCTGGGTCTATTTCCGGGGCAATCACTAGGGTCGCAGAAAGATGGATCTCGCCGCGAAGTGGTTCCTCTGGTAAAGGTATGGGCGCTCTTAGATACTCCCCAACAGGGAGCGTCCCCTGGTAGATAACCAATGCCTCGTCGTCATCACAGGTTATAAGCTGGTCGTAGTCTGATAAAAACCGACCCCAGCCATATTCATGACGAATTGGGTCGTCCTCGTCTGGCAAATCGTCCTCGGCGCGGTGAATCATGAGTGCACGAATTGTGAGAGGTGAAAGCCTTTCGCCAAGCTGGGCCCTTACGGCTATGGCAGACCGTAACGCCAGAGGAGCAGCCAGACTAGTGCCCATGCTTCCATGTATCTTGAGGTTCGGCGACAGGAATTTGAAGGGCTCGGCATCTGATCCTCCGAACATGAGGCCGTCAGGCTTGACGATTCCAGGAGTTCTTCCTGGCCCAACGCAACTATAGCAAGCACGTTGCCAAGGTGCCACTGAGGAATCGCAGGCCCCGACGGATAATACGTTGACTCCATCGGCTGGGGGCTGGATTCGATTAAGACCAAGGGCGGCATCAAGTTCGCCATCATTTCCGGCCGCGACCGTAGCTAACATGCCAGCATGCGCGAAGCGCTCATCAAGGCATGCTGTCCACTGAGTGACTTCATCATCGTCAACTGCCATCTGTGGGCCGAGACTGATGTTAACGAATTGATACTCCCCAATGTGGGCGTCTAGATGCGTGGTGATACGCCCTAGTACGTCGGTGTACTCCAGGTCCGCGCCTGTCGTCGCTTTATCGAGTACGCGGATGTGATCTACCGTGCAAAGCGGGTCAGCAAGAGGTTCACCATCTTCTAGGGAGCCGAATAGGAGCGCCGAAGTCACTGCCAGGCCATGAGCCTCATGCTCAGGCTTGGGCTCTCCAATTCCCGGTGGAGTCACTACATTAACCCATCTAGATAAATCCACTGTGGACGGGATTCCTCCATCGAAGACAGCCGCCCGGCTGCGGAGGTCTAAGGGCGGGCGCGCGGGCAAAACTACGCTGATGGCGCTTACCAGTCGCGTGATATTGGGTCGCAAGGGGCGAAGTCTTGGCATTGTCCGCGCGACGCGGACAAATGCAAACTCGGAAAGCTCCATGATCACTTCAGTCCTGCCTCGAACCGGAACGAAGGTCAGACCCTTGGCGTCTTTCCTCTTGTCAGGCAAGGGTAATGCCCCAAGCCGCTCGGCGAATCGGAAGAAAGCTTCGACAATCCGTTCGTCTTCAGAGTTATGCAAGACCACCTCATATAGGTGCTGCTCGCGATCATGGGGCAGATGCTTGATTTTGCTCTCCGCGCGGAAGGCTGAAAAATCTTCAATCCTTTGAATAGCTGGCGCGAAGTCGTCTTTTTCCGTCCAGGTAGAGATTGCCGTTCCCCAATTGCTGAAAGCTCGCCGCGTGCCTGCTACGAAGATATCCTCAGCTAAGCCCTTTCCCGTTGAAGGTGGCTTTTTGATCCCCCACTTAGTTGGCTCAATCGTTCTCAGCCTGCTACCGATTGGGCGAATGCCGCTAACATCAAAGAGGCGTTCAGGGAAGTCAGACTTCGCCAAATACCTCGGATGCAGCGTTAGTATGCCCACTACCTGCTGCCGGGGACAGGCGTCCTCAGGTAATGCGGCAAAGATCTCGTTTGCGCGAGCGAGGCGGCCTTCCAATCGTTCTTGTGCTTCGCCAAAGGAATACGGAGGATTCTTATCCTTGGAAGCCTTCCTGATCTTCACGCGATATGCTAGCGCCTCGCCTCTGCCCAGCAGAAAATTGTGCTCTCTTGCCATATTTACCTCTTGAATTAATGTCCAACGATTCCATGTTTCCGAAGGGTGTCTCTGGCAAAGCCCGTCAGACTTCTAATTTCGCGCTGACTTCGTCCGGCAACATGAAGGGATTTTGCAATTTGTAAGCGTGCTGTCGCGTCAGAATCTTGGCAGATCCGCGCCACGGCGTCGAGAAGCGACGCCTCTGCGTGAGTGCCGTCCAAGACGGCGCGACGCCGAGCTGAGTAAACTATCTTGGCTATTTCGGCGAATGACTTCCCGGTAAGAGCCGCTGCCGTCAAGAGTACAGCATCGGCGGAGATACCGCTTGGAAAGAGTCGCTCTATTGCTGCTCGCGCATCTTCGAGTGAGGGCACGGGAAAGTGCAATTCCTGGTCGAAGCGTCGCCAAACCGCCGGATCGAGTAATTCGGGATGATTGGATGCAGCGATTAAGAGGCCCTCTGGAGGCCAGTCATCAACCGCCTGGAGCAGAACAGTCACGAGCCGCTTAAGTTCTCCGATTTCGGATGCGTCATCGCGGCGTTTGGCAATGGCGTCGAATTCGTCAAGAAGCAACACCGCTGGCGAGCGTCGAGCAAAATCAAGTACCGCCCTGATGTTATTCCCGGTTTTGCCGAGAAAACTGCTCATGACTGCGGCTAAATCCAGAGTCAGAAGAGGACGATCAAGCCGCAAGGCTAGCCAGCGCGCGGCTAGGGTTTTTCCTACTCCGGGCCTTCCCACAAAAAGGAGAGACCGTGTCGGCGTCAATCCTGCGGCGAGTAGCTCCGGCTCTCGCGCACGCTCAGCGACAACTCCTTCCAGCACCTCACTGACGTGGCTTGACCACACCGGCTCCGGCTGAAGTTCAGTGATGAACTCGCGCCTCAAGAGCTCAAGGCGGCTGTCGCCATCAACGGGGAGCGCATGAGAGACGGCGCGGGTAGGATCGTTGGGCGATGCCAATGCGAGGACTTCGCCGATTGGCCCAGAAAGGTCAGGGCGCGAACGCCCTAGAGATAGCAGCTCGCGACGGACTAAAGCGGAGACATCTGTGGGCCTGCCGGAGAGAGCTAGTTTCGCTAGCTGGACGAATGAGCTGGCCATATCCTTCATTTGGGCCACCCGTAAAGATAGGCAAACAAAAGATTATCTAGATTCATGGACGACACTCTACCAAAGATCGACAGAGTCGTCCAGTGCCTCAAGAGGTTGACTTTGCCTGCGCGCGACGCATAATGTCTAGTATGGCAAACGTGCTCAGCACCTCGAAGCGAGTCCAGATTGTGTCCGCCCTGGTCGAGGGCTGTGGCGAGGATCTGGTGGCCGTTTGCTCCCGACTGCGGCGGCGACCGGCGCCAAGCGGGGGCCGTACCGGAAGGGCAATTCAAACTAGGACACTACCCAACGCTGGGAGGTCATTTCCCAACGTTGGGAAATGCACCGCGCCGCGATGGGACACCCCTTGCGGCAGGGCGAGGTTGCCCGGCGTTGAGGCGGGCTCCCCGAGCGGTCCGGTAACGTTCCGCGCCGCGGGGTGAGAGAACCCGGAGGCCAGGTGCCGTCACTTCGCTACGAGGTGAGCTTACTCCGCTGCGAGGTCAACTTCTCCAGAACGAGGCGAGCTTCCTCCGCTGCGAAGTCAGCTTCTCCAGGACGAGGCGAGCTTCCTCCGCTGCGAAGTCAACTTCTCCAGGACGAGGTGAGCTTCCTCCGCTACGAAGTCAGCTTCTCCAGAACGAGGTGAGCTTCCTCCGCTGCGAAGTCAACTTCTCCAGGACGAGGTGAGCTTCCTCCGCTGCGAGGTCAGCTTCTC
>JANMTS010000147.1:0-31692 GCA_031390755.1 Holophagales bacterium
GCCGGTCCCCCCCGCCCTCCCGCTCCCTGCCCGGGCCCCGGGCCCCGCGGGCGCCCCGCGGCCGCAATAACTGGGTATTAAAAAACCCGCGGGGGGCCCGCCGCCGGTCCCAGGGGGGTATCTACTCCTCGAAGTCCGATACCGCCGCCGCCACGGTGGCCGGCCCGTTCTTCTGCCCATCCGACGGCGTCACCTTGCAGCTCACCCGGTCCCGCGGGCCGGCCACCCCTGCCGCGAGCAGGTCGTTCAGGGCCGCGCTCGTGACCGTCCGCACCGTGCGGCCGTTGACCTTCCATTCATAGCGGTAGCGGACGAGGTCGTAGTCCGGATCCTCGGACACGAAAGAGGTCTGGACCGTGCAGGTCATGACCCGCCCTTCGACGGGATTCCTCGGCGTGAGGCGCGCGGCGACCTTCTTCGGCGGCCGGTTCTTCGCCTGGTTGGCGGTGTTGACCACGCGGAAAGGCGCGTCGATCACCGAGTCGTTGATCGCCAGGCGGAACTTCCAGTTGCCGAGCGTGTCGAGGTTCGAGTTGAACCAGAAGTACACGTAGTAGAGGTTCTCCGAGTTGGAGTTGTTGAAGCCGCCCGTGACCTCGCCCACGATCCGGCCGCGCGGGTTCACCAGGGTGACCTGGTAGGTCGAGCGCGTGGGCAGGTTGCGCAGGTCGGCTTTCAGGCTGATCGTGCGCTGGCCCTTCACGAACGATCCGGTGCGCGGCGATTCGTCCCGGAGGTAGGCCTCGTAGGTCGGGATCGACAGCTGGCCGGGAATCACGGCGACGTCGGCCACGTAGTAGTCGCGGGCCACCGGGGCCTGCGACTCCCAGAGGCTGTCGCCGCCGCGGCAGGGTCCGGCCGACGGCTCGACCCAGGTGCCGGCGTTGCGGGTCTCGAAGTGGAGGTGCGGCCAGTTGCTGATGCCGCTGCTGCCGGTGAGCCCGATCTGTGTCCCGGCCCGCACGGACTGGCCCTGGGACACCGCCACGCTGCCGCGCTTGAAGTGGTAGTACCAGGCGATGTAGCCGTTGCCGTGGTCGAGGATCACGTAGTTGGCCTGCACGCCGTCGGCCCACACCGTGTTCATGTCCGGCTCGCCGTCGTGGGCGGCCACGACCACGCCGTCGAGCACGGCGAAGACCGGCACGCCGACGAGCTGCTCGCGGAAGCTGCGGATCAGGGAGTCGTGGCCGTGATGGCCGTCGTAGGTGTAGAAGGAGCAGTCCCAGTCCCGGACCAGGCCGTTGGAGGGATCGAGGTCGGCGTAGTTGTTGAGGAAGAGGTCCTTGCCGAGGACGCCCGCCTGGGGGAAGAACGGATAGCGGAACGGTCCCTCGGCCGTGGCCTCCGCCTGCGATGACCCCGGGGTCGAGGTCATCTTGCGCTTCTCGTACGCCGCGACGGCGGCCTCGATCTTCGCGCGGTCGACCGGCGAGATGGCGTCCTGTGGATTGGGAAGCTCCACGACGTGGGCTGCCGCCTCGACGAGGCGGTCCGCGTCGCCGGCCTCCGCGGCGGTCTCCGCGGCAGTCTCCGCGGCAGTAATCGCGGCCGGGGAGACGGCCGTCAGGGCGGCCAGAATCAAGCCCAACATTGAAAGTGTCGTAACGGTTCCAGGCTTCGTTCGACGGTACATCGGACGTTCCTCCTTCGTGACTGCCACAATTCTATCGAAGAAACGCAGGGCCGCCGAAAAAACCTCAACGTGCATACTGACGCCAGCCTGTCACACGTTCTTGTCTCATCTGTAGTCCTCTCCTGTACCTCCATTATTGAAGGTACGCGTCTTGACGGAGATTCGGGGACACCCTTTCCGGGTGTGCCCGTGGGGGCGGTATATCCCCAGTTTGCAAGACAGGAGAAACACATGAACTGTACACGCAGGAGCAGGATGGCGTTATGGACGCTGGTCCTGGCCATGATCGCGCCGGCGGGGGCCGGAGCGGTCGTTGCCAGGGACGGTGACGGTACGCTGGAGTCCCTCGCGTTCGTCAGCGAAAGATTGTCTCCTCGTTCCGATGTGGATCTGATCCAGGAATCGCAGGCCCGGCCCGAGGTCCGCCAGGCAGTGGCGGGCTTCCGCACCGACGCGGGGGGCGAGTGGACGGCCTTCGTGGACCGGCGGACCGGGCTCGTCGAAGCCGTCGCCGGCTCGGGCATCCCCTGGATTCCGGGCCGCGGCAACCAGCTCACGATGGACGACATTTCCGCCTCTCTCAAGGAGGGCGCCGAGGTCGATCTCGCCGCCCTGGAGAGCATCGCCCGCGGATTCCTGCCGCGCGTGGCGCCCATGCTGGGGGTCAAGCCGGCCCAGCTCGTCCTGAGCAAGGAGCGCTCGCGCCAGATCACCGACTATCTCTGGCGCGTCGACTTCGACGTCGTGCGCGGCGGCCTGCCGGTCGAGGGCGCCTATGTCGCCTTCACCGTCAATCACGGCAACCTCATCCAGATCGAGGCCGAGAGCATTCCGTCTCCCGGAAGCTCCGTCCCCAAGGCCGAGGTCAAGCGCCAGCAGGCGCTGTCGATCCTGTCCCGCTTCCTCGGCGGCTTCTCGGCCGCGGACACGTTCCTCGACGGCGGCTCGATGCATCTGCTGCCGGTCGCGGAGGCGGATGCCAGCCAGCCCGACGGCTTTGCCCGGAGCAGGGGCATCCTGCCGGCCTGGCAGTTCACGTTCGTCCGCGAAGGCTCCGCCGCGACCTGGCGCGCGCGGGTCGACGCGGTCAAGGGCGAGCTGCTCGAGCTCGTCGACATCAACGACTATGCCAACGCCTATGTGCGCGGCGGCGCCATGTTCCTGGGCACGCAGGCCAGCCGGCCCATGCCGTATGCCAACTGGCCGGTCAGCTTCACCAACTCGTCCGGCGTCTACATCTATCCGGGCGCGGCGACCAACTCCACCCTCAGCGGCCAATATGTGCGGGCGCTGGACAACTGCGGCGCGATCAACGAGCCTTCCGGCGTCTCCGGCGACATCGACTTCGGCCTCTCGCCGGCCAACAACTGCTCGACGCCCGGTCACGGCGGCGCCGGCAACACGCGGTCGTCCCGCACCCAGTTCTACCATCTGAACCGGGCCAAGGACACGGCGCGCGGCTGGTATCCGGCCAACGCCTGGGTGAACGCCCAGCTCACCGCCAACGTCAACATCAACAGCACCTGCAACGCCTTCTGGAACGGCGTGACCGTCAACTTCTACCGCTCCGGCGGCGGCTGCGGCAACACCGGCGAGATCGAGGCGGTGTCGCTCCACGAGTACGGCCACGGCTTCGACACCAACGACGGCAACGGCACCTCGCTCGACAAGGGCACGGGCGAGACCTACGGCGACTTCACGGCCGCCCTGGTCACCCACAGCTCCTGCATCGGCGCCGGCTTCCGGACCACCAACTGCGGCGGCTACGGCGACCCCTGCCTGAGCTGCACGGGCGTGCGCGACATCGACTGGGGTGCGCACCTCTCCAACACGCCGCACACGGTCGCCAACTTCATCCAGACGAACTGCCCGGCGAGCGGAACCTATCAGGGTCCCTGCGGACGGGAAGGGCACTGCGAGTCCTACGTCTCCTCCGAAGCCGTCTGGGATCTGGCCGCCCGCGATCTGCCGAGCCCCGGCTCGGCGCAGGCGTGGTCCACGGCGGACCGCCTCTGGTACCTCTCGCGCCCCACGGCCAACAAGGGCTTCGTGTGCGTGACCTCCACTCCGGTCTGGTCCTCGCACGGCTGCGCCGCCGGCACCAACTGGCGCGCGATGCGGGCCGTGGACGACGACAACGGCAACCTGACCGACGGCACTCCCAACAGCGGCGCCCTCTATGCCGCGTTCAACCGCCACCTGATCGCCTGCACCACGGACGCGGGCGCCAACACCACCTATGCGGGCTGCACGCCCCCGGCGACCCCCACCGTCACTCTCACTCCCGGCGACGACCAGGTCACGGTGTCCTGGACGGCGGCCGTCGGCGCGGTCTACGACGTCTTCCGCAACGACCTGGGCTGCGGCTACGGCATGGCCAAGGTCGCCAACAACGTCGCAGGCTCCTCCTTCGTCGACACCAAGGTGGCGAACGACGTCGCCTACTCCTACCTCGTGGTGGCTCACGGCACCGGCAACGAAGCCTGTGCCGCTCAGGCCTCGGCCTGCCAGGACGTGACGCCGCGCCACCGCACGGACGTCTACACCAAGGACAAGGCGCTGCCCGTCCCGGAGGACACCGGCGTCGAGCCCGAGGTTCCGCTGTTCCCCTATCCCATGTGGCAGAGCCCGGACATCTGGGTGCGCACCCCGACCAACACCGCCGGACCGCACCAGAACCCGGAATTCGGCCAGCCCAACTTCGTCAAGGTCATGGTCCGCAACCGCAGCACGGTCACGGCCCTCAACGTGCCCGTGAAGGTCTACTACGCCAACGCTTCGGCCGGCCTCGCCTGGCCGATCGACTGGACGCTCATCGACACCGCCATCGTGCCGAGCCTCGCGGGCGGCGCGGACACGGAGATCACCGTCACCTGGAACCCGCCGGGAACCGGCCACTACTGCCTGCTCTCCCGGATCGACACGCCCCAGGATCCGATGACCTTCGCCGAGACCGTCAACGTCGACTACAACACCCGCTACAACAACAACATCGCCTGGCGCAACGTCAACGTCGTCAACCTGGTGCCCTTCGCTGCTGTGAAGGCGGAGTTCATCGGCCGCAACCCCTTCCGGGAGGACCGCTTCATCCGCCTGGTCATCCGCGAGACGAAGCGGGACGACGGCGGCAGGCCGTTCCTCGACCGCGGCACGGTGCGGATCGTCCTGACCGAGAAGATCGTGGCGCTGATGGAGGAGCAGGGCATCGAGCCCCGGGGCCTCAAGCGGATCGACCAGCTCACGTTCGAGCTGGCCGATCCGGACGGCGGCTTCATCGAGCTGAAGCTCGCGGGCCGCGACGAGTTCCCGGTCGGAATGCAGTTCGAGGACCGGGAGTGGACGCCGCCCACCGAGGAATCGCTCGACGACGTCCCGACGACCACCTACACGATCGAAGCGGTCGAGCAGGATGTCGAGACCGGCGAGGAGATCGGCGGCGTCGCCTATCTCGTGTCCGTCCGGGCCCACTAGGCAGGCTCACCGTTTGCCCCCGGGTCTTCGGGCCCGGGGGTCTTTGCGAATAAAATTGCACAGCCTTGTCCCTCAATCGCTTTCTGGTGTACCTCACTAAGTAGAGACGCTCTGCGATGGGTGGGTGGGGGTTCCCCTTCTCGTCAATCCTGAAGCAAGAGCTATCAAAAGAAACCCGGGGCGGGGCCCCGGACTTTTTAGGGAGAATCTGAATGAAGAGCTCGAATCTCAAGAAGGCAAGTCTCGTTGCGGCCGCGGGTCTCCTCGCGGTCTCCGGTGCGGCCTTCGCCGCCCAGAACGTCGGCGGACCGTGTGTGGTCGGCGCGAGCGGCAACCCGACGCCGCCGAACTGCACGTACCGGACGCCCGACCAGATCCACGCGCAGGGCCTCCAGAACCAGATCGACCTGAACGCTTCGCACCAGGGCTTCGTCAATCAGACGAGCACCCAGGGCGGCATCTATCATGGTGAGGTCGAGCGTTTCGACTCCACCCTGGTTCTCGACATCACCGGCGTCGGCGACCTCGCGGGTGTCAAGGCCACCGTCACGCTGCCGACCCGCTGCGAGACCCACATCGGCGTCCGCGACCCGAAGGCTGCTTTTCAGCGCTTCGACACCATGATGTACAACCTCCAGGGCGGCACCAGCGACGCGAACTTCGAGTCGATCAAGGTCACCGCCGGTCTCGCCAACGGTCTGCCGAGCCCGGGCTCCACGACCATCACGATTCAGCGCGATGGCAGCCAGCTCGTGAACAGCACCTTCGCGATGAACTACCGCATCGAGCTCGTCGGCCGCGCCGGCGGTCCGTTCGACGGTGTCGTCATCTCGGACGAGGGTGTCGCGAACATCCAGGCGTTCGCCAACGCGACGACGACGCCCGCCACGCCCGCCAAGTAAGAATGGCCTGAAGCCGGGCGGCTGTGCTGCGCCCGGCTTCGTCTCGCCAGCCGGCATCCCGGAACAGTAGACTCCCGCGCGTGATCCGCCTCTCGCACGCCGCCATCCGGCATCCGCTCAGGACGCTGGCGATCGCCCTGCTCGCGACGTTCGCCGCGGCCCCCGGCCTGCTCCGTCTGGAGCTACGCACGGACGGCCACTCCCTCGTGCCGCGAGACGCCCCGGCGATCGTCTACGACCGCGAGGTCCGCGACCAGCTCGGCGTCCGCGATCCGATCGCGGTGGTGATCCGTACCGCCCATCCCGAAGGCGCTCTGAATCCGGCGACCCTGCGGCGGGTGGTGGAGCTGACCCGGGCGCTCGCGACGCTCGACGGCGTCGAGCCGTTCAACGTCGTCAGCCTCGCGACCGAGAACACCTTCCGTTTCCGGCCGGGGACGTTCAAGCTCCGGACCTTCCTCGATCCGCTCCCCGAGACCCCCGAACGGCTCGCTGAGCTGCGCAGCGACCTGGGCCGGATCGGCCTCTACGACGGCGTGCTGATCTCGAAAGACGGCCGCGCCACCGCCGTCCTGGTGGGCACGCCTCCCGACGTCGACCGGGCCGAGTTCTACCGGCAAGTCCGAGAGGTGGCCGAGGGCATGGCCGGGCCTGGCTCCGGACCAGGGGACTCGATCGACGTGCTGGGCGCTCCGGTCGCCGAAGCGCTTCTCGGAAGCCACATCCTGGCCGACCTCGGTCTGCCGCAGGCATTCCTTGAGAATGCCGCCAGTACCGCCAGTACCGCCAGTACCGTGGGCCGCACCGGTCCCGGTCTCGTGCCGATCGTCTTCGCGGTCATGGCCCTGGTCTTCCTCATCGCCTTTCGCCATCCCATGGCGGCGCTCACGCCGCTCGCCACGATCGGCGCCTGCCTCGTCACTACGTTCGGCCTGATGGGCTGGTTCGGGGTGCCGGTCTATCTGACGACGACCATCCTGCCGGTGATCCTCACGGCGGTCGGCGTCACCGACCAGATCCACGTCTACCATCGCTACGGCGAGCTGCGCCGCAGCCGGCCCGGCCTCGATCCAGCCGCGCTCGTGCGCACCACCATGGACGAGATGGCCTGGCCCGTGACGCAGACCTGGGTCACGACCGCCGTGGGCTTCCTCTCCTTCGCGATCTCGCCGCTGCCGCCGGTGCAGGCGTTCGGGCTGTTCGCGGCGCTCGGCATCCTCGTCTGCCTGAGCTGGTCGCTCGCCGTCGCGCCCGCGCTGCTCGTGCTGCTTAAGCCCAAGCTGGGCCGCGCTCGGGCTTCGGCCGGCGGCGGCGCTCTCCGCGGCTTCTACGCGCGGCTTGCCCGGGGCGCCATCCGCCGCCGCAGGCTTGTCCTCGCCGGCGCGGGTCTCGTCCTTCTCATCTCGCTGGACGGCGTCCGCCGCCTCGTCGTCCAGGACAGCTGGGTGGACGGCTTCGCGCCCGAGTCCGAGCTTGCGCAGGCCATGCACCGCTTCGACCGCGATTTCCTGGGAGCCCATCAGCTCCTGGTGACCGTGGAGGCGGAGCCGTTCGCGGCGAAGACCGAGATCGCGGGCGCCGCGGTGGGGGAGCACCGGGTCGAGCTGACGGGGCTGCGGCTGCCGGAAGGGTTCGACGTGTCGCGCCTGGCCGCGAGCTGGATCCGCATCAAGGCCCGGCCGGCGCCGGAGCCGACAATGTCTCCGGCATCTCCGGCGCCTCCGGTGCCGCCGGCCTTCGTCATGCCGCGCGACTGGAGCGGATCGATCGAGAGCGTCGAGAGGATCGGGGACCGCCTGGTGGCGACGCTCCCCCTCAAGGCCGGCTCGCCGCACTTCTGGCTCAACCCGAGCCCCGGCGAACGGCTGGATGTCGAGATCAAGCGGGAGCCGTTCATGAACCCGGCGCTGATCCGGAAGGTGGGAGAGCTGGAGAGGTTCATCGCGTCCCGGGAGGCGGTCGGCGGCGTCTTCGGCCCCGCGGCCTATCTGTCGACCACCGCGTTCATGGCCGATCCGGACACCCCCGGCTCGCGGGTGCTTCCGGACTATCCGGAGAAGGCGCGCTCCTACTGGCGGCTCTACGGCTCGGTGCGCGGACCCGAGCGCCTGGGCCAGCTCGTCGACCGGGACTACTCGCGCGTCGTGCTCACCGCCTTCGTCAAGGAGCCGCACTACGGCACGATGGGGAGGCTCATGACCGACCTCCGCGCCTGGGAGCGCCGGCACCTCGCGCCCCTGGGCCTGAAGCTCGGCTTCGCCGGGGACATCGCGGTGAGCCAGACGCTGATCGGGGCCATCGTCACCACGCAGGTTCGATCCCTGGCGCTGTCGCTCGGCGGCGTGTTCGTGCTGATCGCGATCCTCAGCCGTTCGGTGCGGCAGGGACTGCTCTGCATCGTCCCGTCGGCGCTCGCCGTCCTCCTGAGCTTCGCGGTCATGGGCTGGCTGGGGATCACCCTGGGCGTCGCGACCTCCATGTTCGCGGGCATGACGCTCGGCGTGGGGGTCGACTATGTGGTCCACCTCGTGGACCGCCACCGCCGCGCGAAGGCCGACGGTCTGACCGCCGACGCCGACGCCGCCGGCGCCGCCGCCGAAGCCCTGGCCGAGACCGGTCCGCCGATCACCATCGACACCCTGGGCGTGGGCCTCGCGTTCAGCGTGCTCCTCGTCTCGCAGGTGCCGGCGAACGCCCGCCTCGGCGGTCTCCTCGCCTTCAGCCTGCTCGTCTGCCTGGCCGCGACGCTGCTGATCGTTCCGGTCCTGCTGGCCGGGGGAGGGGATCGGTCCGTCCGAGAGACAGATACTCCTCCAGCGTGAAGCTGTCGACCTGCAGCGCCTCCAGGCGGGCGGCGGCGGCGGCCCGGACGGTCGCCGCTTCCTCCGGAGTGAGGAGGCGGGCTTCCAGCGCTTCGTCGAGAACCTCTTCGGGAGGCCGGTGGGGCCGATGGGGGAGATTTCCCTGGCGGATGGTCTTGGCGAGCCGGTGAAGGAGCGGCGAGGCGTCCCGGGCCAGGAGGAAGGCGCGTTCCAGGCGGTTGAGTGGATCGTCCGGATCGGTCGATTGCGGGAGGCCGGCGGTGAGACGGTCGCGCTGGGCGCCGGGCCGGCAGAGGATGTCGGCGGCTTCCGAACCCAGGCGGTCGGAGGGTGGGGTGCCGACGGGATTGAGCCGGCAGACGACCCCCCGCTGGCGCATCAGGCCTCCGAGCGGGCCGCCGAAGTTCGCGTAGATCCCCTCGAACGCGGCCTGGATTCTCGCCAGCGAGTGCTCCGCAGCCCACTGGACGAGCGGCAGGTCGTCCTGCCTCCGGCCCTCGGCCTCGAAGCGCCGCAACGCGCAGAAACCCAGGTACATCCAGGAGAACGCGTCCGCGAAGCGGCCCGAGAGGGCTTCCCGGATCTTGAGCCGGCTGCCCAGAGTGAGCAGCGCGAGATCCGTCAGCACCGCGAAACGGGCGGAGGCCCAGGCGAGGCGGCGGTAGTAGCGGGCCGTGGGGCCGGGCACCGGAGACCGCGCCAGCCATCCTCGGGTGAGCCCCAGGGCGAACGAGCGGACGGTGTTGCCGGTGAAGAACCAGGCATGGCCGAGCAGGGCCCGGAACAGGCCGCCGCCGTCTCCCGACTCCAGCGCCTTCATCTCGCGGCGCACCCAGGGATGGCAGCGGACCGCGCCCTGGCCGAAGAGGATCAGCGTCCGGGTGAGGATGTTCGCGCCTTCGACCGTGATCCCGATCGGCGCGGCATGATGGCCGCGCTCGAGGAGATTGCGCGGGCCGCGGCAGAGCGCGGCGCCGCCCAGGATGTCCATGCCGTCCTGCACCACGGCGCGCAGCAGCTCGGTCTGATGGTATTTGGAGACCGCGGAGAGAACGGACGGCCGATGCCCGGCGTCCACGGCGCCGCAGGTGAAGACGCGGGCTGCGTCCATCAGATAGAGAAGGCCGGCAATGCGGGCGAGCGGCTCCTCGATCCCCTCGAAGCGGGCGATCTCCATTCCGAACTGGCGCCTCACCATGCCGTAGGCGCCCACCACGCGGGCCACGTGCCTGGCGCCGCCCACCGACTGCGCGGGCAGCGACACGGCGCGGCCGGCCGAGAGCGCCTCCATGAGCATGGTCCAGCCCCGGCCCGCGCCGGCCAGGCCGCCGAGGATCGCGTCCGCCGGCACGAGCACGTCCCGGCCCTCGGTCGGACCGTTCGGCATGGGCACGCCCATGGGATCGTGGCGGGCGCCGATCGTCACCCCCGGCAGATGGGTGGGGACGAGAGCCACGGTGATGCCCACGTCGTCTCCCTTTCCGAGCAGATTCTCGGGGTCGCGCAGCCGGAACGCGAGGCCGAGCAGCGTCGCGACCGGGGCCAGGGTGATGTAGCGTTTGCTCCAGGTGAGGCGGAGCGCCAGGCTGCCGTCGCCGCTGCGGAAGAGCAGCCCCTCGGAGCGGATCGAGGCGGCGTCCGACCCGGCTTCGGGCTCGGTCAGCGCGAAGCAGGGGATCTCCTCGCCGCGCGCCAGGCGGGGGAGATAGAACGCCTTCTGCTCCGGCGTGCCGTGCTCGACGAGCAGCTCGCCGGGACCGACCGAGTTGGGGATAAGGACGACGGCCGAGAGCGCGAGCGAGCGCGCGGCGAGCTTGCCGAAGATCGTGGACTGGGCGAGAGCGGAGAAGCCGAGGCCGCCGTGCTCCTGCGGAATCGCCAGGCCGAAGAAGCGCTCCTGCTTGAGATACCGCCAGACCTCCGGCGGCAGCTCGCGGGTCCGGGAGAGCTCCCAGTCGTCCACCATCCCGCAGACCGTTTCCACCGGTCCGTCGAGGAACGCCGCTTCACGGTCCGTGAGACCCGGATACGGCTCGCGCAGCAGGCGGCGGAAGTCGGGCCGGCCGGAGAACAGGTCGCCGTCGATCCACACCGTGCCGGCGTCGAGCGCCTGGCGCTCGGTCTCGGAGATCCGCGGCACCAGCCCCGCCGCCCGCGCGGTCCGGATGAGCCAGGAAGGCATGCCGGAGAGGGTACCATCTCGGGCTGGACGGGGCCTGGAATACGCTTCGGTTATCTGGGGCAGAGGAGATCGAATGTCATGAAAAAGCAGATCGGAGGCATCCACCACGTCACCGCGATCGCGCGGGACCCGCAGATGAACGTCGACTTCTATGTCGGCGTGCTCGGGCTGCGGCTGGTGAAGAAGACCGTGAATTTCGACGACCCCGGCACCTACCACTTCTACTACGGAGACGGCGAGGGGCATCCGGGGACGATCATGACGTTTTTCCCCTGGCCCATGGCGCGCCTGGGCAGCCGCGGCGCCGGGCAGGCGACGGTGACGTCGTTCTCCGTTCCCGAGGGCTCGCTGGGCTGGTGGTCGGAGCGCCTGGAACGGCTGGGCGTCGAGCACGAGGCGCCGCGTCCGCGGTTCGACCAGGAGGTGCTGACGATCCTCGATCCGGATCATCTTCATGTGGAGCTGGTGGCGCAGGCGGGCGACGGCCGCGCGCCGTGGGACGGCGGGCCGGTGCCCGCGGAGCATGCGATCCGCGGCTTCGAGGGCGTGACGCTCCAGGAGTGGAACCCGGACATCACGTCCGAGGTGCTGACCGACGTGATGGGCTTCCGCAAGGTGGCCGAGGCGGGCGACCGCATCCGCTTCGAGGTGGGTGACGGCGGTCCCGGCACCCGGGTCGATGTCCTGGCGAGGCCGGACGCGCCGCGCGGCAACGGGGCGGCCGGCACGGTCCACCACGTGGCGTTCCGGACGGCGGACGACGCGCAGCAGAAGGCGTGGCACGAGGACATCCGGAACCGCGGCCTGCACGTGAGCCCGATCCTGGATCGCCAGTACTTCCATTCGATCTACTTCCGGGAGCCGGGCGGCGTCCTCTTCGAGATCGCCACCGATCCGCCGGGCTTCACGAAGGACGAGCCCGAGGCGACGCTCGGAACGCACCTGAAGCTGCCGCCGTGGCTGGAAGCAGACCGTGCGAAGATCGAGGGCATGTTGCCGCCGGTCGAGGTGAGGGATCTGGAAACCGTGGGAGGTGCCGTATGACTCCGATTCCGCCGCATCTTGGGGACCAGGTCCGCACCGCCGGCCGCCGCCTCGGCGAGGCCAAGTCGGCCATGATCCTCGTCCACGGCCGGGGCGCACCCGCGGAGGACATCCTGGGGATCGCGCACGAGCTCGGCCGCCCGGACCTGGCCTATCTCGCGCCGCAGGCGAACGGATACAGCTGGTATCCCTACAGCTTCCTGGCGCCGATGGAGCAGAACGAGCCCGGCCTGTCCTCCGGGCTCGCCCTGCTTGGGGCTCTGCTCGGCCGTCTGGAAGAGGCGGGGATTCCGCCGGAGCGCACGATCCTGCTCGGCTTCTCCCAGGGGGCCTGCCTGTCCACGGAATTCGCTGCCCGCAACCCGCGGCGCTACGGAGGAGTCGTGGGCCTGTCGGGAGGCCTCATCGGTCCGCCTGGAACGCCCCGACAGTACCCGGGAAGCCTGTCGGGCACGCCGGTCTTCCTGGGATGCAGCGACCGCGACCCGCACATCCCGCTGGCGCGGGTCCAGGAGACCACCGAGGTGCTGACCCGCCTGGGCGGCGCCGTCACCGAGCGGATCTATCCCCGGATGGGCCACACGGTGAACGAGGACGAGCTGCAGTACGTGCGGGAGCTGCTGGCTACGGCTCCTTTCGCGGGTTAAGATAACGTGGAAGCGAGCACAGCGTACCGCTCAGAGGTGCTTATGCAGCACGCCTATGGATGGAACGACGAGAACGACGACGGTGGTATCGAGGTCGCGGAGGTCGCGGAGATCGCGGGACCGATGACGGCAGAGGCCTTCTTTGCCCGGCTCCCTCTGCGCGAGACCCGAAAAATCGAGCTGATCGATGGAGCCTTGATCCTGTTTCCCGCGCCTCTCGACATCCACGAACGCCTGTTCGTGTTTCTGTTTCGCCTCCTCGCCGAGTATGCGGAACGCCTCGATCTGGGTGAGGTTCGCGGCTCCCGGTCGGCGGTCAAGCTTGCCGAGGATCAGATCTATCAGCCGGATGTGCTGTTCGTTTCCAAGGACCGGATCGCCTTGTTCGAGCGGCAGGGGATCTTTGGCCCTCCGGATCTGGTGATCGAGATCCTCTCCAAGTCGACCGCCCGATACGACCGGGGTCCGAAGCTCCGCACCTACGAGCGGACCGGCGTGCGCGAGGTCTGGCTCATCGATCCCACGGGTCCGCGGGGCACGGAGCTGCTTCAGCGCCGGGGTCCGCGGCTCCAGCCGGTAACCCCCGGGCCGGACGGCGTCGTCGAGTCGCTCGCCCTGCCCGGGTTCAAGCTCCGCCTGGAGTGGCTCTGGCCGGAAGGCCGTTTCATTCCCGTGCGGGAAGCCATCGAGTCGATGCTCGGCTGAGCCCGGCTAGTTCCCGCTCTTCGCAACCAGGCACACGCCGTCGATCTGGAGCTTGAAGGCTCCGGGCTGCTCGGCGCGCAGGCCGGCTGCGGTCGGCGAGCGGGAAGGCCTTGGCCGGCGCCGAGGTGGCACGCATGAAGGCTCCTTTCGGGTGAGCGGGGGGATTGTATGACGTATCATCCGAGGCCTCGATAGCGCAGGTTCTTGAAGACAACTACGGAGGAACGAATCCGATGAAGATGAAGACGACCGCCCTGCTGACGACGCTCGCCCTGGGCGTGCTGGCCATTCCAGCCCTGTCCACGCCGGCTCACGCCGCCGAGGTCAAGCTGCCCCAGCCCAGCCCCGCTGCCAAGGTGGCGCTCACCGTGGGCCTGACGGACGTGGAGATCACCTACCACCGTCCCGCCGTGAAGGGCCGCGCCATCTGGGGCGGGCTCGTGCCGTGGGACAAGGTCTGGCGCCTCGGCGCAAACGACGCGACGACCATCTCCTTCGCGTCGCCCGTGAAGGTCGACGGCCACGACGTGCCGGCCGGCACCTACGGCCTGTTCGCCATCCCCGGCAAGGACAAGTGGACGCTGATCCTCAACAAGAACGCCAAGCAGTGGGGCGCCTACTCCTACAAGCAGGAGGAGGATCTCCTCCGCTTCGACGTGAAGCCCCAGGCGGGCGCGGACACGGAGTGGATGGCCTTCACCATCACCCCCGCCACGCTGGGCTCCGCGGTCGTCGAGATGGCCTGGGAGAAGGTGCGCGTCTCGTTCACCATCTCGACCGACGCCGACAAGATGGCCTGGGAGAGCATCGACTCCGCGCTGGCCGACAAGCCGGACGCCGAGGCCTACCTGACCGCCGCCTTCTTCGCGGTAGAGAAGAACACGCGCCTCGCCGAGGCCCAGGGCTGGGTCGACAAGGCGCTCGCCCTCGAAAACAACTTCTGGGGTCACGAGTACAAGGCCAAGCTGCTCCAGAAGGAGGGCAAGGTGGCCGAGGCGGTGCAGCACCTGGACATGGCCATGCAGCTCGCCAAGGGCAAGGCGCCGCAGGAGTACATCGACAACCTCGGCAAGCTCAAGGCCGACTGGATGAAGGCCTCCTGACGAGAGACGGCGGCGGCGTCCTAAAGATCGCGGCCTGATCCGGTATGCTTCACGCACCGTGGAGAGACCGGAATCCGAGGCCGCCGTCGAGCTGGCGCAGCGCATCCGGAGTGGCGACCGGACGGCGGAGGAGGAGCTGGTCCAGCGCTACAGCCGGGGCCTGCTCTTCCATCTCCGCCGCACCGCGGGCAACCCCGATCTCGCGGACGATCTTCATCAGGAGACCTTCCGGGTCGTCCTGGAACGGCTGCGGAGCGGAAGCGTCGCCGATCCCGAGCGGCTCGCGGGGTTCATCCTGGGCACCGGCCGCAATCTGTTTCTGGGCGGCTGGCGCAAGAGCGCGCGCCGGGGGGAGGGGACCGCGGTCGACGCGGCGGAGGCCGACCTGCCCGATCCGGTTCCCGGGCAGCTCGACCAGGTTCTCCAGGAGGAGGAGATCCGGAAGGTGCGGCGGCTCATCGGCGAGTTGGGCACCGACCGCGACCGGCAGATTCTCTTTCGCTTCTACGTGGCCGAGGAGGACAAGACGCGCATCTGCGCCGACCTCGGCCTCGACAGCCTCCACTTCAACCGCGTCCTGTTCCGGGCGCGCCAGCGATTCAAGGATCTGTTCAGCCAGGCCGGGTGAGATGATTGAGCATGCCGTGGCAGTCTCCAGATAGACGGGCAGGATGGGTTGATGGATCACGCCTACATTGACGACAACCAGGTGGCCGAGCGCTACCTG
Organism: Holophagales bacterium; assembly: GCA_031390755.1. GTDB lineage: Bacteria > Acidobacteriota > Thermoanaerobaculia > Multivoradales > UBA5704 > DATMER01. The sequence continues at coordinate 15,240 of JANMTS010000147.1, forward strand.
ATGGGCAAGCTCCCTCCCGAGGAGGCGGCGCGCTTCGAGGAGCACTCGATGTCCTGCGCCGAGTGCCTCGACCGCCTGGAGACGGCGGAGAGGCTGCGCCTCGGGCTGCGGACGGTGGCGGCAAGGGAGATCGTTTCTGAAACCGTGAAGATCGGGCTCCTGACCCGCCTGATGCGCTCGCGTCTGGCGCCGGCCGCGCTCTCGGCCCTGCTGCTCGCCGTGACCCTCCCGGCGGGATTCCTCTGGCGCCGCGCCGACCTCCTCGAAACCGAGCTGGCCCGGACCCGCGAGGAGCTGAGCCGGTCCGCGCCGGTGACTCCAACATCCCCCACGACCCCCGATCCGGAGCCTTCGGAGATCACCGCGCTCCGCCGCCAGCTCGACGAGCAGCGCCGAGCGGCCGAGGCCGGTCGGGAGGAGCGGGACCGGCTCGCGGCCCAGGTGGAGCAACTGGAGAAGGCCGGTGGGCCGAGCACCAACATTCCGGTCGTCTCCCTCTCGCCCGAGCGCTCCGCTCCGGGCTCCGCGCCGTCCACCCGCATCTCGCTCGCGTCGTCTCCAAATCTCCTGGTTCTCCTGTTGGAGCTGGACGCCACGGACTTCCCGAGCTACCGCGCGACGCTGGCCGGCTCCGGAGTCCGAAACGGCTGGCAGCTCTCCGATCTCCGGCCCGATTCCCAGGGCTCCCTCACGCTGGCCCTGCCGGCCGCCCGTCTCCAGGCCGGCGACATCGCCGTCCGGATCGAGGGAATTCCCTCCAAGGGACAGCCGGCGCCCGTCTCCGATTTCTCCTTCCGCGTCGTCCGCTGAGCTTCCTGGCTCGCCTGGGACGGGCGCCTGTGGCAGAATCACGAAAAGTCCACAGGAACCTACAGGAGAAGCTGGGATGGGTTGGGCCCGCGGGGCTGTCGTCCTCCTGCTGCTCGTCTTGACTGCCGTCCGGGTCGAGGCCCTGGAGCCGATGCGGCTCGATGCGGGAGCCGCGGTCGAGCGTCAGCTTGCGGGAGGCGAGGCCGGCAGCTTCCTCCTCGAAGTCACGGAGAGGCCTCTCCTTCTCACGGTCGAGCAGCAGGGGATCAACGTCGCGCTCGACGCCCAGGTTCCCGACGGGCAGCGGCCCGGCGTCTCGAACCAGGCCGGCGAGCGCGAGGCCTTGGAGTCTCTCCTCCTTCCATCCAGCCCGGGCCTCTGGCGCGTCGACGTCGTCGCCCTCGAAACCGGCGTTCCCGCAGGTAGATACCGCCTCCAGGTCGAGGAGCTGTCGGAGCCGGAGAGGATCCGGGCCGAGGCACTCCTGACCGACATGGGGCGTCTGCGCAAGCTCGGGGACGGCGATTCGAAGCGGCGGCTGCTCGCCCTGGGGCAGGACGCGCTGACGGTCTGGGAGGCGCTCGGCCGGGGACCCGAAGAGGCGCGGACCCTCTACATGATGGCCGAGGCCCGGCGCGGCCTGGGCGAGGCCCGGCAGGCGCTGCCTCTCTATGAGAGGACGCTGGCTTTGGAAGTGGCGGCCGGAAACGAATCCGGCCGCAGCCACACCCTGACCGCCATGGGGCTGGTCCGCTGGGCTCTCGGCGAGCACGACGAGGCGCTGGCGCTGCTCGACCAGGCCCTGGGAGTCCAGCGGCGCCGGGGCGATGCCTACGGCGAGGCCGTGACGCTCTGCAACGTCTGCCTCATCCGCCACTCCCGCGGCGAATGGCGGGAGTCGATCCCGTGCTACGAGGACGCCCTGCGCCGGCTGCGGGAGGTCCAGGCCCCGGACTCCGAGGCGATCACGCGCGCCAACCTCGCCGGGGTCTACGATCTTCTTGGGGAGCCCCTGCGCGCCCGGGACGAGTACGAGGCGACGCTGGCGATTCTCCGCGCGCAGGGCGACCGCAAGAGCGAGCTTCAGGTGCTCAACAACCTCGCGGTCGTGCTCGACGGCATGGGCGAGGCGAGCGAGGCCCTCCGGTTCTACGGCCAGGCCCTGGAGCTTTCCCGGGCCCTGGGCGAGACGGCCTGGCAGGGGAGGGCGCTCTACAACCGGGGCAACGCCTACCTGGGGCTCGGCGAGCCCGCCCGCGCGCTCACCGACTACGAGCAGGCCCTCGCCCTGCGGCGCGGTGCCGGGGACCGCCGGGGCGAGGCCGCCACGCTCGGCGCCCTGGGCCGGGCGCGGCTGGAGCTGGGGGAGCCGGCCGCGGCCCGGGCGCTGCATCAACAATCCCTGGACCTGGCGAGGGCGGCGGGCGATCGCTACCTGGAGGCCCGGGCGCTCAACCTGCTGGCGCAGTCCGATCTCGCGGGAGGCCCGGCCGCGGATCCTGGGAGGGCGCTCGCCACCCTCGACCAGGCCGCCGAGCTGTGCCGGACCCTGGGCGACCGGCGCGGTCTGGCCCTGGCGCTGCAACTCAAGGGCGAGGCTCATCTGATCCGGAACCAGGCGGGGGAGGCGCTCCCTTTTCTGGAAGACGCCCTGGGCCTGCGCAAGGAGCTGGAGGACCGGGCGGGGCAGGCGGAGACCCTGGTGCTCCTGAGCCGCGCCGCCCGCGCGCTGGGGGAGCTCCGCCCGGCCCTGGACCGTTCCGACGAGGCGCTGGGTCTCATCGAATCACTGCGGGCCGAGGTGATCGTTCCGGACCTGCGCGCCACCTTTCTCGCCTCCCGGCAGCGCGCCTTCGAGCTGGCCATCGACCTCCGGATGGATCTCCACCGCGCCGAGCCGGCCGCCGGCCATGCGGCTGCGGCGCTGGCCCTGAGCGAGCGCGCCCGCGCCCGGACCCTGCTCGATCTTCTGGGAGAGGCCCGGGCCGACGTGCGCCAGGGAGTCGATCCTCGGCTCCGGGACGCCGAGCGGGAGGTGGCTGCGCGGCTGGCGGCCAAGGCCCGGCGCCGCATCGAGCTGCTGGGCACCACGGGCGCCAACGGCCAGACGGGCGAGCCGAAGGAGCGGTCCGCCCGCGAGCTTCAGGAGATGCTCGCCGAATCGGACCGGCTGGAAGCCGCGATCCGCCAGGACAACCCGCGCTATGCCGCGCTCCTGCACCCCCGAACGCTCGACGCCGCAGCGATCCGGGAGCACCTCGATCCGCAGACCCTCCTCCTGGAGTACTCGCTGGGCGACGAACGGAGCTTCCTCTGGGCGGTGGCTGGCTCGGACGGCGAATCGATCGAGGCCTTCGAGCTGCCCGGCCGGGCGGCGATCGAGACGCTGGCCCGGCAGGTCTACGAAGGGCTGCGGACGCTGGACGCGGGCGACCCGGCGATCCAGGCCGCGAAGCTCGCCGCGCGCCGGGATCTGAGCCGGATCCTCCTCGGCCCGGTCGCGGACAAGCTCGCGGGTCGTCCGGCAGGATCGCGGCTGGCCATCGTGGCGGACGGCGCCCTCCAGTACGTGCCCTTCGCCGCGCTTCCTCTGCCGGGCGACTCCGCCGCCGTTCTCCTCGAACGCCACGAGATTGTGGTCCTGCCCTCGGCGTCAATCCTGGCGCTGCGGAGGCCGGAGCCGCCTGCGGGCGAGGTGAGCCTCGCGATCCTGGCCGATCCGGTCTTCGACGGCCGCGATCCCCGGGTGAAGACGGCCTTGTCTGCCGGAGCTTCGAGCCCGGTCACGGGTCCCGGAGGTGTCCTCCTGACCCGCCTCGCCGCCACGCGGCGCGAGGCCGAGGCCATCGCGGCCATCGCCTCCAACCCCTCCAACACTGCGCTGGGGCCCGGCCGGACCTGGACGGCGCTCGACTTCCAGGCCAGCCGCGCCACCGCGCTCGGCGGCGAGCTGGCCCGCCATCGGATCGTCCACTTCGCCACCCACGGCGTGATCGACGCCGAGGCGCCCGAGCTTTCCGGGCTCGTCCTGTCCCTGGTGGACGAGCAGGGCCGGCCGCAGGAGGGGTTCCTCGGGCTCGACGACATCTACAACCTCGACCTGCGCGCCGACCTCGTCGTGCTGTCCGGCTGCGAGACCGCGCTCGGCCGGGAGATGCGCGGCGAGGGGTTGATCGGCCTCACGCGGGGCTTCCTCTATGCCGGAGCGTCGCGCGTTCTGGCCAGCCTCTGGCAGGTCCAGGACCGGCCCGCCACGGAGCTGATGGTCCGGTTCTACCGCGGACTGCTCCAGGAGAGCCTTTCTCCGGCCGCGGCCCTGCGTGCGGCGCAGCTCTCGCTGAGGCAGGAGCGGCGCTGGCGGGATCCCTTCTACTGGGGAGCGTTCGTCCTCCAGCAGGATTCGCTCGGCCGGTGAGACATTCAGGCTTCTGAACGCAGCAAGGCTTTGGACGGGGCGCCTGGGCCACCGATACCTCTAAGGAAGGAGAGACGAAGATGGGCAATCCGTACTCTGGGCGATGGGTTTTCAGCGTCAAGGACAATTCGAACCCGGACATGTACCCTCCCGGCAACGAGCTGCTGATCGGCCAGGATGAGGCCGGAAAATTCTTGATGGCCTGGACGGACAAGGAAGGTCAAGTCCACGTGCTTTGCGGTCTCGTCGAAGCCGACGGCGCGATGCTGCACGCCGGACAGGCCAGGGTCGTGAGCGACGGCGGCCAGGTGAACGTGACCATCTCCACCGCCTTCCCGCCGGGCGAGGTCCGGATCGTCGGCGCCGTGGAGGTCAAGGGCGACATCGGCGAGGGCAACCTCACCGGCAACTGGGGAGCGGAGGGCCCGCCGAGGCCGCTGCCCTGGATCGCCCGTTTCCTGATCCGGCTGGCGAGCCTCTTCCGGTAGCGGCGCTCAGCGGTCGACGTAGCCGTCGCGGGTCCGCGCCTTGCCCTGTCCATTGCGGACCCGGACCTCGACCTTGTGCCAGGCGCCGTCGTTCCGGTCCTGCGTCGGCTGATACCCGAGCACGTACTGCTCGCGCAGCTCGCGGAGGATCGTCTGGAGCGCGGCGCCCACCCGGTCGACGTCCGGGATGACCTCCACCCGGCCGCCGCTCTCGGCCACCGCCGTCTCCAGCAGCCGGAGCTGCTCGCCATGCCCCTGGCGGTCGCGCCAGGCGGACGAGCGCTCGATCCTCCCGCGGGCCGGGTCCTGGAGGCGGACCCAGTAGATCAGGGCCTGGCTCCGGCGGGCCGCCCAGCGCACGTCCTCCATGCCCAGCGTGCTCTCGATGTCGACGCCGTCGGAGAGCAGGACCACCACCTTGCGGCCGAGCCGCCCCTCCAGCTCCTTGAGCGACAGGTAGAGATGGTCGTTGATGGCCGAGCCGCCGCGCGCCGTGACCCCGGAGACCGGAGCCAGCAGCGTGGCGGCGTCGTTCGAGAACGGGGTGCGCAGCAGCAGCTCGTCGGAGAACAGCATCAGCGACAGCTCGTCCTGGGGGAGCACCCGGGAGAGGAACGCCCGCGCGCCGTCCACGGCCGTGCGCAGCCGGTCGCCCTCCATGCTCGCGCTGGCGTCCAGGAGCAGCACGGCCGAGAGCGCGAGGTCGCCGCGGGCGAAGGTCGAAACGGTCTGCGGCTCGCCGTCGTCGAGGATCTCGAAGTCCGCCGCGGTCAGGTTGAGGACCGGCGCGCCGGAGCCGCGGGTGACGCTGATGTAGAGCTGTTGCAGCTCGACGTTGATGACCTCGTCGATGTGGATCTCCGGCGGAATGTCCTGAAGGCTCGACGGCGCCGGATCCTGAAGCATCGCGGCCAGGAAGAGGACAGGCAGGATCGGCATCAGAGCTTGCCCGGGTCCGTGCCGCCCAAAGCCCGGGAGAGCGCTCCCAGGCGGACCATCGACTGCTGCGCGAGCGAGCGCCGGGCTTCGTCCAGCGCCGCGGCCGGCCACTGGCCGTAGCGGTGCCGCGGCGAGCCGTCCGCGCTTCGGGCCGCGGGCTTCAGGCGGTCGAGGATCTCCCGCGCGTCGCCCGTCCGGCCCTGGCGATCCAGGAGGTAGGCGAGCTGCACCGCGAGCTGCGGCTGGGCCGGCAGCCGGGACACGGCCTGGCGCAGCAGCCCGATCGCCTCCGCCGTCTTCCTGTCCCGCAGCTGGACGCGGACCATCTCCTGATAGGCCACCGTGCGCACCCAGTCCGGCCCGGGCTCGGCGATCAGCCGCTGGAGGATCTGCCGCGCCTCGGCCGTGCGCCCGGTCCGGTCGAGGTTCACGCCGAGCCGCAGGCTCGCCTCGGCGCTCTCCGGATGCGCTTTGACGATCCCCGCGAGCGCCTCCACGGCCTTTGGATAGTCGCCGTCGCGCTCATAGCTCGCGGCGAGAAACAGCCCCGCGCCCTCGCTGCGGCCGTCGAGCGCCAGCGCGCGGCCGAGCAGATCGCGGCTGGCGCCCTGCACTCCGGCGGCGAGGAGGTCCGCGGCCAGGCTGAGCAGCGCCTGGGCCGCGACCGTGGCGGAGCCGCCCTGCTTCACATACTCGGCCAGCAGGTCCGCGGCGGTGCGGCGGGCATTCTCGGCGAGCAGGTACTCCCGCGCGTCCCGCTGCCGGCGGTAGAGCTCGGTGTGCAGACCCGCCAGGGGCGGAAGAGCCTCGGGATCTGTCTTTGCAAGGCGTTGCGCGGTCTCCAGCTCCACCTCGCGTATGGCTTCTGCCTGCTGCGGAGCCTGGCGGTAGAGCCCGGTCTCGACCTCCGCGAGCCGGGTCACGACCTCGTCCAGCGCTGTGCCCGAGGCGAGCGAGCGCAAGGCGGTCTCGTATCCCTCGCGGGCGAGCCGCTCGATCTCGGCGTTCCTCTTGCGGCCTTTTCCTTGAGCTTCCGGAACGGCGACGACGGCGGTTGCCACGGAGGGAGGCGACTCCCCGCCGAGCCGCCGGAGCTGCGCCCAGAGAAGATCGGTCTCCGGCGCGCCCTCGCCCAGGTAGAGGACGGTCAGCTCGGGAGTCTCCAGCCAGGGCTTCGCCTCGCCGTCCTTGATCGCGCCCTCCTTGACCACGACGGCCACGCGGTACCGCCCGGTCTCCACGCGCGGGAGGTCGACCTCCATGGACAGCTTCTCGGGCGCCGGGCCGGTCGTCCGCGAGCGCCCGGTCACGCGGCCGGGGATCTCCTGGACCAGCTTGCCGAACTCGGTGCGGACCTGGAGCGAGACGCTCGGATCGGCGGGCATGCCGCGGCCGAGCAGCTCGATCCGGCGCGTGCGGCCCACGGCGAGCAGCGGCAGCGAGGAGGGCAGGCCCCAGCCTTCGTCCACCAGCAGCGGCGCGAGGGCAGATTCGAAGGCCATGTCCGCCTGGCGCGCCAGGACCCAGCGGCCCCGCGTGTCGCCGAACAGGGGGTGGAGGAGCAGGGGAGCGCCGCCCGGCGCCGGCACCGTGACCGGCAGGACGCGCAGGCTGTAGCGCAGCGTCTCCGGGTCCACCACGAGCACCCGCACCGACCCGGTGCCCGCGGGCATCGAGACCGAGCCCGCGAACTTGAGGCCGCTGTCGAGCACGGCCTCGCCCCAGCGCGTCAGGTCGACGCTCAGCTCCTGGGCCAGAAAATCCTGCACCGCGCCGTCCGCCCCCATGGCATAGGCGTAGATCTCGATCCGCTGCCGGTCCGACTTCCGCCCCGCCAGCAGGCCGTTGCCCTCGATCTCCACGAGAAGAGGCACGGCGAATCGGCCGTCCGCCCGCCTGTCGCCCGAAGGCACGGCCAGCGCCGCCACCGGCAGCCCGCCGCCCTCCTGGCCCGTGGTCAGAAGCGTGGCGATCGGACCCTGCAGGCCGCGCAGCGGCCGGGCCTGGAGGGCGAAGTCGAGGTGATTGGTCTGGGCGGCGAGGGGGAGGGCGGCGGTCAGCGAAAGAAAAAAGAAGAGAGCCCTCACCCCCCGGCCCCCTCTCCCGGTCCGCCCGAGTCCGCCCGCCCCGGGTGAGGGGGAGACCTGCCCCTTTCCTTCTTGCCTTTCGGGGTGCGCGGGGGCGCCCCTCTCCCGGGGAGGGTGGACTCGGGCGGACCGGGAGAGGGGACGGGGGTGAGGGCCGCTACCCACCGGCCTTCCCCCGTTTTTCCTTCCTCTTCCCCTTCACCCCGTCCGCCCCGCCCACCTCCAGCTCCACGCTCATCGCCGACTCCACCGCCGCCACGTCGTCGCGCACCGCCACGGCCACGCGGTACTTCCCCGGAGGCACTCGCAGGCTCGACTGGTAGACGCCGGTCTGCCCCATGGCTTCGACCATCTTGGCGTTGGCGATGCGGATCGGCGCCTCCATCTTGCTGCCGGGGGACAGGCCGCCGTCCGCGCCCTGGGTGAGGAGGAAAATCGACAGGTGCCCCTCGTGCTCGCTGCCTTTCGGCAGCAGCATCAGGCGGGCGAGCGGCACCTTGAACGTCACCGGCACCGTGTAGTTGCCGTCGCGCTCCCGGGTGGCGGTTCCCAGGTCCACGCCCAGGTCGAGCGGGTTGTCGGCGAGGCCCAGCAGGAGCGAGGCCGCGGCGTGGTCCCGGGTCTTCTGGTCGGCGTTGCGGGCGCGGTAGCCGGCGGCTCCGAGCACGCGCAGGCCGGGCTTGCGGGCGCGGACCTCCAGCCCGTGCCAGGCGCCGTCGGCCGGGTGGGGAGACGGGTAGGCCAGGGAGTAGCCGCCCTGAAGATCGGACCGCACGCGCTCGGCGAGCCGTTCGATGCCCTCCAGGTTGGCCACGGAGGCGCCGCCGGTCGACTCGGAGAGCAGCCGCAGCGACTCCGCCGCGGTGTCGGCCGCGGCCAGCGAGCCGCCGGTCTGGCGCGAGTCGGAAAGAGACGTGCCCGCGGACTCGGCGGGCGTCGCGGTGTAGATCGCGACGCGGCTGGCGCTCGCTCCGGCGCCGACCTCGCGCAGGGCCTCGCGGATGTCGTGGCCCGGCTGCTCCATGTCCACCGAGCCCGAGCCGCGGGCCGCCCGGGTGGCGCGGTACTTGGCGAGCCAGGCCTGATAGACGTCGGCACCGGGCCGCAGGTCGTATCCGGAGCTGATGAGGAAGACCACCTTGCGCCCCGGCAGCCCGCCGAGCGACGACGCCAGCCGGTCGAGCGCCGAGAGCGAGCGCAGCGCATGGACGCGGCGGCTCTCGGCGTAGTTGCGCACGGCGGAGAGCGACGTGGCCGCGGACTGCTCCGTGTCCTTCTGCATCTGGCCGCCCTGCGTGGACCCGGGGCCGAGGTCGTTCGCGCCCGCGCCGTCGCCGATCCGGATCTCGTTGAGCACCGCCCGCCGGACCGTGAGGTCGGAGCCGACCCCGGGCGTGTCGCGCTCCATCCGGTCCAGCGCCTCCTCGATCAAGGCCCGGTCCGACGTGAACGGCTGCTCGATCCGCAGCCCGGCCCCCTGGCGCGCCACCATCACCCGGTCGGTCACCCCGTCGATCGCCCCGTCGGTACCCAGAAACCGGTCGAGCTCGACCCGCACCCGCGCCATCGCCGTGCTCCGGTCCGCCGGCTGCATCTCCGAGTCGTCGAAGAGAAGGACGAGATGGAGAGGCGCCGCGGCCGGCTCCGGGGTTTCCGGGAGGGAGGAGAGAGTGGAGAAGAGGGTGGCGCGCACCGGCTGGCCGTCGTCGAGGATCTCGAAGTCCTCCAGCGTCAGCCCGGACACCGGCGAGCCGTCCTCGCCGAGCACCGTCACGTCGACGCCGACCACCTCGATGTCCACCTCGTCCGCGAACCGGGGCTCGGGGGTCTGGGCCGCAACGCCGGAGGCACCGAATGCACCGGCACCGACTGCGATCAGGAGGAGGACGAGGAACGTAGCCGTTCTCATGGTCGTTGGCTTGGAAGCTAGCACGCCCCGGAAGGCGCTACAAGGAGACTCCGGCCGCGCAACGGAACGCGCCGGGCCGGGCGTCTGGCCCGGCGCCTATGCTAGGCTTGAAACCGGAGGTGTCGGATGACCGGCGAAGAGAACAAGAAAGCGTTTTTTGCGACGATGCCCGGCATCCTTCTGGGGGCCGCCGCATTCATTGCCCTGCTGGGCGTCTTCCTCTGGTTCCAGTCCAGGCCCCCCTCGGTGGAGGTGCCGAAGGAGGTCAACGTGGCGCAGACCGCGACTCTGACTTCCTCCCATTCCTCGACCGCCTATCCCCCGGCGCTGGTGATCGATGGCAACCTGGAAACCTCCTGGAACGCCGAGGGCTCGGCGCCGCAGTCGATCGACTTCGAGCTCGCGCAGCCCGCGAAGATTGTGAGGCTGCACCTCGTCATGAACCAGGATCCGGCCGGCAACACGCGGCACCTCGTCCTCGGGCGTGCCTCCACGACCGGCGGCTACCTCCTCCTCCACGAGTTCAAGGGTGCCACCGCGGACAAAGGCGTCCTCGACTTCTCGCCCCCAACCCCCTGGGAAGGCATCCGCCAGATTCGCATCGAAACCGCCGAGAGCCCGTCCTGGGTCAGCTGGCGCGAGATCGAGATCTACGGCACGCTGAAGTGACCGGTCCCGCCGCTTGACCCTCGCCGGGAGGCCTTGTAGATTGAACATTGGAAGTTCAATCTGCATGAGAGCCCTCCCCGCATGATTCCGCGCGTCCTCGAACGTGTCCTCAAGGACCGTGCCACGCAGTATCCGGTGGTCACGCTCACCGGTCCGCGCCAGTCCGGGAAGACCACGCTCGTCCGGGAGACGTTTCCGGGGCATCAGTACGTCTCGCTCGAAGATCCCGACGTCCGGGAGTTCGCGCTCGCGGACCCTCGCGGGTTCCTGGGGCAGTTCGCGGGCGGCGTGATCCTCGACGAGGCGCAGCGGACGCCCGACCTGTTCTCCTACATTCAGACGATCGTGGACCGGGAGGATTCTCCCGGCCGGTTCATCCTGAGCGGCTCGCAGAATTTTCTCCTCCTGCGCTCCATCAGCCAGACCCTCGCCGGCCGCAGCGCCGTGCTTCACCTGCTGCCGCTTTCCCTCGGCGAGGTTGCAGGCCGGGAGTCCGTCTCGCTGGAGACGCTGGGGAAGGAGCTGCCGGCGGGCGGCGTCGCGGCGCCTTCCGACCCCATGGAGACCCTCTTTCGCGGCTTCTATCCCCGGATCTACGACAAGGGTCTCGATCCCTCGGTCTGGCATTCGGGCTACTCCCAGACCTACGTCGAGCGTGATGTCCGGGAGGTCGTCAACGTCGGCGATCTCGAAGCGTTCGGCCGCTTCGTCCGCCTGTGCGCGGGCCGCACCGGCCAGCTCCTCAACCTCACCTCGCTGGCCAACGACACGGGCATCACCCACACCACGGCCCGCCGCTGGATCTCCATCCTCGAAGCGAGCTTCCTCATCACCCTCCTCCGGCCGTACCACGCCAATTTCGGCAAGCGCCTGATCAAGAGCCCGAAGCTCTACTTCCTCGACACCGGCCTCCTCTGTTACCTCCTGCGCATCCAGTCGCCGGAAGACCTCCGCCACCACGCCAGCCGCGGCCCCATCTTCGAGAGCTTCGTGGTGGCCGACCTGATGAAGAACTTCCTCAATCAGGGCCGGCCCGCCGATCTCTTCTTCTGGAGGGACGCGGCGGGCCACGAGATCGACGTGGTGATCGACCGGGGAAGCGAGCAGGTGGCCGTCGAGGTCAAATCCGCCCAGACCATCGCCCAGGACTTCTTCGCCGGGCTCGATCTCTGGCGGACGCTTGTCGGAGACCCCGAGGCCCCCGCCGCCCTCGTCTACGGCGGCGACCGCAGCTATCGGCGGTCCGGAATCTCGGTTCAGAGTTGGTCGACGCTGTGAGGGGAGAGAAGGAGGGCGAGGGCGTCGACCTTGCCGCGGACCGGGAGGCAGCTCTGGTGCTGAAAGATCGCAAGAGGAAACGCGAAGCCTGGCTCGACCAGAACCGGGACGCGATCGATGCTTACAACGAGCAGGTTGCCCAGCATGGTGTCTTCAGTGCAGGCCTGCGGAGTTTCTGAGGGGCGAAGTCCTCGCCGCCGTCTCGCCAACCCGAGCAACCTCTGCCTTCGTCCCGCGGCCGTTCCCAGCCTCTCTCGGAGCCGCCCGGAAGTTGGCAGAGCCATTCCCCCCGGTCTACGGGCTGTCGCGCCACTCCGCGCGACGACCGCGCCAAGTGGTTTACGGCCGCGCAAGGTAACGCGACGACCGCGCCGAGTGCCTCGACGACCGCGCAAGTGGCGGGACGACCGCGCCAAGTGGCGGGACGACCGCGCCAAGTGGCGCGACGACCGCGCAAGGTGGCGCGACGACCGCGCCAAGTGGCGCGACGACCGCGCAAGGTAGCGCGACGGCCGCGCAAGTGGCGCGACGACCGCGTCGAGTGGCGCGATGACCGCGTCGAGTGGCGCGACGACCGCGTCGAGTGGCGCGACGACCGCGCCAAGTGGCGCGATGACCGCGCCAAGTGGCGCGATGACGGCGCCGAGTGGCGCACGGCCGCGCCAAGTGGCGCGACGACCGCGCCAAGTGGCGCGATGACCGCGCCAAGTGGCGCGACGGCCGCGTCGAGTGGCGCGATGACCGCGCCGAGTGGCGCACGGCCGCGCCAAGTGGCGTGATGACCGCGCCAAGTGGCGCGATGGCCGCGCCGAGTGGCTTGACGACCGCGCCGAGTGGCTTGACGACCGCGTCGAGTGGCGCGACGACCGCGTCGAGTGGCGTGACGACCGCGCCGAGTGCGCGACGACCGCGCCAAGTGACGCGACGGCCGCTCTGAGATCAGCAACCTGTCCCGAAAGGCATCATAAGCCCCGAAGGCATCGAGCGAGCCTCGACGGGCATCTGGAAGCCCCGAAGGGGCGCTGGGGTAGAGCCCGGCAATCTCATTGCCGGGTCATCGCCGCCCCACCCACCCCAACAAGTCCCGAAGGGACGCAGGGATGCTTCAGTTCGCAAGGGGCGGAGTGGTCGTTGGCACCTCTCCGTTCACCTCAGGGCTCCTATCTAGGCCAACGGTATTCGTTAGATCGGCCCCCGTCAGGTCGGCCCCCGTCAGGTCGGCCCTCGTCAGGTCGGCCTCCGCCAGGATGGCCCTCGTCAGGTCGGCCCCCGCCAGGATGGCCCCCTTCAGGATGGCCCCCTTCAGGATGGCCCTCGTCAGGTTGGCCTCCGTCATGTTGGCCCTCGTCAGGTTGGCCTCCGTCAGGTTGGCCTCCGTCAGGTTGGCCTCCGTCAGGTTGGCCTCCGTCAGGTCTGCCACCATCAGGTTGGCCTCCATCAGTTTAGCCCTCGCCATGTTGGCCTCTGTGAGGTATGCCCCCGTCAGGTCGGCCCCCTCCAGATGGGCAAAAACTAGGTTGACCAACGCTGCCTGGAGGCCTGTTAAGTTGGCCCTGTCAAGTTCCGCCCCATAGAGGTCCGCGATATGGAGAACTTGCCTTGCGAGATCAAGATATACGAGGCAATTCTGGGCGAGAACATTAGAGGCGTCCGCCCTCTGCCCTTGGAGCCGCTTTAGCCAAGTCCCAAATGCAGTCCTGCTGCTCCCTCCATCCTCCTCAATTCGGGGCCAGTCGATGGCGCTCAGTTCCCGGGTTGTCCGGGCACAGGCACTTAAAACAGCCAGCAGGGCTTCCTCAGCATTCCGCGCCTGTCGAAACTCTTCGTGGAAGCTCGGGCGAGGCGCCAGCCGTTCCATCGGCATGCCGTTTTGGAGCACGAACGAGATCAGCCTACAAAGCAGAGTCTGCCAAGTTCTCGCCTTCTCCTTTCCAAGGCTTTGGATTTCGCGCCCGATGAACACCCACAACTCGTGGTCCATCGGAGTCGGCCCGCACATCTCCGCCCAATACCGAAGAGCCGCAGCTTCGTTCCAGCCCGCCGCGCCCTGCCTCTTCTGGCGCCAATCCATCTCCTCTTTGATGAGAGCCAGAGCGTCGATGAGTCGGAGCGCGGTCAAATACTCTCGGAAGCTCTTATGAGTGAACTCAAAAGTTGGATCCCCACCAACCGTGCGGCCGAATCGGCGGAAGTAGAACGCTGTAAGGACACGGGTCACCCCGGCCTTTGCTCCCTCTTCAAACCGGCGGAGAAGCTCAGAATGTCCAGCTGCCTCACAGTGGGCTTCGATGTCCGAAACACTCGTAGTACGTCCTGTGCCGTGCCAGGTCGCTAGTGCGATTTCTTCGAGAACCTGTCGGAATTCCGAGAACTTCAAGGCAGGTGCCAGGGACCGTCTTTTCTCGTAGCCTCGATGATGCACGGCTTCCAGGAGATCTCGATAGATGTCGTTCAGGTTGAGCTCTTCCGTGAAGCTCAAGTGACCTCGGTCATAGCTGAGGGCGACGAGGTAATTGAGAAGTGGCTGGGTTGTGATCTCGTCGAGATCCTTCCTCCTCAACTCGTCGGGGAGGGTGGCATAGCCTCGCCCTGAGGCAGTACCATAAGCAGCCCACCAGATCGGCCTCTGATCCTCAGACAAGATCTCTGCCCCTGACTTCCACTGGCTCGCATCCCTCTGCGACTCGGCGATGAAGTATGGCAACGCATGAAGAATCCGCTGCCGGTCGCGGAATTCGCTCTCGCTCGCCTGAACCACCGGCTCACGGCCACTAAACAGGACAAGCAGCCGGCAGCGGTCATGATTTCGGATCTCCACATGCTTCAGAACGTCACGAACGAAATTTCTAGCCGCTTCGGCACCGATCTTGCCTTGCATGGTCAATTCGTCGAGGCCGTCCAGAAGAAGGAGTAGGCGCTCTTCGCCGATGTCCGGGTCAAGGGGATTTCCTGGGAGTACTCCGGCGTCACGTACATAGTCGCCGACGGTGGTCGCGAGCGATCCTGCCACATTGAGTTGGTGCAGGGGTACAAACAGGACGCGGATTCGCCCTTCTCGGGCCGCACGGGCCGCGTACATCCGTAAGAAAGAGGACTTTCCCGACCCTGGACCACCCGACAGAACGCGGTAGCTGTCCTTTTTGTCAGCCGCCCTGACCCAGGCGTCGATTTCCTGCTCCAACCAGACGGCGACGCGCCGCTCTCCCCCTGTCGTCGCTTTCTCGATCCCGGCACTGCGTCCCTCCTGAGGGGGATCAACAACGTAAAACGCCCGGAGCGGCACGTAAACCTGCCCTAAGCCGAATGACTCGCCGAACATGGGCTCGTCAACTTGGCGCTCGAGGCGGGCTGCGTAGGCGCTCCATGCCTGCTCCTGGCCCGCTGCCTGGGTGAACGGCGTATCGACGGCCTCGCGGATCGGCTCGTAGACGGCTGGGCGGCTCCGCCACTCGGCATGGAGGGCGAGCGCGAAATAACCCGGCAGCCGCCTGGCGACCGCGGCGGCGGCTGGTGTCGTCAAGCCGTAGGCTTCAAGCCATTGGGCGAATGGCGCCTCGATGAGGGTGACGAGCGGCAAATCCCGGGGACGATCGAAAAGTGTGCGGTCGATCTCGACCACTTCCTTGTCCAGGACGTCATCGAGCTTTGCGGAGAAGTCGGTGAGATCCTTGGTCGGCTCTTTGATTTCGGGCAGTCTTTCCCGGACGAGCTCCGCCATGGCGGCGATCAGCGCGCGTCGCAGAAGCAGCCAGGAGAGGTGAGGCGGATCGTGACTGTCGAGACCCAGTGCGGCCAATCCATCGACCGCATCGCCTCCGAGCTCGGTCCACTGGCCTGTGAAGCCATGAACCGTTCCCTTGGCCAGGGCGCCGAAGAGCCCTTTAGAATCAAGCTGAAGCGGTCGGTTCCAAACGGAGATCGGCTTCTTCGCGGAGAACGAAAAATCGAGGGCGGGCTTCGACAGAGGCTTCTTTTTGGGCACCAATGGCTCCTTGAGGGACACCGGCAACTTTACCAAGTACGGAAGGGTGCTGCCTACAGCCTGGCGAGGTCGGCACTTCAGCCCTCGTCGAGGGCCCTCTGGATCCGCGAAGCCGGAATCACCCGGGCGTCCGCAGGCACTTCGAACGTAGGGAACCGGGATGATCCCTTGGAGACCGGCTTGTTCGATCCGCTGTCGGCCGTCTGGATCGCCAGCCGCGCCATCTCCGACAGGACGTTCCCGAGCTTCTTCCCGCTGGCCCGCGCGATTGCCTGTGCCGCCTCGTAGGCGTCGTCGTCAAGGGTCACCGTCGTCCTCATGCATGGAAGAATACTGCCGAACGGAGGTCGTAACCCATGCTCTTCATGGTCATCGAACGCTTCGCCAACGACGACATGCTGCCCGTCTACGAACGGGTCCGCGACCAGGGCCGCGGGCGAGATCTTGGCGCCGGGCAACCGGTTCGAGCCACGCTGTCGCCGTTGCCGCCGAGCTTCGGCGTGCGGGCGTACGCTCTCGACGCCCGAGGGTTCGGGCGCCGAGAGGTGGTGATTCCTTCCGTGCGGGGTCGGTTTCCCGGAGACGCCGGGGCCTAGTACGCCGTCAAACTTGAAACGACCTGTTCATCTGTAGGGGCGGCCCTTGGTGCGCCCTCTGGGGATCGGGGGCAACCACGAGGAGGGCAACCACAAGGGTTGCCCCTACGCACAGCGGCCGTTCCCAGGTTGACGGCCTGCTAGGAGCCTGTCGCCTTACCCGGGGACTGAGCGGGAGCTCAGCCCCCGGGCTGGTTGAGAGTTGTAGTTGGAGAGGAGTGGCTCGTTTTCGGACGTTCTGGAGCCCTAGAAGCTCAAGAGGAGCCAGTGGTCATGCCCC
>JANMTS010000161.1:0-60953 GCA_031390755.1 Holophagales bacterium
TCGATTTCGACGTGGTCCGCGATGGAATGCCCATCGAGGGCGCCCGTGTCGTGTTCCGCGTCAACAACGGAAATCTGATTCAATTCGGCAGCGAGAACCTACCTGCCGATGGGACAGGCGTTCCCAAGGAGAAGTTGAGCCCAGAGAAGGTGTCAGAGGATTCGTGAGGCGCCCCAATCTCCGAGACGAGGGCGACAATCACCTGATTGAGCTGGCGGTTGCCGGGAGTGCCTCGGCCGTCGTCACGAAGAACGCGCGCGATTTCAGGTCGGCGGAGCTTCACTTCCCCGGCAAGGAGATTGACCATGGCCACCCTGACCATCCACCTGCCCGATGAGAAGCATGAGCGGCTTCGCCAGTTGGCGGAGCGGCGCAATGTGAGCATGAACAAGCTTGTCGAGGAGCTGGCTACCGTGGCCCTTGCCGAGCTCGACGCCGAGACGCGCTTCCGGGCTCGGGCGGCGCTGGGATCTCGCGAGCAGGGGCTCCGCCTCCTCGATCAGCTCGACCGCACCGAGTAGGCGCGAGGCCGAACTGCTCCAGGTTCATCCGACCCTCTCCGGGAGGCTCAGGCCTATAATGAAGGCCTGGGGGATCGAGTGAAGCATGCCAAGAATCGAGATCGAAGACATCTGCGAGCCGGAGTGGGCCGCGTGGTATCGGATGACGCCCTGGGAACGCTGGGAAGAGAGCGCCAAGCTCTGGCATCACTACGTTGCGATGGGCGGCTCTCTTGATCCCGAGCCCGATCCGCAAAGCCCTTTCTACGATCCGGAGACATCGGGTCGCCCACCTGTTGATGGGCGGCCAGGCCTGCGTGTTGTACGGCGCAGCGGAGTTTAGCCGCGATCTGGACCTGGCCCTGCTGCCAGACCCTGCGAATCTGGACCACCTCGGAGCGGCGCTCGCCGAGCTCGGCGCGGTCGTCATCGCCGTCCCGCCCATGACGCTCAAACACCTGAGCGAGGGTCTCGCCGTTCACTTCCGGTGCAGCCATCCGGATGTCGCCGGATTGCGAATCGACGTCATGACCCACATGCGCGGTGTCGCTCCCTTCCCCGAGTTGTGGGCGCGGAGGACGACCCTCCTCTTCGAGGACGAAGCGCTGGAAGTGATGGCTCTACCTGATCTCGTGGCGGCCAAGAAAACGCAGCGGGACAAAGACTG
Organism: Holophagales bacterium; assembly: GCA_031390755.1. Lineage (GTDB taxonomy): Bacteria > Acidobacteriota > Thermoanaerobaculia > Multivoradales > UBA5704 > DATMER01. Next base: position 1,168 of record JANMTS010000161.1, read on the forward strand.
GCCAATGATCCGCCGCCTCGTGGATGTCAACTACCTGAACCATCAGGACGAGCCCACTCCAGAACGGATCCGCTTCTGGCTTCAGGAATTGCGGTCCCCCGAGCTTCTGGTGGAGGCAGCTCGGGCTCATGCCGATGCCGCCGAGGAACTGGCTGGAGAGAGGCCACTCCTCCGGTTGGCGAGCCCGGAGCACGTTGAGAATGGTGCTCTCGGCCGGGCGTTGCGTGACGAGGAAGATGCAGAGCGCCGTCTGGACCAGGAGTACTGGAAGCCGCTTCGAGAGCAGATCGAGCGCCTTCGCAGGGCCCGCGGCAAGGAGTAGGGCCGGCCTTTTTGGGGTCGGAACAGCGGAGGCCTTGGACTCGGAGGCCGCTTTCCTCTCTCGACGAGCTTCTCGTTCCTGGGGCCGTAGTGCTGCTTCCGTTTCCGGGGTCTGGACAGATGGATGATGAATCCAGTAAGCTGAGTTAGCAATCGCAACAAATTACGCCGGGAAGATCCTGGCCAGGTCCGAGAAGGTCCTGACCAGCCGAGTGAGTTGATGGCCGCCGCTTCGAGGCCCCGCGCGGCGGCATGCACCTCCTTCCCCAGTTCTTGACGGCTTTCGATGCCACTTTGGATGGAGGATTATCTGTGTATGCGTGAAACTCTCTTCGGTCTTTCACTGGCGCTGCTGGCGCTGACCAGCGCCAGCGTCTCCGCCGTCTCCGCCGAGACGCCCGTTGCCGCAGCCGGAACACCCGTTGCCTCCTGCACGAAAGCCGCGAAGATCTTCTACCGGCCCCTAGGGTCGCAAGGGTCCGGCGCGGTGATCACCATGAATGAGAACCAGGGGATGGCCCAGACGGCCCAGGCCATAGCCGTCTGCAAGGATGGAACGATTGCCGCTGTAGGTGACGCGCAAAATCTGCTGGATACTTGGAAGAGCCCGGATACCGAGTTGGTGGCTCTACCCTTACCGCAGACCCTGCTCCCAGGCTTCGTCGAGCCTCATACTCATCTGAGTCTGACGGTCCAGTCCAAGCTCGCGGTTCCGTGCGGCTCCCAGGATCCCAATTTGCCGATCGCGGAAGTCCTCGCCCGGCTCAAGGCCGAGGCCGTGGCCGTCGAGGCCGCCAAGAACCCGAATCCGTGGGTGGTGGGAACTGATTTTGATCCCTCCCGCTCCTTCCCGCTGTTTGCCAGTCTGACTGCCAAAGACCTGGACGAGGTCTCCAAGACCATCCCGATCTTTGTGCTGAACGCCTCCGCGCACATCGCCTATGTGAATACCGCGGCCATGGCGAAAGCCGGTATCACGTCCGCCACCACCACTATCGGCGTTGTCAAAGATGCGGATAACAAGCCGACCGGCCAGCTCAACGAAGCACCTGCCATCAAGCTTGTGGCCGATAGAATCCCCCTCGCTCCGAAGGAGGTTCTCGATAAGACGGCCGCCTGTGTGATTCAAGAGTGGGCTGCCGCCGGGGTGACCACCAGCACGGAGATCGCCCTGGGCGTCGCGACCACCGTGCATGACGATTGGAACCTCTACCAGGCCCTGGCGAAGAAGGGACCGATCCGATTCCGGGCCTACCTGCCCTATAACCTGGTAACACCGAATACGGATGGCAGCCTGTCCTCCACCGACCACAAAAACCCGCACGTATTCAAGCTCAATGAGGGCGACGACCGGTTCAAAGTCCTCGGGATCAAGTTCGTCACCGACGGCTCGACCCAGGGCTTCACGGCGGCCCTGACGCAACCCTATCTGGATCCCGGAAATCCGCCATTGAATCCACCAGGGTGGAAGGGCACCTACAACTTCCCCGATGCCGCCGGGACCACCCTGATCAATGCCATGTACCCATTCTATAAAGGGGGCTGGCAGCTCGTGGCGCACGCCAACGGCGATGCCGCCCTCGAACACGTTCTCCAGGCCTACGAGACGCTCAGGTACGGGGATTCAAAGCTGAACAGGCCAGGGGACCCCAACCTGCCAAACCGCCGCTTGCGGATCGATCACTTTACGGTCACCAACCCCGCCCAGACTCCCTCCCAGCTGGAAGATGTCCTAGACCGAGTCCATGCACTGGGCGTGACCCCCAGCATGACGGCCGGTCACCTCTACTTCTGGGGACAGGTCTTTTACGAAAGTATCCTGGGCCCGAAACGGGCCAAGAAGATCCATCCTTCCCGTAGCCTGGGGAGTAGGCAGGAGCTTAGAATGATTCGCTTTTCTTATCATAGCGACAGCCCGGTCACGAAAGTGGAGCCGCTGCGGTACGTGCAAACCGAGGTCGGCCGGATGCCGCAACTTTCAGTTCCGCTACCGCATAACATCCTGGGGGCTGACGAAACGATCACCGCGTGGGAGGCGCTGAGAGCGGTCACCCTCGACGCCGCGTACCAAGTCTTCTTCGACGACAAGGTGGGCAGCCTGGAAGTAGGAAAACTGGCTGACTTCGTGATCCTGGATAGCAACCCTCTCTCCCGCACAACCATCGCCGACATCCAGGTGGTCGCGACCTACCTGGGAGGCGAGCGGGTCTATAAACACGGCGATCTCAAGGCCAAGGATAGCCCTTGCGCATCGCTGAAGTGAATTTGCGTAACAGCCCCGAGCCTCGTGGGCGGCTGATGTTTGCGTAAATAGAACAGGCGACAGAAACACGGGAGGGCACCCACCAATCCCCAAGGTCACCGGCGCCTCCAACCTCCAGGCGCCGGCACGGCAAACCCCGCCCCGCCTCCCTCCCGGGCAGGCGGCCTTCTTGGGGTCGGAAGAGCGGAGGCCTTGGACTCGGCGGCCGCTTTCCTCTCAGTTGTCAAAGAAGGTGGGGGAGGGGGCTCCTTGCTGGCGGCCCCCTCCCCGATGGACTTCATTTCCTGTTCCAGCTCTTCTGCTTCAGCCTGCCGCCTCTACTCCGGCTGCGGGGGCGGGGGCTCCGGCACCGTGCCGGGCTTCCGGAGTCGCCCCCGGAAGGGCTGGATGCCGAACTCGACGAGCCTCTCGCTCCTGGGGCCGTAGTGCTGCTTCAGGGCGAAGCGGATGACGGTGCACTGGCGGTTGCACTCGGTGTTCAGGTCGATCAGCGTCTGCGAGGCGTCCTGCTTGGCGGCGGCGTGGGTGGCCTGGCGCTGGAGGTAGTCCTGCACCTGGGCGATGAGCGTCTCCAGACGGCCCTGCGCCCCCGACAGCTCCGGCAGCTCGGCCTCGTTCTGGGTCAGCGCGGTTGCGAGGCGCTGCCAGTCTCCAAGATTTCCCGATCTCGTCACAGGCATGGTGGTCTCCTTTCCTGGGGCCTCTGGCCCCTCGGTTTCCGGGGTGATTCCCGGGTGATACTCGGTTGATGGCCGGCGGCTCAGAAGCCGGGCTTCCGGACGGTTTCCTTCTTCACTCGCGCGGGCGGCTGGCTGAGGCCGAATTGCCCCTGCTTCACTCCCAGGCGCGTCTTCACGAGGCTTCTCAGCAGACGGGCCGAATCCCGGGCCTCGTCACAGGTTCCCCGCAGGCGATGCGTCGTCCGTCTCCGCGTTCCCGCGAGGTCGAGCTGGAGCTGCTTGAGCTCCCTCGCCTCACGCAGGTGCGACGCCAACGAGTCCCGAAGAGGGTCCAGGTCCAGCCCCTCCAGCAGGGCCTCGCTCGAATCACAGGCCGCCAACAGCGCTTCCCAGTCGCGCAGGAGGTCGGCGAAGGAGGATGTCTTCCGCGATGGCATGGTCGCTCTCCTTTCCTGAGATTCCGGGATCACGGCTCAACGGGGGCCGGCTGTGCCGCGTCCACCTGCACACGCTCGGACTTCAGGTCGGGATCGATGGGCTCGATCGGCGGCTGGCCCTGGCCGCTCCCCTCCACCCCCGGCAGCGTGATCTCCACGTCGATGCTTCCCGTCTCTTCGTTCGTCTCTTCGCTCATGTTGCTTCTCCTCAAGAGTCTCCAGGCCTTCGTGGCTCCGGAGATGGGTTGATTCGTTCGGCCCGCCAGCGGCGAGCAGCTCCTCGAAGGTGGTGCCCAGCAGCTCGTTCAGGTCGACCAGAACATCGACCGGCGGCTGGCAGGTTCCGCGCTCCCAATAGCCCAGACGTGTTGAGGTGACGCAGAGGCGGATCGCCAGTCCTTTCCGGGTCAGGCGCTGCCGCGCCCGCAATGCTGCGATTCCACTCCCCAGCTGGTGCAGATAGTGGCCTCTCCTTGCACCCGACCTTCCTCGATAAACCAGCGACGCTGCTGTTTGCGCCATCGACGCTCTCCTTTCTCTCGACGGGGAGAGTCTACGAGGTAAGATCAGCGCTCGTCTAGGGGTTTTGCGAAGAAAGTGCTGACCAAAAAGTATATATCTTGTACGATTTCGCCCCATAACAAGCTGGGTAAAGCTGCGTAGGGCTGCGTAGGGCTGTATAGGGCTGCGTAGGGCTGCATCAAAGGCAATGGTGCGCATTTATTGTTTCCGGGAGGCGGGGAGCCTCCCGGGGAAGGGGACGGCGGGGGTCAGATTTCAGGAATGGGAGGGATGAACCGCGCGAGGGCGGCTTCGATGGCCTTGAAGTCGACGTCGGCGAGGTCGAGGCCGCCGAGGTCGAACCGTGAGGACTCCACGCCGCAACTGTCCGGGTCCGGACCCGTCTTGAGGGACCCGTCTTGAGGAAAGATTGCCACGGATGTTCCTTTCAGGCACACTCTCCGTTCCTGGAGAACGGCAGAATGGCTTGAGGAGGATTGAATCATGCGTCGAGCTTTGACCCGCTCCCAGCTCAAGGTGCGGATGCTTCGTGCGGCCTCGGGTCTCTCCCAGGACGAGTTCGAGCGCCAGGTCCAGCTGGACAACATCGCGAGCATCGAGCATGGCATCCGCCAGCCCTCGACCGCCCACCTCGCCCAGATGGCGGAGCTCATGGGGCTCACTCCGGACGATTGCGAGGAGATGCTCCGCGACTACGAGACCCGGATCGCGAGGAACGCCGAGAACCCTGCGAACACCGAGGGCGAGCCGGGCAGCCGTCTCGCCCTGCGGGAAGCCGATTCGTCCCTGGAGTCCGTGATCGACGGCTTCGGGGCGCGGCGGGCCAACCCGTGGGTGAAGAGCCACGCCGCCAAGGCGGAACGGGAGGAGGCGCGGAAGTCCTGGGCCAGCCTGAGGAAGCTCGCGAGCATCGAGGAGATGTCGCTGGTCGTCCGGGTGGCGAGGGAGTATCAGTGCTGGGGCATCGTGGAGATCCTCTGCAAGGAGAGCGTGAGGGGAGTGTCCACGCACCTGGAGGGCGACGGGTCGCTGGATCTCGCCGGGCTCGCGGTAGCGGCGGCGGAGCAGATCCGGGCGGCGGAAGGATGGTGTCAGAGGGTCCGCGGCTTCGCGATGTTCTACCTGGCCGCCGCGCAACGCCGCGCGGGCCGGACCGAGGAGGCCGAGGTGACGCAGGCGGGGGCGAAGCGGCTGTGGGACGCGGGTTGGGATCCGGAGGAGATCCTGGTCCTGGTTGATCCCATCGAAATGATCCCACCTCCCCCACCCACGGCCTTCGTCCCCGGCACGGGGTAGAGGGAGCCCCATCCCGCGGCGGATAAGGTTATCCCGCCGCAAAGAAGGTTATCCGGCGGCGGATAAGGTTATCCCGTGGCGGAGAAGGTTATTCGGGGACCGGGAAGGTTATCCCGCGGCCGATAAGGTTCCCGGCCGGCGGAGAAGGTTGTTTCCCGCCCGAGAAGGTTTCCCGCTGCCAAAGAAGGTTATCCCGCGGCCGAGAAGGTTATCCCGTGGCGGATAAGGTTCGTCGGGCGCCGGAGAAGGTTATCGGCCGCGGGAGAAGGTTATCCGCCGCGGGATAAGGTTCTTTGCGGCCGGGGAAGGTCTTCGGAGGCATGTTACGATCAGATTGACGACGAAGGGGAGACCGCGATGACAGCCATCACTCTGCGCAACATCCCTCCCGAGATCCAGGATGCGATCCGCGAACGCGCTGGCGCTTCGGGCCTGAGCCTCAGCAAGGCTGTGTTGCAGATGCTCGAGGAAGCGGCGAGCCTGCGCCCTGCCGGACAGGCCGTCCTCCATCACGACCTCGACCACCTGGCGGGCACGTGGTCCCTGGACGAGGCGACGGTCTTCGAAAGGTCTCTGGCCGAGCAGCGCAGGATTGATCCGGAGCTTTGGGATTGAGCCGAATCCTCTTCGACACGTCAGCCTACTCGGCCTTCAAGCGAGGCCATCCCCTCATTCAAAGCCGCGCTCAGGAAGCGTCCGAGATCCAGCTCAACCCGGTGGTTCTCGGGGAGTTGCATGCCGGCTTCCTGAAAGGCACCCGGCTCCGGGAGAATCTCCTCGAGCTGGCGCAATTCCTGGCTTCCCCTCGCGTCAAGGTCGTCCCGATGGATGAGCGGACGGCGGCGAGCTATGCCGCCATCGTCGACTCTTTGCGCCGGATTGGAACGCCAATCCCGACCAACGACATCTGGATCGCCGCCAGCGCCCTGCAACAGGGTTCGCGGCTCCTGACGACAGACGCCCACTTTCGCGCGGTTTCCCAGATCGAAGCGGAGATCGTGGCGCCCCTGCTCCCCAACCAGAGATCCTGACCGGAACGCGCCCGCTGGGAGCCTGTGGGCAGGAAATCCGCCTCCCAAGCCTGGGGCGTTGCCCCAGGCTGAAATATCACGCGCCGTTGGCGCTTCAAACAAGACCTGGGGTAAGGCCCAACGGGCCGAAATATCCTGAGCCTGGGGCAACGCCCCAGGCGCATCTGCCGGCTTCTTTGATGGATGCCGGCGCTGCCGGCGGAATTCTGGTGTAGCCTATAGGGCAGCCATTTCCCCCCCTACAGGAGGCTCGTTTTCCCTATGTCCACCGAACGTCCGACGCTCCGGGATCGGATCGTGCCCCGTCTGCGCTCATTTTCCAAGAAGGATGCCGTTCTCCTCCTTCTCGGTCTTCTTCTGGTTTCGGTTTCCGGCTATGCCTTCAAGGGGCCGCTGTCCATGGCCTTCGCGAAGCTCAAGGCCGGCGATGCCGAGGCGGTTTCGGTGTTCGACGTCGTGGTCGACCGGCAGAACCGGCAATACTTCGACATCGTCTTTGACAAGGCGCTCGGGGATGGGAAGGTGGGCGACGTGCTCGATCCGGCTCCGGCCACGATCGAGCCGGCGCTCGGCGGGTCGTGGACGTGGCGCGACACCAACGCGCTCCGGTTCCAGCCCAGCGGCGGGCTGCCGGTGGCGTCCGAATACGAGGTGACGCTCCAGCCCGCGCACTTCCTCAAGGAGGGGATGGTCTTCACCGGCGACCGGGATCTCAAGGTCACCACCGACCAGTTCCTGGTCGAGGGGGTGGACGTCACCGAGGAGCCGGCGCTCGAAGGCCGGGCGCGCATCCTCTTCCGCGGCCAGATGCGGTTCAACTACCCGGTGGACCCCAAGGTGCTCATCACCAAGGTCAAGCTGGAAGACCCGGCGGGCGGCGAGCCGCTCACGCTCCAGCTCGAAACCGACTGGACGGCCCAGGTCATCGCCTTCGTGACCCCGAGCATCCAGAAGAACCGGGAGGAGCGCAAGCTCCGCCTCGTCGTGGACAAGAGCCTGACGCCGTTCAACGGCAACGTGCCGCTCAAGGACGAGTTCGTCCAGGAGATCCCGGTCGGCTCGTCCACCAAGCTGGCGGTCTGGGGCTTCACGGTGCAGCCGGACGCCCGCGAGTCCACGGTGGTGGTCAAGTTTTCCTCTCCGATCTCGGCCGCGGTGGCGGAGAAATACCTCAAGATCGAGCCCGCGGTCCGCACCCGGCTCTCCGCGAACCGCAACGAGCTCATCATCACCGGCGACATCCGGCCCGGCTCGAAGTACAAGCTCTCGATCGCCAAGGGGATGCCGGCGACGGATGAAGCCGTGCTCGGCGAGGACTACGAGGCGGACGTGGAGGTTCCGGACCTGGAGCCGGACGTGGTCTTCCAGAGCGAAGGCATGTTCCTGGCGGCGGCCGGCAACCACACGGTCAACCTGGAGAGCGTCAACGTCCCCAAGGTGCGGATGACCATCGACCGGGTCTACCGCAACAACCTCTTCTTCCTCTTCAACTACGGCGGCTTCTACGACGGCGACTACGGCTACTTCGACGAGCTGCCGCACGCCCTCGGCGACCGGTTGAAGGAAGAGACGATCAGCGTCGGCGGCGGGCGCAACCAGAAGCGCGTCACCCCGATCACCCTCGACAACTGGATCGACATCGAGGACAAGGGCCTCTACCGGGTCTCCGTGGGCCAGCCGGACGACTGGGAGGCCGAGCAGCGCTGGGTGCTGCTGACCGACCTCGGCCTGGTGGTCAAGAAGAGCGGGAAGGGCGAGCTGATGGTCTGGGTGGCGTCGACGCGCGACCTGTCGCCGGTGTCGGACGCCAAGGTGACGCTGATCTCCGACCAGAACCAGACGCTCGGCGAAGGCCGGACGGACGGCTCGGGCGTCTGGCGGCTCCAGGACTCGCCGGCCCTGGAAAACAAGACCCCCTATCTAATTACCGTGGAGAAGGGCGACGACTTCACCTTCCTGCTCCTCGACCGGATGGCGATCGACACCACCGGCCTCGACGTGGGCGGCGACGAGGTGCCGAGCGGCGGCTACACGGCCTATCTCTATGGTCAGCGCGATCTGTATCGCCCCGGCGAGACCGCCGAGGGCCTGATCGTGGTGCGCGACGCCTCGCTGCACGTGCCGCCGGCCATGCCGGCGCTGCTGCGCCACCGCGATCCCCAGGGGCGCGAGCTGGAGACGCAGAGGGTGCAGATCGACGGCCGCGGCCTGGCCGAGTACAAGCTCGACCTGCCGGCCTACTCGCTGACCGGCCACCACACCCTGGAGCTGGAGGTCGCCAAGGAGATCATCGGCACCTACCGCTTCCAGGTGGAGGAGTTCGTGCCCGACCGGATCTCGGTCGAGATCCAGCCGCCGAAGACCAAGGTCGGCCCGGGCCAGGAGCTGGTCTACAACGTCCAGTCCGACTACCTCTTCGGCGCGCCGGCCGCCAACCTGCCGGTCGAGACGCGGGTCCGCCTCAAGGACTCCACGTTCGCGGCCAAGGGCTTCGAGGCCTACACCTTCCGCAACTCCGAGCGGAAGATGGACGACAACGAGGTGCTCGAGACCACCGGCCAGCTCAACGAAGAGGGCCGCACCGAGTTCAAGGTGACGATGCCGGAGAAGTCGCCGGTGCCGTCGTCGCTGGAGGCGGTCATCACGGCGCGCGTCCAGGAGCAGGGTGGGCGCGGGGTGGCGGCGCTGACCCGGATGCAGGTCGATCCCTATCCTTATTACATAGGGCTGCGCCAGCTCGGCGACGACCAGGGGTGGCCCGAGCCGAAGAAGCCGGTGAGCTTCGAGTACGTGGCGGTCTCGCCGGACGGCAAGGCCGCGGCGTCCGGACCGCTGCGCGCCGACTTCTTCGAGGACCGCTACAACACCGTGCTGCGCCGGGTGCCGGGCGGCGGCTACCGCTACGAGTCGACCCGCGCGGCCGTGCTGCTCGGCAGCAAGGCGATCGCGGCCGGCCCGGCGAAGGGGTCGTTCCAGTTCACGCCGACCCGCTACGGCAGCTTCCGGGTGGTGATCACGGACACGGACAGCCAGGCGTCCTCGCAGGTCGAGTTCTACGCCGCGGGCTGGGGCACCTCGCCGTGGGCGATCAAGAACCCGGCGCGGCTGGAGATGGACCTCGACAAGGCGGAGTACGCGCCGGGCGAGACCGCGAGCATCCAGGTGCGGGCGCCGTTCCCGGGCAAGCTGCTGGTGACGGTGGAGCGGGACAAGGTGCTGGACACCCAGGTCTACGACCTGCCGGGCAACACGGCCACGGTGCAGGTGCCGATCCGCGGCGACTACCGGCCGAACGCCTTCGTCACGGCCACGCTGGTGCGCCGGGCGAAGGATCTGGAGCCGGGCTCGGCGGGCCGCGCGTTCGGCGCCATCGCGCTGCCGGTCGACCGCGAGGCCAACAAGCTGACGCCGCAGATCGTCCAGCCCAAGGAGATCCGGCCGAATTCGAAGCTGGACCTTGCGGTCAAGACGGCGCCGGGCGCAGTGGTCACCATCGCGGCGGTCGACGAGGGCATCCTGCAACTCATCGCGCAGAAGACGCCGCAGCCGTTCGACTGGTTCTACCGCCGGCTCGGATTGTCGGTGACCTCCTACGACACGTTCAGCCTGATGCTCCCGGAGGTCAAGCCGCAAGGGAAAGCCCCCGCGGGCGGCGGCGACGGCGACGAGGGCATGTCCCAGTACGTGCGGACCGAGGGCATCCGGCGAGTGAAGCCGGCGGCGTTCTGGTCCGGACCGCTGACGGCGGACGCCGACGGCAACGTGAAGGTGAGCTTCCAGGTGCCGGAGTTCCAGGGGGCGCTGCGGGTCATGGCAGTCGTGATCGATGGTCCCCGCTTCGGCTCCTCCGAGGGCAAGACGCGGGTCCGCGATCCGCTCGTGCTGCTGCCGACGCTGCCGCGCATCCTCTCCTTCAGCGAGACACTGCAGGTGCCGATCACGGTGCGCAACGACACCGGCAAGGGCGGCCCGATCCAGGTCGGCCTGGCGGTGCAGGGTCCGGCGGGGATCGCCGGCATCGACGGCGCGTCCACGCAGTCGGTCGACATCCCGGCCGGCCGCGAGAAGACGGTCTACTTCACGGTGAAGACCGGCAGCACCTCCGGCTCCGTGACCTTCCTGGCCACGGCCGCGGGCCACGGCGAGAAGAGCCGGTCGTCCACCGAGGTGGGCGTGCGGCCCGACCTGCCCGAGATCTCCAAGGAAGATGCGGGCGGGATCGCGAAGAGCTCGATGGATCTGGGCGTCGCCGACGCGGACCGCTTCCGGGCGGAGACCCTGCGCCGGAAGGTCCGGATCGGACCGCTGCCGCTGGTGCAGTTCGCGGGCAAGCTGGAGAATCTCCTCCACTATCCCTACGGCTGCCTGGAGCAGACGGTGTCGGCGGCCTTCCCGCTGGTCTACCTGGGCGACCTGGCGAAGGCGTTCGAGCCCGAGCTGTTCGATCCCAGGAAGGGCCACGGCGATCCGGCGGACATGGTGCAGGCCGGCATCCGGCGGGTGGCGTCCATGCAGCTTCCGGTCGGCGGCTTCTCGCTCTGGCCGGGCGGCACGGAGGTCCATCCGTGGGCGAGCACGTACGCCACGCACTTCCTGGTGGAAGCGCGCAAGGCGGGCCATCCGGTCGACGAGGGGCTGCTCCAGAACGCCCTGACCTGGGTCGCGGGCGCGACCAAGGCGAAGCAGGCCTACGGCTGGGAGGAGATGCAGAGGACGGTCTACGGCCTCTACGTCCTGGCCCGGGCGGGCCGCGCGGACCTGGGCACGATGGACCACGTCCGCACCAAGCACGACAAGGATCTGCGGCCGGAGTCGCGGGCGATGCTGGCGGCGGCCTACGCCTCCGCGGGCAATCCGCGGGCGGTGAAGGATCTGACGGCCCGCATCGGCGAGCTGGAACAGGTGGAGCGGCAGACGGGCGGCAACTTCAACTCGACGATCCGCAACCGGGCGCTGCTGCTGCTCGCGCTGCTGGACGCCGAGCCGACCAGCCCGCGCATCGCGCAGCTCGCCGACCGGCTCGGCCGCGACGCCCGCGAGATCTACTGGTGGACGACCCAGGAGGAGGCCTACACGCTGCTCGCCCTGGGCCAGCTCGCCAGCCGGCAGTCGAAGTTTGCGCCGTACTCGGGCTCGGTGTACCTGGGCTCGAAGAAGGTGGGGACGTTCACGAACAAGCCGCAGACCTTTACGGTGCGCGGCTCCGAGCCGCTGCGGATCGAGATGGACTCGGGCTATGAGCCCGGCGCGGCCTTCTTCAGCGTGATGTCGCGCGGCGTGCCGACCGACGGCGCCTACAAGCAGGAGAACGCCGGCCTGGAGATCGAGCGGCAGATCCTGAACCGGGACGGCGGCGCGGTGAACCTGACCGACGTGAAGCAGGGCGACCTGATCGTCCTCAAGACGCGCGTCCGGAGCGTCTCGGGTCCGGTCCAGAACGTCGCCGTGGTGAGCCTGCTGCCGTCGGGCCTGGAGGTCGAGAACCCCCGGCTGCAGACGACGGAGCAGCTCCCCTGGGTGACCGACGCGAACTTCTCGCTGGCCTACCTGGATTTGCGCGACGACCGCATCCTGGTCTTCGCGGACCTGCTGCCGCCGAATTCGTGGCAGACCTACTACACCCTCGTGCGGGCGGTGGCGCCGGGCAGCTTCCGGCTGCCGCCGGTGCATGCGGAGGCGATGTACAACCCGGCGCTGCGGGCGGAAGGGGAGCGCGGGACGATGGAGGTCAAGGCGCTGAAGTAGGGGGGAGGCCCTCACCCCCCGGCCCCCTCTCCCGGTCCGCCCGAGTCCGCCGGCCCCGGGAGAGGGGGGGACTTGGCGGGGGTGGTGGAGCGGGGATCGGGGCAGGGGAAGAAGAGGGCGAGGTTGTAGGGGCGGGGGCTCCCTCTCCCTCGCCTGCGAGGGAGAGGGCCGGGGAGAGGGAGGATGGGATCAATTGAACAGCAGCCTGAATCAGATTCCAGAGGCCGTCTCCCCCTCTCCCGGGGCGGGTGGACTCGGGCGGACCGGGAGAGGGGGCCGGGGGGTGAGGGCCCGCCGTCTCCTGGCGATCGGCATCGCCCTGGCCGCCGTCGTCGCCTCCCCCTGGCTCTGGTTCTTCTTCCTGAGCTGGGTGTTCCCATTCCCCTGGGAGAACCTCCAGCGCCCGCCCGCCGTGATCGTCACCGACCGGTCGGGCGAGCCGCTGCGGTTCTTTCTTCCCGTGGACGAGCGCTGGCGGTTTCCGGTCAAGCTCTCCGAGCTGCCTCCGGAGCTGCCGCGGGCGCTGGTGGCGTCCGAGGACCGGCGGTTCTACGAGCACTCGGGCGTCGACGGGATGGCCGTCCTCCGGGCGGCGGTCTCGAATGTGCGCGCCGGGGAGATCGTCTCCGGCGCGTCCACCATCCCCATGCAGATCGCCCGCATGGCCGATCCGAGCCCGCGGACGTTCGTCTCCAAGATCCGCGAGAGCTTCCGGGCGGTCCAGCTCGAACGGCGGTACTCGAAAGACGAGCTGCTGGAGATCTATCTCAATCTGACCCCCTACGGCGGCAACCTGGAGGGGATCGGCACCGCGGCCTGGTTCTACTTCGGCAAGGAGCCGGACCAGCTCTCGCTCGGCGAGATCGCGCTGCTCACGGCGCTGCCTCGGTCGCCCGTGCGCTACGACCCGGTGACGCGTCCGGAGCAGGCGCGGGCGGCGCGGGACCGGGTGCTGCGCCAGCTCGCCGACCGCGGTGTTTTTCCCCGCGGGGAGATCGAGAACGCCATGCACCAGCCGGTGCCGGAGCGCCGACGCCGGGCGCCCATGGAGGCGCCGCACGCCACCGAGCAGATCAAGGCCCTTTTCCCGAGCCAGCCGCGGCTGCGGAGCACCATCGACCCGCGGCTCCAGAGCGTGGCCGAGGGCCAGGTGGCGAACCGGGTGCGCGAGCTGCGCAGCCAGGGGATCGGCAACGCCTCCGTGGTGGTGATCGAGAACGAGACCCGGGCCGTGCGCGCGCTCGTCGGCTCGGCCGGGTTCCAGGAGACCTACTTCAAGGGCCAGGTCAACGGCGCCGTCGCGCGGCGATCGCCGGGCTCGACGCTCAAGCCGTTCCTCTACGCCCTGGCCATGGACCAGGGGAAGGTCATCCCGGACTCCTACCTGCTGGACATCCCCACCGACTTCTCGGGCTACGTGGCCGAGAACTACGACGACCAGTACCGCGGCCGGGTCACGGTGCGGGACGCGCTCATCCAGTCGCTCAACGCCTGCGCCGTGCGGCTGCTCTCCGAGGTGGGGCTGGCGGATTTCCACCGCCTGCTCAAGACCGGCGGCCTGGCGACCCTGGATCGGCCGGTCCAGAGCTACGGCCTGCCGCTCGTGCTCGGCTCGGGCGAGGTGACGCTGCTCGATCTGACCAACCTCTATGCGACGCTGGCCGACCGGGGCGAGTACCGGCCCTATAAGTTGGTCGATCAGGGAGAGGGGAAGGACGGAAAGACGAAAGAAGCCGAGGCCAACGCCTTGCTCTCTCCCGAAGCCGCCGCCCTCGTCACCGAGATCCTCACCGACGTCCGCCGGCCGGACCTCCCCGAATCCTGGGACCTGGCCGTGGGCGTGCCGTCCGTCGCCTGGAGGACCGGCACGTCGTACGGCCACCGGGACGCCTGGGCGGTCGGCTATTCGGACCGGTACACGATCGGCGTCTGGGTGGGCAACTTCGACGGCCGGCCGCGCAAGGGGATCTCGGGCAGCGTCCACGCCGGACCGCTGCTCTTCGACCTCTTCCGGTCCATCGATCCCGGCGGGGGGACCGGCGGGGCCCGGCCAGACGAGTGGGTGCGGCGCTTCCGCGATCTCGACAAGATCGAGCTCTGCGCCGAGAGCCACCAGTTGCCGGGGGCGTTCTGCAAGCAGCGGATCAGCGCCACGTATCTTCCGGGCCGGAGCCGGCTGCGGGAGTGTACCTATCACCGGCGGGTGCTGGTGGACGCGAAGACCGGCGACCTGCTCTCCGGCGACTGCATGCGGGAGCGGCCGTACCAGTTCCGGCTGCTCACGGTCTTTCCGGCGGAGCTGGTGGCCTGGTGGCGCGCGCAGGGGAGACCGATCCCCGATCCGCCGCACCTCTCGGCCGCCTGCCGGGGTGTTCCGGCCGGCGAGCCGCCGCGGATCGTCTCGCCGGCGGCGGCGACGCCGTACCGCATGCGGCGCGACACCCCGGCGGAGTACCAGCGCATCCCGCTCATCGCGAACGCCGGGGCCGAGGCCACCCGCCTGTACTGGTACCAGGACGGCGTCCTGGTCGCCGCGACCGGCGTGGGGGAGAACAGCTTCCTGGCCAGCGAGCCCGGCGAGCACCGGCTGGTGGTCACCGACGACCTGGGGCGTTCCGATGACGTCACATATCGTGTAGAGTAGAGGCTAGTCGTTTGTCGAGGGGCTGGCGGTCGTGGTCGAGATCTGATCGGACGCCCAGCTTGATTTCATGCTCAGCCGGGGGGCCGGGAACCGTTTGGGGCTGTGCCCTGTCTAATTGACAGGGTGGACGCCTGGGCGTACAGTTCCATCTCTGGTGGGGATAGACAGATGACGAACGCCAAGAAGATCGGCAAATTCGGCAGCTTCAGGAATTTCGGGACCACTGTCCTTCTCATGACGCTCGCCCTGAGCGCCTCTGGAATCTCCGCCTCCGCAGTCCAGACGGTCGCCCCGGCGGCCCCGGCTGATCGCGCTCGTGGAGTCGCGGGCCGCGTTCTCGGCGAGACCGCTCCCCTCGGAGCCGCGGGCGTCTACGCCTACCAGCTCGCCGATCTCAGCCTCCGTAAGGTACTGACGGACGGCCAGGGCAATTTCCTCTTCCAGGATCTTCCGGCCGGCCTGTACAAGGTCATCGCCCACAAGCCCGGCTTCAGCCCGGTGGTCGTGATGCTCACGCGCACGGCGGCCGGCGCCTATCAGTTCCTCGAGCTCCAGCTCGCGCCGCAGCCGAAGGGCGCCTCTGCCAGGAAGGTCGGCGACGACTACTGGTCGATCCGCGCCCGCATCCCGTCGGACGTGCTGCGCGAGATCGAGGACTCCGAGGCCAAGCTGACGCGCCTGGAGCCGTTCCCCGGCGTGGAGGACCTCGCGCTCTCCCGCTTCACCACCGACTTCCAGGCCATGACCGGCGTCGACCAGACGGCCGAGACCGGCAACAGCCAGGTGGCGAGCGGCGGCGTGGGCATCGCGGGCCAGATCGGGGACATGCAGGTGGGGCTCCGGGGCCGGTTCCAGCAGACCAGCCCGAGCGCGTTCGAGACGGGCGCCTCGTCCGCCAGCGGCGAGACGAGCACGCTGTCGCTGAACGTCGAAGGCGACGAGAGCCGCATCAGCCTCACCTCGCTCAACAACCGCCTCGTCACTCGCGACGGTCGCGACGGCAGCCCCGGGAACCCGGTGGCCTTCGAGCACTACCAGGTGAACTGGACGCAGGGCGTAGGCGAGAACGGCCGTTCCGACTTCGCCGCCCAGTACACCGAAGAGGCGAATTTTCACCGCCAGGGCGCCATCGATCCGCTGGACATCCCGGCCGAGTCGCGCACCTGGCGGGTCGAGGGCGCGTACACGGCCTCGCTCGGCGAGGGCAACACGCTCCAGGCGGGCCTCCGGTACCGCGAGCGCCAGTTCGGCCTGAGCGCCGCCAACCGCCGCGAGGATCTCCCGGGTCAGGCGAGCGTGGATCTCTTCTCCCAGGGGGGGATCAGCGTCCGTCCCGCCGTCCTGGTCGAGTACGGGCTCTACAGCACGCTCTCGGACGGCACCGTCTCGCTGACCCCGAAGGGCGGCGTCGTCCTCCAGCTCAATCGAAACTGGCAGGTCGAGGCGAACGCCAGCCATCGGGTCTACCAGAACGCCCCCTTCGATTCGACCTTCTTCCCCGCCCTCTTCCAGGAAGCCGACCTCTGCGAGCAGGGCACCGAGTCCTGCTACCAGGTCCACTTCGTCCGCAAGAGCGACGACGACAACCTCTTCTCGATCGGGGCCATCGACCGGACGGTCGGCGAGACCCTGCGGCTCTACTTCAGCGACGACTTCTTCGATCGCCTGGAGAGCCTCTACCTGGTGCCCGGGGACAGCCTCCCCGAGGTACGGATGGTGGTCAACCGCCGGCTGAGCCCGCAGGTGCTGACCAGCCTGCAGTCGAGCGTGGCCGTGGGCGGCGGCGGCACCTTCGTGGGCGCCAACGGCAAGCCGTACGAGAACAAGGTCCACTACGTCGTGACCTCGCTGGACACCCAGTTCCAGAGCACCGCGACGGGCGTGTTCGTGGCGCTCCACCACCTCGCGCAGGAGCTGGATCCGATCAACTCGGCTCTGGCCTCCTCGAAGATGGAAACCGACCGGGTCCGCGTGATGCTCACCCAGGATCTGAACATCCTGTTCGACCTCGCCAACACCTGGGCCGTGCAGCTGGACATGGAAGTGAGCCGCGGGCCGGAGGCGCCGGATGAAATTCGGCGGCGGTTGATGGGCGGCATCGCCGTGAAGTTCTAGGGCCGGTTCGAGTCCCGTAGGCCCTCACCCCCGGCCCCTCTCCCAGCTGAGGGCCCTTTCCCCTCCGTTCTCTTGAATCCATTTAAATGAATTCCATTCGGTTGCTTGGACGGAATCACCGAAAAGCCCGTAAAAATAGGTGTTTGGGGTCGATTCAAAGTTCCGTTGCCGTGGCATAGAAAGTGCTATCCAGGTTGGCACCTGGAATCTCGAATGACGCGCACACGCACTCTTCGACTGGTCTTCGCTCTCATGCTCGCCCTGGTCGTGGCCGGCCTGGGTGCGGTCAGCGTGATACGCAAGGTTCAGTCCTTCCAGAGCCTCGGGTTCCGGCTCGCCCCGCAGTCGGGCGGCGCGTCGATCGTCGAATCCGTGCAGGACCCGAAATCCAGCCTGCGGCCGGGCGACCAGATCGTCCTCGCCAACGGCAAGGATGTAGGCGGCCCCACCAGCCTGGCCGAGCTGCTCCGCAAGGAATCGCAGGCCGAGCTGTTCCTCTTCCGCGACGGGGAGCCGGCAACGGTCCCCTATGTGAGGCCGCCGCTCGCGATCGACGGCACGTACCTGATCCTGTCGCTGATCGGCGTCGTCTACCTGCTGATCGGCCTCTACACCCTGCTGCGCCAGGAACGCGGTAATCGGAGCCATCGCAGCCACGCCTTCCTCTTCTTCCTCTGGTGCCTCGCCTCGGCGGCCACCTATCTCCTGTCGGCGGTGGCGCCGGTCGATCTCGCGTTCGCGATGGTCAGCCTGGGCGACGACTTCGCGCGCCTCCTGCTGCCCGCGCTCACCCTCCACCTGTTCCTCGTCTTCCCGTTCTCCCTGGGCGGGCGGACGGGCCGGCGGCTGATTCCGTTCCTCTATCTTCCCGGCGCAGCGCTCATCGCGTTGCACCTCGACCTGGCGCTCAACAACGGGCGGCTGATCTTCGGCCATCCCACCGACCTGCGCCTCCAGCGGCTCGACCGGGTGGAGATCGCGCAGCTCGCGATCTTCGCGCTCGCCTCCGTGGCGCTGCTGATCCGGCGCCTCGTGGACCGCCGCGGTCGCCAGGGCTGGGAGCACCAGCGGCAGACGCAGTGGGTGGCGGTCGGCCTGGCGGGCGGCTACCTCCCGTTCCTGGCGCTCTCCGGCATCCCGTTCGTGATGGGCCTCCACGCTCCCGAGGTGGTGCGGGCCGCGTCCGTGCTGCCGCTCGCGCTGGTCCCGCTGACCTTCGCCTACGCGATCCTGCGCTACAAGCTGTGGGACGTCGAGGTGATCGTCCGCGACACGATCTCCCTGACGCTGACCCTGCTGCTCGGGCTGATCGGCTTCTCGATGGTCAACCTGGCGATCAGCCGCGGCGTGGCGCAGGAGCTGACGCTGGCTCGCAATCTCCTCTCGTTCGCCGCGGGCCTGGGCATCGCCGGCCTGCTCGTGCCGACCAAGGCGGGGATCTCGACCGCGCTGGAGCGCCTCCAGTACCGCGGCCGGTGGGGCAAGCGCCGCGCCCTGAACGAGCTGGGCCGGGAGCTGCTCCACGAGCGCGACCTGTGCCGGCTGTGCGACGCGCTGCTCCGCCAGATGGAAGACGGAGTCGACCTCGAGCGCGTCAACCTCTATCTCGCCCAGGGCGACGTGCTGATCCCGATCCGGCCCACGACGGAGGTACCGGAGCTGCCGGAGCGGCTCGCCTTCGATTCCCTCGACGAGGGCTTCTGGCGCAAGGACGTGCAGGAGCTGTCCGGCCTGGCGCTGCCGCTCGAAACCCTGACTCCGGCGCAGCAGGTCTTCATCGCCGGCTACCGCTATGCCTTCCCCCTGACCGTGCGGGGCCGGGGGGTCGGCATCGCGTTGGCCAGCCATCGCCGCGACCAGACGCCGCTCAGCAGCGACGACACCGAGCTGATCCGCCAGCTGCTCAATCAGGCGTCGCTCGCGATCGAGAACGCCCAGCTCGTCGGCCAGCTCAGCGTGCGGCTCCAGGAGATGCAGAGCCTCCAGCGCTTCAGCGCCGGCATCTTCGAGTCGTCCCCCGCGGGCATCGCGGTCCTCGACGTCGCCGGCCGGATCGTCTCGGCGAACGCCGCGTTCGGGCTGATCGCCGGCCTGGCGAACGACCACGTCACCGGCCGCCCGCTCGACGAGGTGCTGCCACTCGCGCCGCTGCCGCCGATGTTGGAAGCCGGCCATGGCCCGATGGACGTAAGCTTCTGCGACGCCGCCGGCCGCGAGCGCCATCTCCAGGTGAGCCTCGCCGGCTTCGAAGGGGAGGGCAGCCACGCCGGCCACCGGCTGCGCGTGCTCGTGGTCCACGACGCCACCGAGCGCGTGGCCATGGAGACCGCGCTCAAGGAGCAGGACCGGCTCGCCGCGCTCGGCATGCTCGCGGCGGGCGTGGCGCACGAGGTCAACACGCCGATCACCGGCATCTCCAGCTACGCCCAGATGCTCCTCTCGGACATCCCCGAGGACCATCCGCACCACGAAATCCTCAAGAAGGTGGAGCGCCAGACGTTCCGCGCGGCGCGCATCGTCAACAACCTCCTGGAGCTGGCGCGCGACCGCCAGAAGGAGCGGCGGCCCGTGCCGCTCAAGCCCCTGCTCACCGAGTGCGTGGATCTCCTCGGCGAGCGGCTGGACAAGAAGCGCATCGAGATCACCTGGGAGCTGCCGGCCGAGGACGTCGTGGTGATGGGCTGCGACGGCGAGCTGCAGCAGGTCTTCACCAACCTGATCGTCAACGCGTTCGACGCCATGGGCGTCAGCCCGTCCTGTCCGAGCCCCGCGAGTCCTGTGGGGGGGCGCCTCACCCTGCGCCTGGAGGCGGACGAGGACAAGGCGCGGGTCTACGTTCAGGACACGGGCCCGGGCATCCCGCCCGAGAAGCTCGAAGCGATCTTCCAGCCGTTCTTCTCGACCAAGCTCAGCCGCGGCGGGACGGGCCTCGGCCTTTCCATCAGCTCCGAGATCGTGCGGCGCCACGGCGGCCGGCTGGAGGCCGTGAGCCGGCCCGGCGAGGGAGGCTGTTTCCTGGTCGAGCTGCCCCTCGCATGAACATCCTCATCATCGACGACGAGGAAGTCCTCCAGGACGTCCTGACCGTCCTGCTCCGCCGGGAAGGCCACCAGACCCAGTCCGCCTTCTCGGGCGAAGAGGGCCTGGAGATGCTCGACCGGGACGAGGTCGACCTCGTCCTGCTCGATTTGATGCTTCCCGGCATGCACGGCATGGCGGTGCTGCGCGAGATCCGCCGCCGGCATCCGGACACGGTCGTGGTCGTGATCACCGCTTTTTCGTCCATCGAGAGCGCCATCGAGGCGATGCGGGAGGGGGCGTTTCACTACATCCCCAAGCCGTTCAAGAACGAGGAGGTGCTGCTCACCCTGCGCAAGGGGCTGGAGCAGCGCCGGCTCACGACCGAGAATCGGTCTCTTCGGGAGCAGCTCCGCCAGCGTTTCGGTTTCGACAACATCATCGGCAAGGGCAAGCCGATGCAGCAGGTCTACGAGCTGATCCAGCTCGCGGCGCCGGCCAAGAGCAATATCCTGATCCTCGGCGAGAGCGGCACGGGCAAGGAGCTGGTCGCCAAGGCCATCCATCTCCACTCACGGCGCGCGCAGGGCCCGTTCATCACCGTCAACTCGGGCTCGATGCCGGCCGATCTGCTCGAAAGCAACCTTTTCGGCCACCTGCGCGGTGCGTTCACCGGCGCGGTGGCCAACAAGAAGGGCCTGTTCGAGATGGCGAGCGGCGGCTCGATCTTCTTCGACGAGATCGGCAACATTCCGATCGACACCCAGTCGAAGCTGCTGCGGGTCATTCAGGAAAAAGAGTTCATGCGCCTGGGCGGGGTCGACACCATCAAGGTGGACGTGCGGATCATCGCCGCCACCAACGCCGACCTCGACACCATGGTGCAGAACGGCGGGTTCCGCGAGGATCTCTTCTATCGGCTGAATGTGATCACGATCACGCTGCCGCCGCTGCGCAAGCGCACGGAGGACATTCCGCTTCTCGCTCAGCACTTCCTCGGCTACTACGCCCGGGAGAACGAGAAGGCGATCCGCGCGATCCTGCCGCAGGCCATGGAAGCGCTGCTCGATTATCATTGGCCCGGCAATGTGCGGGAGCTGGAAAACGTGATCGAACGGGCGGTGGTCCTGTCCTCGGGCGAGACGCTGGGAGTCGACCTCCTGCCGCCGCAGGTCCGCCATCCGGAAGCGGCCAGCCTGCCGCCGGCCGTGCTGCCGGCCAACGGCATCGCCTTCAAGGAGGCGGTGAGCGAGTACGAGCGCCAGATCATCATCAAGGCGCTCCAGGCCTCCGGCGGCGTGCAGAAGCGCGCGGCCGAGCTGTTGCAGGTCAAACCCACGACGCTCCACGAGATGATGAAACGTCTTAATATTTCTTCGGAGAGCGTCGTCGCGTCCTGAACGCGAAGAGCTTGATCGTCTGATCCACCCGCCGGTGTGCGGGACCGGGGCTGCACCCCGAGATAGAGGGCTACCTGTCATGTTTCGCAGAATCGTGGTTTCGGCCGCGCTGATCCAGCTCACGCTGATCTCGTCGCCAGGCCTTGCTCAAACGCCAACCCAGACCTCCCCCACCGCGGCGGCTACGGCGGGGACGGCGTTCATCGCGCCCCTCTCGGCCGGCGAGGTGCTCAGTCTCCCGCCCAAGGTCGACGAGAAGGTCCCCCGGCCCGACGCGGTCCTGGGCTACACCCTGGGCACGCGCTTCACGCACTGGGACCGGATCGTCGACTATCTCCAGAAGGTGGCCGCCGCCTCGCCGCGCGTGAAGATGTGGGAGTACGGCCGCACCTACGAAGGCCGCCCGCTGATGCTGGCCGCGATCAGCAGCCCCGAGAACATCCGGCGGCTGGACGAGATCCAGCAGGCCCACCAGCAGCTCGCCGACACGGTCGGCCTCTCCGAGTCGGAGCGCGGCCGGCTGGTGAAGGAGACGCCGCTCGTGGTCTGGCTGGCCTACGGCATCCACGGCAACGAGTCGTCCTCCGCGGAGGCGGCGATCGCCGTGGCCTACCTGCTGGCGGCGGGCGAGGGCGAGTTTGCCCGCCTGCTCGACAACATGGTCGTCCTGATCGATCCGCTGGAGAACCCGGACGGCCGCGAGCGCTATGTCAACGGCTACGAGCAGCGCCGCGGCGCCGACCCCAATCCGTTCCGGCGCTCCGCCGAGCACTTCGAGCCCTGGCCCGGCGGCCGGCAGAACCACTACGTGATCGACCTCAACCGCGACTGGGCCTGGGCCTCGCAGCAGGAGACCCGCCACCGCATCGCGGCCTACCGCTCGTGGGAGCCGCAGGTCTTCGTGGACTTCCACGAGATGGGCAGCGAGTCGAGCTATTTCTTCCCGCCGGCGGCCGAGCCGATCCATCCGCAGATCGATCGGCGGGTGGTCTCCTGGCTGGAGACGTTCGGCCGCGGCAATGCCGAGGAGTTCGACAAGCTCGGCTGGATCTACTTCAAGGGCGAGAATTACGATCTCTTCTACCCTGGCTACGGCGACTCGTATCCCAGTCTGCGCGGCGCCATCGGCATGACCTATGAGATGGCCGGAGGCGGCCGCGGCGGCCTCGCCGTGAACCTTCCGGACGGCACGACGCTGACGCTCGCCGACCGCCTGGCGCGGCATCTGACCACCTCCCTCGCCACGCTGCGCACGGCTGCGGCCAACAACCAGCGCCTGATGGAGGACTTCGTCGCCAACCGGATCAAGGCGGCGTCCGATCCCCGGACCTACCTCTGGTCCGCGGATCAGCAGGAGGCGCGCGCGTTGGCCGACCTCCTGATCCTCCACGGCATCCGGGTCCATCAGACCAACCAGCCGGCCGATCTGCTGGTGCGGGGCCTGGCCGGCGAGGGTCCGGAATCGCCTCGCCGCTTCCCCGCGGGCACCTACGCGGTTTCGACCACCCAGCCGCTGGGCAACCTGATCGAGGCCCTCATGGAGCGCGAGTCGCCCATGACCCAGGGCTTCGTGGACCGCCAGCGGCAGCGCCTGGAGCAGAACCTGGAGCCGCAGTTCTACGACATCACGGCCTGGTCCCTTCCCTACGCGTACAACGTCGAGACCTGGGTGGCGTCCGATCCGCCGGGCAACCTGCGCTCGCTGCCGCCGGTCGGAGGCGGAATCTCGGGAGGAGACGGCGGTGATACCGAGAAGGGCCTCGGCTACCTGGTGCCGCCGCAGGGCCTCGCCTCCTACCGGCTGGCCGCGGAGCTTCAGAAGCGGCGCATCCTGCACCGGGTCGCCATGGCCAGCCTCTCCACGGGAAGCGACCTGCCGGCGGGCACGCTGTTCATCCCGCGCCGCGGCAACGCCGCCAACCTCCGGGAGACGCTCCAGGGCATCCTCCAGGAAGAAGGCCTCACGGCCCAGGCGGTCACGGCTTCGTCCGCGATCAAGGGCATCTCCCTGGGCTCGAACGACGTCGAGGCCATCCGGCCGGTGCGCGTCGGCCTGCTGAGTGGAACGGGCGTCGACTCCACCTCGTTCGGATTCCTCTGGCACCTGTTCGACCAGGAGATCGGGCTGCCTCATGACCGGCTCGACGCGGCGCAGCTCGGGCAGGTCGACCTGTCGGAGCTCGACGCGATCGTCATGCCGAGCGGCGGCTACGACGACGCGATCAGCCCCCGCGCCCGCGAATCGCTCGACGCCTGGGTCAAGTCCGGCGGCGTGCTGGTGGCGATCGGCGACGCGGCCGCGTTCCTCCGCAAGAACGAGATGACGTCGATCAAGAGCTGGCAGCCGCGGAAGAAGGACGATGCCGGCGATACTGCCGCCGTTGGCGCCGATCCGGCGGCCGATCCGGAAGGCGGCGAGACCCCGGTGGAGAAGAACCTCGCCTCGCGGCCGATCTTCACTCCCGGAGCGATCCTCGCCACCGAGATGCGGGTCAATCATCCCCTGACCCTCGGTCTGCGCACGCCGCCGATGGTGCTCTATGAGGGCACCGAGATCCTCAAGGCCACGGGGGACCCGAGCAAGGACGTGCTCGTGGCCCGCGACCGCTCGCCGGTCGTCGCCGGCTTCGCCTGGCCGGAAGCCGAGGAGCGCCTCGCCGGCTCGCTGCTGGTGGGGATGGAGCCCCGCGGCCGCGGCAGCATCGTGCTCTTCGCCCAGGATCCGGCCTTCCGGCTCTTCTGGCGCGCCACCACGCCGATCCTGCTCAACGCCGTGCTCTACGGCCCGACCACGATCGGAGGCAGCGGCTTCTAGCCGGCCGGCTTCACTAGATGCGCCACTGCGCCTTCCTCACCGCCGAGAACCTCGACGGCTTCGTCACCGACGACGAGCTTGCCCGCCAGCCGCTGCTCGACCGCGGCTGGGAGATGACCTTCGTGCCCTGGAGCCGGCCCGGCGTGGACTGGAGCCGGTTCGAGGCCGTTGTCATCCGCTCGACCTGGGACTACCACCGCCGGCTCGACGAATTCCTGGCCGCGCTGGAGACGATCGACCGCTCCCGCTTCTCTACTCCGGTACCCGGCTCGCGAATCCGCTGGAAATCGTGCGCTGGAACGTCCGGAAGACCTACCTGCGCGAGCTGGAGGCTCAAGGCATCCCCGTCGTGCCGACCGTCTGGGCCGAGAGCCCCGACGTGAAGGGCCTGCGCGGTCTCTTCGACCGGCTGCGCGCTGACGAGATCGTCGTCAAGCCGGTGGTCAGCGCCAGCGCGCTCCACACCTTCCGGGTCGTCCAGGGCCTGGGCAAGTCGGAGCTCCGGGGGATCGCGGATCTCTTCTCCGGGCGGGAGCTGATGGCGCAGCCGTTCCTGCCGGCCATCGTGGAGGAGGGCGAGTACTCCCTCTTCTACTTCGGCGGCGAGCTGAGCCACGCCGTGCTCAAGTCTCCGAAGGACCAGGACTTCCGCGTCCAGGAAGAGCACGGCGGGCTGATCCGCGCCGTCGAGCCGCCCGCCGCCCTTCACGACCTCGGACGGCAGATCCTCGCCAAGCTGCCGGTCCAGCCGCTGTACGCGCGGGTGGACGTGGTCCGCGTCACCGTGGGAGCCACGGAGCGGTTTGCCCTGATGGAGCTGGAGCTCGTCGAGCCGGCCCTCTACTTCCGGACCGCGCCCGACTCCGCCATCGCCTTCGCCTCCGCCCTCGACGCCTGGGCTTCCCCGTCAAAGTAACCGGAGGCGTCGGTCCGCGGAGAAATTTCGGCCTTCCGCGCCGCGCGTAGCTCCTTCCCGGGCTATCATCCTCCCCGCCGATATCCAGGGAGGGAGTCAGGATGACCATCCAAGACGCGATCGCACAGTTTCTCTTCCACTGCCAGTACGAGAAGAACCTCAGTCCCAAGACCCTGAAGGCCTACTCGATCGACCTGCGCCAGTTCCGGGAGCATGTCGAAGGGGAGTGCAGCATCACGGACCTCGCCGGCATCGACAAGGTGGTTCTGCGCGTTTACATCAAGAGCCTGTTCGGGGATCTGGCGGAGAAGAGCGTGAAGAGGAAGGTCGCCACCCTCAAGTCCCTGTTCCACCACCTGGAACGGGAGGACGAGATCCTGGTCAACCCGTTCCGGAAGATCGACGTCCGCATCAAGGAGAAGAAGCGCCTGCCCAGAACCGTCCCCCTGGCCGACCTGGAGACCCTCTTCCGGCACCTCTACAGCCGGAAGGACGGTTTCCGCAACCGGACCTCCCGGGCCTACGGCGTCCTGCTCCGGGACATCGCGGTCGTGGAGCTGCTCTTTGCGACCGGGGCGAGGGTCGCGGAGGTCTGCAACCTGGTGACGGCGGACGTGGATCTGCGGCGCGGCCAGGCCCGCATCCTGGGCAAGGGAGGCCGGGAGCGGATTCTCCCGTTCTGGGACGAGGAGCTGTCACGGATCCTCAGTGAGTATTTCGCGCTCTCCCGGGAGCCGGGGGAGGAGGAAGGCCCGTTCTTCCTCAATCAGAGGGGCAGCCGGCTCTCGGAGCAGTCGGTCCGGACCGTCCTGCGCAAGCACGCCCGGCAGGCCGGGCTGACCATGCTCCTCACCCCCCACATGCTGCGGCACTCCCTCGCCACCCTCCTCCTGGAAGAAGGCCTGGACATCCGCTACATCCAGCACCTGCTCGGCCACACCTCGATCGCCACGACCCAGATCTACACCGAGGTCCGCTCCGGCGAGCAGCGGCGAGCGCTGGCGGAGAAGCATCCCCGGCGGCGGCTGCGGTTGGTACGGGTGGGGAGGTGAGGCGGGTTCAGGTACAGCGGCCCTCGTAGGCGATCCAACGGGAGGCGCCTGATTTCTGGTCCTTGAATTCGTAGCAGGTCAGGTGCTCGGCATCAGGGAGGCTCGCGGGGCATTGCCGGCTGCCTTGCACCTCCGGAGTCTCCCGGTAGGGGACGACGCGAAGCGATCCCTTCGGACCGAGGGTCATCAGGACCGGGGGAGTCTCCTCCGGTCCGATGTCGACCCATACGCTGAGCAGCAGTTGATCGCCTTCGATAGCCATCACGGTGGCCTCGATCGGAGCCCACCAGACCGCGACGACCTCGCCGGCCGGGTTGTATTCGTAAATCTTCTCCGGTCGCGAGCGCGGGTCGTCCGGTGAGGGCACCGTCTTGATGAATTTGACCATCACGCCGCTGCAGGGATGGGCGACGGTCTCGTCTTCATCCGTCGCCGGACCGGCCCACAGATTCAGGGGAACGCCGCAGCGGCTGCGGAGCGTTTCCAGGATGCGGGCTGCGGTCTCCGAATCCTTCGCCTTCTTCAGGTCGAGGCGCGCCCGCTTCCAGGCGAGCTCTCTGTCCATGAGGCAAAGGGCATGGGCCTGGGAACAGACAGCGAGGAGGACGAGCGCCGATAAAGCAAGCACGGTTCGATGCATGGCTAGCTCCCTGGGCCGCTATCGGTCAGTTCATTGAGTTCATTGAGGAGCGAAGCGATGGACGCTCCCTCAATCTCCTCAACCCCTGATTTGCGAATGCGTTTGAGCATGGTGATACCAAGCTCGCTCGGTACGCGTCGCAGGGACGCGAGAAGGAACGGCTCATACCCTTTCAGCGATTCGAGCCCATGGACGATCGACCAGAACACGCCGGCTCCGTCCTCCTGTGGATAGCGTTCGAAGACAGCAAGGAGATCCGGCATGGTGTCCTGGGGTCGCCCGGTCGTCCAAAGCTCATCAAGGAGAGCGTCGAGGCCCAGCCAGTTTCCGTCGACGGGCTCGAACCTGCGAATGTCGTTGGCGATCTCGGCTGTCGCTCGGCGCATGGGGAATCTTCAGGGAAGGAAAGAGACGGGGAGGTCTGGACGGTCCCGGAGGCCACCTCGGTTCTTCGGAGCCTCAGGGAAGACTTGAATCTTCGCACACCTCTGGCCTGTCCCGGACGGGCCGCAAGTCCAGCTCAGGCATCCTTCCGCTCGGACTCACGCATCCCGAGGAGTACTTCGGCTCGGGTCACTGCTGAGACCCCGGGCCGGCCCTTGGTCGCCAGGGCTGTAATTGTCCGAACTACCGAGACTCGTTCCCGGAGATGCCAGATCACAACATCCGAGTCCAGGAGGAAATCAACCATTGCCTGGTTCGCTGGGACTCAGCCGAGCCGCCCAGGCGCCCAGGCAAGCCGACCCCGCCGGATCTCTTCCGAGGGGATCCGCCAGTCCGGTTCGATGAGCGGCGGCGGGAAACGGAGCCAGGGTCGAGACTGAGGCATCCGGCGCAGGCGAAAGCCGCCGGCAACAGCTGCTCCCTCGACCTACAGCCAACGCGCCTGCTGCCGACTCTACCCCTTTCCCCGCCTTTCCCCGCCGACTCTACCTCCTTCTTTCCCCATCTGTGGGGAGAGAATCGCGCGACCCTCACATCGTGTTGCTCCATCCAAAGCTACAACAGCGATAACTAGAGATTATCGGCTCAGGTCAGATCTCGTTAACGAGTACAACTTCTTCGGCTGCACTGCATCCATGCTCATTCATCGATCCGTTCGTTCATTTCAATCGCAAGGTCCACTTCGAATACTTCTGTTATCGGCGAATCCTCTGAATTCTGAAGGTCTTCGATTGGACGATGAAGCTAGAACAATCGAGGAAGTTCTCGCGCGGGCCAAAGTAACGTCAGAGGTCTATTATGCTGCGGCCGTCCGTACGCGGGATCTCCCTCTCAAGCTTCGCGAGTTTCGGCCGCATTATGTCCACTTTTCTGGGCACGGTACTGATAGGGGAATTATTCTTGAGAACGGCGAGGGCTTCGCCTACGCTGTACCCCAGAAGGCGCTTAGCTCGCTTTTCCGGCTCGTCAAGGGAATAAAATGCGTCTTTCTGAATTGCTGCTACTCGCGCTCCCAAGCTGAAGCGATAGCGCAGCATGTTCCCTTTGTAATTGGAACCAAAGATGCCATCAGTGATAGGGCGGCCATCGAGTTCTCCTTCGGCTTTTACCAAGCGATTGGCGATGGCGTCAAGATATCTTTAGCCGTTGAATTCGGAAAGAACGCCATGGAAATGGCGGGATTCTCCGATGAATCCCACATTCCTGCATTGATCTCTAGGGCAAAAGTTTCAAAGTATAAGTCCAGCAATCAGGCGACAGATGAAAAAATATATATTCAGTCCCAGCCATGCGTCGATGATGATAAGAAGAGATCAATCCAGCTTGGCGATCTTAGATCCCGGCAAGTCCGAGAGCCCCTGCCCGAAGTTTTAAACCACCTCTGGAACCGTATTGAGCAGCGGCGGGAGCTACTATTCATCCTAGGGTCTGATTCTTCCTGTGAAGGAAGGAAGGATGGCGAGGCATATCCCGCCTTCTCCACCATTATCCGCCGCATTCTCGAAGATGAAGGTAGAGATCCTGAACACGTTGATGATCTGCGCAAAGAACTCCGATCTGTTCTCCGGTGTTGGGGCAGTAGTTCAGACGACCTTGAAACTTTTCTGTATAAGTACATCTCGGGCGAGCCAGGCCCTGCTCACTATTACCTTGCAGCTCTGGCGCTTACTCTCTCATCGGAGTATAACTGCCTGCTTTTCCTGACCACTGGATTCGACGACCTAATGGAAAGGGCGTTGGCAAGCGTTCAACGAGGACTCGCGAGACCGCGCTGCAATGTCTTTCAGCTTCCTTCAAATTCAACGGAAGCTGAGGCATCCAAGCTTTTCGGGAAGATTAAAGGGAGTATTAGAAAAGGCGCTCCAACAGTCGTTCGATTGTTCGGTGACTTAGGTCCCAATAGCCCTCTCCTGCAGCGCACTACAAAATTTTCCGAACCACTACTAATTCACCTTCAAGATTGGTTCCGGAGCCCAGCACTGCTCATTGGCTGCGGTTCCGATGACAAAACCATTGGTGATATCACTGTGAGCTCGCCAGGGCATGGTCCGATATTTGTGGTTGGAGAAACTTCACCTGAACGGCGCGATCGACCTGGCATGCATCATATCGCCACCACATTTGAGCATTTCGTACTTAGGTTATTAGAAGTTATAAAATCGCGTGATCGTTCCTTGCTTGCCAAGATCGAAAACCTTCTGAGCAACTTGGAGCCGCGCGCTCTCTACCCCACCTGCGCAACCATTACCTATCGGTCTGAAGTCGCGTCGCGCCCTTCCATTCTCCGGATGGAGGAACGACTTCCCCGGAGTGAGTCCAATGGAACCATGCGGGCGTTGGTTCCAATAAACCGCAGCGAGACGCAACCAGACCTTAGGGACTTCCTGGGAGGAGAAAGGCCTCTCATGGCCGTTATTGGTGAATCGGGTACGGGCAAATCGACGTTGTTCTACCAGATATACCAAGGAACTGGTAACTATATTGCTTTGCTCTACTCAGTTCACGAACTCCAGAGCACTCGAACTCTTGCAGGCCGTATTTCCAGAGACTTCTTGTGCGAGGAACACAACCTAGAGAACTTATTGGCTCAATTCGATCGTGTTCTCAGTTATGACAACTCTCACTTGTTGATCCTGGTCGATGGGCTGAATGAAAGCGCAGACGTGAAGCCCGCGACTCTGCGGTATGAACTGGAACTACTTGCGTCCCGGCTGCCCAAGAGAATCAAGCTAGCCTACTCATGCCGCAAGGTATACTGGGATAACTATATTCGGCCGGAAAGCGAATTTCCGACGAAGCTCTACTATGGATCCAAGGAAGTATTATTGGGTCGCTTCTCTGCCATAGAGGCAGAAGAGGCATTCAGAGCATACCAGAATTTATACCAATTCCGCGGGAGCTATGGGATTCTAAGTGCCGAATTTCGCTATCGAATCACCGATCCTCTCATGTTGAGAATGTTGGCGGAAGGATATGAGGAGAGAGAACTACCTTCCTTTGCGCCTGCAGTTTTGATCTTTGAAGCTTATGAGAGGCGCTTCCGCGAACGTTTCAGCGGTACCTATGTGCCCTCCTTCTTGAAGACGCTAATAGCGTACAAGGTCACAGAGGCGCAGAATGGTCATTGTTCCGATCAGTTTGAAGCCATATCAATTCGACTGGATCCAGATCTCAACAAACTGATCCAACTGCAACTCGCTAGCCCAAGGCTGGCTAGAGATCCTCTCGAACTCCTGGAGGATGAGGGTATACTTTCAGCAATAGATGAAGAAAAGTCGGGCTACAGGTTTGCTTACGACCGTTTTTTTGAATATCTGTTGGGTAAAGCTCTCATCATTTGTCAAGGTATTTATGGTTCGGACGCTTTCAGGGCGAGGCTGCGTCAGAGGGTGCAAGACTTGCTCCCGTCCCACTTCTCATTTATACAAGCTTTGAAGTCGGAGATCATACGGCTCAATATCGTTGAACCCTACGGGCCCTGGAGCATGTATAGCCCGGATATTGTACGCTCCCTACTTGAGGATCCGGACATTGCGGTCTGTGGTTTCACAAAGGATCTTCTGCGGGAACTCATGTTTGAGGGTAGGGAAGATCTCTTATCTTCCATAAGCCATGTGTTTCCCGATCTTTCGAGAAGCAAACTCCTTATGATCGATTTGGCACCTGATTCTTCACGCACATTGCCGCTGGTTGTGGAGGCGCTGGTGTCCGGGAGCAGCGATGTCGCTCGCAGGTGTTGTCGAATTATCGCTAACTTTATCGCCGAACCTAGCCATCGAGAGGTCATAGAGGAATGTATGGCAGAAATGCTTCGGCGGGAGCCTCTCACAGTTCGAACGGCATCGGGCTTGATCTACTATACGGCATGTATCTTCGAAGACGCCGACCGCAAGGGCGAAGATCCATTTGCTTTATCTCGGGATTTCTGGGCTCGCGCATTAAGTATTTTAGGCCACCAAGCCTGCACGGCAGAAGTCATTACTAGCGCACTCGTTAATGTCGTACGCGAGGAGGGAGGACGGTTCTTTGGGGAGGCTCGTTATGACGCGATGGATTACCTCTGGAAAGTTATGACTCCACAATGCAGACATCTTGCACTTCGTTTGATTCCTCTTATCAAGAATCCTCAAAAAGAAATTGATCAAGAGTCTAGGGAGGTCTTACTTTTCTTTGGATCCTGCATCCGAGATTGGTCAGACCGGCACAAGCCGTCACTCGCGACGGAATACGTCTACAAACTGGAATATAGAATAGCCCAATGGATCTTCATTCAGCGGATTGCGAATCGCTATCTGGAAGTCAAAGAGATTCTTCAAGACTTTGTGAACACTGGATACACGCGAAGCATCGAGATTGCTCTGAGTAATATGAGGTACGCGTGCCTCCTCGCACTTCGTGATAAGCCAGCACTTCTTCGAGATGCTTTTGAGACAATGAAGGGCTGGATGGAAGTGTTCAAGCAAGACGAAGAGGGGTTCTACTGGGCTCTTGACACAGAAGATCCATACCATCTTCATGAATGTCCCCCTGAACCGGTCGGACAGATAGCAATCTTAGACGAATTTACTCCCCGTGAAAGCCCTGTTGAGTTTCTCCTGAGTTGGTTTGAGAGTTCTGATCGGCGCGATCGGCATTTCGCTCTGCTCTGTGCTCGAAGCCTTTGGCCCGAAGCGCCAGCAAAGATTCTGAAGACAATCGAAGTTGTAGCTCATACGTTTGACACCACCATGGATATGTGGCTCGATAGAATTCTGAAGGAAATCTACTTGGTTCATCCGCGCCTTGTGGAGGACTTCTTCTATCGCTGTCATATGGATGCTGCCAGAATCCGATCTATAAAGCATAGATCGGATATTGTCGATCCTACTGGAACATCAATCGATGGATCATCTTTGTATAAGGCGTTGTTTATGGGACCACAAAGTCGCCTAGAAAAGGTCGGAGAGTGGTATACTAAACTTCACGAGTCCTCCAGCCTTGAAAGTTTCTGTGGTGAAATCGTCTACGCACTTATGACAGAACATCCACTGGCACAGCACCGTTAACATTTAGGTCTTTAATTTCGCAGATTTAGCTAGCTCCGATAAGGAACTGTTTAAGTCGCCTCCACGCCGTCTCGATTTGGCCTGCGGGTGCGTATCCAGGTCCATTTGCAATTGTGTAAATCAGATCTGCGATGTCGAAGTACCTAAGCTTAGTCATGAGCTGCTCTAGATCGTCCTTGTGTCCGCACCTGCGAGCTATGTCCTCAGCGAAATCTCTACCAAACTCGACGAATGGGCACATGAGATCATAGTCAGGATCTCCCCAAGAGACACAGCCAAAATCGATGACAGCTACGATCGACTTGTCCACCATGAGTACATGATTCTGGGTGAGGTCTGCGTGCCGGAGGGCGCATCGAGATCGGCAGTTCTCCTGCATGTTCAGGCATATCTCGAGATACTGCAATAGATACTGTGCTTCCTGCGCCTTTAGCTTGGGAATAATCTTGTGTTCAGCGTCGGCCAAAAGTTGCGCGGCGTTAGAGCGTCCGTCTTTTCTGAGCAGGAGCTCGCTAAGTTCAGAATCTGGTTGAAGGTTATGCAGGGAATTAAGGAACGAAGCGATAGACTCCGCGGCCTCTGCCTTCTCTTTGCAACTCAGAACGCTGATATCGACTGGATCTCCATGCAGGTAGGGATAGACGGCGTATCCAAATGGGGCTGCGGAGGAATCAGGAGCCTCATTCAGGTAACGAGGAACTGCCAGAGGGAGGTAATCAACGGCAAAAGACAAGAAGCTGATCTCCCGCTTCAACTCCTCCCATTGTTTTAATCGCTTCGGAAATCTGAAGACAAGCTCACTATTTACAAGGTAGGCATGGGATTTCCAGCCTTCTCCAAGAAAGCGAACGGACTCAATAGAGAGGCCCCGGTTCTCAATCTCGATCTGTCGCCAGTCAGGCGCCATCATGGCAGCGACCTGACTGAGTATGGGGCTGTTGCGAGAGCGGAGAGGCATGCTCTAACCACCTGGCGACAGCACTACAGGTACTTGCCCCTCCCAGGTGGTATATGAGACTTGGCTTTTCGCTGCACACAGCACGCACACCGGCAGCCTTAATGTCATTGTTCCAGATGTCGTCAAACGAAGTATCAGAAATAAGGTCTTGATAGCCGAATTTCTCACGGAATGGAAACTGCCTTAGAATGTTCGCCTCGACTAGCCAAGAGTTAGAATCAACCGTGCTAAAAATCTCGGAGGAGTTCGTTGCAAGAAGTTGATCCCGTGCTACATCGCTGCCTGCCCTTACCACGCCGGCAGCAGCCCACATGTCATAAAGAAGCCGACCACGGATCGAGAAGGGGTCTGCCCAAGGAAAGAAGGTTCCAGGGTAGGGTGAGCCATCTGGCATGACAAGACGCCGATGGCACCAAGATGCCTCGGCATCGCTGGAGAGTAGGCAATCGAGGAGGCTTGCACCAAAGTCGCTTTCTAGCTCGTTATCGTCGTCCTGGCAAGATATAAAGTCACCCTGCGCTATAGCAATTCCCAGATTCCTACACCTGCCGACTCTGGCCCATGGCGAGATCAAGCTAGACGAAGTACGCGCCTCGTTGAGCCAATGAGTCAACAACCCCGGAAACAGCCGATTTATAGTAGTAACTAGTTCACCGAACTGAGAGCAGTTCTCACCGACGAGAATCATCTCCCGTGTAGTATGACTCTGGCTTGCGATGCTTTTGACGATGCGACTAACAACCATAGAAACGGGGGCGTCGTGAGTGACAACCACGAAAGAGATAAGCGTACTTCCTCTTGTCTTCGATCGGCGGCTAGACATGGCTTTCCAGTCTGAGATGCTCGTTGCGGTTTTCTCTGGGTCCGAAGTACTCCAAATCGTCGCACTTATTACAGATCGGCGACGCGCCTCGCCGATCGCCCTTCTGGAGCATCCTCCGTACGTCTACAAAACGCGTTGACCACCAGATATCTTCGATTGTTTCGTGCGCTAGATTGCCCATCACTTGGGTTCCCTCGGCATCATTGCAGCAGAGGAGTACGTCCCCATTCACCGAGATGGTGAGGATATCCGTTGGGGCATAGCACGGCATTGCTAATGGCTCTGCCAAGGGATTGAACAAACCGCCGCGGTTGATAATCACCAAGTCAGAAGGAAACTGGACTGTTTGAGCCGGACGTTCCTTGATTGGTTCGAAATCGTGGCGCGTTACAACAAAGTGATCAACGCCGGCTTCTCGGAGTGATGCGTAGCGATCCTCGGAAAGAAGGTCGCCGTTGGTAAATAGGAGTTGAAAGGCTTCCGGTAGAGAGCGCTTTGATTTCGCTATTAGCTTTTCAAGATCCTTGCGCAGCAACGGCTCATTATATCTATGATATGATATATTACCCTTAAATTCAATGCGCGAAAGCTCTCCGACAATTCGATCAAAAAGCTCGTCACTCATAATTGTTCCGACCTCGGATACTGGAAGAATCGAAACCGGACAATATCCGCAGCGCCTATTACATCTTGCATTGACTTCGATCTCGACTGACGCGAACCAGGACTCAGGAATACTCGACGTCTCCTCAGCCATGCTTGAATTCTCCCTGGATTAGGATAGGTTGATCAGGTCATCTCTGCAGCGCAGCACTTTCTCTACAGCATTGACAATGTCATCGACCTCAGCGAGGCTACCCAACAGGGCGTTATGGGGAATGGCGACGACCTCGCGACGTGCGACTGTAGCCACAGGAAGGGAGAAGCGGGATGGATCATAGGATCTTTGCAAACCATCCGACCCAGCTATGCCAAATGGAAGGGGAGATCGAAACAGGCGATTGTGATTTAAAGGATCATAGATGGAGTGTACGGAAATGCCGAGCTCGGCCGAGAGCGCGGCCGCTACTATCTCGATCGATATGCCACCGAGGCTGCTCAGATCAAATCGAATGCAGTATCTAAAGTATGCGGGCTTTCGGCTTGGGGAGATCTCATGGAGGGGGTGTATTTCCTCGATCTCCTCTAGGCGGCGAGTCAACAATAGGGCATTCGATCGGCGCAGCGCATTCTCTTGTTCCAAGAACGGGAGGCGGTCGAGAAGAATGGCAGCGTGAAACTCGGAAAGACAATAGTTGTAGCCCTGAATATCTCCTGCGGGTTCAAGTGCAGGATCTCCCAGTACGTACTTTACTGAATAGCGACGACCGTCGGCACGTAACTGCTGAAGACGATCATAAAGATCAAGACTATTGGTAATCGTTGCTCCTCCTTCTCCGCTCGTCAGAACCTTCGTCTGCTGCATACTGAAAACTCCAATGCTGCCGAAAGTCCCGACTTTACGTCCATGCCAGGTGGCGCCATGAGCGTGCGAACAGTCCTCAAGCAGTGGAATCCCCGTAGAGGCCGAGAGTTCTACAAATTGGTCGAGATCAGCGAGCATGCAGTAAAGATGGACCAGCATAATCGCGGAGGTGGAAGGGGTAATGGCTTTCTTCGCGGCCTCAGCCGACATGCACAGGGTCAGGGGATCGACATCCACCAGCACGGGAACAGCTCCGATACGGGTCACTGCGGAGGCACAG
This sequence comes from Holophagales bacterium, assembly GCA_031390755.1. Classification (GTDB taxonomy): domain Bacteria; phylum Acidobacteriota; class Thermoanaerobaculia; order Multivoradales; family UBA5704; genus DATMER01. The sequence continues at coordinate 37,078 of JANMTS010000161.1, forward strand.
GCAACCCATGTAAGGCCGGGCACAAGTACTTCTTGACCGGGGCCTACACCGAGCGCTTCCAAAGCAATGACTAACGCGGATGATCCACTGGTGGTGGGCACACAATGGGGCGCCCCATGAAACTCAGCGAAAGCTTCAGCAAAGCGGCGTTCGAATGGAAAGTCAGACGTGCAGGGTCCGCTGATCGTCCAGCGTTCGGAGCGAAGGACTTTCTTCAGGGCATCTTCTGTAGATTGATCAGCCCTGGGCCACCGGGGCCAAGCATTCCGGCGTATAGGCTTGCCTCCGAGCGCCGCCAAACCGGACGACGCGAGGCTCATCAATCCTGCCCTCTGCGCAGGAAATCTAGAAGCATTTGAAACTGATCCGGAACGGAATGCCGTATGACAGAACCTTCCCGCACTATGGGATCCTTGAAGAAGTATGAGGCAACCTCCAATGGACCTCGGCAACCGGCCTCTGCGGCAAAGGTTACTAACCGGACCAAGTCGACAACTGCTGGAGCAGCGAGGATTGAATCCTGGCCCAGCCAGTTCAACTTCAACTGCATAGGGATGCCTAGAAAGCCTCGAAAGTCGATCGTGTCCCAGGCTTCTTTAGCGTCTCCGCGTGGCTTGTAGAAGTGAATATGAACTTGGTGCCCTGAGTCATTCTCACCTCCAGGCGAATAGCCAAGGATTGAAGAGAGGCAGCGGGTCTTCGATGCGATCTTCGTTCTCCGTGCATCAGGCTCAGAAAGAGTCTGACCATCAGCATTGCCCAGCAAATTCACACTGAACCAGCCGTCGATTTCAAAATTTTTATCCCTTAGCGCGGGCGCAAGGACAGTCTTGATAAAAGTCTGGCCGGTCTTGCCATCTCGCCCGGCATAGATCAGATTAGCTTTATCAGCGAGTTCGCAGAGGACTGGCACTTCTGCCATATTTGGCGTGAAGTTGATAAAGTGAGCTCCTGCCTCGATTGCAAGGCGGAAATAGATTGCGCTGGGGGACAACGACTCTCGCGGTAAGTTGCGGAGTTGTCTCCAATCGGGGCCTGGGGCCATCGTATGGACTAAGGGGGGTTCCGTAGGGCAAAGGTTGACAAGAATCAAGTGGTTGAAGCCCTCTATGTCCATGCGATGACGCAGCCGGCCCGCTTCTCTTAATATCCAATCAGCGATATCGGGAGTCGCGGAATGCACGCCGATTCTGGGGACCAACTTCCGCAGCAGCGGCTTCGCGCTGGCGATGGCTTCAATAGGACAGATCCTATGATGCCTGCAGGCCGACAGGAGGGTCTCCTCATGCAGGTCCCAGCCATCGAGCATGATTGAATCCAGTTCTAGAAACTCGATGCCAAGAGCCTTGATGAGAGGAGATTCGGTCGCCATTCCGAGACCGGGAGTCGCGCCGCCACGACTCGCAATACCTGCCGCAACCGTACTGCCGACCGCTCCGCATAATCCCGCAATTGCGACAAGCACGGTTGCCATTAATCAATGTCCTCCTCAGGTCGAATCTCGTCGATAATCTCTAGTTATCGTCGAATGGGCATCTATCGAACAGGCAGCGCGAATAGTTCTTGCCAGAGGTTTATTTTAAACATCGGCGGCGATTAGTCAACTACGGTTGCAGTAGTTGCTGACTCTCATCATCGGAAACGAGCGTGGTCGCGTCTAGGCAGTTGATTTGATTCAGACCGAGACTCTGCGACACACAGCCCAACAACAGCCAGAAGGCAATGGAATACTTCTAAATCGCAGCGCCGCACATATGTCATGTCATATGGCTTCGCTGATTTTCAAGTAGACTCCCCACGAAACAGTTTGTTTAGCCGGATCGAGGTTGCGGACGAGATGCGTCCGTATCTTCGATACGACCTTGACGAGAGTCTCTGGGCGGGCTTCTTTCGTAGGCTACGAGGGGAGAATTCATGCTTATCGCGTGAATCGAGCACGGCGTCCGGATCGGTGTCCGCGAACAGCTCGGGCCGAATCAGGTCGCGGATTCTGGACTTCAAACTTTTCAGGTGCATGCTCATGGCGCCTCATTTCTTCAGCGGTCTGAAACGCAATCGCCCGCTTTGCGGCCGATGCTTCAGCGTCATCCAGGAGGTTCTCTTCCCGCAGGAAGTCATCGAAGTCACTTCCCATGCGTCTGCCCTTCATCGCTCCTCCTCGTTCGAGCCATGCCTTGCAGAGAGCCTCTTAGGTGCTCTCTGCAATAGCCTGAAGCGCCAGAAATGATGGGTCTCCTGCCTCTAGAAATCAAGCGAAGAAAAAGTCGGGGAGGTCCTCCTTCACGAAGGCAGGCCTCGGCTCTTCGGAGGTGCGCGAGGCCAACGCCTGCGCACACCTCCGGCCCGTTCCACCCCCTCCCCGGCAGGTGGGCCTCCAGGCTCGGAACGGCGGTGGCCTTGGACTCGGCAGCCGCCGTCCCTGCAAGTTTTCAAGGAACCCTCTTCCTTCGGGCGACGGGTCTCACCGCGCCGGACGCGTATCCTTGGCGAAGCTGGACCGGCTGTCAAGCCCTGATCGACGGTTTCTGCCGACCAAAATGTGTATAAAATCCACATCCCTCATCATGCCGTCCCCGCTGGCCGGCCGCAAGAGTCAAAAAGTCCAGATTCTGGACGATGCCGGCACTTAACGCACTTTGCCTTGACTCCTCAGCAACACCTGTCTAGGCTATGCGCCCTCGGTGGCCCAGCCTGCCGATCGTGCCGCCGGGTGGCTGCGAAGGTTCCAGCGCGGCCACGAAGGTTTCCCGATGAGCGGGAAAGGTTCCCGGGCGGCCACGAACCTTACCTGGCGGCCGGGAGAAGTTATTAGGAGCCGGGAAAGGTTCTTTGGCGCCCGGGAAACCTTCCTTGCGCCCGGGAAAGGTTCTCCAGCGGCCACGAAGTTCTCCCGACGACCGGGAAAACTTCTTTGGGGCCGGGAAACCTTCTTTGGAGCCGGGAAACCTTCCCGGGCGCCCGGGAAAGGTTCCTGGCGGCGCGGGAAGGTTATTTGAAACGCGGAAAGGTTCTTTGGAGCGCGGAAAGCCGGCCACCCCGCGCCGGAGAGGGCGTTTTGGGGAAATAGTTGCCGATTTTGAAGGGGAAGGCTCGGACGGCGGCGGGCGCCGCTATCCTCCTTCCACCCCAGGGCTCGGGGGGAAAGAGCGAGCCTCAGAAGCTCATTGACAATCTGCAGGGATGCCGGCCGCCGTGTCCAAGGCCGCCGGCGTTCCGACCCTTTCCGGGTTGAGGGGCTGAGTTGCTGACCAGCAACTCAGGTCAACTCAACCTTGAGTTTTTTCCCCACAGCGGACGCGGCTCTCTCCAGCGTCGACAGTGTCACCGATGGATTCGCCGGGTCCAGCAGCCTCTCCAAAGCGGGCCGGCTAGTCTTCATGCGGCTGGCCATCTCTGACTTGGTCAGCCTGCAGCGCCTCATTTCTTCAGCGATCTGAAACGCGATCGCCCGCTTTGCGGCCGTTGCTTCAGCGGCATCCAGGAGGTTCTCTTCCCGCAGGAAGTCGTCGAAGTCACTGCCGATGTGCTTGCCCTTCATATTGCTACTCCTCGTTCAAGTCAGCCATGCGTTGCCGAGCCGTCCTCAGATCACCGGGTGCGAGTTTTTGTGACTTCTTCACGAAGCCGTGCAGCAGCACCATGACACCGCCCTTGACAGTGAAGAGAACCCTCGCAATTCCTTGGGTCAGATGAGACCGGACCTCCCAGAGCGATGGCTCCAACTTCCTGATGAGAGGCATTCCCAGGGGCCAACCGTACTGCGCTGTCTTGATGTCCTGACCGACTGCCTTTTTGTCTTCTCGCTTCAGTCCTTTGAGCCACTCGCGAACCGGTTCGTTGCCTGCCTCTGTTCGATAAAACACCACGAATAGAACCGGCTCTCGACCCTCTTGGGTGCTCTCTGCCATAGTCCGGACTGTACCAGAAATGATGCTGCCCTTGCCGGATGAAATCAAGCGAGACGACCTCCCAGCCCCCGTTTTCGAGCTGGAGGGGCTGAAACCCCTTCAACCTTCGCGCCGGACCTTGTAGAATAGGCGCTGTCCCGAGGAGCGTTGCAGGAGGATCCCTCCCAGGCTCGGACGCCGGCGATGCCCGGAGCACAAAACGGCGCTCACCTCAACCCTTTCCGGGTTTGATCGAGGTGAGATCGCCCGTCGCCCGGAGCCTTCGAGGAGGTCGTCCATGACCGTTGCTACGCAGACAACCACACAGACCACTGCTGTCGAGACCAGCCAGACGTTCACCGATTACAAGGTCGCCGATCTCTCCCTGGCCGCCTGGGGCCGCAAGGAGATCCAGATCGCCGAGGGCGAGATGCCGGCCCTCATGGCCATCCGCAAGGAGCAGCTCGCGAATCAGCCGCTCAAGGGCGCCCGCATCGCCGGCTCCCTTCACATGACCATCCAGACCGCCGTCCTCATCGAGACCCTCAAGGAGCTCGGCGCCGACGTGCGGTGGGCGAGCTGCAACATCTTCTCGACCCAGGACCACGCCGCCGCCGCGATCGCGGCCGCCGGCATCCCGGTCTTCGCGTTCAAGGGTGAGGGTCTCAAGGAGTACTGGGACTACACCCACAGCATCTTCGACTTCGCCGAGGGTGCCCCGAACATGATCCTCGACGACGGCGGCGACGCCACGCTGCTCATCCACCTGGGCGCCAAGGCCGAGGACGACGCGTCCGTGCTGAACAACCCGACCAGCGAGGAGGAGCGCGTGCTCTTCGCCGCCATCAAGGCGCGCAACGCCGCCCAGCCCGGCTGGTACAAGCAGCAGCTGGCCTCCATCCAGGGCGTCACCGAGGAGACCACCACCGGCGTGCACCGGCTCTATGAGATGGCCAAGAAGGGCGATCTCATGTTCCCCGCCATCAACGTCAACGACAGCGTCACCAAGAGCAAGTTCGACAACCTCTACGGCTGCCGCGAGTCGCTGGTCGACGCCATCAAGCGCGCCACGGACGTGATGGTGGCCGGCAAGGTCGCGGTGGTCTGCGGCTATGGCGACGTGGGCAAGGGCAGCGCCCAGGCCCTGCGCGCGCTGAGCGCCCAGGTGTGGGTGACGGAGGTCGATCCGATCTGCGCCCTCCAGGCGGCCATGGAAGGCTACCGGGTCGTGACCATGGACGAGGCCTGCAGCCTGGGCGACATCTTCGTCACGGCCACGGGCAACTTCCACGTGATCACCCACGACCACATGCGGAAGATGAAGCACAACGCGATCGTCTGCAACATCGGCCACTTCGACAGCGAGATCGACGTCGCGAGCCTCGAGCAGTACCAGTGGGAGGAGATCAAGCCCCAGGTCGATCACGTGATCTTCCCGGAAGGCAACCGGATCATCCTGCTCGCCAAGGGCCGTCTCGTGAACCTGGGCTGCGGCACCGGCCACCCCAGCTACGTGATGAGCTCGTCGTTCGCGAACCAGACGCTCGCCCAGATCGAGCTGTGGACCAAGAAGGGCGAGTACAAGGTGGGCGTCTACACCCTGCCGAAGCACCTGGACGAGAAGGTGGCCCGCCTCCAGCTGACCGCGCTCAACGCCCGGCTCACCGAGCTGCGCGACGAGCAGGCCAAGTACATCGGTGTGGCCAAGGAAGGCCCGTACAAGACCGACCACTACCGGTATTGATCGGGGTTCGGGCTGAGCCCGAGCAGGAAAAGAAAAAGGCAGGACGGGAGGCGGCGCGGAGCGATCCACGCCGCCTCTTTTCGTTCCGTTCTACTCCGCGGTTTCGGTCAGGGCGATGGTCTTCGAGACCTTGCCGCCCTTGAGACTGTCGTAGCTCACCGTGACCTCCCCGTCTCCCTGGACCAGGAAGAAGAGGATACGGGTCGAGAAACCCTCGACGCCGGGCACCAGGAGGCGCTCGGGGCGGTGCTCCTGAAGCTCGACCTTGTCGAGATACGGATCGTCGACGAGCCCGCTGGCGATCACCTTGGCACCGGCTCCCCCGGTGATGCCGGCGATGTCCTGCCGGTGCAGCTTGCCGGTCACGGCCACCGCCGCCATGGAGGGAATGGCCCGCTCGTTGAGCACCGGAACTTCCAGACGCCAGAGGCCGTTGCCCGCCTTCTTCACGGTCGCGGCGCCGATGGAGAGCTTCGGCAGGTGGTAGGCGTGGAAGAGCACGAAGGCGTTGTTGCGGTGCGTCTCGTCCTCCTGCAGCCAGGTCTCGGGCACCCGGCCCACGTCGCGCTTGAAGCCGCCGACCTCGATCTTCCCGTACTGCGGATGATCGTAGGAGTGCCACTCGACCCACTGGCGGCCCATGGAGAGGAGATCGTTGAACTTCATCATCTCCGCGTCCGAGATCTCGCCGTCCTTGTCGAAGTCGGCCGGCGGGTTGTACATCTCGTTGGTGAACGCGAAGGCTCCCAGAGTGTTGTAGAAGTGATCGGTGGTGCCGCCGTGGACGGTGTAGAGATCCTTCCACGAGATGAAGTAGCGGTAGCCCGGCAGCAGCTTCTCGCCTTCCTTGGCGATCAGGTCGTAGGCCTTGAGGTCCTGCGGCGGGTAGGGCGGATCGGCCTTGGCGCCGGGACCGCGCAGGATCATCTGGCCGTTGTTGTGGTAGCTCTGCACGGCCGCCACGTTGGGATGCTTCAGCGCCCAGAGAGCGATGGAGCGCGTCTCCGGGATGGACAGCGGATAGTTTCCGGCGCCCGCCTGCACGTATGTCGGCTCCCAGGAGAAGCCCCAGGTGCGGTTGGGATCGACGTAGCCGATGCCGTCCTCGTCGACGCGGCCGTCGCCGTCGTTGTCCAGACCCTCGGTGCCGATCTGGATCCAGTCGCCGAGCTCGCCGGGCTCGACCTTCACCATCATCCGCGGGTCCTTGGGATCGAGCCTGAAGTCGCCCTGGCCCAGGGGGACCTTCTTGCGCATGGTGGTGAGATAGCCGTCCCCGTCCAGGTCGTCGCCGCCGTCCTCGTCGGTGCGGCCGTCGCGGTCGTCGTCGACGGGCACCATCACGGTGCGCGGGAAGTCGGAGTCGGAGGGGCCCTTGAACCAGAGGGTGCGGCCGTCGGCGTTGACGACGGGGAGGATGTAGAAGACCGAGCGGTCGAGCATCTCGGTGACGCGCGGCAGCTTGCCGTAGTTCTTGAGGAGGTAGTCGACGGTGTAGAGCGCGGCCTCGGTGCCCTGCACCTCGTTGGCGTGGGTGTTGCCGTCGATGTACATGGCCGGCTTGGAGGACTCGGGGCCGGTCGCCGGGTTGGTGATCGCGATCATCCAGAGGTCGCGCCCCTGGATGGTCTTGCCGATGCTCTCGAGCCGGGTCCACTTCGGATAGGCGGCGGCGTAGTCCTTGAGGATGCCGACGATCTCCTCATAGGTGTGCAGCCGGTTGAAGGCGACGGCCGGCGGGTTGCCCTGCGTCTGGATGGGGGCTGCGTCCCCGGCGGTCGCTACGAGGGTGAGGAGCGCCAGGGCTCCGAACACGAAACGATGAGCTCTCATGGCGTTCAAACTCCCTTCCCGACGGTGACGGTCTTCTGGTCGCGGCCGGCGTTGTCCGAGGTCAGGTCGACCACGATCTTCGCGCCGGGCTCGGCGCGGACGAGCCACTCTCCCGAGAGGGTGCCGGTCGTGCCTTCGAGCCGCTCGGCGACGGCGAACGGATAGCCGGTCACCGTCTCGACGCCCTTGCCCGTCTGGAGGGAGAGCCGCACCGGCACGTGGACCCGGGCGCGCTCGGCCTGCTTGGTGTGGGTGGCGAGATAGCCGCGGTTGGCGGCCACGGCCTTGACGCGGTAGACGCCGGCGCCGAGGCTCTTCACGTCGACCGACAGGATCTCGACCCGGGCGAGCTTGCCCGCGAGATCGAGCACCGTCTCGGTGTGGGCCGCGAGGGCCGGCTTCAGGATGGCGGCCGGAGGGTTGCGCTCGACGAAGGGATCGAGACCGCCCACCTCGGCCTTGGTGCCGTCGGGGAGGGTGACCGGGGTCCAGGCGACGAAGCCGCCGGGAGCGTTGGCGTCGACCCAGGCCAGAACCTCACGCTCGCGAGCACCGACCTCACCGGCCTTGCCGCCTCCGGCCGCGCCGCCTCCGGCACCGCCGCCCGCGCCCATCTGCTTCATGCGTTCGACCATGCCCTTGGGGTCGATCTGGCCGCCCTTGAGGAAGCCGATCACCATCGTGGCGTTGAACTGCGCGGGAGCCTTGTTCTCTTTGAGAAAGGCGTCGATCTTCTCCTCGCCCTGGGCGATGAGCTCGTCGGTCGTCATGCCGGCGACTTTCTCCAGGGTCAGGGCGTCGTCCTCCTTCTTGGAGTCGTCAGCCTTCTTTTCGGCCTTGGGGATGCCCCAGACGTCCAGCTCGAGGGCCACGGCGCCGTACTGGTAATAGAGCCAGGGGGTGAATCCGCCCTTGCCGTACTGGGCCGCGGGACGGTCGTTGGAGAGGCCCGCCTTCTTCAGGCGCTCCTTGTAGGCCTCGGCGAACTTGTCGAAGTAGGCCTGGTCGGCCGGGTCCACCTTGGTGGCGGCGCCGGCGCCGAGGAACTGCTGGAGCTGCTCCTTGGTGACGCCGTTCTGGCGCACGAACGGAAGGTTCTGGGCCACTTCCCAGACCTGGTCGAGGGTGTACTCCTCCTCGGGGTCGAGACCCAGGAACTTGGCCCGCATCCCCAGCTTGAACTTCTGCGTGCCGAGGTCGCCGCCGCCGCCCAGGCTCTGCGGCGCGGCCAGCAGGTTGTTCGCCGGGCCGTAGACGATGGCCATGGCGACGTTGCGCCGGGCGAACAGGAAGTCGAGCAGCGCCTTGGTCTCCGGCGCGTAGCTCGACCACGGGCCGGACTCGGCGGTGTAGGGGAAGGCGTGCGGGAAGTTCCGGTCGGGCCAGACGCCGTCGGCGCCGTCCTCGTTGAGCTCGCCGTCGCCGTCGTCGTCCCTGCCCTCGGCGACCACGCGCCAGGCGCCGGGCCGCTGCTCCATGGAGTCGGCCTCGACGAGCACGCGCGGATCGGTCGCGTCCGCGAGCCAGTCGCCGGAGGCGTCGGGGATGCGCAGGCGGGTGATGAGGCCGTCGCCGTTCAGGTCGTCGGCCGGATCCTCGCCTTCGAGCCCGTCGACGTCGTGGTCGATGGCCATGCCGTTGCCGCCGCGGGTGTTGCGGACCTTGCCGAAGAGGGCGTCGTGGGCGTCCGGATTGAGGACGGGCGCCACGTAGAAGGTCTGGGCGGCGAGCAGCTTCGCGGCCGGGCTGTCGGCCGGGGCCGCGAGCAGGGTCTGGATCAGGTCGAGCGCGGCCTCGGTGCCGGCGTTGTGGGAGCCGGCGAGGTTGGCGCCGACGAAGACGGCGGGCCGGGCGTCGGGATCGATGTCGCCCGTCCCGGCGATGCGGATCACGTAGAGCGGCCGGCCGCCAGCCGACTTGCCGAGGGTGATCAGCTTCACGTCGCGCGGATTCTCCTGGCCCCAGGCCTGGAGCTGCCGCTCGACGTCGGCGAAGGGGTGATAGCCCTGGGTTGAGACGGGGTCGGCGTGGGCCGGTCCCGCCAGGGCGAGGAGGCCCAGCACGGCAGCGGCGCACCAGGCGGAAAGCGTTCTTTTCACGAGCACCTCCGGAAGCAGCCCCGCCAGTCGCGGAGCCATATCGACGATGGAGACGGGACGAACGAGGCGCACGGGGCGTATCACTCCCCGCGCGCACGGACTCGAAGACTATACGGCAGGCATGGAGGCGAGTTTCAGGGCGCGCCGGGAGGAGAGCCGGGAGGAGAAAGGTCGATCCGGCGGGCGCTCCACCGCTCGCGGGCGAGATCCTCGACCAGCACGGCGAGCGGCCGGGCCCCGGGTGGTAGATCGGCCGGCAGATCCGCGGGAAGCTCGGCGCTCCATCCCGACTCCGGAGCGTCGAGGCCCGCGGCGAGGACGTGGCGGAAGCCGAGGCTCCCCGAGCCGTCCTGCCAGGCGACGGAGATGCGCACCGGCCCCGGCACCGCGGGCTCGGAAGAGGCGAAAGCGCCGATCGTGATCCGGCCCGCCTCCACCCGGAGCGGCAGCCCTTCGGCGAGCCGGTCGCCGGCCAGCAGGCGGCGCAGCCGGGCCTCGGCGATCCCCTCGGGCGTGGACGACCGCACCCACCGGCGGCTGCGCACGGGAGAGCCGTTGCGCATCCGGACCTCGATCGGGCGGAGCCGGCCGTCGGCGGGCATCTGGGTCTGGTAATAGAGATGCCAGCGGCTTTCCAGTCCGGCCAGTGCGGAGGAGAGCAGCCCGTCCTGGGCGACCAGGGTGCCGCCGGTGGGGCCGGTGAGCGCGCGCAGGGGCGCCAGGTCCATGCGGACCAGCGAATCGACCGCCAGATCCCACTTGAGCTTGGTGTCTTTCGGTCGCCGCGGCGGGATCATCGGCGGGACGGAGTTGTTGACCGGACCCCAGGCGCCGGAGTTGTGGCGGAAGCGGTCGGCGTCGCTCGGCGAGCGGTCCTCGCGGCCGAGGCTCTCCCGCCGCAGGGGAAGGGCGACGGTGACCCATCCGTAGGAGGCGAGGAGGCGCGCGGCGTCGAGGATCGCCCCGGCCCGTTCGCCTGCTTTCGGATCGGCCACTCCGGTCTCGAAGGCCCGGGTCTCGACGGGCTCGATGTTGAAGCCGTCGGCCACGAGGAAGAGGACGCGCGGGCCGGTGTCGGTACGGCCGGCGAGATGGACGAGGAGCCGGTCGAGACGGCGGCGGAGGGTGGCGGCGTCCGGCCTGGGCTCGCCGGTCCTCGGCTTGGGAGCGGCGCCTTCAGCCCGATCGCGCTCGATCCGCGCCTGGCCGGCGAGATCGGCGAGGATCTGCTCCAGCCGCTTGGGCTCGCGGGTGGAGCCGGCCACGAGAAGCAGATCCTCCGCGTCGTCCTCCGGGACCACCACGACCTCGACCGCCCCCAGCCCGGCCAGCTCTGCGGCCCGGCCGGCGAGCCCGAGCGTGGCGGAGAAGACCGTCTCCGGAGAGGCGAGCGCGCGGTCGATCCAGACCACGGCCGTCCACGGCGGCGCCTCGAAAGCCGTGTCCACCTCGGTCCGCTGGAACCGGGAGCGGACGGTGCCGTCCTCGATCGAGCCCACCTTGGTGATGGTCCGCACCTGGCCGTCCTCGACCACGATCAGGTCTTCGGGGCCGAACGTGCCGGAGCTCAGGAGCGGGAGGCTGGGCAGCTCGAACACCAGCTCCACCTCGCGCACGGCGACCTTTTCGGAGAACCCCTCGCGCGTCTGGGCCTCGCCCGCGCCAGGGCTGGCGCCAAGGGCGACAGAAAGGCAGACCAGCAGCGCCAGGGCTCGGTTCCGACGGATCGGCGGCATTGATTTCCCGGAGGCAGCAAGGGGCGTGCCCGGGGGAGGTGATTCCTTCGAGCCCCCTTCGGGGGCTCGGAAACCGGATCAACCTCAGGGAATCAATTTTCGGGCTTGACCACCGCCCCCAACCCCGTCCCGCGCGGGTCCGACGCGGCCTCCATCCGGCCGTCGGCCTTCAGGCGGACGGCGTGGACCTTGGCCGTGACGTTCGTCACGTAGACCTCGTGGCCCCGGCGTTCGAGCTCGTCGCGGGTCTCGGGCGAGAGGGCGTCGGCCTCGGCTTCCAGGCGGTCGGGGAGCCACTGGTGATGAATGCGCGGCCGGTCGAGGGCGGTCTGGAGCGTGTCGCCGTCCGCGATCAGGTTGAGCAGCACCTCGATCGTGTTGGTCGGGATGCGCGAGCCGCCGCGTCCGCCCAGGGCCACGGCCTCGTCCCCCTTCCAGGCGATCGTGGGGGACATCGAAGAGAGCATCCTTTTGCCCGGCGCCGCGGCGTTCGCCTCGCCCTGGATCAGTCCGAAGAGGTTGGGCCGGCCGGGCGCGGCGGTGAAGTCGTCCATCTCGTTGTTGAGGAAGAAACCGGCCTCCGGCACGTAGAGGCCGCAGCCGAAGAGGCCGTTGAGCGTCGTGGTGAGCGCCACCAGGTTGCCCTCGGAGTCGACGGTGGAGAGGTGGGTGGTCTCGCTGGATTCGCCGGGAGGGGCGACTGCCGTCCCGGGCCAGGAGCGGATTCCGGTGGACGGCGTGGCCTTGCGCGGCGCGATGCTTGCCGCCCGCTGCTCCAGCCAGACCGGATCGAGGAGCTGCGCCGGCGTGGCGTTCGTCGTGGACGGATCGCTCAGCAGGAAGCGGTCGGCGTACGCGCGGCGGAAGGCCTCGGCGAGGAAGTGGGAGCGGTCGGCGCCGTAGCGCGGCATCTTGGCCCACTCCAGGCGCTCCAGCATGCCGAGGATCTCGCCGGTGATCACGCCGCCCGAGGACGGCAGCGGCATGGCGGCAAGCTTCCAGCCGAAGGCCTCGAACACCACCGGCTCGCGCCAGGCCGGCTGGTAGGCGGCGAGATCCGCGGCGGTCAGGATGCCGCCGTTGCGGCGGGAGGCGGCCTCGACTGCGGCGGCGACCTTGCCGGTGGTGAACGCCTCGGGACCGCGCTCGGCGTAGGCCGCGAGGTTCGCGGCCAGCTCGGGCAGGCGGATCGTGCTGTCGATCGCGGGCGGCTTGCCGCCGGGAAGCCAGACCTTCGCCGTCTCCGGGAAGAGCCCCAGGAGCTGACTGTGCTCCTCGGTCGCGATCAGCTCGCTCAGGTGCCGGTCGACGCGGACCCCCTCGGCGGCGAGCTTGCGGGCGGGCTCGACCACCTTCTTCCAGGGGAGCCGGCCGAGCTTGCGGTGCAGCTCGTAGAGACCGGCGGGAGAGCCCGGGACTCCGGCGGCGAGCGGGCCCTGGAGTGAGGCGTAGCGCTTCGGCTCGCCGTCGGGACCGAGAAACATGCCGGGCGTCGCTGCGGCCGGACCGGTCTCGCGGAAGTCGAGCGCCATCAGCTTGCCGTCGATCCGGACGACCGCGAATCCGCCGCCGCCGAGGTTGCCGGCCTCGGGGTAGACGACCGCCAGCGCGAGCGCCGTGGCCACCGCGGCGTCCACCGCATTGCCCCCCTGGCGAAGGATCTCGACGCCCACCCGGGTGGCGCGCGGATCGCCGGACGAAACCGCCCCGCCGGTACCGGTCGGCGCCGGAGTCGAGGCGGCCCGGACGGTCAGGGGGACTACAAGGAGGGCGAGGGCCAGGATCGTCAGGATTCGCATGACAGGGAACATACCCGAGGCGGGCCGGGCGGCGCCAGGGGGAAACCCGGCCGACTCAGACTCTCAGAAGCGTATCGGACTGCCGCAGAACCTGATCGCGCTTGTAGTGGGTGCGGGCGGCGAGATGGTGCTCGTTTGCCTCCCGGTAGCGGGCTTCGGCCTGCTTGAGGAGGGCCGCCGCTTCTCCCGAGCGCCCCTGCTGGCGCCGGACCGCGGCTTCGAACTCCAGCAGCCGGGCTTCGACCAGGAGGTCGCCGGTGCCGTGGGCGAGCCGTCCGGCTCCCCGGCTCAGCGCCTCTTCGGCTCCGGCGAGGTCGTTGACGTGGAGGCAGGTCTCTCCGAGACAGGCCCAGGCGCGGGCTTCCAGATCCTGGACCACGGGTGCGACGCGCAGCGCATCGTCGAGGTGGCCCGCGGCGGCGAGGACCAGGGAGGCCAGGCGGCCGGATTCCCTCGGATCGGCCTCGGCCGCGGCCAGGCTCTTCTCCAGCAGAACCTCGCAAACACCCCAGGTGTGGAGCCGCGGCTCCAGCCTCAGGGCTTCGGCCTGCTCCCCGGGAGGCAGCGCGAGAAGGCGGGAGCACAGTCCGGGTGCGTCGGCGCGCTCGCGGTCGAGCGTCGCCTGCGTGCGCGCGAGGCGTTCGAGCAGGCCCCCCGCGTCGCCGTTGACAGGGCCGTTGACAGGATTGTCGTGCATGATGATTCCCGCCTCCCGGTGGCGGCCAGGCAAGGCGGGAGCGCTCCCTCCAGCTCCAGAGTCCAAAGGCTTCTCCCCAACAGTGCCGCGGGAACGCGCAAAGGGGACGCTCTTCGGAAACTTTCTATAGCTTGTCCGGAGGGGCTGCGGGACCGGAAGCGGGCTGGAGAAGCTCGGCGGTTGGCGGGTGGACGACGGCGCCGCCGTGGGTGAGGAGGGAGCCGGCCAGGATCTCGTCGGCCGCGTCGATGACGACCGCGCCATCCTTGATGAGGATCTGAAGGAGCGCCAGGACGTTCTTTGCGTACAGGCTGCTGGCGTCAAAGGGCATGCCGGCGACCAGGTTCGAGGGTCCGAGGATGAGCACGCCGTTGTGGACGACCTCGCGGTCCGGCTCGGACAATTCGCAGTTGCCGCCCTGCTCGACGGCCAGGTCGACAATGACCGAGCCGGGCTTCATGGCTTCCACCATGTCGCGGGTGACGAGCAGCGGGGCGCGCTTTCCGGGCACGAGCGCGGTGGTGATCACGGCGTTGGCCGCGGCCAGGTGCTTCTTGACGATCTCGCGCTGAAGACGGAGAAACTCCTCGCCCATCTCCCGCGCATAGCCGCCCTGGCCTTCGCCGGACGGCATCTCGGGGAGCGGGATGAACTTGCCGCCGAGCGACTCCACCTGCTCCTTGACGACCGCGCGGACATCCGAGACCTCGACCACGGCGCCCAGGCGGCGGGCGGTCGCGATCGCCTGGAGTCCGGCCACGCCCGCGCCCATGATCACGACCCGGGCCGGCGCGATGGTGCCGGCGGCGGTCATGAGCAGGGGGAAGTACTTGGGCAGGCGCCAGGCGGCGAGCAGCACGGCGCGGTAGCCGGCGATGCTCGCCTGGGATGAAAGGGCGTCCATGGCCTGGGCGCGCGTGATGCGCGGGATCAGCTCCATGGCGATCGAGGAGACGTTGCCCGCGGCCAGGGAACGCACGAGATCGGCGTTGTGGTGCGGCGCGAGCAGACCGATCAGCAGGGCGCCCGGCTTGAGCACGGAGGCGTCCGACGGCTCGGGAGCGCGCACGGTCAGCACCACGTCGGCCGCGCTCGCGGCGGCGGCCACGTCGGCGGGACTGTCCGTGATGCGGGCGCCGGCGGTCTCGAAGTCGGCGTCGGCCAGGGACGAGCCCAGGCCCGCGCCGCGCTCCACCACGACCTCCAGGCCCAGCTTGATCATGCGCCGGACCGTGTCCGGTGTTGCCGCGACGCGGGTCTCGCCCGGTCGGCTCTCTCGGGGAATGAAGACGTTGGCCATGGGTTCTCCGCTGGGGAAGCTCGGGGGCGAATCCTACCGGAAAAGTAGGGAAAAGGGCGACGGGAGGCCGGGAGCCGCTACGCCTCGCCCTCGATCTCCGTCGGATCCGCCGCCGCGGCCCCCGGCGGAAGCGGCCGCAGGAGCGACGCCACGACCGTCAGCGTCAGGATTCCGATCACCGCTCCCAGCGACCAGGTGGTCGGGATCTCCACCCAGTGGTGGATCAGCATCTTGACGCCGATGAAGGTCAGCACCAGGCCGAGCCCGAACCCCAGGTAGCGGAACTTGTGCATCAGCCCGGCGAGCAGGAAGTACAGGGCGCGCAGACCGAGGATGGCGAAGATGTTGGAGGTGAAGATGATGAAGCGGTCCAGCGTGATCGCGAAGATGGCCGGGATCGAGTCGACCGCGAACACCACGTCGGTCGCCTCGACCACCACCAGCACCAGCATCAGCGGCGTCGCCATCAGCACGCCGTTCTCGCGGGCGAAGAAGTGCTTGCCGTGGTACGCGCCGGTGAGCTGGACGAATCTCTGGAACAGGCGGACCACCGGATTCCTCTCCGGATGGACCTCGGTCTCGTCGTTGCGCAGGATCTTGATGCCGGTGTAGACCAGGAACGCGCCGAAGACGTAGATCAGCCACGCGAACTGCTCCAGCAGGGCCGTGCCCATGGCGATGAAGAGGCCGCGGGAGATCAGGGCTCCGAGGATGCCCCAGAAGAGCACCCGGTGCTGGTGCTGGGCCGGGACCGCGAAGTAGTTGAAGATGACGATGAAGACGAAGATGTTGTCGAAGCTCAGGGAGCGTTCGATGACGTAGCCGGTGAGGAACTGGATCCCCGCGTCGGCGCCGAACTCGTAGTAGATCCAGTAGTTGAAGATGAAGGCGATGACGGTCCAGACGATGCTCCAGACCAGCGCCTCGCGCAGGCTCGTCCGGCGTTCCTTGCGGTGGAAGACGCCGAGGTCGAGCGCCAGCATGATGGCGACGAGGGCGAAGAACGTGCCCCATTGCAGAGGCGTGCCGATCTGGTTCATGAGTCGAGAGTCTGTCCTTTCGGCCTCCAGGGCCGTTTCCGGAGCCGAGGATCTTACCCGAAGTGGGGAGCCTGGGAGGGAAAGCCCGGGGCGCTCCCGGTCGGGAGCCGCCCCGGAGTCGAGGCGGATCAGACCTTCAGCAGGTGGTCGCTGACCAGCTTGGTCATCTCGAACATGCTGACCGAGTCCTTGCCGTTGAACACCTTCTTCAACTTGGCGTCGGCCTTGATGGTCCGCTTGTCCTTCGGGTCCTGAAGGTTGTTGGTGCGGATGTAGTCCCAAATCTTCTTGGTGACCTCGGTCCGCGGGATCGGCTCCGAGCCGATGACGGCCGCCAGCACCTCGTCGGGCTGGACCGGCTTCATGAACGCGCCGCCACCGGCGGGCTTCTTCGCTTCGGTGGGCTTGGCTGCTGCTTTCTTGGTTGCTGCCATGGATCAATCCTCCTATTTCCAAACAGGGTTGAGGGGGGCCTGCCTCATCGATAAAGCCATCTCCCCGGAGGTATGCAAACTCCTGGCCTCCATGGGCATTTCATCCGGAGCGGCGACCGTGCCGCCACTCCAATCTGCTCAGACTGGCACAACATCCCGTCCCACGGCAAGGATATCGATAACAGGCCCATGACATTTCCGCCCGCGCGGGCTCGTGGTAACGTCCCCGGGCATGTCCGGGCGCCCCCAGTTCATCACCTTCGAAGGTCTCGACGGCAGCGGCAAGTCGACGCACCTGCGCCAGGCGTCCGCCTGGCTGGAGCAGCGCTCGGTCGGCCACATCCTGACCAAGGAGCCCGGCGGCACGCCGCTCGGCGACGCCGTGCGCTCCCTGTTCCTGGACGCGCGCTGGGGCGAGATGGACGGCACGGTCGAGCTGCTGCTGGTCTTCGCGAGCCGGCGCCAGCACCTGCTGCAGACCATCGATCCCGCGCTCGCCGGGGGCCGGCACGTGCTCTGCGACCGCTTCACCGATTCGACCCGGGCGTATCAGGGGTACGCGCGGGGCGTGCCGCTGGAGCGCATCGATCAGGTGGACCGGGTGGCCACGGGCGGCCGGGCCCCGGACCGCACGCTGCTCTTCGACCTGCCTGCCGATCTGGCACGGGCGCGCGGGCGCTCGCCGGCCCGGCGGCGGAAGGGGGCGGTCGACCGGCTCGACGCCGAGCGCCTGGATTTCTACCAGAAGGTCCGCGACGGTTTTCTGGAGATCGCCCGGCGCGAGCCGGACCGCTTCCGCATCGTGGACTCCTCGCGCGACGTCGACGCCACCCAGCGGGATGTGAGGGGGATCCTGGAGGAATGGCTGGGATGAACCTCGACGCGGCCCAGGACATCGCCCGCCAGGGGCGTCTCTATCCGTCCGTCATCCTTCACGGCCGCACCCCCGAGGCGCGCCAGGCAGCCGCGCTGCGCCTCGCCCGGACCCTGCTTTGCGAGATGTCGGACGCCGGGGGCGCCGGGAGACGGCCCTGCGGCGTCTGCCGGCACTGCCGGCGGATCGTCTGGCCCGGCGAGAAGAGTGTCGGCGGTGGAAAGAACGACGAGGCGGCTTTCCATCCCGACTTCCAGGTGCTGGAGCGCGACCTGAAGACCTCGACCTCCGTCGACGCGACCCGGGAGATGCTGCGCACGGCCCAGGTGTCGCCGTTCGAGGCGCGCGGCCAGGTGTTCGTGGTGGCGGCGGCCGAGACCCTGAGCGGCGAGGCGGCCAACGCGCTGCTCAAATCGCTCGAAGAGCCGCACGTCTCCGCGCCGCGCAACTTCTTCCTGCTGGCGCCGTCGCGGCTCGACCTGCTGCCGACGCTGCGCAGCCGGTCGCTGTCGGTGTTCCTGGGCGCGGCCGAGACCGCGGACCCCGAGGCGGTGGAGCCGGTGGCGCGGGCCTTCTCCGCGGCGCTGGCGGGCTGGGCGTCGACGAGGGCCGGCATCCACCTGCTCGCCGCGGCCGAGGCGCTGGGCCGGGCCGGCGGCTGGGAGGATCCGCGCGCGTCGCGCCCCTGGGCGGTGGCGGCGGCGGCGATCCTGCGCTCGCTGGAGACGGAGGGCGGAGCGCTCTTCCGCCGGCCGTTGCTGGCCCTGGCGGAAGACCTGCTCGGCGCGCCGTTCCTGCGGCTGCGGGGCGTGGCCGCGGACCGCATCCTCGAAGGCCTGGTCGCCCGCCACCTGGCTCCCTGAGCCGCCCCGGGGTTGTTCTCCTGTCCCGGCCCATCCCGGAAATACCCGGGCCCTTGTCCCCCTTGTGTTAAAATGCGCACCTTGTTTTTGGAGGAGCCTGCTCTTGGGCCTCTGGAATCCGCCCCCCCGGGGTTGTCGACAAAAGAAGGAGTCATTGATGAAAGCAATCCGCAGTATCACGAACGGGACGAACGGGCCTCGGCGTGCCTTTCAGGGGGTCCTGCTCCTGATTCTGGCCCTGGGCGTCTTCCTGCCCGCCTGCTCCGCCCAGGACAAACCGAAGGGCGATCTCGCCCGGGTCAACGGCAAGGCGATCACCGAGGCCGACGTCCTCAAGGGGTCCGCCGACCAGTTCGCCCAGCTCGAGAAGCAGTACAACAAGCAGAAGCACGACCTTCTCGAGAGCCAGCTCGACCAGATCATCCAGGATCGTCTCCTGGAGGCCGAGGCCGCTGCCAAGAAGGTGACCAAGGAGCAGCTCCTCGCCGACCTCAAGCCCGCGCCGGTCACGGATGCGGACGTCGACGGTTTCTACGAGCAGAACAAGGCCCAGATCCCCCGGCCGAAGGAAGAGGTCGCCGGCCAGATCAAGCAGTATCTGGAGCAGCAGCGGCAGGGCGAGACCCGGCAGAAGTTCTTCGACGACCTGCGCGGCCGCTACAAGGTCGAGTACCTGATGGAGCCCGACCGCGTGGCCGTCGAGGCGATCGGACCGGCCACCGGCCCCGAGGGCGCGCCGATCACGATCGTCGAGTTCTCCGACTTCCAGTGCCCCTTCTGCGCCCGCGTGCTGCCCACCATGGAGCAGGTCAAGCAGAAGTACGGCGACAAGGTGCGGATCGTCTTCCGTCAATATCCCCTGAACTTCCACCAGTTCGCCCAGAAGGCCGCCGAGGCTTCGCTGTGCGCCGACGCCCAGGGGAAGTTCTGGCAGATGCATGACGCGATGTTCCAGAATCAGCAGGCGCTCGCCGTCGACCAGCTCAAGGCGAAGGCCGTCGAGCTTGGTCTCAAGGCCGAGGACTTCAACACCTGCCTCGACAACGGCAAGTTCGCGGCCCAGGTCCAGGCCGACTTTGACGCCGGCACCAAGGCTGGCGTCAGCGGCACCCCGGCGATGTTCATCAACGGCCGCTTCCTGTCCGGCGCCCAGCCGTTCCCGGAAGTCGCCAAGATCATCGACGACGAGCTCCAGCGCAAGTCCGGCGGCTCCTCGTCCAAGTAAGTCTTACAAACGCTGCAAAACGATTCGCGCCCCGCGGCCTGGAGGATCAACCTCCCGGCTGGCGGGGCGCTCTCGTTCTTGGGGGGGTTGGAAGCAAAAAAAGAACGGCCGACCGGGCCCGGTTGCCCACCCCGTCGGCCGTAGGGAGAAACACGTTGCTGCTGACGCTAGGCGGGGTTCTACTGACCGGCGTCGTTCGCGTCGACGATCTGGAACTGCTGGGTGTTGACCTTCTCGTCGCCGATCCAGACCTCGGCCCGGTAGTCGCCCTTGGCCCAGGTGCCGGTGTCGCCGGACTTGAAGGCCAGGAAGAGGTCGCCGGTGTTCACGGTCTTGGACTCCTCGCCGATACGGGTCTCGTTGGGGCCGTACCAGACGACCTTGACCGCGGAGCCGGCCGGCGTGTCGCCGACTTCCATCGCGAGGTTGACGGTCTGGCCGGGCGCGAAGTCGTCGCCCTGCTGATCGGGAGCGATGGAGCCGTCCGCGGCCGTCGACTTGCCGAGGGTCACGTCGTCGATCATGGTCTGGGCCTCGACCGGATTCAGGTCGCCGGCCTGCTCGGTGCCGGCCTTTTCGGTCTCGCTGACCACCGGAGCGGTATTTTCCGCCTCTTCGGTCGTCGCCTTCTCCTTGGGGCCGCAAGCAATGGCCGTTGTCAGGAGCAGAAGCATCAGCGGGGAAAGCAGTTTCGTCATCTTCATGTCAGTTCCTCCTCGCAAGCGGCTCGGATGAGAGCCGGATTTGTTTGTTGGCTTACCAGCTTCACAGCCGCAGGAGACCTATTCAATGTACATGCCAACCTGCTCCAGTTGAGATAGGATAGATGCTCATGGTTGGCGACCTTCCGAAGGACGAGATCCGGGCAGCTCTGCACCGGACGGCGGACCTGATTGCGGACTACCTGGAGCGGGGTGCGGAGTATCCCGTGCTTCCTCCAGTGTCGCCGGGCGACGTCGGCCGTGCTCTGCCGGCTGCGCCGCCGGCCACGGGGGAGCCGCTCGACCGCCTGCTCGACGACTATCAGAGCCTGATCGAGCCGAACGTCACGCACTGGAATCACCCGGGGTTCCTGGCCTACTTCGCCATCTCGGGATCGAGCCCGGGGATCGTGGCCGAGGCGCTGGCCGCGGGGCTGAACGTCAACGCGATGCTCTGGCGCACCTCGCCGGCCGCGGTCGAGCTGGAGGAGCGGGTCTGCGACTGGCTGCGCCAGATGATCGGCCTGCCGCCGGACTTCAAGGGCCACATCAACGACACGGCCTCGTCGAGCAGCCTGGTCGCCCTGGCCGCGGCGCGCCACCGGCTGGAGGATCTGGAGGTCCGCACGAAGGGGCTCTCCGGCCGTCCGGAGGTTCCGCCGCTGACCGTCTATTGCAGCGACCAGGCGCACTCGTCGATCGACAAGGCGTGCATCGTCCTCGGGATCGGCCAGGAGAACGTCCGCCGGATCGAGAGCGACGCGGCGTTCCGGATGTCGGTGCCCGCCCTGGAGAAAGCCCTGGCGGACGACCGCGCGGCGGGCAAGAGGCCGATGGCCGTCGTGGCGACGGTCGGGACGACGTCGACCACGAGCATCGATCCGGTCCCGGAGATCGCGGAGATCTGCGCCCGCGAGGGGATCTGGCTGCACGTGGACGCCGCCTACGCCGGCTCGGCCGCGGTCTGCCCGGAGCTTCGGGCCTTGATGCCGGGCCTCGGGCTCGGCGATTCGATCGTGGTCAATCCGCACAAGTGGCTGTTCACGCCGGTGGACTGCTCGATCCTCTGGGTCCGGGACCAGGCGCAGCTGCGCTCAGCGTTCTCGCTGATCCCCGACTACCTGCGCACGGACGAGCCCGGGGTCACGAACCTGATGGATCTCGGCTTTCAGCTCGGCCGGCGGTTCCGCGCGCTGAAGCTCTGGATGGTGATCCGGGCGTTCGGCGTGGAAGGCTTGCAGGAGCGCATCCGGGAGCACTGCGCGCTCGCCCGGTGGCTGGCGGACCGGATCGAGGAGCACCCGGGCTTCGAGCTGGCCGCGCCGGTGCCGTTCAGCGCGGTCTGCTTCCGCATCCGCGCAGACGATCCGAACGATCCGAAGAACCAGGACCGACTCAACGAGGAGCTGGTGGCGCGGGTCAACGCGGCCGGACCGTTCTTCCTTTCGGCGACCACGCTGAGGGGCCGGTACACGCCGCGGGTGGCGATCGGCAACATCCGTACGGGCCGCGAGCACATCGAGGCTCTCTGGGACTTGCTGCGGCGGCAGGGGGAGGGCCGGCCGTGAGCGATCCCCGCTTCGTCCCCTACCTTCAGCCGCGTCTGTCCGGCGAGGAGATGCTGGCGCGGGCGCGCAATTTTTACACGGAGCTCGACGCCCGCCGGAGCGTGCGGGAGTTTTCTTCCGAACCGGTGCCGCGCGAGCTGATCGAGCTGGCCATCCGCGCGGCGTCGACCGCGCCGTCGGGAGCGCACCGGCAGCCGTGGCGCTTCGTCGTGGTCGGCGATCCGGCGATCCAGCGGGAGATCCGCCTTGCCGCCGAGGAAGAGGAGCGGGAGAGCTACCTCGGCGGGCGCATGCCTCCCGACTGGCTGGCGGCGCTGGCGCCCCTGGGCACCAGCTGGGAGAAGCCGTTCCTGGAGACGGTCCCCTGGCTCGTGGTGGTGTTCGAGGAGCTCTACCAGGTACTCCCGGACGGCTCCAGGCAGAAGACCTACTATCCGAAGGAGAGCGTCGGAATCGCCTGCGGCTTCTTCATTGCCGCCCTGCACCGGATGGGGCTCTCGACGTTGACCCACACGCCGAGCCCGATGGCTTTTCTGTCCCGCATCCTGGGCCGGCCCGCCCACGAAAAGCCGTTCATCCTGTTCCCGGTCGGCTTTCCGGCGGTTGCGGCCGAAGTTCCCGATCTCCGCCGCAAGGGTCTCGACGAGATTTCTGTCTGGCATACCGGCTCGCGGTAACGCGCCCCGGATTTTCGGCAGCATCTGGCAGCGTTCGGCAACATCTGGCTACACCGAGGTTGGAAGGAGCTTTTCGTTGGATCCCACACGCATTCAAGACGCGGTTGCCGTGGTCGGCGTGGCCGGCCGGGTTTCGGACTCCGGGACACCCGGCCGCCTGGACCGGTTCGATGCCGGCTTCTTCGGCATCAGCCCGCGCGAGGCCGAGATCCTCGATCCCCAGCAGCGCGTCTTCCTGGAGACCTGCTGGGAAGCCCTGGAAGATGCCGGCTGCGATCCCGGCTCCGTCGGGATGACCGCGGTCTTCGCCGGCCAGGCGCTGAGCACCTACCTCCTCTTCAATCTCCTGCCGTCGCTCTCGGCGGAGATGGACCCCCTGCAACTGCTGGTGGGCAATGCCGCGGACTCTCTGGCCACCCGGGTCTCCTACAAGCTGAACCTCCGGGGGCCCAGCTTCACGGTGCAGGCGGGCGACTCGACTCTGGCGCTGGCGATCCACCTGGCGCGCCAGAGTCTGCTCAACGGCGAGTGCGACCTGGCGCTCGCGGGCGCGGTGTCGATCGACGCCCGCACGCTCAACGGCGAAGCCTCCGTGCTGGTGCTCAAGCGGGCGGAAGAGGCGCTCAAGGACGGCGACAACGTCCAGGCGCTGGTGGTGGATTCGGCGGTTCGCCACGGCGGGTCCGAGGGGGAGGATGCGGACGCTCCAGCGGCTCCCCTCGTCGTCCTGGAGCTGGAAGCGGCGCCGCAGGTCTCCCGGCAGCGGCAGGCGCGGGATCGTTACAGCCTGCCGGTGTCCGCCAGGAGCGAGGCGGCGCTGGAGAGGGCGTGTCAGCGCCTGGCCGATCATCTGGAAGGCCATCCGGAGCTCGACCTGGCGGATGTCGAGCACACGCTCCGGCATGGCCGCCGGGCGTTCGAGCACGAGCGGGTCGTGGAGTGCGGGACGCTGGACGAGGCGGTCGAGGCGCTGAGAGCCCCTGGGACCGCCGGCGCCACGCCGGCGGGGCGTAAAAAAAAAAACCGCGGGGGGGCGCCGGCGGGGCCCGGGCGGGTCGTAGCCATGGCGACCTACCCCATAGAGCGGCGGCGGTTCGATGTGACGCCACCGCTCCCGGCCCCGTCGCCCACACCGCGGCGAGGGCCCGCTGGTACAGGGTGGTCGGGCTGCCCCACAGTCTGGCCACCGTGGGGTACAGCGATTCGAGTTCGCCCTTGCGGAGTGCCCGATACCAAGCCGCTCGGCTCACCCCCAGCTGCGCCGCCACCTCTCGAGTGACCAGGCCGTGATGGCGGCGGGCATATTTGTCCAGCGTTTCGAGCTTCACACCTGTACTGGGCAAGCCGAGATCCGCAAATCGGCAAAAGTTCACGTGGCGCAGGGCTTCTGGTGGCGGTT
>JANMTS010000169.1:0-32530 GCA_031390755.1 Holophagales bacterium
TCACCGCCAGCCGTGCGGCGGTCACCGCCAGCTGTGCGGCGGTCACCGCCAGCCGCGCGGCGATCACCGCCCGCCGTGCGGCGGTCACCGCCAGCTGTGCGGCGATCGCCGCCAGTCGTGCGGCGGTCACCGCCAGCTGTACGGCGGTCACCGCCACCAAACGCGCGGTCGTCCAGAGGTCGGTGGCGGTCGTCCGTAGCTCGGCGGCGGTGACCGCCAGCCGTGTGGCGGTGACCGCCAGCTGTGTGGCGGTCACCGCCAGCTGCATGGCGGTCATCGCGCGCTGTGTGGCGGTCACCGCCACCAAACGCGCGGTCGTCCAGAGGTCGGTGGCGGTCGTCCGTAGCTCGGTGGCGCTCGTCCATTTCCAGTGCGGCGGAGGCCCCGGGCTGGCCTCCGGACTCCGCAGGATCAGGAGAAGCGTTGACACCCGCCTGAGGCACGCCTAGACTTTCCAAGTCCCAGGAATCAAAAACCTTGCGGCGCCCGGTGGAGAAGAAACAGGCCGCTCTTTTCCGCCGTCCGCGCTCTCGCTGATCAGGAACCCCCAATGGCAGAGACCAAGACCAAGCCCACGGGTGCAAGCGTCGACGAGTACCTCGCGTCCCGAGCCACTCCCGAGCAGCTGGCGGACTGCAAGGCGATCATGGCCATGTGCGAGCGCGTCACGAAGGAGCAGCCCCGCATGTGGGGACCAAGCATCGTTGGCTACGGCTCATACACCTACCGGTATGAGAGCGGCCACTCCGGCGACGCCTGTCTCACCGGCTTCGCCGTCCGCGGCAAGGAGCTCGTCGTCTACCTCGTCGCGGAGAACCCCGAGCAAGTCGACCTCCTGGCCAGGCTCGGGAAGCACAAGATGGGCAAGTCCTGTCTGTACCTCAAGCGCCTCAAGGATCTCGATGTCGAGGTTCTCGAGGCACTCATTGCCGAGTCGGTCGCCGAAGTCAGGCGGCGGTATCCGCAACCCCGCGACGCTTGAGCAGCGCTTCCAGAGCGCCCAAAAGGGGATTGTCCGAATCGTAGAGATAGACGAAGACGTTGGTGTCGAGGAAGGCTCTACCGGTCATGCAGGTCGTCTCGGGTCCACCGGCGCCCACCGCTTCCACCCTTTGCGGCCCGAGAGAGACTCAGAAGATCCTGGCCCTTGCTGGGGCCTTCCAGCGCTGAAGGGTGCGTGTCCGATCCCCTCTACCCGGGGAGCCATCCCAAAAGGGATGGACGCCATCCCCTCTACCCGAGGAGCCATCCCGGAAGGGATGGACGCCATCCCCTCTACCCGAGGAGCTATCCCGGAAGGGATGGACGCCATCCCCTCTACCCGAGGAGCCATCCCAGAAGGGATGGCCGCCATCCCTGTCTCCCGAGCCGCCATCCCTGTCTCCCGAGCCGCCATCCCTTCTTCCCGAGGCTCCATTCCTTTTGGGATGGCGGTCATCCCAGAAGGTACGGGGCTCATCCCATCTGGGATGGCGGTCATTCCAGAAGGTATGGAGCTCATACCTTTTGGGATGAGAGCCATTCCAGATGGAATGGGAGTCCGTCCGAATTCTTTTGGAGTCGCCCACATGCTCGTGCGAGCGGAAAATCTCGGTAAGATGCCCGCACCACATCCATGAGCTCCACCTCCTGGAACCGCCTCCGCTACACCCTCTGGGCCCCCTTCTGCGACCAGGTGGCCCGGTTCGGGCGCCAGCGTCGGCGTTGCCCAGCCCCTTCCAGGGGCTGAGAAATTTTTGGGGGCCGCAGAACCGGGGTCACGCGCCTCCGGCGCTTTGGACCCCGGCCTACATGCTGTCGCCCCCTCCAGGGGCTGGCAGGTACCCGGAAACATACCGCCGGGTGCATTCCTTCTCGAATCCGCTGTACCATCAAGGCAAACGAAACTGCTGTGGGAGGGTCCAATGGCGCCGGTGAACCGCTGGGGAAGCATCCATGAAGCGGGGAAACCTCGTCCCAACGCGTTTGAGGCAGAGCGGGCGATCTGCTCGCGACCTTCTCCTGCGGATTGAATCTGCATGGGGAAGCGGCCCGGACTCCACCGCGGTTTTGTTCAACCTGGGTTTATCCGACATCCTCCCGGTGGCGCCGGAGGTAGCGGGGAGGGTGACGCGGGAGGATGTCGGATAAACCCTTAAACGTTGGGCTCACTGACGAGACTGCACCAATGACAAATATACGCGTCAAGTCGACTTCAGCGTCATCTGCGATGGTCTCGGCGATTGTTCTGCGCGAGACCGAGACCATTCGTTTACTATTTCGCCCTCTGATCATAGACAATGTGCATGACGAACGTGCGGCTGTGAAGGGGCGATTTGTCTACCAAAAAAAGGGTCGAACTGGGACGTGGGAGGATGTCGAACGAACCAGCCTGAGAAACTTGAAAAAGGGTGAAGAGTATCAACTCGAGCTCCATTCTGATGAGTTGCTGAAGCTCTATGGGGAGGTGGGTGCTCTCTACGACCTTCACGCGAGGGAGGGAGTGCCGCGGGGAGATCTGCGGTACCTTCGCCTAGGTGAAGAACTGTCACAACTGGCCCAGATGGAAACACAACAACTCTCTGAGTACCTAAGAGTCAACCAGGCTCTTGGGTCGAAGCTAATATCCCAATTGCTTACGTGGGCTACGGAAGTTGAGGATGTACAGACCCTTGTAGAGCGATTGTCTGAACTCGGCATAGAGACGATCAAGAAGCTGAATATTGCGGCGGGGGTAGGAACCTTAAAAGCCGCTCTGGAGATGTGGAAGGAGAACGCAGGCAACCCGTCAGAGGAGTTCTGGCAAAGAGAACTTACATCGAACTCGTTCGTCCTGGAACAGGTCTATGCTTGGCCTCTGACAATTGTAAAGGGAAAAGCCTATGTCGGTGGCAAGACCATTATGAATGTTGGTGGCGGCATCGTCGATTTCTTGGTCAAGAATGGGATGACGGGAAGCGCAGCATTGATCGAGATCAAGACACCTGCCACATCACTACTCGGACGAGAGTACAGGCAGGGTGTATACAACGTAAGCGAGGAGCTATCTGGCGCTACGTTACAGGTACTCAGCTACAAAAATGACCTGCTGCAGAACTATCATGCGCTTACCCATGGCCAGGATAATCTTTTTGACGCCTTCGATCCAGGTTGTTCTGTCATTATCGGTAATGCGTCAAAGGAACTCATGGAGCAAGAGCAGAGAAGGAGCTTTGAACTCTTTCGGAGTCAGTTCTCGGGTCTACATATAATAACTTTTGACGAGCTGTTCTTAAAAACGGAGAAGTTAATCCAGGTGCTTGAATCAGCATCCGACAAAGAGCCTGTCGAGGCTAAGTCAAAGAGGCCATTCTAAGCAGCTCCCAGAGAAGTGCCAGCGTCTTCCAGAAGAGTCCTAAGGGCCGTACCGGAGAAGTGCCTGGCACCTCCTCCGGACCCAATCGGGAGAGAGACGTGGACACGCTGACGACGACGATCAAGAGAGAATTTCTCGACGAGATTGTGGCTGGCCGCAAACGGGTCGAATACCGTGAGATCAAACCGTACTGGACCGATAAGCTCGCGACTGTCCGACCGCCATTCCAGTTGCGGTTGATCAACGGCATGTCGGCAACGGCCCCGGAGGCGACCGTCGAGATTTGTCGCGTGACCAAGAACAATGCCGAAGGTTGCTACGAACTCCACATCTCAAAGGTGCTTGATGTGAAGAATCTTGCGGGAAACCGTACCCGACCGAAGGGCGAGTTTGATCGAGCATACTTCTTCTTGTGGAATCCAGCCGAGGACACAGAATCCTTTCGCGGTCTCGAAGGAATCATGAAGAAAGCCCAAGCTGGCAAACCCTACACTCGTCGATGGCGCTGTCCGTCGAAGCAGCCGGGACCTGGTGATACGGCCTACCTTCAGCGTACGGGCCCGACAAACAACGGTGTGTTTGCACGCGGTATCGTGGCCTCGGAACCCTACATCGACGAGTACGGGGATCGAGTGGTCAAACTAGAGCTCGACGAGTTCCTGCCGATTGGGTTGGAGATCTCGCGCGACAAGATTCGTGCGGCAGCACGATTCGAAGGACATTGGGATCCCTACGCCTCGGGAAATATCATCCCGCCGTCTCTCCTGAGTGCCATCGAGCGGCTCTGGCAGACCCGCCGTGCCTAACTCGTCGCTGCAGCCGACCATGACGCGGCTCACCAGGTGTTGTAAGCTGTTCCGGTAGCGCGGCCGCGCCATGGCGGCTGAGCTCAGCCGTCGAATGTACGCTGAGGCCGGCGGCCCTCATCACTCGCCAGATAGAATAGAGCCCCTACGTTAAGGAGGCAGTATGGGCCATCCAATCTACCGCGTGACCGCAATAGACATTCTGGGTACCTATAGGCTTCGGGTAGGCTTTGATGACGGCAGTGTGAGAGAAATCGATCTAGAGCCAATCCTGGCGGGCGAGATCTACGGACCTCTCCGCGATCCTTCACTTTTCGCCTCTGTTGAAATCGATCCGGAAGTTCATACGCTGGTGTGGCCCAACGGTGCCGACTTCGATCCGGCGCTCCTGCATGACTGGCCTCAACATGAGGCGAGCATGCGGGAGTTGACAAAGAGGTGGGCTGTGGCAGAGGTGTAGGATCCCAGTCCTTGACGGTGGGCAGATCACGATGAGCTGCACCGGAGAAGTGCCTGGCACCTCCTGGGCACCTCCTGGCTGGCACCTCCTGGCAGAAATGCCCTGAATCAGCACGGTGGGATCGGCTGTGCTCCTGCCCCGAAGGGGCATCGGGATAAAGCCTGGGGTTTCAACCCCAGGGAGAAAGCCCCAAAATTCGATCAAGTCCCGAAGGGACGTAGGGATGGCAACGGCTTCGCCTCCCGCGGACGACGTGATCCCTGCGTCCCTTCGGGACTTGAGGGGATGGGGTGGGTGGAATACCTGGCATTCAAATGCCAGGCTCTATCCCGAAGCCCCTTCGGGGCGAATGGAGGAAGCCGGCAGAGTCGGCGCTCGCTTGCCAATCCTGGCCTCAAGTAGACGCCTGAAAGGGCCGCCCCCGGCTCGGGCAGGAGAACAGCGCTCCGGCTGCTGCCTCCCGCCCGAAGGCGCACGGGCAAGGGGTGCGCCTACAGAGACTTGCCGAGGTGCTCGGCCAGTCGGATCGAGAAGGTGATGATCGAAAAGGTCGGGTTTGGGATGCCCGCCGTCGCCCAGACCGCCGACCCGGCGACGAACAGGTTGTCCGTGCCAAACACCTTGAGGTTCTTGTCCACGACTCCGTTCTCGGCCGAGTCGGCCATCCTCGCGGTGCCGATGTGGTGGCCGTTGATCATCATGGCTCTCTCCAGCGTAGCGAAGTCGGCGACGGTCACCTTCTGCCCGGGCTTGATCTGTTGCACGCCCTGGGTGAAAAGCTGGGTCTGGAGCTTGTAGTTCTCCTCGGAGCGTGGATTGAGACGCCAGTCGACCAGGCATTGCTGCTGCTCGAACACATCGACGGCGTCCGGCGCGAGCTTGACCCGGCTCTCCTTGAAGGGCAGGAGCTCGTGATAGTAGTTGCCCGTTCCATTGTTGAAGAACCAGGCGCTGCCGATGGCGAGCTCGGTCGCCATCTCGCGCGTCGGTGTGAACGTGCCTTCAATGGCGAAGAGGTTGCCGATCGATCGATTCTGGTAGCCGATCAGGTTGGGGCTCGGGAAGAGCGGGGCGGTGTAGACCGCCGTGATGGGGTTCTTGATGGCGATGGGGTGGCCCATGAAGTAGGCGCCCACGTTGTCGTTGTCCTCGCCGAAGCCCGAGAGCAGGAGCCGGCGTGCGTTTTCCACCGCACCGCACGCCAGGACCACGGCGTCGGCCTGGACCTGGAAGGTGCCGTTCCAGACGGGCACCTCGCGGGTTCCATCGAGAACGCCCACGGTCAACGTGGTGACCTTCGACCCCTCCTGCGCGATGTTCAACAGCGAGGCGTTGGTGATGACCTGGACGTTCGGCATCTGGTCGATGGTGTGCTGCCCGTCCAGCTTCCGCGCCTGAAACTGCCGGTCGTTCCAGAACTGATACATGCCGAAGTCGAAGCCCGGCAAGGCCGGGATCGCCATCCCCAGCTCCTGGGACCAGAACTCGGCCGTGAAGTTGTAGGCCGGCTGCCCTTGCGGACCGTAGTACGGACCATAGAGGCCGCAGAAGGTGGACGCTTCGGCGTAGTAGGGATCGAGGTCGGCGCGGGTGATGGGCCAGCCCGGGAAGCCCTCGCGCTTTTCGAACACGATGGGGTCGAGCGGGCGGGACTGACCTCCCCAGTGGGTCGAGGTGCCGCCGTACAGCCGCTCGCGCTCCCACGCATTCGAGTCCACGTTCTGGGCCGGCAGGATCGGGAAGTTGTCCTCGTTGGCCTGCATCAACCCCGCCGTCTCCCCGGCGTACAACGTGGCGTTCTCGTTCCAGTCGTAGGTGTTTTTGTACGGAGTGCTCTTGTCCCCGAAGGAGGTTGCGGGCGGACGGTTGAACAGGCGACTGCCTTCGAGCAGGACTACGCTGATGCCTTGCTTTTGAAGATACCAGGCCAGCGTCACACCCGCGGGCCCGCTTCCTACGATGCACACCGCGGTCTTCAGGGTCTGGCCCTTGTAGTCTTCACCATCTCCGATCATCTTCGCCAATCTCCTTTCACGCTTGGGCTACGGAAGAAAAGTGGTCCGGCTCCGTTGAAAATTGGGGGGGCGGCCTACAGACTCTCCCGCTGCGGCTCCCGCAACGGGATGACCTTGCGCGCCATCTCCAGCTCCCACGGGTTCTCCCAGCGGCCGGTGGCCCAGCGCCAGCCGGCGAGGGTGCGCAGCGTGGCCTTTCCCCAGCGGGGCGTCGACCAGTCCTGGGCGGTGGGGAAGCGGCAGGCGAGAACCTTCGCGAAGCCCTGGACCCGTTGGCGGATCTTCGGGGTGAGCCAGGGCGCGTCCTGGTGGCAGACGTAGGAGATCCACTGCGGCTCGGTCCACTCCTCTGGGGTCGTGGGCAGCTCCGGGCCTTCCGGACCGTAGCGCTTGAGGACCGGGATGCGGTCGCCGGCCTGAGCCCGCGCGGGATCGCGCTGCGGCGTGGGGCTGTAGAAGTAGAGGATCACCTCGGTGGCGGGGTGGATCGCCTTGATCTGCCGCACGAAGCGGAGCGTTTTTTCGACCTCGCCTTCCGGATCTTCCGGGCCGCCGAGCACAAACGACAGCTCCGGGATGACGCCGTGCTCGCGGCAGCGGCGCACCATCTCGAACGTGTGCTCGACGCTCGTGCCCTTCTTCATCCGCTTGAGCACCTCGTCGCTGCCGGCCTCGGCGCCGACGTAGACCATGGAGAGGCCGCTCCTGCGGATCAGATCCCAGGTCGACGCGGAGAACCCCGCGAGCGTGTCCGTGCGGGCGTAGCACCAGAAGCGCAGGCCCGACCGGGCCATGACCTCCAGTGCGGGGATGCTCGTCTCTTCCTTGTCGAAGAAGTTGTGATCGTAGAGCTGGACCGAGTCCGCGCCGAAGCCGCGCAGCTCCTTGAGAGCCGCTTCGAGGCGCGCCTCGCCCTGGAGCCGGGTGAGGCCGTTGAACATCGAGACCACGCCGCAGAACGTGCAGCGGTAGCGGCAGCCGATCGCCGCCTGATGGACCGCGGTCCGCCGGCCCAGGAAGCTCGGCCGCAGATAGGCGCCCACGTCCCCGACCCGCTCGTAGGGATAGGCCGGATACTCGTCCGGCGGCCGGAAGTGGCGCTCGGGGTTGTGGACGATCCCGGCTCCGTCCTTCCAGGTCAGGCCCTTGATGTCTCCCGGGGGCTTGCCTTCCAGCAGCTCCAGCAGCGTGTCCTCCCCCTGGCCGCGCACCACCCAGTCGACGTAGGGCGCGTTGATCGCCGCGTCCGGATAGAGGGTGGGGAAGTAGCCGCCCCAGGCGATGGGAACCTCCGGATGCGCGGCGCGCACGGCCGCGGAGATGGCGATGGCCGGCGCCACCTGCGGCCCCGGCATGACGGTCACTCCCAACAGAGCGCACGGCCCCTCGGCGAGCAGTCTCAGGATCGTGCCGGTCGGATCGGGGTCGACGTTGCCGTCCACGATCGTGTAGTCGTACTTCCCTTCGAGCACGGCCCCCAGGGCCAGCAGCGACAGCGGCAGCCGGACGCTCCGCGGCGAGCACATCTTCGGGTTGACCAGGATGACCCGTTGCATGGTGTCGATCCTATCCCTTTCGCACGTGATGGATGGTCATGACCTCGTTGCCGTAGTCCTTGCGGACCGCCGGCTCGTGCTTCAGACCGTTCTCCTCCAGGGCGCGGAGCATGCCCGCGGCGTCGCCGTCCGTGGACAGCAGGATCAGCGCCCGGCCGCCGTCGGTCAGCGCGCCGGGGAGACCCGCGGCGAAGCGCTCCATCACGTCCGTGGCGCGCCACGCCAGGTCGAAGAGCCCTTTCGGCTCGCCGCGGAAGAACGGAGGATTGAACAGGATGAGATCGAAGCGTTCATCCGGGATCGGTGCAAAGAGATCGCCGAGGCGGACGTCGATCCGGTCTTCCAGGCGGTTGAGGAGCGCGTTGACCCGGGCGCAGCGCACGGCCTCGGGGTTCAGATCCACGGCCGTGACCTGCCAGCCGCGGCGAGCCAGGAACACGGCGCCGACGCCCGAGCCGGTCCCCATGTCCAGCGCCCTCCCGGTTTGCCCGGACGCGGGATCGGCGAGCGGCGAGGCGGCCACGGTCCGCGCGAGCAGCTCGCCGCCGCGGAAGACGACCGGATTGAGCACGTCGGGTATCGAGACCAGCGAAACGCCGTCGATCCGTTCCATCACCGGCTTGCGGACCCGGGGGAGGAGGAACGGCCGCTTGAGGTACAGCCAGGCGAACGCGATCGTCCGCCGCACCATCCTCATACCGGCCGGCTCCTCACGAACGACTCGATCCGCCGCGATCCCTCCTGCAGCTCGTGCAGGTAGTCCAGCCGGTAGCGATGATCGCGGCGCACGCTCTGGAGGAGCAGCGGTGCCAGTCCGTGGGGAAAGGCGTAGCGCGGACCGTCCTCGAACAGCCGGTCGTGCAGGTCCCGGAGGACGAGGTTGCCCAGATAGCCGCGCCAGAAGTAGCGGCTGTGGTGGCACATGCGGACCAGCGGCCGCCGGCCCAGCCACTCGGCCGAGCGCCGCGACAGGGTGATGCCCCGGAAGCGCGCCAGCTCGCCGGTGCGGTAGAGATGGAGCAG
The DNA here is from genome assembly GCA_031390755.1 of Holophagales bacterium. Lineage (GTDB taxonomy): Bacteria > Acidobacteriota > Thermoanaerobaculia > Multivoradales > UBA5704 > DATMER01. The sequence goes on from JANMTS010000169.1 coordinate 9,195, forward strand.
CTCGACCTTCCAGCCGGCCTCGACCACGGCGCGCGTGGCGAGGTCGCCGGTGTCGTGCCGCACCCAGAGGTCGGGATCGGCGGCCGGGTCCGGGCTCTCGATGGCGGGGAAGAAGCCGGCCGGCAGCGAGCGCAGCGCCTCGCGGTAGGCCTCGACCTTCATCACCACCGCGAACGTTCCGTGGCTGACGGTCTGCTCACGCGACGCGCAGGAGACCGCGCCCACCTCGGGACGGGCCAGCTCCGCCTTGACGCGCGGCCAGAGGTCCGGCGTGATCCAGAACACGTCCGTGTCCACGAACGCCAGGTAGGGCGTCTCGGCGCGCGCCAGGGCGTCGTTGTAGGCCTCGTGGAACTCGCGGCGGTCGGCGTTGCGGCGCAGCAGCCGCGCGCCCGGCAGCCAGCGGGGATCGAGCCTGTGCTCGTCCGAGTCCTGGAAGATCTCGATCACCGCCTCATCCCGGGGGAAGGAGCGGCTCACGCAGGCGTGCCAGATCCGCGCGAGGTCGGGATAGATGGTGGAGGTGAAGACCGTGACCAGGGGAGACGGGCTCAAGACCGTCTCCAGCCGGCCGGCCGGAGGTCCGGCAGCTTCAGGTCGATCCCCGTGATCTCGTCGGTCCCCTCGGTCCCCTCGATCCCCTCGATCCCTTCGCCCTCTTCAACCCCTGCGAGCCGGAGGATGGCCTCGTCGGAGCGCACGAAGTACGTTTCGAGCGTCGCTTTCAGCTCCGGATCGGAGATGAGCGCCAGCTCGCGGCGGATCACGTCGACCGTCACGCTGCCGCCCAGGGGCTCCCCGCCCGGTCCGGCCGCGAACGGCTCGCCGAACACGGCCTGGTACAGACAGCCGAGCAGTGCGTTGTCGTAGGCGCCCATGGCGAAGTAGCGCTTGCGGGAGACCAGCCCCTCGAAGACGGGGCCATCGATGAGATGGCCGAAGACCTCGCGCGAGGCGCGGATCACGGTGGTGCCGTGGAAATCCGCGACGCGGGTCTCGGCTTCGGTGGCGTCGGCGTAGAGGATCCGCTTGCCGCCGTCGCGCAGCCGCCGCGCGGCCACGTCGCCGGGCTGGCGGTTGACGGTGTTGCGCTCGTCCTCCAGCTCCTCGTAGGCCGGCGCGAAGACCGGCTTCGGCAGGGCGCGGTAGGCCGAGGTCCGGCAGAGCAAGGCGTAGACGCCGGGCTCCTCGCTGCGGCGCAGGAAGGAGACCGCGGCCACGTCCTCGCTCTCGAACGCGGGCATCCAGGCGCTGGGCCAGTCCGGATCGATGAAGAAGAGATCGGCGTCGAGCAGGAAAAGATAGTCCGAGTCGAGCCCCAGGACCGCGTCGTAGAACTCCAGGAAGTCGCGGACGCCCGGCCCCGGCGCTTCGAGCGTCGCGCCCGGGAACCACTCGGGGAGGAACTCGTCGACGTGGGCGTCGCGGAAGATGACCACCTCCACGTCCAGCCCGGCCTCCTGGAGGGAGGGGACGATGCCGCGGGAGACGCCCCGGAACCAGAGGCGCGCCAGGTCGGGGTAGCGATGCGGGCTCGCGATGACGATGCGGGGGCGCGTCACGGCCGCCATCAGGGATGGTCCGTCCGCGGGCGGTAGCGCCCGGTGTGGTCGAAGCCGCTCTCCCAGACGCCGCCGGACCAGGTGCCGCCGAGGAAGACGCCGCCCCAGAACGTGCCGCCGCGGAAGTCGCCGGAGCGGAAGATCACGCCCATGAGCGCGCCGCCTTCGACCGTGCCGCCGTCCCACTCGCATTCGAGGAGCACGGCACCGCGGCAGACGGTGTCCGGACCGAATTTCTCCTTGTAGTAGAACTCGCCGGGTCCCAGGACGCGCAGCGCTTGGGCGGTCTTCATTCGAGCAGGGCCTCCACGAGATCCAGAGCCATTTCGAGGTCGGTCCCGAGCCGCAGTCGCCAGGCCCCGGCACGCAGAAGGGCTCGCACGTGACGTTCGTAGTCGGGGAAGTCTTCCTCGGTGCCCGCCGGGCAGCGGCGCCAGAGCGCGAGCGCCTCGGCCGGCTCCAGCTCCTCCAGCGCGCTCTCCGGGCCCGCCGTGCGCTCCAGCAGGACGACCGGTCCCGGCAGTGCCGAAACGGCCGTGGCGCCGGGCCGAATTGTGTCGAGGTCGACTTCGAGCTTCATTCTACCAGCGCTTTCGAAGACGGCGGGCCGGCCCGCCAGCTCGGGAAACAGGCGTTGCGCATCCGGCATCAGGTGGACGTGCCAGGGGACGCCGCGCCAGACGCCGTCGCGGTGGTCGATCCAGACCACGTCCTCGGCGAGCAGCTGGAACCGGCCGCGGGCGCCGGCATAGGCGAGCGTCGTCTTGCCCGTGCCGCTCGGCCCGCGCAGGAGCACGGCGCGGCCGTTCCGGACGAGGGCGGAGCCGTGGACGGCCATCAGACCGTGGTCCCGGAGCTGCGAGAGGAAGCCATAGAGAAGGACGTTGCTGCGGTACGCCGGCAGATCGGCCGGCAGATCGTCCGGCGTGGTGCCGCCGGTGAGGAGGCGGAGAGTGATGTCCGGAGCCGAGTCAGGAGCCACGGGACCGAAACGCCCGAAGGTATCCCGGGCCAGGTCGAGGACGGCGCTGCTGTCCGTCTCCAGGAGGAGGACGCGGCCGAGGGGATGGAAGGCAGCCCTCACCCCCCGGCCCCCTCTCCCGGTCCGCCCGAGTCCCCCTCCCCGGGAGAGGGGGAGACTTGCAGAGGCCTGCGGTGTTTCTGGAGGTACATCTGATAGAAGCCGTGCGTGTGGCACATCTGGAGGCCGGCTCGGCGCTCGAAGGACTCCGTGGTGGTGGTGAAGAGGACGTGCGAGCCGATGTCGACCGTCCGCTCGATCCGGACCTCTCTCACGGTCAGGGCCTCGGCCGGGATCGGGATTCCCTGAGGAGACAGGCGGGTCTCGATGGGCAGGTCCGACCAGTCCACGGTGGCAGTCCGGTGGTTGACGCCGAGGCCGAACACGGTCTTCTTCCAGGCCAGGGGTACGGTGCTGACCGCGAGCCGGCCCGCGTCGATCATGGAGGCGATGGCCGGGCTCGTGTGGTGGAGGCCGAGCAGGAAGCAGGGGGCGCCGGCCTCGCCGATCAGGTCCATGGGGAAGAGATTGCCTTGGCCGTCCTTCTGATGGCTCACGAGAACCACCGGCCGCGGCGCCATGAAGAGGACGAACTTGGCGAAGAGGTCGCCGGGCGTCATCTTCACGTTCCGGGGGTTGCGGTCCCGGAACAGCTTCCAGCGCTGCACCAGGTAGTGCGCATGGAGGCGCGCGGCGGGGAGGCAGCGGTTGGTGTGGCCGGCGGCCTCGAAGAGACCGATCCGGTAGGGCGGCGCTTCGACCTCGCGGGCCAGACGGAGGTGGACGCGGCCAAGCTCGCGACCGTCCAGTTCCCGCACCGACAGCCAGGGACGGGAGCCGACGGAGCCCAGACCGTCGAGCCGGATCGCCACCTGGAACGGCACCAACGCCACCATCGCGTGGTTGGCCGAGACATCCACGGGCTCTCTGCGATCTCCATGAAGGAGCAGGCGAACATGGTGCTCCGGATCCCCGTGTCCGACGCAGATCCAACCAGGCGTCGAGTCCGCGCCGAGCACGAGGCGGGCCAGCGCGTTCTTCAGGGTCGATCCCCCAGCCAGGCGCGCAGCGGGTCCGCTCCCGGAGGCCCATGGCGGCGGACGGTCTCGCTGAATCCCTGCTCCCGCAGGTAGGCGATCTCCGTCGCCGGTCCGCCTGGCTTCAGCCAGATGTGGCGCTGGGACACGTGGCTCGCAAAGGCTCGGGCCTTGGCTTCCTCGAAGGGCGTGGGATCGAAAACCAGGTCCGCCGAGTCGTCCTGGTTCTCGCCGCCCCACAGGGTGGCGCCGGGAGCGACGGCGTTCACCGTGTAAAGCACCACGCCCAGGCTGGCCGCGGCCTGCCGAGCGGCCTCGTGCATCAGCCGGTGCGCCGGGTGACCGTATTCGCCGTTTGAGCCATGCGTGAGGATCGCCTCGGCGCCCTGCCGGCGGAGGACTTCCAGGAGGAGGCCGGCCAGGCGATCCGGAGAGATGTCCGGAGCGAGCGCGCGTCCTTGCGGGACGGGGTCGACGAAGCCGAGCAATTCGACACTCTGGATGCCGAGCGCCGCGGCCGAAGCCCGAAGCTCCGTCTCCCGCGCTGCGCCGAGGCCCTCGCGGGTGGCGACCGGAGGATTGCCGGGAGAGCCGCCCTCGCCTCGGGTGAGGCAGAGGAGATGGACGTCGACGCCGCGGGCCGCGAGGCAGGCGAGCAGGCCCGCGGCATACAGCTCGTCGTCCGGATGGGCGCCCGCGAAGACCAGTCCAGGCATCAGGGCGTCGTCCTTTCCAAATGCTCGGTGACCCGGCGCGCGGCGGTCCGGAACTGGTTGTGGATGCGGAGGCGCTTCATCGCTTCCCAAGGCCCGTGGCGCAACGCCTCCCGGAGGAGCGCGCCCGCCGGCACGGCCATCTCATAGCGCGCCGAAAAGTGCCGGTCGTGGAGTCCGGCCAGCACCCGGTTTCCGAGGAGCCCGGTCCAGTGGTAGAGGCCGGCCGCCATCAGCCGGGGGAGCGGCAGGTGCTCGCCGATCCGCCGCGGTGCGGTGATGCCGTCCAGCCGCACGAGCTCGCGGCCTTCGTCGTCCAGGTGAAGCAGCTTCACCTCGTAGCCTGCATCAAGGACCGCCTGCGTCGCGAGGTCGCCGCTGGAGTGGAACGTCCAGCGGTTCCACGGCACGTCCGGGTCCACGTTCGTGATTGCGGGAGCAAAGCTGGCCCGGACGCGCCGATACAGATCCGCCTTGAGGATCACTCCGAACGTCCCATGGCTCAACCGGCCCCGCCGTGAGACGCAGGAAATGGCCGCCAGCCGCTCGTCCCGCTCGAGCTGATCGCGGAGCCGGGGCCAGAGATCGGGAGAGGTCCAGAACACATCGGTGTCCGTGATTGCAAGATAGGGAGTGGAGCAGCGCGCCACCGCGTCGTCGTAAGCCTCGTGATAGTCGCGGCGCGCCGGGCTGCGGCGGAGGATCGTCGCGCCGGGAAGCTCGCCCGCCGCCGGAGCCGGCCGCTCCGAGTCCCAGAAAATCTCGACCGCGGCGTCGGGAAACGACCGGCGGACGCAGGCCAGCCAGACCCGCGTCACGTCGGTGTAGACGGTAGATGTGAAAATCGTGAGATCGCGCCCGGTCGAGGGAGGAGGATCGAGGGGTGTCCGCCGCTCGGGCTCTCCATGAGGAGGGCAATCGGAGTGGGGCCGGTACCGGCCCAGCCGGTCGAAGCCGCGCTCCCAGGCTCCGCCGCTCCAGCGCCCCTCCCAGAACAGCGCGCCGAGCACCGTGCCGCCGCGAAACTCGCCCGACTGGAACACGCCGCTGACCAGCGCGCCCGCCTCGAACACGCCGCCATCCCACTCGCAATCGAGCAGGACCGCGCCACGGTTGACCGTCTCCGGTCCAAACCGCCGCTGGTGATGAAGCTCGCCCGCCGCGAGCACGAGCGTCTGCGCCATGGCTCCGGCCGGAAGGGTAGCATGATGGCCCGTGCTCTTCCTCTCCGACTTGAGCAGGCTCGGGGTATTATCCAGAGGTGGTCGATCTGGGCGGCATCAAGGACAAGTTTCGGCGCGGCGAATTCGAATTCTCCCAGCACGCGGTCGATCAGACGGTTCTCCGCCGCATCAGCGTCCAGGAGTTGCGCGAGACAGTTGAAGCTTCCGAGGTGATTGAGGACTACCCGATGGACAAGTATGGCCCGAGCTGTCTTCTGCTCGGCTTTACGGCGACGAGCAGGCCGCTGCACGTGCAGGTCAGCTATCCATCGCGGCCGATCCTCAAAGTCGTTACCGCCTACCAGCCCGATCCGGAGCGTTGGATCGAGCTTCGTTACCGGAGGACCCAGCCATGACGAACGATTCCCCCGTTGAGCGCTTCCATGAGGAGCGCGTCACCTATACCCTCCAAATGGGCGACCGCTTCTTCGTCATCGAGAACGTCCCGGCACGTATTTCTGAGCTGACGGGCGAGCGGCTTTTTTCCCCTGAGACCGTCGAGCGAATTCAGTCGATTGTCTGGGGGCAAAGCACACCGGTGCGCGTGCTGGAGACCCCCGTGTTCCAGTTCGCCGCTTAACCTCGCGTCCGTGCTCTTCCTCTCCTACCCGAAGTCGGGGCGCACCTGGGTCCGCTTCCTGGTGGACGCCTACTTGGCCGACCAGCACGGCCTCCAGGTTTCCAATGTCTTCGAGGCCGAGCGCCAGCTCGAACGCCGCTGGCGCACCGAGTGGAACCACCTGACCGGCGCGATGATCGACCGGCTGCCCTTCGATCAGGTCGGTCGTATGGACCGTTCCACCCTGGCGGGCCGGCCCTGCATCCATCTCACCCGCGACCCCTTCGCCACGCTGGCCTCGGCCTACTTTCAGGCCCGCGACCGGGTGAAGGTCTTCGAGGGCACGCCCTCGGAGTTCGTCCGCAGCCCGCTCTTCGGCGCCCGCAAGCTGGCGGCGTTCCAGGCTCTGGTCGAGGAGCTGAAAGAGCGCTTCTCGCACTTCGTCCCCCTCACCTACGAGGGGTTCCAGAGCGACCCGGCCGCCCATCTCAGGATCGTCCTGGATACCCTCGGAGCCGAGGTGATTCCGGAGCGGATCGAGAAGGCGGTGGCGCTGGGAGACTTCGAGAGCCTTCGCCGTCTCGCCAGGACTCCGGAGTATGCCGGCACGCCGATCGCGCCGGTCGATCCGGACAACCCCGGCAGCGACAAAATCCGGCGCGGCGGGGATGGCGGGTGGCGGGAGCTGTTCTCCGAGGAGGACGCACGCTATATCGCGGAGGTTCTCGGAGCGTCAAGGGCATAGCCGTACGCCTCCAACAAGTCTCCCGCGATCTCGGCGAAGCGGTGCGCCTCTTCCTCCGACAGCTCGCGCTTCCAGACCCCCACCTTATCCAGGTCGGGAGGGCGTCGACTATGGACCTGCTGCCTCTGGCGTTCCTCCAGGGAGACCAGGATGGAGCCGTCCGCCTTGCGGCGTTCGCCATGCTCGGCCAGCCGACCGGCGGCTCTCTCTGGGTAGCTCAGCATCTCGAGGTCGAATTCAATCTCGACAAAGTCGCAGATCCGCCGTAGCACGGCTTCCGGATTCTCCAACAGATCCTCGAACCGAACCTCCAGAAAATGACGGCAGCCGGCACCCTGCTCGCGGGCGGCGGCCACGTTGTCCCGCCAGTGAGCTGCCTGGATTTCGATGTCCCAGCCCGGCGAGAACCAACGCTGCCGCAGCGATACGGCCGCGTCCCGCCCGTCGCGGACGATGTGGATGAAGCGCGCTTCAGGGAGGATCTCCTGGATGAGCCGGAGATGGCGGGAGTACCCCGGCGTCTTGTCGCCCCAGCGGGGCTTGCCGAAACGCTCGGCGTACATTCGATAGAACAGGCGGAAACCCTCGGCGACGGCGAACGGCCGGATCTCCCGGAGCCGTTCGTGGAAGGCCTCGGCGGAGAGCCCGAAGTCGTTCCACGCCGGCGCGTTCGCGGGGAAGGTGACCACGCTCTGGAAAAACTCCTCGCGGAGCGCATCTCCCGTTCCCTTCATCTTCGGAGCTTCAGGGAGGAACCAGGTCTCGGGGGGAATCGCCAGGTCCGGATGCGAGTCCAACATGAGCCGCAGCAGCGTGGTGCCCGACCGCGGCGAGCCCACGACGACAGGCATTGGAGGCGGAGTCGGGAGAGGAGACCGGAACCGAAAGAGCTTCGACATCCACACGAGTTGGCGATGTTATGACGGATGGCAGGTCGATGAAAGCGCCTTCCGGCACCGCCGGTACGCCTCTTCGGCCTCCCGAAGCCGATCCTCGGGAAGCTCGGCTCCGGCCGGCAACTCCCGGGGGCTGGCGAGGACGCGTCCGGCCCGGATCGCCTCGGAGCGGTCGCCCACTCCCTTGACGTCGTGGAGAGGCTGGAGCCGGTACTCGGGGGTGAGCGGGGGAGTGAGACCGAGGCAGCCGGTCAGCGCGGCCAGGGTGCGGCCGGGATCGGAGGTCAGCTCTTCATAGGCAAGGAACAACGAGCCCGGAAAGGCTTCGGCATAGCGCTCCAGCGTGGCGAGGCGGGCCTGGTAATACGTGAAGGCGTCGTCGAGCGTTGAGCCGAGATGGTGGATCAGGCTTTGGAGCGTGCGTCTCGGATCTCGTAGCAGGAAGACGCCGGTCAGGTTCTGCCCAGCCAGGACGCGGGGATCGCGGAGAAGACCGTCGTGGAGCAACTTGTCCAGGAGACGGCGCGGGCCGATCTCGTCCGGACCGATGCCGTGCGCGCGGCAGATCCGGGATTCGAGCTCGCGGAGCTTTCCGGGAGCGTCGTACACCACGTGGGTCTCCCCGTATCCGAGAATTCCGGGATGGCTGCACAGGATCGAGGCCAGCAGGGTCGACCCCGAGCGCATGGTTCCGAACAGAAAGAGGTGGTGCCGGGGCTCGATCATCGCGCCGACATTGTGCGACACTTGGCGACATACTTCGACATCAGCCGACATAGTCCGGAACGCATTGAAAAGAAGGTCTTTCCCAGGGAACGGAGCATGGCACTGCCGTTGCAGTGAGCCCTGTTCAAGATTGACAAAGCGTCAACAACGTTCCCTCGTGGCGGGGGTGCGGCACCGGTGCCTCCGCCGCTCTTTTTCTTTTTCTCTGGAAACTCGGCCGCCCGGCAATCCGGGCGGTCTTGTCAGACAAGGAGCGCTATGTTCCGGAAACCGTTGGTCGCCACCCTCGCCGCGGCTCTCGCCGTAACCGCCATTGCGGGCTTCGCCGCCCCAGCCGCCGCCCAGACCTCCTGCACCGCAAGCTCGTCCTGGGTCAACAACCCGAGCCTGCCGTCGAGCGTGCCGGGCAACGAGGACAACCACTGTGATTTCGCCGCCTTCTCGTGGCAGAGCTTTCTGGCCCTGACCCAGGTTGCCAACCAGGGCACGGGCCAGCTCCTGTTCGAGACCTACATGGACACCGACGGCATGTTCCCGGCGAGCGGCACGCCGAACGCCTGGGGCAGCGAGCCCTGGCCTCTCACCCTGACCGAGATCACCCAGGCCGGCTCCGGCAACGACCTGATCGCCCAGAGCGGCGTCGAGGTCTTTTACGACATGTCGGTGAACCAGGCGATGTACAACTACATCAACACCAACCTGCTATACAACGGAACATGCTTCAATGCCGGCGGCATGAACGTGCGGATGCCGCCCACCAGCTCGACCGACACGAGCAATGAGTCCATCGAGCTCAAGACCGCCTGGCTGCCCATGGCCAACTGCGACTCCACCAAGTACCACTGCATCAGCGTCATGATCAACGGCCAGGCCGTGAAAGTTGGCCTCATCGGCATGCACATCGTCCACAAGCTGCCGGATCACCAGGAGTGGATCTGGAGCTCGTTCGAGCATGTGGCCAACGCGCCGGACTGCAGCAGCGTGACGAGCCCGCCGTCCGGCTTCAGCTCCTGGAACTTCTTCAAGACCGGCTTCGTGTCCACGGGCTCCGCCTGCACGGCCTGCGCGAGCGAGGACGGCTCGGGCTGCGATGCGAGCACGCAGTGCAATGTGTACGTCTCCGAGACCCAGAAGCCGAACATCTGCCGCGTCACGCCGCTCGCCACCGTGACGTGCGACTCGTCCGACTCGAATCTCAACGACGATCCGAACAACACCGCCTGCCTGAACGCGAGCGTCCAGGGCATCCTGGGCTCCAGCTCGGTGTGGAGCAACTACCAGCTGGTCGGCACGATCTGGTTCAAGCCCGGCATGTCCGCGTCGGCGACGTCGTCCAGCCCGTTCCCGCCGTCGGGCCAGGCCATCGTCGGCAACCAGCCGTCCGGCTCGACCGCCCAGATGCTCTCGAACTCGGTGATGGAGTCGTACACGCAGCAGGCCACCCAGAACTGCTTCGGCTGCCACACGACGGCGTTCAAGGCGTTCAGCGCTGAGAGCGCCGCGACCAGCGGTCACGCCGATTTCAGCCACATCTTCAACCGCATCCAGCAGAACAGCACGGTGACGTGCCCGACGCTCTCAACCCAGTCGTCGCACGCTCCGGCCGCGAAGCCCACGGAGAGTGCCACGGCCTACAAGGCCGCGCCGAAGCCGGCCAGCTCGCACGGCGGGAATCGCTAGCTTTCCATCGATTGATCTGACAGAGCGGGGGCTTCCGGTTCCACCAGACCGCGGGCCCCCGCCATTTTTTCCGTCCGCGTCTCTCCGACCGCCTCCTCGTAGACCTTCAGCAGCCGTCGCCCGACCACGTCCGCTCCGAACCGGCCCGCCACGCCCCCCGCGATCGCCAAACGGTCGAAACGATCCAGGTCCGTCAGGGTCCGATCGAGCGCGGCCGCCATTGCCGCCGGGTCTCCCGGGGGGACGATCACGCCCGCTTCCGGTCCGACCAACTCCTCGGGACCGCCGCACGCCGTCACCACCGCGGGGACGCCGCAGGCCATGGCCTCGACTGTGGCGACGGAGAACGTCTCGGTCCGGCTCGCCAGCACGAAGAGGTCGGCCTCCTTGAGGACCGCGGCCACGCCGGGCCGTTCGAGCTCGCCATGGAAGCGGACGCGGCCGTCGAGCTCCAGACGGGAGGCCAGGGCCCGATAGTCGTCGCCACGCTCGCCGCCGCCGATCAGGTCGCAGCGCCAGTCCGCTCTCCGGTCCTGGAGGAGTCTCAGCGCTTCGAGGAGATCCGGGACGCCCTTGATCTCCGTCATGCGGGTGACGGCGACCAGCCGCCGGACCGGGCTTGGATTTCGCGGCGCCGGAGTGAACGCGTCCAGGTCCACGACGTTCGGGACGACCTCGTAGCGCGCCTCCAGCCCGGAGGACTCCAGGGCGGTCCGCAGGCTGCGGCTCACGGGCAGCACCCGGCCGGCCTCCCGGAAGGCGCGGCGTTCCAGGGGGGTGAGCGGACGGGCGAGCGTGGAGTGCTCGGTGAGGACGTAGGGCACGCCGAGGCGCCGGGCCAGCAACAGGGTGGCCGCAGCGGCATCGTAGAAATGGCCGTGGACGAGGTCGGGGCGGAACGGCAGCTCCGCGAGGCCGCGCACGGCGCCGGGAAACGGCCGGCGGCGGAAACGGACCCGGACGACCTCGTTCTCCTTCTCCACCTGCCAGGGGATCGACTCGCGGGTCTTCTGCGTGTGGAGGACCGCGACCTCCGCAAAGAGAGACGCGGCACGGTAATGGTCGCGGGTGAACGGCGCGACGACCGGAGCGGCGGCGGTGGGGTAGGAGCGGGTCAGAAAAAGAACCCTCACCCCCCGGCCCCCTCTCCCGGTCCGCCCCGAGTCCACCCGCCCCGGGAGAGGGGGAGACGTGCCTTGTGTTTCCCTGGATTTGGGCGTGCGGGGGCGCCCCTCGCCCGGGGCGGGTGGACTCGGGCGGACCGGGAGAGGGGACGGGGGTGAGGGCCTCACGCCTCGACTTCGCCCGCCGCCGCCATCATCGCCTCGCGCGACAGCGCCGCGGCGTCGCGCAGCTCGGCGGCTCGGGACGGATCCTTCTCCTTCAGGCGGAAGGCCTCGACCTCCTGGCGCAGGAGCTGGTCCGCGTGGCGGTAGTAGGCGCGGGAGTGCCGGCCGCGGATGGCGTGGTCGCGGTCCGTGCCCTGGGCCCAGGACTGCGGCGAGACCACGCGGTCCGCGACCTCCTTGTAGTAGGCCGTGTTCTTGATCGGATAGGCCACGGTCGTGAGGAAGATCCCCGGGTCGCTCTTCTTGACGTGGTCGATCGTGGCGTCGATGTCCTCCTCCGTCTCGCCCTCGTAGCCCCACATCAGGAACATCCCGACCTCGATGCCGTGGCGCTTGGCCGCCTGGCAGGCCCACTGCACCTGCTCGGGCGTGACCCCGCGCTCCATGGCGTCGAGGATGCGCCGGCTGCCGCTCTCGGAGCCGATCCAGATGCGGTAGCAGCCCAGCTCCGCGAGCGTCGCGAGCACCTCTTCCTTCATCATCCGGTCGGCGCGCGAGATGGTCTCGAACGGCAGGCGCAGGTTGCCGCGGCGCTTCAGCTCGGCCGCGTAGTCGTAGAGCCAGCGGTGGCTGATCGTGAACACGTCGTCCGCGTACCAGACCTGGTCCGGATGGTAGGTGTCGCGGATGTGCTCCAGCTCGTCCGCGCAGCCCGCGATGCTCCGGCGCCGGTGGGTGAAGCCGAACACCGCGTGCGAGCACCACTTGCAGTGGTACGGGCAGCCGCGCGCGGTGATGAGATTGACGCTTCCCATGCCGTGGTGCCGGCGCCAGACATCTACGTAGCGCGGGGTGTCGATCGCCGCGCGGTCCGGCCAGGGGAGGGAGTCGATGTCCGCGATCTGGTCGCGGGCCGGGTTCTTGACCATCCGCCCGTCCTCGTCGCGGAACACGGTGCCGGCCACGCCGTGCAGGCGGTGCGGACCGCGCTCGGCGAGCGCCGGGATCAGCTCGGCCATGGTCTGCTCGCCTTCGCCCTCGACGATCACGTCCGCCCCATGAGAGAGGTACTGCTCGGGCCAGCCCGCGGCTTCCGGCCCCCCCAGAACCACCGTCCAGCCCGCGCTCTTCGCCCGGCCCACCAGCTCCAGCACCGAGGTCCGGGTCATCAGGTTGGTATAGACGCCGAGCACGCCGGGGCTCGCGTCGAGCCGGGCGTGCAGCTCGGCGCGCTCCGCGAACGTGGTGTCGAAGACCTCGACCTCGAAGCCCTCCCGGCGCAGGTAGCCGGTCAGGTAGAGCAGCCCCAGGGTGGGGTAGGGCTTCATGATCTGGCGTTCCTTCTCGTCCTCGAAAAGGAAGTAGCCGTGGGTGAGCAGGATGTCCGGCACCGGCGATCCCCCTGTCTAGTTCCAGTCCTTGCTGAGGTCCGGAGCGGCCAGCGGGCCATAGGTCTTGTTGAGACGGGTGGGCTCGGCGCTGCGGTGCTCCACCTCCAGCCGGCCCAGCTCCAGCCAGTCGGCGTTCAGCCGGTCGAGCTCGCCGAGCAGGCCGGGAGCCTTTCCGCCCTCGTTCTCCAGCCGGCGCCGGAGATCCAGATCGTGATGGACCACCTGGTGGAGCTTGCGGTAGAACGGGGTCTGGTAGGTTCCCTGGAACATCATGGCCAGATCGTTGCTGTCCTGCCAGTTGGCCTTGTTGCCCAGCTCGTCGCGCACCATGTCGTAGAACTTCGTGCCGGGGAGCGGATAGCTGACGCTCACCCCGATGTCGTCCGGCAGGGCCTCGCGGACCATGTTGACCGTAGCCAGGATGTCCTCGAACGTCTCGCCGGGATAGCCGAACTGGAGGAAGAAGCAGGCCCGGATGCCCGCGGCCTTGAGGCGTTTGCGCGCCTCGTGGATCTTCGGGATCGCCGTGCCCTTGTCCATGGCGTCGAGGATCTTCTGGCTGCCGCTCTCGGCGCCGAGCCAGACCTCCACGCAGCCGGCGCGCGCCAGGCCGTCGACCGCGGTCTCGGTCATCAGATCCACGCGCGACTGGATGACGAACGGGATGCGGGCGTCGCGAGCCTCGATCTCCTTCGCCAGCTCCGGCAGCCACTGCGGGCGCAGGCCGAAGATGTCGTCCGCGAACCAGATGTGGTCCGGGTTGAGCAGCCGCTTGACCAGCGCCATCTCCTCCGCCAGGTTGGCGGGCGAGCGGATCGCATACTGCTGGCCCCAGATCGGCTTCGCGCACCAGTTGCAGTGGAACGGGCAGCCGCGCGTGCTGACCAGGTTGACGCTGTAGACGCCGTGCGCCTTCTTCCATGCCGCGCGGTAGCGCTCGCCGTCCACCAGGTCCCAGGCCGGGAAGGGAAAGGTGTCCGGATGGCGCTCGGGCGGCCGGGCCGCGGTGCGGCGCACGCCGCCCGGGTCCGACGGATCGGGGAGGGCGAGACCGGCGATCGAATCGACGCTGGTTCCGGAACGGCCGGAGAGGGCGTCCGCCAGCTCGATCAGGCTCCAGTCCGCCTCGCCGAGCAGCGCATACTGGGCGCCATGCTCGAAATAGAGCCCGGGATGGTCAGTGACGTCCGAGCTGGAGGCGATGACCGTGGCCCCGGCGGCGCGGGCGCGGGCGCTCATCCGCCAGGCCGCCTCGCGGGCGTGGGTCAGGCACATCTTGGTCAGGAAGTTGAAACTGTCCTCCAGCAGCACCACCAGGGACGGGCGGTGGAGCTCGAGGGCTTCCTCGAACTCGTGCTCTCCCTCGGATAGGGTGGCATCGAACAGCGCCACGCTGTAGCCCCGTTCCCGCAGGTGGGACGCGGCATAGAGGGTGCTGAGCGGCGCATAGGGCCGCATCTTCTGGATCTGCTTGGGATCGTTCCGGAAGAAGAAGGAGTGGGCGAGCAGGACATCGCTCATCGGTCCGGGAACCCCTTTTTTCGGCGCTGGCCGGTCCTGGTCTGTGATCGGCGGCACTATAGCCCGCGGGGTTCCCGCCGTCAAACCCCGGGCCTGCCCTTTCCTGTGCAGATTGGCCCCGGCCGTAATCTTGACCGTAATGTTGGGGCTCTATCCTGTGTACCAAGGAACAAGAGCACAGGGCGACCTCGTGCTCCGCACCTCCCTCCGGCGGCCCTACAAGGACCGCCCTTTTTTTGTCCGGCCCGTCCGGATGGACCCGCCCGATCCCCTCAATCTACGAAGTTTCCAAATCGATTCCGCTCCGTAATCTTGTTCGTAAGGTTGGTTCGCTATCCTGACAATCAAGTGATGAGCCGGGGATGACGGACCCGCGCTCCGCACCTCCCTCAGCGGCCAATGGGCCGCCTTTTTTTTGTCTTTTTGCCTATGATGGGATCTGCCCTTGATCGGAGGATCCCACGTTGCGCACCAGGCTCCTGACGTTCCCGACGTTCCTGCTGTCCGCCCTGATCCCGGCCCTGGGTCTATTGCCGGGGTTTGCCGCGTCCCCGGTGGCCACAGCGCCTCCGGCCGCCCCTGCTCCAGCAGCGCTGGGGATTCCCGTGGACGGCCTGGTCCAGGGCCCGGGCGGGGCGCCGCTGGCCGGTGCCCGGGTGGAGCTGGTGCCGGCCCCGACCGCCGCCGCTCAGGCGCGCCTCGCGCTGGAGGGAAAGACCGACCCCGAGCCGCGGGCGACCGCCGCGACCGGTGCCGACGGCACCTTCCGCCTGGAGGCGCCCGAGTCCGGCATGTGGAAGGTGGTCGTCAAGGCTCCCGGCCTGGTGCCGCAGGAGGTCGACCTGACGCCGCTCGTCGAAGCGGCCTTCCTTCCGGCGGTGAAGCTGGAGAAGGACGCGGGCCTGGAGGTCAAGGTGACCGGCACGGACGGCGCCCCCATCCCCGGAGCCCGGGTGGAAGTCGAGGTCGAGGAAGACATGTCCCGGATGTCCCGGATGTCCCGGATGACGATGCTCCGGGCGTGGGACGAGCCGGTCCGCATGGCCGTCACGGATGCGAAAGGGGTGGCCGTCCTTCCCCGGAGCGCCCGCGAGACGAAGCTGACCGTGCGGGCGGGCGTTGAAGGCAGGCCCTATGTCGAGACGGAGCTCACGAGCGGCAGCCTCTCCCTGAAGCTCCCGGCCGCCGGAGCGGTGCGCCAGGTCCGAGTCCTCCGCGTCCTCGATGCTGCCGGCAAGAAGCCGGTGGACGCCTGGGTGCTCGTCGGCGACGCCTTGTGGGCCGCGGGCCGGACCTCCCCCGAAGGCCTTTTCGACGTGCCTCTCCCGCCATCCGGCCGGCAGAAGATCGTCGTCGTTGCCGAGGACGGCCGCCGGCTGGTCGCCACCGTCGAGGCGGAGAAGGCGGGTGCGGGGGCGCAAATCGAGCCGCGGTCCCTCCGCCTGCCGGCGCTGGAATCGCTCACCGGCCGCATCGTCTCCGCGGTCGACGGCAAACCGCTGGCCTCCGCCCTGGTCTGGAGCCGGGATCCGGGGCTGTTCCGCCGCACCGGCGCGGACGGCGTCTACCGGATCGACATCCCCTCGTCCGGAGAGGAAACCTTCCTGCAGGCGGCGGCGGCGGGCCACTTCCCGGACGCCAGCCGGCCGACCGGTCCGGAAGGGCGCCGTCAGGGCCCGGTGATGAGCCTGGAGCCCGCGCTCGCGGCCTCGGGAGTCGTGGTCGACGAGGGCGGCCGGCCCGTGGGCGGAGTCGAGATCCGGGCGATTGCCCAGCCGGGAGACCGCCTGCGCGGCATCACCTCCCTGCGCAGCGGCGGCACCTTCCGGACCACCCCTGCCGGCCGCTTCCGGCTTTCTCCCCTGGCCGCCGAGGTTCCCCACGAGATCCGGCTCACCCGCAAGGGCTTTGCCCCCGCGACCGTCGAGCTGGCGCCCCTGCCACCGCCCTCGGCGAGGCGCCCGGCCCCCGAGCTGAGGTACGTGCTGCGGCAGGGCCGGACCGGCTTCGGCCACGTCGTCGATCCGTCCGACCAGCCCATCGCCGGCGCCCGGGTCTCCCTGCGTCGGGAGTCCACTGGCAGCGACATGCGGATGCGCATGCGGCGCTTCCTCGCGCCGGCCGACACCCCGTTCGAAGGCGTCACCGGCACCGACGGCCGGTTCGAGATCCGCGACCTCCCGGCGGGCAACTGGTCGCTGGAGGCGAGCGGCGCGGGCTGGGCGGCGCTGACCGTCCCCGGGCTCACCCTGCCCGAAGGAGCCGGCGCGACCGACCTCGGCACCCTCGTGCTCACCCCCGGCGTCGCCGTCGAGGGCGTCGTGGTCGATCCCCGGGGCCAGCCCCTGGAGGGCGTCGAGGTCAAGGCCGCGTCGAGCGCCGATCCCATGTCCCGCTTCCTGCTGCGGGACGAGACGAAGCCCGGCACCCTCACCGGTCCGGACGGCTTCTTCCGGATCGAGGACCGCCGGCCCGGCGACACGGTGGACCTGGCCGCCTCGCGCGCCGGCTACGGGCCGGCCTCGGCTCCAGGCGTCCGCGCTCCCACGGACGAGCCGGTCCGCCTCGTGATGCAACCCACGTCGGCTGTCGAAGGGAAGGCCGTGGACGGCGATGGCAAGGCGGTGGCAGGGGCCCAGATCGTCGTTCTCCCCAGCGAGATGGGAGGCCCCGGCTTCTCGATTCAGCAGGCCCTTTCGGATGAGACCGGCGCCTTCCGGGTCGAGGACGTCACCCCGGGCACCGTCGATCTGCGCGCCACGGCCGCGCGCTACCAGTCGGCCCATCTTGCGAACCTGGAGGTGCGCGCGGGTCAGGATCTCAAGGGCGTGGAGGTCGTGCTCGCGGCGGGCGCCTCCGTCGAGGGCCGCGTCCTCTCTCCCGCCGGCCGGCCGGTCGGGGGTGCCACCGTGCGCCGGGTGGAGAAGGAAGGCGGCCGGCGCTTCTTCGCGATGCCGGTGGCCGCTCAGTCGGACGGCGACGGCCGCTATCGGCTGGAGGGGGTCGCGCCGGGACCCCAGACCTTCGACGCCGACCTCGAAGGCTACCGCCGCGCGGTGAAGGATCTGGACGTGCGGATGGGCGAGAACGCGCTCGATCTCACTCTCGAAGGCGGGGCGGAGATCCGCGGCCGCGTCGTGGACGACGGCGGCGTGCCCGTGCCCGGAGCGCAGGTCAGCCTCCGGGAGGGCCGGCGGTCCTGGGATCTGCCCAATGCCGTGAGCGGCGCGGACGGCTCCTTCACGCTCGCTGGCGTGGGCGACGGCATCTACCGTCTGTTCGCCGAAAAGCAGGGCTACGCCTCGGACGAAGAAGGCCAGGAGATCACCGTGTCCGGCAGCTCCGTGAGCGGCGTCGAGGTCCGCCTGAGCCGGGGCGGTGCGATCGCCGGCCAGCTCCTGGGGCTCGACTTCACCGAGCTGTCCCAGGTCCGCATCCAGTCCGACGCCGGCCGCGGCCAGGGCACCGTGCGGCCCGACGGCTCCTATCGGATCGAGAACGTCGCGCCAGGCGAGCGCCGGGTCACGGCCTCCGTGCCGTCCGGGGGCCGGCAGGCTGAGGGCAAGGTCACGCTGGAGCCCGGCGTGCCCGAGGTCCGGCTCGATCTCGACTTCGCCGAGGGCGTCACGCTGACCGGCCGCGTGCTGCGCAACGGCGAGCCGCTGACCGGGGAGATGATCTCCATCAGCGGCCCCGAGGGCAACCGGTGGAGCGAGACCGACCACACCGGCCAGTTCCTCTTCAAGGGCGTGCCCGAAGGCACCTACGATCTGACCGTCATGACCCGGGGCGGCGCCCGGCACCAGGAGTCGGTGGAGCTGTCCTCGGACCGGGACGTGCTCATCGAGCTGAGAACCGTCTCGGTCTCCGGCCAGGTCACCGACGCCGGGGACCGCAGCCCGATCTCCGGAGCCTCGGTCGTCCTGCTGCCCCAGCAGGAGGGGGAGAGCGCCGGCCGCTTCTTCCCCGTCGAGACCAGCACCGACTCCCTCGGCGCCTTCCGCTTCCTCAACGTCACCGAGGGCAGCTGGCGGATCAAGGCCTCCCAGGAGGGCTACGCGCCGGCCGAGGAGGCGCTGGAGGTTTCCGGCTCGCCGGTGGAGGGGGTCGAGCTGAAGCTTCAGGCCACCGAGGGCATCACTCTGGAGGTGATGCTCCCGACCGGCCGGCCGCCCGTGCAGGTCCGGGCCGCCGTGATCGACGCCAGCGGCCGGACCGTGTCGGTCACCTCCCACAACGTGGGAGAGAACGGCCGCGTCCGAATCTCCAGCGTCGCGCCCGGAGCCTGGGAGCTGCTGATCGACGCCGACGGCTGGGCCAGCCAGTCCCTGGCCGTCACCGCGCCCGGAGACGCCGGCCGGGTCGTCCTGCCGTCCTCCGGAGGCCTCACCGTGGAAGTGCCCGCCCTCGCCGGCTCCGCGGTCGGAGCCAAGGTCGTCCTCACCGACGCCGCCGGGAAGGTCTTCCGCACCCTGCGTGCCGGAGAGGTTCAGAGCGATTTCGGCCTGGAAGACGGCCGCAGGGAGCTTCAGCGCGTCACCGTCGGAGCCTGGACGCTGACGGTTACGGCCGCGGATGGCCGGACGTGGACGGGCTCGGCAGTAGTGACTCCGAACGGCAAGGCGACGGTGCGGGTGGAGTAGGGGGGTGCGATGACCGATGGCGTTGCCGAAAGAGAGAAGCGATTCCTCGAAGCGGCCAAGCTGTTTGAGTTAGGGCGGCTGTCCTCGGGAAGAGCGGCCAAGCTGGCAGGAATGAGCCGAGCATTCTTTCTCAAGGAGCTTGATCGGATCGGTGTGCCGGCGATCAATCTCAAAGACGAAGAGATTGAGGCCGAGCTTCAGGCCGCCCGGTGTATCGCTGACCGAGGCATCTCCCGTCCCTGAGAGAGTTTCCTCGTCACAAACAACAGTAGATCGTCACAAAGAAGCTCAACTCGGCACAAAATAACTTTTCCTTGGGGCGAGATCAACTTTTTTGCGCCGAACCCTCCTTATTTGTGTCGAGTAAACCTCTTGTCGCCACAAATAAGTTTGACCTGCGGCGAGTTGTCCTTATTCGTGCCGAGTTGATCTTGACTCGGCACGAAGTGGATTTGTTTGTGACGAAGTCAGGTCTCCCTGCGCCGAGTCGACCTTGTTTGTGACGAGTTGAAGCCCCTGGGACCGCCGGCGTCTCGCCGGCGGAGCGGCGGAGATGGATGGAGTCGACATCGAGCGTCGGCGCCGACTTGTCCCCTTTCGGGTCTCTACATCACCCTGTAGGTTTAGAAGATAGTGCCGGACCTCATCCAGAGGCTCCATTGGTTACTAAAGGAGAGAACGATGCCCCGAAAGATTTCACTCTGGTGTCTGTGCGGAATCCTTGCCCTTGGGCTGTTCATCCCCAGTGTCGGCAGTGCGCAGCAGTGCTCTGCCGCGGCGTCCATCAACTTGGCAGCGACCTCTCCGGCCCCGGCGCCTGAGATGAATCCCTCTCCGGAAAAGCCGATCACCTTGGAAGAGCTTAAGCTCATGGTCGGAGCCCAGAACGTCTGCGGCGCGCCTTGCGGATTTGGCCAGCCCAAGTGCTACGTCTCCTGTGGTGACGCGGCGTCCTGCTACCACGGCTACTGCATCTACCTCTAAGGGCAGTAGAAAGGAGGGCGTCCTCTCCTTGGGCGCCCTCCCCGTCCTGCCGACTCGACGCTCGACGTTGATGCCATCTGTCTCCGCCGCTCCGCCGGCGAGACGCCGGCGGTCCCAGGAGGGGCGGCGCCTGATGGTAACCTTCCCCTCCTCATGAATCCCCGTCGCCTTCCTTTCCGTCGTCCCTATCTACGCTCTTATCTAATTGTCATCTCCGCCCTTCTCCTGGCCTCGGCCGCTCTGGCCCAGGCGCCTCAGGAGGCCCCCACCCTCGAAGCCCGCGCCCGGGCCGCGCTGGCTCAGACCTCCGGCCGTTTGGAGGTCTCCGGCCTGAGCCGGCCGGTCACGGTGCTCCGCGACGCCTGGGGCATCCCTCACATCTATGCCGAGACGCAGGACGACCTCTTCTTTGCGCAGGGGTTCGTGGCGGCTCAGGACCGGCTGTTCCAGATGGAGCTCTGGCGGCGGGGGGCCGAGGGACGTTTGGCGGAGATTCTGGGGTCGAAGTATGTGGAGCGCGACCGGATCACCCGGCTGCTGCGCTACCGGGGCGACCTCGACGTTGAGTATGCCAGCTACGCTCCGGACGCCCGTTCGATCGTCGAAGCGTTCGTGCACGGCGTGAACGCCTACATCGCCACGGTAGGGGACCGCCTTCCCATCGAGTTCGAGCTGGCCGGATTCAAGCCCGAGCCCTGGACTCCCGAGGTCTGCCTGAGCCGGGTGGCCGCGCTCGGCGTGACCGGCTATGCCACGCTCGAAGTCGCGCGTGCTCTCCTGCTGCGGGAGCTGGGTCCGGAGGCCGCTGTCGACCTGATTCCCTCCGACCCTCCCGTTCCGCTCAACGCCCCCGAGGGGCTCGACCTCGCCGCGGTGGAGCCCAGGATTCTCGCCGGCTTCCTGGCCGCGGGGCAGCCGGTGAAGTTCGGCGCGGACAACCGGGAAGGCAGCAACAACTGGGTGGTGGACGGCACCCTCTCCGCCACCGGCAAGCCGCTCCTCGCGAACGATCCGCACCGCGCCATCGGCGTGCCGAGCCTGCGCTGGATGGTCCATCTCGTCGGGCCGGGCTGGAACGTCATCGGCGCGGGCGAGCCGGCCCTGCCAGGTGTCGCCGCCGGCCACAACGACCGCGTGGCGTTCGGGTTCACCGTGGTCGGGATCGACCAGCAGGATCTCTATCTGGAAGAGGTCAACCCCGAGAACCCCGCGCAGGTCCGCTGGGGCCGCGGCTGGGCTCCGATCCGGATCGAGCGCGAGACGATCCAGGTCAAAGGCGCGGAGCCGGTGCAGGTCGAGCTGAAATTCACCTCGCACGGACCGGTGGTCCACGAAGACCCGGCCCGCCACCGCGCGTGGGCGCTGCGCTGGGTGGGCAGCGAGCCCGGCACGGCCGGCTATCTCGGATCGCTCTCGCTCAACCGCGCCCGGACCTGGCCGGAGTTCCTCGCCGCCCTGGAGCGCTGGCAGGTGCCCTCCGAGAACCTGCTGTATGCGGATGTGGACGGCAACATCGGCTGGAAGGTTGCCGGCATGACCCCGATCCGGAAGGGCTGGAACGGCCTGCTGCCCGTGCCCGGGGACGGCCGCTACGAGTGGCAGGGCTTCGTGCCGGCCGCGGAGCTGCCGCAGTCGTTCAATCCCGCGAGCCATCTCCTCGCCACGGCCAACCACAACATCCGGCCCGAAGGCTACAAGCACGACCTGGGCTACGACTGGGCGTCGCGCTTCCGCATCGACCGGCTTCTGGAGGTACTCTCCCAGCCCGGCCGCAAGTTCACGCTGGAGGACTTCCAGAGACTCCAGCACGACGAGCTCTCGGGTCCGGCGCGGGGGCTGGTCAATCTGCTCGTCCAGGCGAAGAGAACGACTGGCGCCGATACTGACGCGGATCTGAAGCCCTGGATCGACCGTCTGGCGAAGTGGGACCGGACCGCTTCGAAGGACTCCGCGGAGACCCCGCTCTACGAGATCTGGCTGGAGTCGCTGCCGGAAGCCGTCCTCAAGGAGCGCGTGCCGGCCTCGGTCTGGCCGATCGTGGAGAACACCGCCTCGACCGAGGACATCCTGCGCCTTTTGAGCAAGCCGACGGCCCGGTGGTTCGGCGACGATCTTCCGGCCGGCCGCGACGTCGTCCTCCTGTCGAGCTTCCGGAAGGCGCTCGCCGAGACCTTCAAACGCCTGGGGGACGATCCCGCGGCGTGGCGATGGGGGACGCTCCACCGCACCGGCTTCCAGCATCCGCTCGCCGCTCCCAACGCCGGCAGCGAGGAGGCCCGGGAGCTGTTCCGGCTGCCCGCCCTGGAGCTGGGCGGCGACCGCGACACCGTCCGCGTCGCCGGAGGCGCGGGCTTCGACGTGGCCTTCGGGGCCTCGTTCCGCGAGATTCTGGACGTGGCGGACTGGGATCGGTCCGTGGCCACCAGCGTGCCCGGCCAGTCCGGCCAGCCGCTCAGCCCGCACTATTCGGACCTGCTGCCGCTCTGGGCCGAGGGCCGGTACTTCCCTCTGCTCTACAGCCGGGAGAGAATCGAGGCGGAAGCGAAGCAACGGCTGGTGCTGGAGCCGGCCGCGGGGAGCACGAGGAGCGAACGATGATCAAGGGCGACGGATTCGTCCTGCGCACGGTCCGCGAGGCGGACCTGGATTTCCTGTACGAGACCCAGAACGACGTGCTCACGCGCGGCGACTTCATCCAGGTCCGGATGGGCTCCCAGCCCGGGTTCCGGAAGCAGTTCCAGGAGACCGGCTTCTTCACGCCGGACGACACCAAGCTCCTGATCGTCGATTCCGAGGATGGTCGCCTCCTGGGACAGATCGGCTGGTTCCGGACCGCCTTCTACGCCGACGGCCTGGAGATCGGATATCTCGTCTTCAACGAAATCCGGCGGGGCAAGGGGCTGATGACGTCGGCCCTCCGGCTCCTCTGCAGCTACCTCTTCGCGGACCGCAACGTGAACCGGCTGCAGCTCGGCATCATGCCCGGCAACCACGCCTCGCGCCGCGTGGCGGAGAAGGCCGGCTTCACGAAGGAAGGCGTCCTGCGGGAGGCGGTCTTCCAGCGCGGCGAGCACCACGACCTGGAGATCTACTCGCTGCTCCGGCGCGAGTGGAGGCCCGAGCCGCCCTTCCTGCCGATCCCGAAGGGGTAGGGGGAGCGTCGACGCTTCGAATCCTCACCCCCCGTCCCCCTCTCCCGAGGGGTGAGGGGGCGCCACCACCCAAAAGCTGAAAAGCAGGATGGGCGGGGGTTCCCCCTCTCCCCCTGGGAGAGGGGGCCAGGGGGTGAGGATTCGGAGCGGTCCCGCCGCCCGGCGAATCCCGTTCGCCGCCGACCGGTGCTCGC
>JANMTS010000171.1:0-3595 GCA_031390755.1 Holophagales bacterium
CCGTGCTCTTCGTCTTCTCGATGGCGGTAATGGTTCCCATCTCGTGGCAGCTCTCTCTGGTCGCGCTCTTTCCGATCCCGTTCATGCGGTGGGGCGGCATCACCTACCAGCGCCTGATCTCGCCGCGCTCCAACAAGGTGCGCGAAGGGGTCGGCGGCCTCGCCAGCCGGCTGGAGAACAACATCGCCGGGATCCACGTGATCAAGAGCTTCACCGCCGAGGGGTTCGAGACCGAGCGCGTACGCCAGGCCTCCGAGGACTACCGCCGGGCCAACCTGGAGGCGATCCGGTTCTCCTCGGCCTACACGCCGGTCATCCGCATGGCCATCGTGGTCGGCTTCGCCGGCGTCCTCCTGGTGGGGAGCTATTGGATTCTGAACGGGTCGGGGATCATCAGCGTCGGCGAGCTCGTGCTCTTCGCCATGATGACCGAGCGGCTCCTCTGGCCGATCACCCGGCTCGGCAACACGCTCGACGACTACGAGCGGGCCAAGGCGAGCTCGCGGCGGATCTTCGGCCTGCTGGACACGCCGACGGGGATCGCGGAGCCGGCCCGCCCGGTCCCTCTCGGCTGGGGATTCCGAGCGAATCCGGCCACCCATTCCGACGCGAAGGCGGCCACCGTTCCGACGTGAAGGCGGCCACCCATTCCGAGGCGAAAGCGGCCACCCATTCCGACGTGAAGGCGGCCACTTTTTGAGGTTCGTCGGCAGGGTGGCCGGCTTGCTGTCGGAATGGTCGGCGAGAAGGGCTCCGACGCCGTGACATTCTGGTCTCCGAAGGGAGACAGATGCCGGCAAGGAGACTCAGTATGCGGAAGGTCCAAGAGGTGTTGCGTTTGCTGCTGGTGTGCGGTTTGAGCCAGCGGCAGGTCAGCCAGGCGATAGGAATCGGGAGGGCGAGCGTGGCGGAGTACGTTGAGCGGGTGCAGAAGGCTGGCCTGCTGGAGAGTTGGGAGAGCTTGAGCGGGGAGGAGTTGGAGAGCCGTCTGTATCCGCCGGCCCGGAGACCGTCGGCGCAGGCCGAGCGGCCGGAGGCGGACTGGGTGGCGGTGCACGAGGAGTTGAAGCGCCGGGACATGACGCTTTCCCTGGTCTGGCAGGAGTATCGGGAGCAGCATCCGGACGGCTACCAGTACAGCCGGTTCTGCGACCTGTACCGGGCGTGGCGGGGCAAGCAGGATCTGTGCATGCGCCAGGTGCACCGGCCCGGGGAGAAGCTGTTCGTGGACTATTGCGGCGCGACGGTGCCGGTGGTCGACGCAGGCACGGGCGAGGTGCGGGAGGCGCAGGTGTTCGTTGCGGTGTGGGGGGCCAGCAGCTACACCTTCGCGGAGGCGACGTGGAGCCAGGGTCTGTCCGACTGGATCGGCTCGCACGTGCGAGCCTTCGAGTTCGGCGGCGGTTTGCCGGAGTTGGTGATCCCGGACAATCTTCGCTCTGGAGTGAGCCGGGCGTGCCGGTACGAGCCCGAGCTGAACCCGACCTACCAGGATCTGGCCGTGCACTACGGCGTCGCGGTGATGCCGGCCCGGGTGCGCAGGCCGCGCGACAAGGCCAAAGTCGAGGCCGGCGTGCAGCTGGTCCAACGCTGGATCCTGGCCCGCCTGCGCCATCGGACGTTCTTCTCGCTCGGCGAGCTCAACCAGGTGATCCGCGAGCTTTTGGGCCCGTTGAACCAGCGTCCGTTTGGCAAGCGTCCCGGCTCCCGGCGATCGCTGTTCGAGAGCCTCGAGGAGCCGGCTCTTCGACCGCTGCCAGCCGAACGTTTCACCTACGCGGAGTGGAAGAAGGCGCGGGTCCACATCGACTATCACGTCGAGGTCGAAGGCCACTACTACAGCGTGCCGTACCAGCTGGTGAGCCAGCAGCTGGACGTGCGGGTGAGCGCCCAGACGGTTGAATGCTTCGCCAAAGGCAAGCGGGTGGCCAGCCATCTGCGCAGCCTTCTGCGAGGAGCTCATACGACGCAGTGCGCTCACATGCCACGTGCGCATCGGCAGTACGCGGAATGGACGCCCGAGCGTCTGGTGCGGTGGGCGCGGGAGACGGGGCCATCAGTGGGCGGGCTGATCGAGCGGGTGATGTCGACGCGGGCGCATCCACAACAGGGCTTCCGCTCGTGCCTGGGGATCATGCGGCTGGGCCAGAGCTACGGTGGAGAGAGGCTGGAGGCGGCCTGCCGGCGGGCTCTTCAGGTCGACGCGGTCTCGTACCGCAGCGTGCGCTCGATCCTGCAGGCGGGTCTGGACCGGCAGGAGGTGCCGGCTGGCGAGCCGCCGGCGGCCCTTCCTCAGGTGCATGAGAACCTCCGGGGCGCCTCGTACTACGGCGGGGAGGAGTGGCCATGCTGACCCATCCGACGCTGGAGAATCTCCAAGCGCTGCGGCTCAGCGGCATGGTCAAGGGCCTGGAGGAGCAGATGCAGATGACCGGTCTGGAGGATCTCAGTTTTCTCGAGCGTCTGGGTCTGCTGGTGGACCGTGAGATGACGGAGCGCGAGAACCG
This sequence comes from Holophagales bacterium, assembly GCA_031390755.1. Classification (GTDB taxonomy): domain Bacteria; phylum Acidobacteriota; class Thermoanaerobaculia; order Multivoradales; family UBA5704; genus DATMER01. Next base: position 2,508 of record JANMTS010000171.1, read on the forward strand.
CCGGCTGAAAGACCGTCTCGCCAAGGCGCGACTGCGCCAGAGCGCGGCGGTGGAAGACGTGGACCTGCGAACGCCCCGAGGCCTGGATCGGTTGCTCTTCGTGTCTCTGTGCTCGTGCCAGTGGATCACCCAGCACCTCAACGTGCTGATCACCGGCAAGACCGGCACCGGCAAGAGCTTCTTGGCCTGCGCTCTGGCCCAGAAGGCCTGCCGGGAGGGCTTCACCGTGGCCTACCACCGCGTGCCGCGGCTGCTGTCGGATCTGGGCACCGCCAAGGTGGACGGCCGGTACTCGAAGCTGCTGGCCAGCCTGTCGCGGATCGATCTGTTGGTCCTCGACGACTGGGGCCTCCAACCCTTGGTGGATGCACAGCGCCGGGACCTGCTGGAGATCCTGGAGGACCGCTATGGCCGCCGCTCGACCCTGGTGACGAGCCAACTGCCGGTCAAGATGTGGCACGAGGCCATCGGCGACGCCACCCTGGCCGATGCCATGCTCGATCGTCTGGTCCACAACGCTTACCAGATCAAGCTCTTGGGCGAGTCGAGACGCAAGATCGCGCTGGGCACGCTGGAGGACAGCCCGTCGTGAGGCGCGCGCCGGCCGGCCCCCACCCCCCGGCTATGGAAGCTGACGGGGTATGGAAAGCTCCGGACCGCCACCCGCCCGCCCTCCGGACCTTCCCACACCCCTTGGAAATCCTGGACGCCCGCCCGCCACCCGTCCAGGATTCCCACAGCTCCCACAGCCGCGACGGCGAGGTCGGAAAAGAGACAAAAAAAGAGAAAAGATGACAGACTCAGAGGCCGTTAACGGGCCTCAAGGCGGCCACTTCGATCCACCATGAGCCCTGCTCGCCGCGAGTTCCGGCAGGGTGGCCGCCTTCGCCTCGGAATGGGTGGCCGCTTTCACGTCGGAATGGGTGGCCGGCTTCGTCGGAATCCGCACGTTCTTTCCGACGTGACAGGGGACTACGGGGGATCACGGATCTGGTGGGTTGAACGGCCGTCGATCATGGACCATGTGCCCATTCGCACGGCTACTGTAGGGGCAGGTCTTGTGCCTGCCCTGTTGCTCCCGAGGGGGT